>JADKJV010000011.1 GCA_016720825.1 Chitinophagaceae bacterium | reverse complement strand
TCCAACAACCTCCGTATCGCCCTCAACCTCACCCCATACTTCCCCGTCTCCACATCCACTATCCCCTTCCTATCTATCACATCTATCCGCACTTTGCCTGATGAATGAATCACATGGTCTTTATCAATCAGCATGCCCACGTGCACAATATCTTCATCCCGGTCGAAGAAGACAAGGTCGCCGGCGGCGGCATCGCTGAATTTTTTGACGGAGCGGCCGTCCTGGGCCTGTTGCCAGGTGTCGCGGGGAAGGTCAATGCCGGTCATTTTAAAAAGTACCTGGACAAACCCGCTGCAGTCAACGCCCAAGGGTGTGCGGCCGCCCCAGAGATAGGGCGCATTCAGCCAGGGACGGGCCAGGGCTTCGAGCTGGCTGGCGGTGGCGCGGGATTCATCGCGGTTCAGGTAAAAGCCGCTGTAGGTATAGTTTGTTTCCCCCAGCTGGCCTTTGCCCTGGTCAAAAAACGGCAGGGAAGCGCCAAAAGGCAGGTGCATGGTTTGCTCTCCTACCCTGATTTCATTCAGGAGTCCGGAGGCGGCATAGATGCTCCGTGTTTTTGCATTTTTAGCATCAATTGGTGCCAGCATATTGCTGGTCATCCAGCCTTCGTAGTGGTCGTGGAGGCTGCGGATTTTGACCCAGCTTTCCCGCCGCTCCCTGAGCACTTTCACGGTTTCGCCAAACAGCAACTGGTTCACCATTTCCCGGGCGTGACCGGGGCGGCGGCGGACCGGGGCGGCCGGGACCTGTACAATACCATATTCCATCGGAAAAAGTTTCAACTAATATAATGATTCAATCCCTGATTTTTTTATTGATTTGCGGCCAGTCTGCATCTAACTGAAAACAAATAACTATTTTCCGGCCGTGAAGGAAGATCAATACGGGCATATGAGCGACCAGGAGCTGCTGGACCGGTTCCGGCACGATTCCGATAACGAATGGCTGGGTATCCTGCTGCAACGTTATACGCTCCTGCTGCTCGGTGTGTGCATGAAGTACCTGAAGAATGAAGAAGAGGCGAAAGACAGCGTACAGCAGATCTTCCTGAAAGTGATCCAGGAACTCCATAAATACAAAGTGGAGTATTTTAAATCCTGGCTCTACATGGTGGCCAAAAACCACTGCCTGATGAAACTGCGCGACAGACCCGGGAAAATCACCACTGAACTGCATGAGAAACTGACCGCCACCCCGGAACCGGAAATGGATAAACAGGCCCTGCAGCAGAATGACCTGACGCTTGACCTGATGGAAGCCTCATTGAAAGAACTGGGAACCGAGCAAAGGCAATGTGTAACTTTGTTCTACCTGGAAAAGAAAAGTTACCAGGACATCAGCGAAGAAACCGGATTCAACCTGTTACAGGTAAAAAGTTATATCCAGAACGGAAAACGGAACCTGAAAATCATGATTGAAAAAAAACTGGCGGAGCAAACCGCCCGTAAATAAATGCCCGAGAATTATAAAGACATATTATCCCATTTGTCCACCGAAGTTGACCAGGAAACCCTGCTGCTTTACCTGCAGGGCAAACTGAGTGAAGAGAAAAAACATGAAGTGGAAAAACTGATCATGCAGGATGATTTTGAAGAAGATGCTGTGGACGGGCTGCAGGAGATCAAAGACAAACAGCAGATCCAGTATATGGTGGAAATGCTCAACCGTGATCTGAAAAAGAAAACCGCTAAGAAAAAAGCACGGCGGGAGAAGATGAGGATTAAAGACCAGCCCTGGTTATATATTTCCCTTCTGATTCTTTTGTTGCTGATTGTGCTGAGTTATATTGTGATTCACAGGATGATGAAACCCTGAATTTAAGAAATCCCAAATTCCAAAACACAAATTCCAAACTTCTAAACTGGGTATGCAGGTTAGACGTTTGGAATTTGGAATTTGTGTTTTGGAATTTATTTCGCTAATTCTAGTATTTCTTTTTGCCATCCCAATTGTGCCAATCCTGAAAAACCTTCAACGCATCCGGATGAGGGTAATGTATAAAAGGTATTTTCCGCTCTCCCATCGGCGTATTGATTTCCTTATAAATAAAGTCATCATCAAATTCTATAGCTGCGGCTTCCTGTTTGGTATTGGCATAAATCACCCGGTCGGGGCGCGCCCAGTAAATGGCACCCAGGCACATGGGACAGGGTTCGCAGCTGGTATAGATTTCACAGCCCGTTAACTGGTAAGTTCCCAGCGTTTTACAGGCCTGGCGGATGGCTACTACTTCGGCATGGGCCGTGGGGTCATTGGTCGAAGTAACCGCATTGCTGCCCTCCCCGATAATCTCGTCTCCCCGCACAATCACGCAGCCAAAAGGCCCGCCCTGCCCGGATAACATCCCCTTCCGGGAAAGCGCAATGGCTTTCTCCAGAAATCCAATCTCCCTGATTGTCAGTTTCATAATACTCAAGTTAGTTCAACAATTGTGGATTAGTGCCGGATTTTCCACCGGATATGCACTATTTACGCTCCAATATGAAGTTACTATTAAATTTATGTTCCGGTGATTTTATGAAGGATAACGGTGGTAATTTTTACTACAAAATCAACAACCATGCAATGGGAAAAAACTCCTTCTTTATCCGCTAACGAAGTGTATCATTTAAATGATGCTTCCCGTGAATTACTGACATTGGTCTTCCATCCTTTTTCAAATTCAGTACGTGTTGAGTCAGACGGCGAGAAAAGGGTATTACTCATCCGCCAGGAAGGTTTCCGCAAACACAAAACGGTAGTCAGGAATGAATACGGACAAAAAGTTTGTGAGCTGGGCACTGAAGACGGAAACCGTTTCATTGAAATGGAAGAAGAAAAATATTATTACAAATTAGATGCTTCGGCTGGTCCAGAAGTGAAGCTGTATAGAGATTTGGAGAAGGCGCCGGTGATGGTGTGTACAATGCCGGGGGCGGAGATGAATCCGGCGTTGTTAATAGGACTGGGGTGGTATATGACGAGGCATGCGGCGGAGATGGCGTAAATATTTAAATACAATTAACCACAAAGGACACAAAGGAATACACCCTCCTCCGCTTCGCTTCGGCGGGCGCGCAAGGTTCACAAAGTAGGATAACTAGTGGCCTTTGTGTATTCCTTTGTGATCTTTGTGGTAAAAAAAACTTACAATTGCTTCCACGTCTGCCTTGCAAATTCTTCCAACCCCGGATCCCGCGCCGCCATCAGCAACAACACCGTATCATTTGTAAAATGCGGCCTTACCGTTTCTAAAAACTGATTCCGGTCTTCCACAAAAAATGCATTCTTCCCAAGCGCTTTCAAATCATTAATCAGGTCTTCTGCAGAAATATCTTTTACGGCTGTTCCGCCGGCATAATAAATTTCACTCATCCACACTTCATCTTCGGGGCGAAGCACGCGTGCAAATTCTTTTACAAATTCCTGGCGTAAGAAACGGGTGGGTTTATAGCCATGCGGCTGGAACCAGGCAATGACTTTGGAGGCCACGGGCTGGCAGGCCTGGATGGCTGCGGCGCATTTAACGGGATTGTGTGCGTAATCATCCACCAGCCATACACCGTTTTTTTCACCGAGCACCTGGTGGCGCCGGTAAATACCCTGGTAGGATAACAATGCGAGTGCACAGGTTTCGAGTGGCACACCCATGGATGCAGCAACTGCTGATGCTGCTAAAGCATTTTCCATATTGTGTTTGCCGGGCATTTTCAATTCGAATGGAACACCGTTTATTTCAAAACGGATATGCATGCCCTGCTGTTCGTATTCAGTGGCAATATAGCCGGCACCGGTGGTACTGTCCAGACTGAAATCTTTGGATGCATCCACAGACAAACCCGCTGCTAACGGATGCGACCGGTTCACCACAAAATGTTTGCTGTTCTGGCGGAAGATGCCGAAGATGCGCATCAGTTCATCCATTTCCTGGTGATCCATATCGATGTTCAGCAATAAACCGGTTTCCGGTTTGTACTGAACAATGGAGCCATCACTTTCATCTGCTTCAATCACCAGCCACTCACCATGACCGAGTTGCGCATTACCGATTTTTCCCTGCTGGATCAGTTCAACCAATCCGGCTCCGCTGATAATGCCGGGTTCGAGTCCTGCTTTTTCGAGAATCTGGAAGAGCATCGCACTGGTGGTGCTTTTACCGCTGGTGCCACCGACGGCTATTGTTTTTTTACTGGCAGCAATCAGTGCCAGTAGTTCTGAACGGCGCAGGATGGGTATACCTAATTCTTTTGCCCTTTTTATTTCGGGAACAGAATCCTCGATGGCGGTGGATGCGACCACCAGGTCGGTGCCGGGACGGATGCCATCCCCGCCCTGTTCATAACAAAGGATGCCTTCTGCTTCCAGTTTTTCACGGGTTTCATTGGCTTCACCGGGATGGAAAAGGCGGTCGCTGCCGCTGACGGTTTTGCCTGCTTCCTGCAGGTATTGCGCGAGGGCACTCATGCCGCTGCCTGCTATTCCGATAAAAAAGGGCTGGTTAAAATCACTGATAGAAGAAATCATGTTGCAAAGAAAAAGAATTTATCGCGAGAAGGATTTTTATTCCCGGCCGCGTCTGCATGAAAACCCCGGATTCGCCGGAAAAAGAAAATTTTTGTTATTTTAAACCCCCGCAGCAGGAATAGGTCTGAAGCGGGAATAACACCACCACCATGATTCAACGAGCCCCGCGTAAACTGATTATTACAAGTGTCAGCATTGCCCTGGTACTGATTGCCTGTAAAAAAAGTTCCGACCTGTCTGGTAACCCGGTCAGCGGCGGAACGAATGACCCGGTAGCCGCGGTACTCAACCTGCCCGCCTCTCCTTTTAATTACAGTAATCCTGTTTTACCCGGTTACCTGAACAACCCGGGTATAAACGGACAAATCAATACCCCGGCCAATAACCAGATCTCCGACAACGGCGCCACACTGGGCCGTGTATTGTTTTATGATAAAAACCTGTCTTTTAATAATACCATTTCCTGCGCATCCTGTCACAAGCAGGCCAATGCCTTTTCCGACACCGGCCGGCTGAGTATTGGATTTAATGGCGGGCTAACCGGCAGGAATTCCATGGGACTGACAGATGCCAAATATTATCCCGCTGGTAGTTTTTTCTGGGACCAGCGTGCGGCCACATTGGAGATACAAACCCTGATGCCGGTGCAGGATCATACAGAAATGGGTATGACGCTGGCGGGACTTGAAACCAAACTCCGCGGGCTGACCTATTATCCATCGCTTTTCACGAAAGCGTTTGGGGATGCCAATATTACGAGCGACCGGGTATCGCTGGCATTAGCCCAGTTTGTGCGGTCTATTATTTCTTACCAGTCGAAATATGATGCAGGCCGTGGCACTTTACCTGCTGCACCGGCCCCTCCACCGAATGCCCCGTTCCCGAATTTCACTGCCCAGGAAAACCGCGGCAAGGAAATTTTCCTGACTGGTATTGGTGGTTGTGCAGCCTGTCATGGCAGTGAAACTTTTACCGCACCGCAGGAAAAAAACAATGGTCTTGATGCAGTAACGGTTGACCGTGGATTTGGTGCGGTTGCCAATAATACCAATAAGGACGCCACCTTTAAATCGACTTCACTCCGCAATGTGGAGTTGACTGCCCCCTTCATGCATGATGGCCGATTCAGGACATTAGAAGAAGTGGTAGAGCATTATAATTCCGGTGTGCAGAATCACCCGAATCTGTCCCCGCAGCTCCGGTTGCCCAATGGGAATGTGCGTTTGATGAATGTGAGTGTGGCCGACCGGGCCGCACTGGTGGCATTCCTGAAAACACTGACAGACCAGGCAATGATTACGGATGTGAAGTATTCCAATCCATTTAAATAATCAGGATTTCCCGTGCAGATGCACGGATCATTTCCGGATATCCCATTTTACGGGACAGTGCATTCACCGCCATGGCGATCCGTTTCACTTTGGTGGGTTCTGTTTTGGCTGAATCAATCCATTTGGAAAAATAGCGCTGGTGCGATCCGGTCAGTGAATTGAAAAATGTCTCGGCCGCAGGATCATCATGGAGACATTCCATCAAATCTTTGTTGAAAACAAATGCGCTGTTGTCAACCGCCAATTGCACCTGCACCATCGCGCCGTGCTTTTTACCAATGGCTTTCCGGATATCCGCATTCAGTACAAGTATAAAAATGCCACCACCCATGGGGATGAGTGACATGCGCGTGATGGGATGTTTATCGAGCTTGCCTTTTACTTTGAATTCTTTTTTGTTGTTGGGTTTGAGTTGCTGGGCGAGGTCGGCGGGGATCTCGATGTAGGTCCAGCCGGTTTTTTCTCCCTTGGAGCCGAATTTGTGTATGGTGGCGATGAATTTAATCAAGGAATAAAAATAAAGAATTTTTTACCACAAAGAGTCAGAGAATGTAATAAAACCCCCCAACACCAAGGGACACAGCACAAAGTTAGACCCTTTGTGAACTTTGTGTATTTCCTTTGTGTCCCTTGTGGTAAAATAACCTCATCAAGTTTAACATTCATCTATCATTTTTCTACCCCTTACTCCTTAGTTTTGCCCCACTCCCAACCATGCCTAAACTATACATTTTCATCCTCTCCCTTTTTTCCGCCCTTACCCTGCATGCCCAGGAACCAGTGATTAAAAAGGTGACCATCAAATTCCATGTTATTATCAGTAAAAGAGCCCCTGACTGGAGCCACGGTAGCGGTGACGAATTCCATTGATACGCTGGAACGTTTTTATGCCATGACGGACAGCAACGGCTATGCCTCGTTTCAGCTGCAGGCTGGCAGGCCTTATGAAGTGGTTGCAACAGGCGTGGGTTATCATCCGGCGACGTTGAAAATAATGGCCCCGGCTGCAGGGACAACCTATACTATGATTGCAAAAAATGCATCAAAGATCATGGAAGGGGTGACGGTTATATCGAAGCGACCGATTATGCGGCAGGAAGATGATAAACTGATTGTGGAACCGGAGAACCTGGCGGCCACATCCACGAGCGGCTATGAAGTGATAGAAAAAGTGCCGGGGTTGTTTGTGGACCAGGACGGGAATATTTTTATCAACAGCCTGACACCGGCTTCGGTTCAGATAAACGGCAGGGAGATGAAGATGAGTGCGGCGGATATGGCCACGTTGCTGAAGAGCCTGCCACCCAATGCCATTGGAAGAATAGAAATTGTCAGGTCCCCTTCGGCCAGTTATGATGCGAGTGCCAGTGGTGGTGTGGTGAATGTAGTTTTAAAGAAAGGGGTTAAGATCGGCATGACAGGCAGTGTGAATGCGGGAATGCAACAAGGGAATTACGGCAACCAGTATACGGGTGTGAGCCTGAATAATAATGATGGCGAGAAAAGTTCTTTCGTGAACTTCAATTTCAATAACCGGAACAGCTATGACCAGATTGTTACCGACAGGGCATTTACGGTGGATTCGCTGCTGTCACAGGATGCCGCCACCCTTTACCATAGCAACGTTTATTTTGCGGGGTATGGACTGGCAGGGCCATTGAGTAAAAAATGGTCGTATGATTTTGCAGGAAGTGCCAGTCTGAACCATTTCAATAATAATACAAAAAACCAGAGTGACATTTTTGATGTACTCACGCCACAGAAACTGTCAAACAACCTGAATACCGTTACCAACAAAGGAAACAGCTATTACTGGCAAAACGGCATCGAGTTTAAATACAAGCCCGACACAACCGGGAGTGAATGGAAAACTGATTTCTTTTATACCTGGATGAAAAACACGTCGGCCCAGGATTATATAACTGCTTTTACGATACCGTTTGTGCGATCTTTTTCCGGTGATGGGGAACAGGATAACCGGCGTCATGCGATTACTATCAAAAGCGACCTGAAATTAAAGCACACTAAAAAATTCACCCTGGAAACCGGGTTCCGGATTTCTGCTTCCGATTTCCGCAATGAAGCGAAATATTTTACCACCTCCGGCGGAACACCTCTGGTGGATTCCGGCCGTACGAATACGTTCCATTACACCGAGAACATCAATGCCATTTATGCGCAGGGCACGCGGACGTTCGGAAAAAACTTTGTTATTAAATCAGGATTCAGGGTGGAAAACACGAACATGACCGGTACCCAACAAGTGCCTGCCTATTCCCGGTTTTCGATTCACCGTACTGATTTGTTCCCTTATGTATACCTGAGCAATAAGCTGATGTCCATTGCCGGCTATGAACTCCGCGCCTATCTCGTTTACCGCCGCACGATTACCCGGCCGCAATACGAACAGCTGAATCCTTTTGCCCGGTATATAGATCCTTACATGTCGGAGAAAGGGAATCCGGCATTGCGTCCGCAGTTCACGAATAACTATGAGTTTAATGTGAGTGTTGACCAGACGCCGCTGCTGGCTGCAGGTATCAATGACACGAAAGATATTTTCACCAATGTGATTTATCAGGCAGATAGCAGCCGGAGCACCGCCTACCGCACGTATGATAATTTAGGAAAGAACAAAGAGTGGTACCTGCGCGGGATGGGCGCCCTCCCACCCGGCGGCAAATACTTTTTTGTGTTAGGTGCACAGTACAATCATAATTTCTACCAGGGGTTGTATGAAAACAAACCATTGTCGTTTAAAAAAGGCACCTGGACTTTATTCACCTACCATACGCTCAAGCTCGATAAATTATCTACCCTAACCGTAAATGGTTTTGTCCGTTTCAAAGGCCAGCAGCAGTTCTATGAACTCTCCAGTTTCGGATCACTCAGTTCAAGCATCAATCGCATGTTCCTGAAAAAGAAACTGACTGTTACACTCAGCGTAAATGATATCTTCCTCACCAACCGCAACGACTTCACCATTAACCAGGGCAGTATCCATGCCGGGGCTGTGCGTAAATCTGATTCACGCCGGTTTGGACTGAATTTGAGATATAATTTTGGGGTGAGGAAGAAGGAGGAAGTGAACCCGTTTAATGTGGAGGCACCGGCTGGTTAGTTGTTGGTCCTTTATAGTTGATATATTCCGGTGAAAAAGTTGCCGGTTACCAGTTACCAGTTGCCAGTAATACATTACTTGTTACACTTAATTTGTTACCTATTAGTAATAAACCACTGCTTGCCGTTAACGCGTGTAAACTGGTAACTGGCAACAGATAACAGGTAACGATTATCACCATTTTAACACTGGTAAACGATAATTGCTACCAGTTACCTGTAAACTGTCAATTGTAAGTTGTTGCTAGCCGTTAACGTGCGTGAACTGGCAACTGGTAACTGGTAACTGGCAACTGGCAACTGGAACTGGTAACAGGTAACGATTATCACCATCTTAACACTGGATAAAAGATAATCCCTGCATTCAGATGAAATAGCCTATCTTCGCCAAGTTAATTTGAGTTATTCAGCATTTTGTAAGTGAACGATTTTTTCTGCTAAGCATTTCCTGCTAATAGATAGTCAGTCTCTACGTTGCGTTTTTCTCAAGTATTTTTATTTATTAGTTAATTTTTTACAATGAACATTTATGTTTCGAATTTAAGCTTCGCCGTTACGGATGAAGACTTAAGAAGTTATTTCGCAGAGTACGGAGAAGTTACATCTGCCAAAGTTATTATGGACAAATTCACTAACCGCAGCAAAGGTTTCGGTTTCGTGGAAATGAGTGATGATGCTGCTGCCAATAAAGCTATCGATGAGCTGAATGGTGCAACTGTTGACGGTCGTGCAATCCGCGTAAGCGTTGCAAAACCCCGTGAAGAAAGAACAACATCACAGCGTCCCAGCCGTCCGTCTTACTCAGGTAATTCTGGTGGTAATTCAGGCAATCGCTGGTAATTGATTCCAACTTTTCAAAAGGCCGCCTCAACAGAGGCGGCTTTTTTTTTATGGGTATACAGCGGGTTGCAGGGTAAAACCAATGGCAAGGCTCAGTTTATTGAAAAGCCTGCCGGGACTTTAGTCCCATTCCCGAGCCACATTCAAAGGAGTTTTTGGCAGACGTGAATATGCCGGTTATCTATTTCACTTGTAAAACATTCGCTGCAAAATGCAGGGGTTGCCCCGGGTTTAAACCCGGGGCAAGAAGTGAGCAGTTACAAACCTTTTAACTGAGTACTATAACCAAACCTAATAAGTAAATGCACAGAGGGGACTAAAGTCCCGGAAGACTTATTCAATGAACATATAAATCTATGAAAACTGTTGAGGGGCTTTAGCCCCTGGCTTTATCTTCATAAGAGATAATAACAAAAATGGAAATCATTGAAACTGCACCTACTCTTGCCCCGGGTTTAAACCCGGGGCAACAAAGAAGCCGGGAAGCTATCTTTAATTATCAAACTGATTTTACTCCTTTTACAGCATGCTATAAATAGCTGCTTTTTAGCAAAAGCATTGGTGGGACTAAAGTCCCGGAGGCCCTAACATTTAAAGAGGAATACAATCTGTAAGGGACAAGACGGATACAAAAAAAACCGCCTTCCGGCGGTTTCAATAAGAAATGATATTAATCAGGCGCGCTGTTTGGCGGCCGGTGTTTTTTTCTTTGGTTTCTTCAGGGCTGCTTCGATCGCGGCTGCGAGATTTGTAAATGTGGCTTTGCCTGTAACACGTACATCATTCACAAAAAATGCAGGGAGTTCTTTCACACCACGGTTGATTCCTTCTTTCAGGTCATCCTGCACCTGCCATCCGAATACACCGTTCACGAGATCATCCAGGAATTTTTTGTTCTTCACGCCTGCATCCTTGCTGTGGAGTTTCAGGCTGGTAGTTCCCAGGTTGCGGCGGTTATTGAATAACACGTTATGCATCTCCCAGAATTTTCCTTCCTGTGCGGCTGCTACTGCAGACTCACTGGCTTTCATACTGCGCTGGTGCACGAGCGTAAGCGGAAAATGGCGGAACTGGAAACGGATCTTTCCTTCATATTCTTCCAGTAACTGCTTCACGATTTCATTTGCTTTCGCACACTCTTCATTCTCATACTCACCAAATTCAACTAAAGATACAGGGGCATCTTTTTTGCCCACCCATATCTCCTTTGGTTCAATAATTTCAATTTCGTCTTTTTTAAATGCCATATTTATCTCCTGTTTTTTACACTTCCCCAAGCTATTGGTTCAGGTATCTTATTATATATAACAACCGAATGAATATTTGGTTCACTCTAGTTTTCAATGCGTTATGTAGTGAATCGGGTTGAAGGTAATGTTTTTTTCCACCTCCCGAAATAAATGAAATCCCAAATTCTCAACACTCCAAATCACCCTGATATTCAACAATTTACCAACACAGGATTTTTACCGTTCATCAAAATCCCGGTTTTCCATTGAATTTGACGTAAAGAACACCAAAAACATCCGGTTTGGAGCCGGATTTACAGGCCGAATCAGTGTTTGGACATCATAGCAGGAATTTTACAACACATTGCTTATCAATCTATTTCGATTCCAAAATTTGGATTTGAGCATACGATCAGTGCCCTTTTGTTTGTTTGGAGGCTGTGATCCGGGCCCGTAGTTTTGACCTGTCAAACGAAAATACTGCCAGCCGGACTACTTATCTGGTTTTAACGCCCTTGCCCCGATTGCCGCCTCAAGACTTTTATTTCGGAACCCATTTTGTAACTATTAAACTTTGAACTATGAAGAGGATTTTTTTAACAACAGGCTTATTGCAATTGCGTTTTCACGGTATTCACAGCGCTGACTACCGCCAGTGTACAGGCGGCCACCATACCGCCCGCAGCTCCTATTGAGCTGAAGTACCTGGGCACACAGGAAAACCGCCCGCTTTTCCAATTACAGGTGAACACCGGTGCTATTGATGAAGTGTATACTATCATCATCCGCGACGGCAACAACAACTCACTGTATCGTGAAAGGATTATCGGCGGCAACTTCACCAAGACTTTCCTGTTCGACAGGAATGAAATCGGTGAAGAAGACATCCATTTTGATGTATGGTGTGAAAAAAGCCGTGAGAAAATCAGCTACGTGATCAATTATGAAACACGTACGGTGGTTGACACGCAGATTACTAAACTGAAATAACTTTTACTGGTTAATTGGTTAAGTTGAATTACAGTCCCGGGGCTGTCTCATGAGAGGCAGCCTCTTTTTTTGTGCCTGTTTTACTGATTACCCCGGGTTGAAACCCGGGGCAAAGAGAAACTGGCAGCATATCATCCTCAATGTTAAATTACTTACCGCCGGATACACTCAACCAATAACTCATCTTTATCTCGTTTGGTAAAGGGACTAAAGTCCCGGATGATTTTTTCTTAAGATTAGAAATGAAAACAATTTCAGGGCTTTAGCCCCAGGCCTGCGCATACAAAGAAATTCTATGGGGGAAACTTGCTGTAAAGCTTTACTCATTATTGCCCCGGGTTTTAACCCGGGGTAAAGAAGAACAGGTAGCTTTTTGCATCACAAAAGAAAAAGGCCACCAGCATACTGCTAACAGCCTTTTCTCAGGGATTATTTTACGTTGCCAGTTGCCAGTTACCAGTTTCCAGTTGCCAGTTACCAGTTGCCAGTTACCAGTTTCCTGCAACCTGCATAAGTTCACTATCCGGAACTGCTACCTGCTACCTGCAATCTGCAACCTGCAATCTGCAATCTGCAACCTGCAACCTGCTACCTGCAACCTGCTACCTGCTACCTGCAACCTGCTACCTGCTACCTATCGCGCATACACACCATTAGGCGATACTACACTTGCCGGCCCACCGCTAATACCAGTTGGCGGAATAATAATGTTTATCAATTCACCATTCACTTTCAACGTTGCTTTACGTGCATGAATCTCCACGCCCTGCTGGTAGAACGGCGGCATGGCGGAAGGCTTGCGGTCAATGAGGTAGGGTTCGCTGAAATCACTTAATTCAACTTCAAAGGTGATTCCACCTACCACACAAGTTGAAATGGCGGAAGAGGATGTGATGTCAATTCTTATGTCGGCTTTCAGTACCGGCGCATTTTCAAATGGTGTGCCGGCAAAAATATTCGGTCCGAAATAAGCACCTACTTTTTCATCTGTACTTACAAAACCCATTACCAGTGGCGCTGCCTGGGGATCGGGTTGCCAGAATATCATTCCGGAAGGTGCATTACCAACCGGTGTGTTCACCATTCTTCCAAGATGTACAATCACATTCGGCATTTGTAATTCAGGGGAAGTGACAGCTACGAGGTCAATACCACCTTCCCAGCTCATCCATTGTTTTACTTCGGTCATTTGTTATTTTTTAGAACACCAAAATACCGGAAACTAACATGTAATACATACCCGGGACCCGGTATTTTTTTAAATGTATATCCTCATTGCAGAATACTGGATAATTGATTATTTTTATTGTTCTTAAAACCAACACATGAGAAACTTTTCCCCCGGTACCAGGGCTTTCAGCCTTGTCGTAATCACTTTTGCTTTCTTGGCAGGACTTTCCTGCTCGAATCCCCGTCAGGCAAATCAATCAGCTCGTCCGGAAGAAGATGGTCCGCGCGAAATGCTCGAGCGCGATATCCGTATGATGAAAGATCCTGCGCTTGGAATTGTTCCTACAGAAAGACTGGTTGCTGCAAAAGCCTACCGGGATGAATTGTGGAGACAACAAAGACCCGGTGCCGCTTTAAGTGGTGTTACCTGGAAAAATTTCGGCCCCAATAACCAGGGCGGCCGTTCACGAACTGTTTTAGTGGACGCCAATGATGCCACCGGTAATACGGTTTGGACAGGCAGTGTAGGTGGTGGTTTATGGAAAACAACAGATATCAGTGCGGCTTCACCCGCATGGACTGCTGTTGACGATCTGATGGGCAATCTGTCTATTTCAGATATTGTACAGGATCCTTCAAACACCTTAGTCATGTATCTCAGTACGGGTGAAGGATATGGAAATATTGATGGTATCCGTGGATTAGGTGTATGGAAATCTGTAAATGGCGGCACATCCTGGTCGCAGATATCCGCGACGAATAATTCTAATTTCTATTACTGCCAGAAAATGGCTGTCACCAGTACCGGTGTGGTATTAGTTGCTACCGCTTCCGGTTTACAGCGTTCACCGGATGGTGGAACCACCTGGACGAAAGTACTTGGTACCGGACTTGGTATTACCGGTGCCGCAAGCAATTTCTGTTATGATGTTGACATCGCCGCAAATGGTGATGTATTTGCAACTCTGAATGGCTCTGTCCATAGATCAACCAACGCCGGCGTTACGTTTGCTGCTGCACAAACACTTCCCATAACAGCGGGGAGAATTGAACTGGCCACGGCGCCTTCTGATGCAAACTATGTTTATGCACTTTGCGAAAACGGCAGTGCTGTAGCTGGTGTACTCAAAACAGTTAATGGCGGTACTACCTGGACTTCACAAACAGAGCCTGCTGATGCTGATCCCGGTATTCCTGCAGCAGATTTCTCCCGTACACAGGCATGGTATGACCTCACGATCGCGGTTAACCCAACGAACCGTGATGAAATTTTTGTGGGCGGTGTAGATATTTTCAAATCAACCAATGGCGGATCTACCTGGACGCAGGTAACGCATTGGTATGGCGGTTTTGGTTACCAGTATGCACATGCCGACCAGCATTGTATCCGTTTCAAACCAGGCAGCAATACCATCGCCTATTTCACGAATGATGGTGGCATTTTCCAGACATCAAATGCCAATGCAGCTTCTCCAACGCTTACATCAAAAGGAACGAATTATATCACTGCACAGTTCTATTCCTGTGCCATCCACCCTACTGCCCAAACGAGTTATTACCTGGCGGGTGCGCAGGATAATGGCTCCCACCAGTTCACCAGCAATTCTATTGCTGGCAGTGTACAGGTAACCGGTGGTGATGGTGCTTTTGTACATATTGACCAGGACCAGCCCCAGTACCAGTTTACGTCTTACGTGTACAATGATTTTTACAGATCATCCAATGGCGGTGCCAGCTGGACCAATGTTACTACAACCGGTGGTGATTTTATCAGCCCTACTGATTACGACAATACCGGCAACATACTTTATATGTGTGATGGTAATAATAATTACCGTCGCTGGACCAATGCACAGACCGGCTCTACTTTTTCGCAAGTTGCTGTAGCTGCATTCAACGGCTTTGTAACTGCGGTAACGGTATCTCCCAATACAGCCAACCGGGTATTCTTTGGTACATCCAGTGGCCGCGTAGTAAGAGTGGATAATGCGAATGGAGCAGCCACGGCCACTAATATCAGTACAGGTCTTCCTGCAGGTACTCCTACTTGTGTGGAAGTGGAAACCGGTAATGACAATCACCTGCTGGTTACTTATTCCAATTATGGCATCCTCAATATATGGGAAACATCAGACGGCGGGACAACCTGGAAAAGTGATGATGGCAATTTGCCTGACATGCCGGTAAGATGGATTCTGTTAAATCCGTCAAACAGTGCTCAGGCTATCATTGCCACTGAACTCGGCGTTTGGTCAACCGATAATTTAGCAGGTGGAGCAACGGTGTGGGGAGCCAGCAATTCAGGACTGGCGAATGTCAGGGTTGACATGCTGCAGATGAGGCAGTCTGATAAATATGTCATTGCTGCAACCCATGGACGTGGTTTGTTTGGTTCAGATGTTTTCACAACACCCACTTCCCTGTTCACAGCAACCAACAAAACGACTTACCGGAATATGGCGGTTCAGTTTAACAGTGAATCATACAGGGCCACCAGCTGGAGCTGGGATTTTGGTGATGGAAATACTTCTACAGCAGAAAACCCCTCACATGTGTATGCTAATGCAGGCGTGTACAATGTAACACTCAGCATTAATGGCGGCGCTTCATCGCTTACAAAGAATTCATTTGTTCAGATATTACCCAACCGCGGCACACCCTATTCGATTGCCGGTGGTGGTGGTTTTGAAACAAACACGGCAGATTTCGGACCACAAACAACATCAGGCACAGCCTGGGAACTGGGAAATTCAGCCATTGCCGGTAAGAACGGAACACATGCCGGATCTGCAGCCTGGGTGACCGGATTAACTGCATCCAATTACGCAGACAACGGAGATGCCAGCTTGCTGACACCGAATTATAATTTCACTTTGCCCGGCACTTATACATTGCGGTTCTGGTCTAAATTTGCTACCGAAGCCGGTTACGACGGATTCAGGGTGGAATACAGTACCAACAAAGGTGCAAGCTGGTTACCGCTTGGAACTACTGTTGCTGCGGGCTGGTATAATTTCGCTAATACGGTTGGTGATGCCAGTTTCCCGGTAAATGAAGCCTTCTTTAACGGAACAGTCGCCGCCTATACACAATATACCCGGGATGTTTCCTTCCTCGCAGGCCAGGGCAATGTTAGTTTCCGATTGCGTTTTAAATCAGATGTAAACACCAATGCAGCCGGAGTGGCTGTGGATGATTTTGAAATCCTCGGGCCGGAAAATGTATCATTGCCGATTCAGCTGTTACAATTTGTTGCTGAAAAACAGCAATCAGATGTGCTGGTGAAATGGTCAACCGCCGAGGAAACAAACATGAACCGTTACCTGGTTGAAAGAAGCACAGATGGTATCCTGTTTACACAAGTCGGGCAAAAAACAGCACTCAACGGCGCCGACAACCAGTACCAGTTTACAGACATGATTTCTGCTTTACCTGTACGCTTATCCGGCTATGTGTACTATCGCCTGAAGATGCTGGATAAAGACGGCAGCTATACCTACAGCAGCATTGCCCGTGTAGCGCTGAATGAGAAAGCAGATATTGTTACAGCAGGACCTAATCCTTTCAAGGACAGGATTACGATATACAGCCCTTCCACAGTAACCAAAGTAAGTTTCTATGATGCGGCAGGCAAAATGGTTTACCAGGACAATGCCGTGCGGAATAACCAGGTACTGGTGAAAGGTGATTTACCCAAAGGAACTTATATACTGAAGATTGAAACCATTACCGGGGTTTACCGGCAGAAGATGGTGAAAATGGATTAATAGATTTTAATTGTTCTTATAAAAAAACACTCCGGTTGCGGGGTGTTTTTTTGTACCAGGTTTCAGCTAGTTCAAAAGTCAAAAATAAAAAGTCAAAAATCCTAATCTCGATAGATTTCGGAACCAAAACCCAATCCCGATAGCTATCGGGACCAAATTCCAAACATCAAACCTGGGTAGTCAGTCTTGATGTTCGAATAAAATTTCCTCGTTTCGCCAGATGTGATTTTATAACGATTTCGAGCGTAGCGAGAAATCTGTGTCTCCTCCCCTCCCATAAAGCGTGTCATTCCGAGAACAGTGAGGGAACTCGAACTGAGCGAGGAACCTGAAGCGAAGCTTAATTTCCGACCACAGTAAGGGAACTCGAACTGAGTAAGGGAACTGACCGCTCCTATCGCTCACCAAAAGCCTTTCATTCCGAGCGCAGAACCAAATTATTTCTCGCAGCGGCCGCAGTGGAGCAGCGAACGCAGCGGAATACAATTGATAAGAGATAGCCTTGGGCTCATTAAAACCCTTCATGTACCGTTCTGAAGAAATACCCAAGCTTGATACCAAAGCTGTTGGTGTTCCATTTTTGGGCAGACGACACTTTGTTTTCATACAAGCCGGTAAAAGTTTGCTGGAATTCAAAAGCAATCTGGTAGTGGTAAAAATTGGCACTGAGATGCAGTCCTGCACCGGCAACGATATTCTTTAAGGCAGTAGTATTCCCCGGCAGTGCGGTGCCATTCCCGAAATGTTCTCCACCGGTAACAATTAATTTATCGCTGGTTTTAAAACCGATGAAAGGGCCAATACCGCCACGCAGTGCAAAGTTTATTGACAGACTGCCGTAAGTCAGGTAAGCGGGTACCTGTATATAACTAATCCGGTGGGATTCAATATTACCGAGATTCTTACCGGTATTATCTACCGCCGTAATATCAGATTTTCCAAAACCCATCGGGGAATATATAATACCTGATTGTAAATGGAGTCCGGATGCGGGGAACTGGTAGTCGAGCAGCAGTCCGCCATTGACAGACGATAAGCGTTTCGTGGTGGCCAGGTCCATATTACCGATATCGGTGGAACTGAATCCGGCTGTTATGCCAGCAGAGACCTGGGCGTTTGAGCTTACAGAGACGAATACAAACAGGGATAAGAATAGTTTTTTCATGGATTGAATTTGGGAGTGTAAAATAGGGGGAAATTGGGGGATTGTCAAGGGGGTTAATTGGAACCCTGATTATTTCCAGGCTTACTAAAATTAAAAATTCAAAAGTAAAAAGGGGGAGAGTCTGTTTTACTGATTTCGCAGTTGTACTGCGCTCTGCGAAACCTTTGGTTTCGCAGTTATATTCTATCGCCTCCGGCGATTAAATAATTGCATAATGCAATATAATAATGCTGCGAGGCCAGAGGCCTCGCAGAGCAGCCACAAAAAAACTGCGAGGCAATTAACCCCGCAGTCTATATTTCATCTCAACCACATTTCCATCTTTATCCCACATCATTCCTGAACACCACCGTATTATCAAACACATCCACCAGCACCGGTTTGGATTTATCAATATCCCCGGCGAGGATGCGTTTGCTGAGCTGGTTAACGATTTCTTTCTGGATTAACCGTTTCAGCGGACGGGCACCAAACTGGGGATCGAAGCCCTGTTCGGAAAGGTATTCCAGCAGGTAATCAGAGAAGCGTAACTGGAAGCCACTTTGTGCAACCAGCTTTTTCAGCCCTTCCAGCTGGATTTTGACGATGCCCTGGATTTGCTTTTTCAGCAAAGGCTGGAACATGATGATCTCATCCACCCGGTTCAGGAACTCGGGACGGATAGTCTGCCGCAGCAGGTTCATCACTTCCACTTTTGCTTTTTCATTGGCGGCTTCAATATTTTTCTCACTCACATTTTCAAAGGCTTCCATGATCAGGTGACTGCCGATGTTGCTGGTCATGATGATGATGGTGTTTTTGAAATTCACCACGCGGCCCTTGTTATCGGTGAGTCGGCCATCGTCGAGTACCTGCAGCAGCACATTCCATACATCCGGGTGTGCTTTTTCAATTTCATCGAGCAGCACTACGCTGTATGGTTTGCGGCGTACGGATTCTGTCAACTGACCGCCTTCCTCATAACCCACATATCCGGGAGGTGCACCTACCAGGCGGCTGACGGTATGTTTTTCCTGGTACTCACTCATATCAATACGCGTCATCATGCTCTCATCATCAAACAGGTATTCAGCCAGCGCTTTGGCCAGCTCTGTTTTACCTACACCGGTTGTACCCAGGAAAATAAATGAACCGATGGGCTTGCGCGGATCCTGCAGGCCGGCCCGGCTGCGTCGGATCGCATCAGCTACGGCAGTGATGGCTTCTTCCTGTCCCACTACCCTTTCATGCAGGTGGTCTTCCAGTTTCAGTAATTTTTCGCGGTCACTCTGCAGCATTTTGGTGACAGGTATGCCTGTGGCTTTTGCAACGCTTTCGGCAATATCCTCTGCATCCACTTCTTCTTTCAGTAAACGTTTTTCACCGCTGTTCTGTAACTGGCTGGTGAGTGATGTGATCAGGGTTTCCTGTTCTTTCACTTTACCATAACGGATTTCGGCCACCTTGCCATAATCGCCTTCGCGTTCCGCACGCTCGGCCTGTTGCTTCAGGCTTTCAATTTCAGCTTTGGCGTTTTGTACTTTCTCCACCAGTTCTTTTTCTTCTTTCCATTTGGCTTTGAGTGTATCACGCTCTACAGCGAGGTTGGCGATTTCAGTATTGAGTTCTTTTAATTTGGTCTCATCGTTTTCGCGCTTGATCGCCTCGCGCTCAATTTCCAGCTGGCGGATCTGCCTTTCGAGTTTATCCAGTTCTTCGGGCATGGAATTCATTTCCAAACGGAGTTTGGCAGCACTCTCATCAATCAGGTCAATGGCTTTATCCGGCAGGAAACGATCGGTGATATAGCGGCTTGACAATTCAACCGCAGCAATAATGGCTTCATCACGGATGCGTACATGGTGGTGCGTTTCGTAGCGGTCTTTCAAACCACGAAGGATGGAGATCGCATCTTCCACTGAAGGCTCATCAATCACCACTTTCTGGAAACGGCGTTCGAGGGCTTTGTCTTTTTCAAAAAATTTCTGGTATTCATTCAAGGTGGTGGCACCTACGGCACGGAGTTCCCCGCGGGCGAGGGCAGGTTTTAATATATTAGCAGCATCCATCGCGCCTTCGCCGCCACCAGCACCTACGAGGGTGTGGATTTCATCAATGAATAATATGATTTCGCCGTCACTGGAACCTACTTCTTTTACAACGGCTTTCAGTCTTTCTTCAAATTCGCCTTTGTATTTGGCGCCGGCAATCAGCTGGCCCATATCAAGCGCATAAATAACTTTTGATTTGAGGTTCTCCGGCACATCGCCATTTACAATACGGTGCGCAATGCCTTCTGCAATGGCAGTTTTACCAACACCTGGCTCACCTACGAGAATGGGATTGTTTTTAGTCCGGCGTGACAGGATATGAAGTGTCCGGCGGATTTCTTCATCCCGGCCGATCACCGGATCGAGTTTACCCTGGCGGGCCATTTCATTCAGGTTCTTGGCATATTTGTTCAGCGCGTTAAACTCCTGTGACTGGGTTTGTGAAGTAACTGATTCCCCTTTGCGCAATTCTTTAATCGCAGTGATCAGGCCTTTTTCAGTGAGGCCTGCATTTTTCAGCAGCTTGGCGGTTGAATCATTGCCTTGCACCAATGCCAGCAATAAATGTTCAGTCGTTACAAATTCATCGTTGAATGTTTTTAATACAGCACCGGCTCGGAGCACCACGCTGTTGGCCTCCCGGCTGATTTGCTGGGCGGGTTCACCAGATGCTTTGGGCAATTTGCTGATCAACTCATCCAGTTTGCTTTCAACCAGGTTGAGGGTTACATTATTTTTCTTGAGCAGGTAATCCACCGGCGAATCCTGCTGGTCCAGCAACGCTTTCAATATATGCTCCGTCTCAATATTCGCACTCTGCGCATTGAAAGCAATTTGCTGGGCCTGTTGCACGGCTTCAGCTGCTTTGATGGTAAAATTTCCGAGGTTCATATGTTTGCCCGCAGGGGACTTGTTTTAATTGTTTTACTTTTAATAACGGTTTCCGTCCAAAGGATACCATGAACACTATGAAACTATCAAAAATCATTCTATCTCCTTTTAAGGCCAAAATGGGTGCTACTCTGTCAGGTAAAGCCAGGTTAAACTGCCTGAAATGCAGTCTTTTATGCTTCTCCCTGCTATTCTTGCAGCCCGTGTTTGCACAGCAATCGTGGACTGAACTGGACCAGGAACTCACTGCAAAGCAGTCCATACTGGGGGATAATGTGGTAGTTATGATCTGGAAAGGTGATTCTTTATTGTATAAAAAAGAAATGGGCGGCTTTGATGTAAAAACAGTTGCTCCGATTGCGAGCTGCAGCAAATGGTTAACGGCAGCATTGGTAATGCAGTTTGTGGATGAAGGTAAAATCAGCCTGGATGATAAAGTGAGCAAGTACCTGCCGGAGTTTGAGAAATATGGCAAGAATTATATCACGATCCGTTATTGCCTCAGTCACATGACAGGTATCAGTGATGAGGGCGGTCTGATCAAACGGTTATTGCAGCGGAAAAAATTCAGTTCACTGGAAGAGGAAGTAAACAGTTTTGCAGCGCGTGAGATCCGGTCAAATCCCGGTACAGATTTTTGGTATGGCAATGTGGGTTTGAATATTGCGGGGCGGTTACTGGAAGTGATCAGCAAGAAAAAATTTGATATGCTGATCAAAACAAAACTGTTTAACCCGCTGGGTATGCGCAAAACCAGTTTCAGTGTGCTGGAAGGCGCCGTGAATCCTTCGGGTGGTGCGGTGAGTACGGCTGAAGATTATATGAGGTTCCTGACGATGCTGCTGCATAATGGTAAATACAATGGCCAGTTGATCCTGAGTGAAAATTCCGTAAAGCTGATGCGGCAGATACAGAATATGAAAGTGTCAATCGCCTACGCGCCCAAATCCGCAGAAGGTTACCGGTATGCATTGGGTTCCTGGGTGCTGGAGAACGGGGAGGCAGCCAAAGCCGGTGAATTGCCTGTTGCCAATGTGATTGCCTGTCCGGGTTTATTTGGCACCTGGCCGATGGTGGACTTCTGCCGGGGCTATGCGTATATCTGTTTTGTGAAAAGTTATTTAGGGGAAGAAAGAGCAGATGTGCAGCGGAATATTAAATCAATCATTGAACAGCAAATTCAATCAACCTGCCAGTAATACCAGTATTATGTACGAAAATAAAACACAACCCCTCGCCTCCCGGCTGACGTTTTACCAGCGTATACTTAAAAACATTTTGCTGGCAATATTGATAATGGGCGTGTGCCTGGTGATTGGTGTGCTGGGTTATCATTACACCGATAATGTTCCCTGGATTGATTCTGTTCACAATGCGTCTATGATCCTGAGTGGCATGGGACCGGTGGTAACGATAACCAGCAATACCGGTAAGATATTTTCTTCCTGTTATGCCCTTTTCAGCGGCGTGGTATTTATTACCAACGTGGGTATTATTTTATCGCCTGCACTGCACAGGCTCTGGCATAAATTACATGTGGAAGACAACTGAGTGTTATTCCGTTTTTTTAACCATCACCAGCCGGGTGCGGTCTGCTTTATAAACCGCATCATAGAATTTCCGGAGGGCCGGATAAGCCGTCGCCGGAAAGCTGCCTTTGAAATGTTCATACTTGCGTGTAAAAACAATCTTCTCCCCGTTAATAACCAGTTTCGACTGGTAATGCCCGAATGGAGTCAGCATATCCTGTTCAGCAGGTACTGACTCAGGTGTAAATCCTGCGGGAATATTTAATTCAGTAGTATCGGTTTGTGTATAGGAATCACTGAGGACAATATCTGATTTACGGTCACCTTCATCTTTCATTTTCTCATGGGAACGCGAGAGGATATTGGGAACGATAAAAAGCCTTTTCCCGGTAATCGTTCCGTAACCGGAAACAAATATTTCCAGGGATTCATATACCCGGGGGAGTTTTCCTTTTTCCTCTTTGTAATCAAACTTGCGCAAATCATAAGTAGCCAGTTCCATATCTTCTTTCAGGAATTCAGTGAGCTTGTCTTTATTTAATTCATTGATGAAATAATTAATCCGGTCCTGCCTTTCAGCCTGGTACATTGCGCTGATATTAATCAGCATATCACCGGTTTCATCCATGGCTCCTGTAACCCGTCGTGATTCAACATTTTCTTTCAGTCCGTAAACCGGCGAGCGTACAAGCGTGCCGCCGTTTTCTGTAACTGCGAGTCCCAGCCTGTTGCCCGCGCCACCGAGGTAGCCCGGTGAAGCCGTTTGGCTGGTACATTCCAGCCAGGTGGTATCACCATCACCGGGAACAAAAAGCACGGCATGGTTGAATTGCGAACCCGGCAGGTCGGTGAGGAGGTAATCATCATCCGGGCCGGCTGTGATCACTGTATATACAGAAGGAATCCCTGCTTCTTTCAGCAGGGCCGACATATAATTAGATAAGGCTTTGCAGTCACCGTATTTTTTATCACTCACATATTTGGCGTCGAAAGGCTGCCAACCACCGATACCCAGTTGCACGCCCACATACCTTGTATGCTGCTGCATGAATTTGTACAGTACACTGATTTTCTCCTGGCGGCTGGAGAGTCCGTCAGTCAGTTCATGCACTTTAGATTTGATTTCAGCCGGCAGTTCATCCCTGTCTTTTTTAAGATCATATACAAAACGGCCGAAGTCTTTCCAGGTGGCATTGCTGCCATGATAATCACCCAGTACAAAAGACTCTGTAGCCAAAAATACACTGGTGGTGCTGCGGTCCCAGGCAGGTGAAGCATACTCTGATTTAACAGGTGGCATGTCTTTCACTTCCCAGAAATATTGTTTGCGTTCTTCACTGGCAGTGGTAATGACCGGTTCCCCGGTATAATGGAACATTTTATAGCGCAGTAAATTGGAAGCGGGCATAATAACATACAGCTGGCTTGACTGTACACCCATGATGGGTCGTTCCTGCGGAATCCAGTCTGGCAGGAACATAGTTCCTTTGTACTGGACGGTTGTTTCATATTCTACGGTATACGGATAGGCTTTATAAAAAAAGCTATGCCATTTCACCCGGTCATCATCAGCGAATGAACCACCGCTGCCACCGCTTTCATCGGACAGCTCTGCTTTTTTCAGTGATTTGATTTTAATACCGGCGGCATCAAACAATGTGCCCTCGAAAGATTCAATGCTCCTGAGCTGGTCATACCAGAGTGCGTGGCGGCTCCACTGTTCTGCCTTTTCATTTAAAATCGTGTAGGCCACTTTATGGTAGAGGATGGCCTTGTTATTATCACCAATGGTAAACCGGAAAATCTCCATGCGCTTGACCACATTGGCTCCTTTCAGCAGGGTATCTTTGATCAGTGAGATTGAATATTCCCCGCCGGTTGCTGTTGCGCTGTATGTAAGCGACAGGAAGATAATTCCTGCCAGGAGTTTTCTGATCATGGTTTCTTTTTGAACACGATTTGCTCTGCCTCTTTTTGCACTACCAAGTTAAAGAACTCCCGCAGCATTTCATATTCTTCAGGCATAAAGTATGTCCGGTTGATCCGCAGCCGGACGCGGAGGGAAATATTGTCTGCTGATTTTGAAACCAGGTATTCAAAGCGGCCCTCGTCCTGTTCATTGAGTTTCACAATCATGGGTTTGGGTATTTCATCCACCACATAACCCTGCGGAACATCCAGTTGCAGGTTAAAAATCTCATCTGTTGCAAAAGGCATTTCTACGGGATAAAACCGTTCGGCTGATTTGAATGGATTGTCTTTATAACCTTCGCCGCAAAGCGGGTTAAAATAAATGATATCGGGTTTTTCTTCCTTGATATCAAATTCATAATGAATAGTAACGGGTTCATCGGGTTTCTTCAGTGAGTCAATCCCGAAAGTGGTCATTTCGATTTCCATGCCAAAATCACGGGCAATGGCTTTCTTCAGCTCCTCTTCTCCTTTTTCTTTTACCCGGTCACGGATATCGAGTGATTCATAATAACCGGGTGTTTGGGTCATACTGCCAATGAGATTTCCTTTTTCATCATTGATGATAAAAACGGTTGATACTTTGTATTCCTGCAGGGAATCGCTGACGAAATCCACCGCAGTGGCTTGTTTATTGATAACCCTTCCCTGACCGTTATAACAACGGACCGGCAGGTGTGCAAAGCCCAGGTTGGGTTCAGTGGCATCGAGGTACACAATCTGGTTACCAATTTTTGCCTGGCAGATGATGTAATTGTATTTCTGCAGGATGGGATATAATGGATAAGGATAACCATGTGCTTTTGTACTCAGGATTACCGGATCTGCTTCAATCTCCTCGTGTTTCAGTAAGCCGGTCAGCAGCATATTGATTTCAGAAACGGCGCCCTTCCTTGTTTTTACCAGCGTTTTTAAACTCTGGTTAGGGAACCAGTCGCTGTGATCGGTGCAGGTATAATTATCCCGCACAAATTCATACAATTTCCGGGCAACAACCATTTTGTCTTTTTCATTACCAATAACGGGGTTGATGATATCCCTCATCCAGCCATTGTCTTTATTGATCTGTCCGCCGAAGTAATCATTATTCACAAGATCCGTTGTCACTTTCGACCAGGTACCCAGGTATTCATGGTAAACAAGCGGCGGGCGCTGGTCTTTCCGCTGGAATTCAATTTTGTTGATATGATTCCTGAGTGTGGAAGTAAAACTTTCTTCTTTCAGTCCTTTTACATTTTTCAGTACCCAGCGGTAATCCGTTACGTTGGCAGTAAAATTGAAATTTTCTGAAGCACCTGTTCCGCGGCTGTCAACAATCCGGAAACTCTCTGTTCTGTCTTTACTGGTTTTGATATCATACATTTTATATCCCTGCGTCAGGAAAACATAGCTCATGAATTCGGGCATCGCCAGGTTGAATTCGCTCCATAACCGGGGATAAGCTCCCTGGAATTCCCAGGGTTCCAGTGTTTCAAGAAAATCAGAAGTGGTGGTGTAATCAAATTCAATGATAGATCCTTCCTGGATATTGGGGAAAGTGAATTTCACGCGGACGAAATTCCGGTTCAGCTTATCCTTAAAAACGGAAGCTTTGGTATCCAGTTTGGTTTCAACTACTTTGCCATTTACCAGGTTATACGTAACAGCTTTGAGCTTATCGAGTTTCTCTTCATAATCCCCGTTCGTGTACAGGTCAATATTCACGTCGGCAATATCATACCCGTTTTTCTTGAGGATATGTGCTCTTTTAAAATGATGGAATACCATGGAGAACCATCCTTTGATGTTACCATCAATGCGGCAATCGCCCACATCTGCTATAACTACGGCACTGGCGTTGCTGTCAATTGAATACACGGTATTGGCAAAATCCTTTGCAGATACATCACCGTATTTAACGGTTAATTTATCCTGGGCATTTAAAATGCTAAAACCTGCAAGGACTGCAGACAAGACAAAAAATAGTTTTAGTTTCATGGCCTGGTTTGTGGTTAATGGATATAACAAGTTTACGAAAAAAGATTATATGAAGGTTGATCTTTCCTGCCAATTACAGGTAAGTATACCTGATTCTGATCATCTCTTTTTACATGCCGGATCAAAAAGCTGAATTTTTATCGCGTTTTATCAAGGCCCAAAGCCATGTGCTGGGTTTTGATTACTGTGGCATCAGTCCTGCGCGCAGGCTGGATGATGATGCACGCCGCCTTGAAAAATGGCTGAATAAAGGCATGCATGGCAGCATGCGGTATATGGAAAACCATTTTGATTTACGGGTGGATCCTGCCAAACTGGTACCCGGTGCCAAATCGGTGATCAGTTTGCTATATAATTATTTTCCGGATGTTTCCCCTGCTGAAGGGACTCCGAAAATTTCTAAATATGCCTGGGGTCAGGATTACCATACTGTGATCCGCCAGAAACTCAATGAACTGATGGCCCGCATCCGGGAGCATACCGGTGAATTCCAGGGAAGGGGTTTTGTGGATTCAGCTCCTGTACTGGAAAAAACCTGGGCATCTCTTTCCGGATTGGGCTGGGTGGGTAAGAACGGTAACCTGATTAATAAGCAACAGGGATCCTTTTTCTTTATCGCCACCCTGATTACAGACCTTGAAACCAGCTATGATGATGCATACGCAAAAGATTTTTGCGGCAGCTGCAGTAAATGTCTGGAGGCTTGTCCTACACAGGCAATTGGGAATGACAAAGTAGTGGATGGCAGCAAGTGTATTTCCTATTTCACAATTGAACTGAAGGAGATGATGATTCCGGAGAATATGCAGGGCAAATTCGACAACTGGATTTTCGGTTGTGATACCTGCCAGGATGTATGTCCCTGGAACCGCTTTAGTATACCGCACAAGGAAAAAGGCTTTGAACCGGTTCCGGGTTTACTGGAAATGACTGTGGCCGACTGGAAAATATGTCGGAAGAAAATTTCAGGGAACGGTTCAGGGATTCGCCGTTATGGCGTCCCGGCTACAAAGGCCTGATGCGTAATCTTCATTTTGTGTTTCCGGCAGATCAGAAATCAGATTGAAGACGGAGCGCTGCCAGGTCGTTGGCAAAGGCCGTCCACACTTTTTTGGCATCGGGGAATTTATAATACTTGTTGAAGAGGTTTTTAGTTTCCAGCAGGTTCCTGCCGAATGAATAATAGTATACAGCGAGGTTCATGGCAAATTCTTTCCTGAGACCATCATCAAAATCATCTTCTTTAATTACCTGGTAAGGCTCTTCACTCATTTTGGAGAGGTTATCCAGTATCAGTGCCCTGAGTTCTTTATCGCCGGGGATAACAACCAGTTTCCCTTTGCTGAATTTAAGGCTGATTTCCCTGACGCGCAGTGGTGCTGTTTCAGCGGTATCCTTGTACTCACAGGCATAACAGGTAAAGAAATAACCAAAATGTTCCGTGAAATTATAACGGAAAATATTGCTGTCGCCGATACAAACATCACCGCCAAACAGGTGATTTGAATACTGGTATTTACCGGGACCAATATTTTTGAAAATAAAGATTTCATCGCAGCAATGCGCGCCGCCGGTGAAATTGAAAACGATAAATTCTTTTTTACCATCGCCATCCAGGTCACGCAATCCGAGATCTGCATACTCACCCAGATCGTTGGCTTTGTAAAACGCAGGTATGTTCTGGATTTTGCCGTTTTTCAAAGTCAGCTTTACGGCTTCCGGGTTTTTGAACTTTTCAATACCCTGGAAAAACTGCGACATGCAGTCGCTGGCCATCAGCAGGCTGTCGGTGGTTTCTTCCTGTGCAACGGCAGTAGTAGCAGAAGCTATGAAAAAGATGGCTGCGGATAGAAAACGGTGGAATGACATATAATTGATTCAATGGTTAAGGCAAAATTAGGCAAACCGGGATAAGGCCTGCGTTCCATGCTATAATTTATGCCTTTTTTACCGGTTAAGTAGTCCGGCATGCCAATATAAGAGAGAGTGGCGCGGCTGTCTCAGGATGCGACACTGTAGTATGCTGTACAGCGCTGAAGCCGGATTTTACCAGCAGGTCCAGCCAGTCTTCCAGTGTCCGGAAATACCATTGATAAGGTTGAACAAACTGCTCCCCCAGCCCATCCCAGCTGCCTTCTTTCCATCCGGTGGTATAATCGCCCATGGCAATGCGGACAATGGGGTGCAGGGTCTGGATCAGCAAAACCCCACCGGGTAAAAGCAGTGAAGGCAATTTGGACAGGAGGTTTTCAACGGATTCTTTCCCGAGCAGCGCAAAGTTGATTACAATTACATCGAAGCGGTTTTCAAAAATAAAATGACCTGCACTGATATCTTCATAGGAAGCCACAAAGAATTTCCCGTCTGTTGTTTCGCCGGCTTTGCGGATCAGTTCAGGTGAGATATCTGTTCCTGTAACCTGTACTCCCTGTTTCACCAGTTCGCGGCAGAGCCAGCCTTCCCCGCAACCGAGGTCAAGAACAGATTTCGGATGCTGTTCCATCACGGCATCAATGATTGCTTTATTTGTTGCCAGGGTACGCGAAGCAATCCCCTGCCGGGAGATGATGTCAATCCAGGCGGCGGCGTTGGTGAGCCAGGAGGAGATTATCGAGGTTTCTTTGTTTGACAAGGTTAGATGACTGGTTTTAATCTGGAAATGTGGAAGTGTGAAAATGTGAAAATGTGCTAATGTGACAATGTGACAATTAAACAATGAAACAATTAATACAGAAGATTAGATATCTGTTTTTAAAATTTAAATATTCTCTGAATTGAAATTAATTTAAAAATTCCATTTCACTGATAGATTGAACTCTTCAATTCTTTAATGAAATTCCGAATGGAAGAACCTCCAACCTCCAACATCCAACTCGGGAAGTTGATCGCTTCCGGGAAAAAGAAAAGGCCGTCCTTTCGGACTTTCCGACTTTTTTACTTTTTACTTTTGACTTTTGATCTATTGAACTTTCGATCTATAAAAAACGAGAGGCCATCCTTCCGGACAGCCTCTCTTTCTAATGTATACTGCTTTTATAACTAGAACACAGGATCGGGTGGTGTGTTGGGGTTATTATCCCTTTCACGCAGTGGGTAAGGCATGAGGTTACGTTTCTTTTCGCTGTTGGGCCTGTTGAAACGGCGCATGTCTTCCAGTTTCAAACCGCTCATGAACAGTTCGATACTGCGGTGGCGGTAGATCTGATCGAGTAATTCAGCCTGTCCGCTTACGGAAACGATAGCGGGCTGGTTGGCATTTACACCGAAGGGATCAGTTGTTTTGGTTACGACTTTATTCAGTTCAATCAAACCATTTACGAGGTCAGGTGTACCGGCCCTGGCGTAAGCTTCGGCTTTGATCAGGGTGATTTCACCGGGCAGGTAAACAGGGAATGCGGTACCTGCGGCATTGCAGAAACCGTTGATCCGGTAACGGGGTAAAATGGTTGGGTTGATGCTGGTATAGAATAAGATCCTTCCGTCGTTCAAGGCAGGCTGTAAAGGCGTTGCCAGTCCGAGCGTTGAATCTTTAGGCTGCACCACGTTGTTGGTGGATGTAGCTGTTTCAAATACCGGGTTAAGTGAAAGCGCGTCGAAATTGAAAGTTGATTTTTTGGTAAGATCAACCAGGTTTGCGTTTGTGAGTGCCTGTGCATACAAACCGGCAAACAGGGAATAACGGGCTTTCAGTGCATACAATGTATTGAGGATATCAATACCGGCGGGCACGTTGGCGGTGAAAGCAGAACTGATTGCATTGGCGCTGATAGCAGCGAGTGCATTATCAATTACGGTAATAGCCTGTTTGAAACCATCAATACGATCAATGAAAGTTACATTGGTGCCGGTGGTTGCGGGAACTTTTTCCCAGAACTGTGCCATATCACCGATTGACAAAGCTTTAAAGATGCTGGCGTAGGCAATCAGTCCGCTGGCGTAGTTTTTATCAGCCAGTCCGGTGGCGCTGGCAATTACCTTGTTGGCATCATAGATCACTTTATTGCAGGAGGTCCAGAATGTAGTGAGCATGGTATTGTTACCATCCACTGTTGTACCACCGGCAGCGAGTTGTACTTCAGCCGTGTTACCGGGGTTCACCACGATCAGTTCGTTGGTGGTAAGTCCGTTAATGTTTATAAGATTGTACAAAGTGCTTCCGCGGCCCAGTGTGTAAACACGCTGGAGACCCACAACCACACCGGTAAGACCTTTGGGTGTACTGAACACCTGCTCATCCGTTGCGGCATTGGGGTTGACGAAATCTTTTTTACATCCTGTTTGTACCACTGCCGTGCTGAATATAGCACCGAGCAGTGTAAATCTGATGAGTATATTTTTCATAATTCGTTTTTTAGTAGGTTCAGAATTTAGCAGATAAGCCCACACTGAAAGTTTTGGGAATAGGCACTGATCCGAAATCAATACCACGGAGGATCGTGCTTTGTCCGCCGGAGTTTACTTCAGGATCATATCCTTTGTAATTATCCCAGCTGATCAGGTTCCTGCCGCTTACAGACAATGTGATATCTCTTACTTTTTTGAAATTTCCGAACACATAACTCAGTGAAACTTCACGGAGTTTTACAAATGAGCCGTCATCAATACGCCACTGTTCAACAGACGCATAGAAGCTGTTGATATATCCGCGGGGATAAACACCAGTTTGTTCTTTCTCTGCTTCTTTACCGTTACCTACGCCCTGGCGTGTACGCCAGTCAGCATTGAACACATCCACACCCTGAACCGCATCCAGCTGGAAACGGAAGCTGAGTTTTTTATAACTGAGTTCATTCACCAGGCTTCCTGTCCAATCAGGATTGGGGTCTCCAATCACCCTGCGTACAAGCGGGTTTGTGGTGATAGGAAGTCCGGTAGTAGGATCACGTGTTACATTGTACGTTAAGGCTCCGGTCTGGATACCTCTTTCACCCTGGGGATAACCCACACCGTTTTTCACGAGGTTACCGCTTGCATCAACTGCAAAGAATGCGCCATAGAATACACCGATCGGTTGACCTTCGATAATTGCTACGGGCGCACCCTGGTTGGTGCTGAGCAGTGTAAGTGCCTGTCCGATTTTCACAGCCTTGTTACGGTTGTGGTTGTAGATGGCAGTTACAGACCATGAGAAGTTTTTCTTTTGGATGGGTTTTGCATTGATCACCACTTCAAAACCTTTGTTCTCCAGGCTGCCGAAGTTATCGAGCAGGCTGCTGAATCCGGTTGTGGGAGCGATAAAGCGGTTGATAAGCAGGTCGTCCACTTTTTTAGAATAGATGTTAGTCTGGATATTGAGTCGGCTGTTAAAGAAGCCGAGATCAATACCTACTTCCAGTTCTGACTGGCGTTCGGGTTTTACATTGGCATTGGCCAGTGTACCACTGCTAACAAGTGATGTACGGCTTACAAATGAATTGCTGCTGTACGTGTTGAACCTGGAGTAAGCACCGATACCGGTCAGGTTTCCGCTTTGTCCATAAGCCAGACGTAGTTTGGCGAAATTCCAAACCTTGCTCATGTTCATTTCTTTCCAGAATTTATGTTCACTGATCAGGTAGCTGGCGCTTCCTTTGAAATAAGTCTGGTTGCGTTCGCTTTTACCAAAGATGGATGAACCATCCACCCGAACGGCACCGGTTACAAAGAACAGGTTGTTCAGGTTGAAGTTCTGCTGGAAATAATAACCGGAAACAGAAAATTCACTTCTTTCATCAGCACCCTGTATTAAAGTACTGGCACCGTTTACGGTTTGTACAAAGGGTGCAAGACCGCGGCCCTGTAACAGGGAGTAAGCGGTTTTCTCATACTGCACGGAATAACCCACTTGTGAAGTGGAAGAAATCTTATCAGTGATTTTTGCCTGGTAAGTGGCATTCAGTTCATTGTTGATCTGGAAGAAATTATAGTTACCGGCACTGGCATAACCATTACGGGTTGGATCCAGTGCGGGACCACCACCGAAGAAACCATCACTTACGTTATAAGCAAAAGGCGGAATGAAAGTTTCCCCGCGCTGTGCATACTGGTCAATACCGAGGTTGTAATCAATCGTCAAACCACGGATGGGTTTAAACTTCAGCCCGGTGCTGGCGATGATACGGTTGGTTTCCTGTTTTTGTTTGATGTCTTCAATGACTGAAACAGGGTTCACACGGCCGCGTTCGCCAATGGCTTTGATGTTACCGAGTGCATCACGGGTAAACAGGTCGTGGAAGTTACCGATGATGTTGATTGAGTTCAATGGGGAGAAGAATGAGTTGCCATCAGGCTTTTCATTGCTGAAGCTGTTGACAAAGTTCAGGCCCATGGTGAAACTGAGTTTATCAGTCAGCGCCTGGTCGAGGTTTACGCGGAAACTGAATCTCCGGTAATCGGTATTCTTGATAATGCCTTCATTCTTATAATAAGAAGCAGAGGTGTAATATTTTGTTTTATCACGGCCACCGGAAACAGATACGTTATTATCTGTACCGATACCAGTACGGAAGATGTAGTCGTTATAATCGTAACGGGTAACCTGTGTTGTATTGGTCAGCGCCGGTGTCAGGATATCCTGTGTTTGGGCGCCAACACCGTCAGTAGGACCGCCAAATTTGGTTGGCGACTGGTTTACCGGAACACTTTTGCGGAGTGAGCTAACCATCACAGAAGTTGATACACTCACTACGGGTGCACCGGTACTTCCTCTTTTGGTGAAGATCTGCACCACACCCGCGTTGGCTCTTGAACCATAGATGGCAGCAGCGGCAGCACCGTTCAATACTTCGATACGCTCAATATCATTCGGGTTGATATCAGCCAGGCGGTTTTGACCGATGGTTCCGATGAAATTTTGTCCGTCGTAGTTGGCACTGGTATTCGTAACACGGGTGGTGGCATTGTTTATAATCACACCATCCACGATGTACAGCGGTTCGCTGGAACTGGAGATGGAACTGATACCGCGGCCACGTGCAGAAAACCCGCCGCCGGGATCGCCGCTGTTTTGTGTAACCTGGAAACCGGCTGCTTTACCCTGAAGGGCTGCGAGCGGGTTACTGGCCACGCCTTTGTTCATCTGGTCAGCTTTTACAGTACTGATGTAGCTTCCCAGTTGTTTACGGGTAGTACCGGAAGAAACACCGGTAACCACTACTTCATCCATTTTCATTACGTCATCAGATAACTGCGCGTTTAAAGTCAATGCGCCGTCGCCGGTAACTTTTAATGTTTGTGAAGATGATTTGAAACCAACACCGGTAAATTCAATGGTGTAAGTTCCGGGTTTGAGTTTGGTACTGAAATCATAATTACCATTGGCATCTGTTACAGTGCCGGAGGAAGTTGATTGTACCTGTACGGATGCTGAAGGAATTCCTTTTCCGTCAGCACCAGTTACTTACCACTGATCCTGACCTGAGCCGATGTGGCAATGGTCAACAGCAGTGAAGCGAAAACAAAGGAAATACTCTTGCATTTCCTAAGCCATAACCGTTGAAAGTGTTTCATGTCAAGCAATTTAGTTTGCAAATAGAGAATTGGGTTGTGAGGAGAAAAAATGATCTAAGGAGCAATATTAAGGAAAGCCAGATGAATATTCTCGCATAAATATGCAGATTATTGCACAAACCCGCTATATAACCCGCAAAAAACCGCAGGACTTACATATTGCGGAGTAATCAGATTTGTTATTGCTGGAGCAGTTGTTTGAGCCGGGTCAATCCTTCTTCCATGGCCGGGCCATAGTTTTTTTCGAGCATGAGGCTGCTGAATTTTTCCCAGGGATACCAGTGAAGGTGGAAGTCCATATACCATTGAACGGTGAGCGAATCAGCCCCTGGTGTTGATGTATTGGCCGGATCGCCGAAACAGGCCCAGCCATTGATAACTGCCCGGCGGCTGCCGCTTTGCATGCTGGCCTGGTGTTCGCCGTTGACAGGATTTAAAATGGAGATGGTAGTTCCTTCAATTTGTATTTGTTTCCAATGACCGCCTGAAGTATCTGTGTATGTGGTTTTTTTACCAGCCGCTCCCTGCATCAGGGGATTCCAGGCCGGCCAGTTGCGGATATCGTCTACCTGTTTCCAGACGGCATCCGGCGTGGTTTTAATATTAACTGCTTTTGAAATCCTGATATGGGATGGGAAAAAAAGTGATATCCCTGTTATGAGGAGGGCAAAGACAAAAACGCTGAGTATAGCAAGTTTGATGTAACGCAAAACGGAACTGGTTAAATAGTGACAGGATTATTCCCATTTGAGTACCCGGATCAGTATAATATATACAACTACCATCCAGATACTGAGGATGCCGATTTCTTTCCAGCAGTCAAAAATACTGAGTCCTTCAAAAGAAATTTTCCGCATGGCGTTATTAAACTGTGTCAGCGGCAGGATATTACAAATCTGCTGCAGCCATTTCGGGAATACTTCAATGGGAAAGAAAGTCCCGGAGAGCAGCATTTGCGGGAATCCGAATAAATTAATAAGTAAAGGAATGGATGTATCGCTTTTCACAATACTGCTGAAGATCAGTCCGACCCCCAGCAGCAGGAATAACATATAAATGGACATCAAGACCATCTCCATCACTGTAGCAAAACCATGCTGCAGGGTGAAGTTGAGCATGAAGTGACCAAACAGTATAAGCACTACCACGTTAATCAGCTGGAAAAACAAACGGCTGGCACCAATACCCAGTAAGATATGGATGCGGCTTACGGGTGAAGCATAAAATCTTTTCAGCACCAGTTGTTCGCGGAGCCCGAAAAAAGTAAACGCTATTCCAAATAAAGTGGAGAACAGGATGGAGAAACCCAGCTGTCCGGGCAGGATAAAATCAATCTGCCTGTATTGTTTTACTTCTTTCACTTCCGGAACAACGGCATAATGGGGATTCGTGGCACCACTGATGCCCAGCTCGAGTTTTAATAAGATAAACTGCAGGGTCTGCATAAACAGTCCCACATTACGGCCGCTGGCAGAAGTATATTTCACGCCCACACGATAAGGTACCGGTCCGCCCGGGTTTTTATGTATCTCCAGTATAGCCGCGAGGTTTCCTTTTTCAAAATCCCTGTTCATGGCATTGGTATCGGAATAGCGGGCAATCCGTACAAACTCATTTGCTTTCAGGCTGTCAAAAAGTGCGTTGGCCGTATCACATTCCGGTGAAATAGCGATCCGGTGACGCACCGGTCCATCGCTGCCAAAAGCACCAAAAATCATGATAAAGATGATCGGGAAAAGTATACTGAATATGATGGCAGTCGGGTGGGCAAAAATGGCTTTGAAACTCGCCCTGGTAATTGCCCATAAGGCTTTTGACTGACTGTAAGGTGCTGACATGTAAGCTTGGTATAGGTGGCAAATGTATTTAATTACCCGGTTTAGCAGCAAAAAACTGTTTAACTACAAACAGGGAAAGGCGGGCTGAATATTAAACAGCCTGCCCGGGCCTGAATCCGTTTAAAAATGAAGATATTTGCCGCCCGTATGGATTCCACTTTACATACCGCCTGGCTGCTGACCGGCAGCAACCTGAACGACCGCGGGCAATCGCTGGCCAGGGCCAGGGAATTGCTGGAAGTGCATGGATGCCGGGTAAAAAAAATATCTTCTTTATATGAAACGGCTTCCTGGGGCAAGGAAGATGAACCGCCTTACCTGAATCAGGCGCTGGAAATTGAAACAGCACTGAATGCACGCCAGCTGATGCGTCATATCCTGAAAATAGAAAAAGCCATGGGCCGGATACGCAAAGAAAAATATGCGGCACGTATTATTGATATAGACATCCTGCTCTACGGACAGGAAAAACATTTTTACGATTTACTGAAACTGCCGCATCCTGAAATTCCCAACCGGCGTTTTGTGCTGGAGCCGATGAATGAAATTGCGCCTGACCTCAATCATCCAGTGCTGCAGAAAACAATGCATGAGTTACTGATTGCATGTACAGATCCCCTGCCGGTAAAAAAGTATTCCTGAATTTTTCCACAATAGATTCAGGCAGGACTTACAGACTTCCCATTTAACCTATTTTGCAGCGGATTCAATCGGTTTATCCAAGGTTGCCGGCGGATCATTTTCATACATGCATTACAATTTTATAACAATAGAAGGCAATATCGGAGCCGGTAAAACCACCCTGGCCCACCTGCTCAGCAAGCATTATAATGCGAGGCTGATCCTGGAGGAGTTTGCCGATAATCCTTTCCTGCCTAAGTTTTACGAGAAGCCTGAACAATATGCTTTCCCGCTGGAATTGTTTTTCATGGCTGAACGTTTCAAGCAGCAGAAAGAATTCCTGCAGCAGAAGGATATGTTCCAGAGCCTGACGATTTCAGATTATCTTTTTACCAAATGCCTGCTTTTTGCCAAGGTGACACTGCCGGATGATGAATTCCGCTTGTACCAGCGGTTATTTGAAATCATCCACCAGCAACTGGTGCAGCCGGATATCCTGATTTACCTCCATGCGCCAGTGACGAAGCTGCAGGCCAACATTAAAAAAAGAAACCGCTCCTACGAACAGAATATCCAGGACGAATACCTGTTCAATATCCAGGAAACGTATACGCATTATATCAAACAACATAATATCAAAACACTTTTTGTGGATGCCAGCAATGCTGATTTCCTGGGCAACGAAAAACACCTGCAGGCGATTTATGATGCCCTCGATAAAGAATATGAGGAAGGCCAGCATTATATAACACTCCCATGAACGAAGAACCAGTCAAAAGGAAATTCTTCCCCATCATCAACAAGGAATTCACCTGGTTCATTATCGCCCGTATTTTATTTATTGCCGGATTAAGAATGACCCCTGTATTACTGGGTTGGCGTTTATATGAATTAACCGGCAGTAAACTGGCACTTGGTTTCCTTGGGCTGGCAGAAGTGATTCCCGCAATCAGTCTTGCTTTACCTGCGGGTGTAAAAGTAGACCGGAGCAATAAACACCGGCTGCTCAGTATTTGTATTGCGATTTATTTTTTCCTGATGCTGGGGCTGATGCTGATTACTTCCAAACTTTTTCTTTCCTGGTCCTCCCCTACTGTTGTTCAATGGGGGATTTATGCTATTGTATTCTGTACCGGGCTGGTGCGGGCGTATACCGGACCAGCATTCAATTCATTCCTGGCACAGCTCGTACACAATGAAAAACTGGTGAAAGCTGTTTCAGTAAACAGCATGATCTGGCTGGTGGCAGCAGTAACCGGACCTGCGCTGGCCGGTGTAATGATCGCCTATACAAATATTACCATCGCTTTTATTCCGGTATGCGCGATGATCGCCATTGCCTTTGTCTTTTTTATGCAGATCAGTCCGAAACCAGTCAGCTGGCAACCCGGGAACAACCGTACCTGGGACAGTGTGAAAGAAGGCCTCCGTTTTGTATTCACACAAAAAGCATTGCTGGGTGCCATGAGCCTGGATATGCTGGCTGTTTTATTTGGCGGTGCCACGGCCCTGCTGCCGGTCTTTGCCAGTGATATTCTGCATGTGGGCCCGCAGTGGCTGGGCTGGCTGGTGGCAGCCACTTATATCGGAAACTTTTTTGCAATTGCCGGCCTGACCAAATACCCGCTGAAAAGAAAGCAGGGTACTACCTTATTATATGTAGTGGCAGGTTACGGAGCCTGTATCCTCGTATTCGCTTTATCCGGCAATGTATGGCTGAGTTTTTTCGCCCTGTTTGTAAGTGGCCTGTTTGATGGCGTGAGTGTGATCATCCGCGGTACCGTGATGCAGTTATTTGTACCGGATGAAATGCGGGGCCGGGTATCGGCAGTGAATTCCATTTTTATCAATTCTTCCAATGAACTCGGGCAGTTTGAAAGCGGTGTGGCCGCCTCGGCGATGGGCACCGTGCCTTCTGTGGTATTCGGAGGCTGTATGACACTGCTGGTGGTGGGATTTACGTGGAAGAAAGCACCGGGGTTGCGGAAATTCGAATATTAAATACTAAATATAAAAATTCCAAAATCCAAATCCCAAATCCCAAACGAATACAGAGTGGCTGGTAGTTTGGATTTTGAGATTTGGGATTTATAAATTTGTTATCTTAAGCCCTCATTTAGAAGCCCCACATGGGGAAAAACAGATATATCATTAACAAAACACCCTAGTATGCATCGCCGCTCATTTTTACGCAATACCGGATTAACCATTGGCGCACTTACACTGGTGCAGAAAAATATCCTGTCTGCTTTATTTGAAGATCCCTACAAACTTACCATGCTCACCAAGCGTATTGGTATTTTCTCGGAGAAAGGGGGCACGATTGCGTTTTACATAGGCAAAACGGAGATTGTTGTGGTGGATTCACAATTCCCGGAACAATCCAAACACCTGATTGATGCACTGAGAAGCACCAGCAGGGCTCCTTTTGGCCTGCTCATAAATACTCACCACCATGGCGACCATACTTCAGGGAATATTGCATTCAAAGGCCTTGTGAAAGATGTACTGGCGCATGAAAACTCACTGAAAAACCAGCGGGCGGTAGCTATCGCTAATAAAACAGAAGAAAAACAACTTTATCCCAACCAGACTTTTAATACAGAATGGTGTCACCGAAGCGGCAAACAACCTATCTGCCTGCATTACTACGGTGCCGGGCATACAAACGGTGATTCAATCGTGCATTTCCAGCATGCGAATATTGCACACATGGGCGACCTGGTATTTAACCGCAGGCATCCTTATGTTGACCGTTCCGCCGGTGCAAATATGAAAAACTGGATGATTGTACTGAACAGGGCGCAGAACACCTTTGATGCAAACACCCGGTTTATTTATGGTCATGCCGGTGAAGGATATGATGTAGTTGGTAAAGCAGATGACCTCCGTGCATTCAGCGATTACCTCGGCTCTGTGCTTCATTTTGTAGAAGGCGAAATCAAAGCCGGTAAATCAAAAGAAGAAATCCTCAAAAATAAAATCATCCCCGGCGCTGAACAGTGGAAAGGTGATGGTATTGAAAGGCCGCTGACGGCAGCTTATGAGGAGATTATTGCGGGGAACAACGCTTAAGCCTTTAACCGTTACCAGTTACCCGTTACCAGTTACCCGAAATTCGGTAGTCGTTGAAAATTACAGGTATAACCGGAATCAATCAAATTGCTGCGCATAACTGGAAACTGGTAACTGGTAACTGGTAACTGGTAACCGGTAACTGGCAACTATATTTGTTTCGTTCCCGCGGCCTGCGACAACATTTCCAGCACATAAAAAGTAATCGGACAAAAAGTTGAATTCTTCAGTGTGAGCGGCTGCCGTTTCAGGATTACATCTTCATCTGTATAAGGGAACCGGCGACAGTCGGAAGGACGGTTATCATAAATACTGCAATAGTTGTCATCACCCAGGAAAGGACAGGGATGTGAGTTGGCCACAAAATCACCGTCTTCATCCACCACCAGGTATTTTTCAATAAAATCGCTTTCGCGGAGTTTGAGCAGTTTGCTGATACGTTTTACATCCGGGGTTTTGAATCTCGGCGAAAAACTTTTGCAGCAATTCGCGCATTTCAGGCAGTCCACTCTTTCAAAAGCCTGTTCATGCAGATCGGGCAGTTGTTTTAGCACGGTGTTCTTATCAGCCCGTTGCAGGTAGTTTTTATACCGCTTCTGGTTGTCTGCTGATTTCTTTTCCCAGCCCGGCGCCATGGGATTATCAATATATGTATTGGACATGCTGCAATTTAGGCTGTTTACAGGCAATCCGTAGATTTGCGATATGGGCACAGCCAGGGAACAACTGCTGATTTTAATTACCACGCCGGTCTATTTACTTGTGATCGGGCTGGAATTTTTTATCAGCCAGGCCCGGAAGCAACAAGCCTATACTGTAAAAAACACATTACAGAATATTTACCTGATGTTGCTAAACGGGGGGCTGGACTTTTTGTTCCGCAGTATTTCCATCGGCATCATACTCAGTTTTTTTTATGATCACCGGATTACAGACGAAATCCCGAATCCGTTTTTATACTGGCTGGTACTTATCATTTTCGAGGACTTCATGTATTACTGGCTTCACCGGGCTGATCATTACTGCCGTTTATTCTGGGCCACGCATGTTACCCATCACTCCTCCCCCCAATTCAACCTCACCGTTGGTTTTCGTTCATCAGTGATGGAGCCCCTGTACCGCTTTGCTTATTTTATTCCTATTGCATTGTTGGGTTTCCGTCCGATGGATATTGCCTTTATTTATGCAGCCACGCAAACCTGGGGCATACTGGTTCATACCGAAAAAATCAAAAAAGCAGGAATCCTGGAATATTTCCTGGTCACCCCTTCCCATCACCGGGTGCATCATGGATCGAATACCCTTTATCTCGACAGGAATATGGGCATGTTCCTGATCATCTGGGATAAAATGTTTGGCACATTCCAGCCGGAACTGTCCCCTGAACAATACCAGCCTATCCGGTATGGCCTGACCAAACCACTGGAAAAAGAAGATCCATACAACCTCGTTTTCCATGAATGGAAAAATATCGGGAAAGACCTCCGGCGTAAAAACCTGACTTTCCGGCAGCGGTTTTTATACCTGTTTGGACCGCCGGGCTGGAGCCATGATGGCAGCACCCAAACCAGTACGGAAATGAGAAAATCTGAAGTTGCCCCCAATCAAAATCCGGGAACAGAATAACAACTGGAAACAGGTTATCCACCCCCTGTTTTATCTCACCTTTTTTCTGCCTGCTTGCCCGTAACTTTGCCCCGCCTAAGCTGAATAATCAGCCGTTTGCTTCACGACTAAATGAAAGACACACTATGAATCCCTTCGAACACCAGGCGCAGGAATTTATTGCCCGCCACCTCGGACCCCGTGAAAAAGAAGTGAAATCCATGGTAAAAACCATTGGAGTAAGCAGTCTTGATGAATTAATTAACCAGACTGTTCCCGCTTCCATCCGTATGAAAGGAAACCTGTCCATCCCCGATGGCATGAGCGAACAGGAATACCTGAAACATATACGTGAGGTCTCCAACAAGAATAAGATTTATAAAACATATATCGGCCAGGGGTACTACGGCACGATTACACCATCTGTGATCCTGCGGAATATTTTTGAAAACCCGGGATGGTATACACAGTACACCCCTTACCAGGCAGAGATTTCACAAGGCCGCCTGGAAAGCCTGCTGAACTTCCAGACCATGGTCAGCGACCTGACCGGTTTAGCCATTGCCAACGCATCACTGCTGGATGAAGGCACTGCTGCTGCCGAAGCCATGACCATGTTTTTTAATTCCCTGAACAAACAGGATCATATTGAGCGGCCTAAGTTTTTTGTTGACCAGGAGGTTTTCCCGCAAACGATAGACCTGTTACATACACGTGCTTTACCCATCGGTATTGAAATTGTAACCGGTGATTATAAAACGGCGGTTATCGACAATCATTATTTCGGTGCGATTGTACAATACCCGAATAATAAAGGTTCCATTGAAGATTATACATCGTTCATCAATACCGTGCATGCTGCGGGCGCTTATGTGGTGATGGCCACAGACCTGCTTGCATTAACACTGATCACACCACCCGGAGAACTGGGTGCTGATGCAGCTATTGGCTCTGCACAGCGTTTTGGTGTTCCGCTTGGCTTTGGCGGACCGCATGCTGCTTTTTTTGCAACCAAAGATGAATTCAAAAGAAGCATGCCCGGCCGTATCATTGGTGTGAGTATAGATGCAAAAGGCAACCGTGCACTCCGCATGGCACTCCAGACCCGCGAGCAGCACATTAAACGGGAAAAAGCAACCTCCAATATTTGTACCGCCCAGGCATTGCTGGCCAACATGGCTGCCATGTTTGCGGTGTACCACGGACCGGAAGGCCTGCGTGAAATTGCGAACCGCGTTGCTATCCTTACACAAACTGTTGCCCATGCGATAGAAGAAAGGGGCTTTGAACTGGTATCGGATAATTATTTTGACACGATCACTGTAAAAGTGAAAGACAGCAGCAAGATCCAGGAAAAAGCAATCCGCCAGCAGATCAACCTGCGTTATTTCGACAATACCCATATCGGTATTTCCATTGACGAAACAACCGAAGCCGGCGACCTGTTTGACCTCATCAATTGTTTTGAAAACGACACAGATCCTGTTGCTTTCAATATTCACCATGAAGATGAGCCCGATCATATCCCTGACAGTCTCCGGCGCAGGTCCGCTTTCATGACCAATCCTGTATTCAATATTTACAGGAGCGAAAGCCAGATGATGCGTTATATAAAAATGCTGGAGAACAAAGACCTTTCGCTCAATACTTCCATGATTTCCCTTGGAAGCTGCACGATGAAACTGAACGCCGCTTCTGAAATGATTCCCCTGAGCTGGAAGAACTGGAGCCAGTTACATCCCTTTGTTCCTGCAGACCAGTCGGGCGGTTACCAGTACATGATGAATGAACTGTCAAATTATCTCTGTAACATAACCGCATTTGACGCTTGCAGCCTGCAGCCAAACAGCGGTGCACAGGGTGAATATGCCGGACTGCTCACCATCCGTTCTTACCATGCAAGCCGTGGTGATCATCACCGCAAAGTGATGCTGATCCCGATTTCTGCACACGGAACCAACCCTGCTTCAGCCGTCATGGCAGGCATGAAAGTAGTAGTGGTGAAAGCGCTTGAAAACGGATACATTGATGTAAATGACCTGAAGGCACGCGCGGAAGAACATGCCGCTAACCTGGCAGGTATCATGATCACCTATCCCAGCACCTACGGCGTATATGAAGAAACCGTAAAAGAAATTACAGATATCGTCCACCAGCACGGCGGACAGGTGTACATGGATGGCGCGAACATGAATGCACAGGTTGGTCTCACTGCTCCCGGCTTGATTGGTGCAGATGTTTGCCACCTCAACCTGCACAAAACATTCGCCATTCCACATGGTGGTGGTGGCCCCGGCATGGGACCGATTTGTGTAAAAGCCCATTTGACCAAACATTTACCAGGCCATGTATTCGGATCCGGAGCAGCCAGTATTCAGGGTGCTGTGAGTGCAGCCCCGTTTGGCAGTGCCAGTATCCTGCTGATCAGTTATGGATATATCCGCATGCTGGGTGCAGCAGGCGTGAAAGCAGCTACTGAATATGCGATCCTGAATGCAAACTATATGCGCGCCCGCCTGGAAGGACAATATGATATCCTCTACACAAACAATAAAGGGCAGTGCGCTCATGAGTTTATCGTTGACCTCCGTCCGTTTAAAAAATCAGCTGAGATAGAAGCAGAAGATGTAGCCAAGCGCTTAATTGATTATGGTTTCCACGCTCCTACCATGAGTTTCCCGGTTGCGGGCACGATTATGATAGAGCCTACGGAGAGTGAAGACAAAGCTGAGTTAGACCGTTTCTGTGATGCATTACTCGGTATCCGAGAAGAGATCAGGGCGATTGAAGAAGGCAGGGCAGATAAGAAAGACAATGCACTTAAACATGCACCGCATACACAGTTTGAAGTAACGGCTAATGAATGGAATCATGCATACTCCAGGCAGGATGCTGCTTTCCCGCTGCATTATGTAACACTGAATAAATTCTGGCCTTCTGTGGCCAGGGTGAATAATACCCATGGCGACCGCAACCTGATCTGCACCTGTGAACCGGTGGAGAGTTACATGGAAGCGGAAGCTTAATGCAGATAATTATTTTCATAAAAAAGCAGGCTATGAAGCCTGCTTTTTTTATGTGTTTATTTTCGGGGTGGTGGGTGAGGACACCTACCACGGCCACCCACCACGACTAACCACCATAACCACTAACCACTGCCACTTTTCTCGTATACTCACCACAACTTTTATTCATTCCGGATACTCCACATATCTGTAATTACGATTTACGATTTGTGTTCGCCCCGGTGGGTGTCCTCACCCACCGGAATTTCGCTAAAAGACTAAAAAATTAATGACCACAGATAATTTCAATTCTAACCAATCTTGGTTTATCGGAGTGGTGGGTGAGGACACCCACCACGGCCACCTACCACGGCTACCCACCATAACCACTTACCACTGCCACTTATCTCGTATACTCATCTCGACATGTATTCATTCCGGATACTCCACATATCTGTAATTAATATTCACGGTTTGTGTTCGCACCGGTGGGTGTCCTCACCCACCGGAATTTCGCTATGACTAAAAAATTAATGACTACAGATAATTTCAATTCAAATCATTCTTGGGTTTTCGGAGTGGTGGGTGAGGGCACCCACCAGGGCTGCATACCACGGCCACATACTATAGACGCTTACCACTGTAACTCAACAAAGCCACATAACACATCGTTTCGCAGAGCGAAAAAAAGCAGGCCACCTGGCCTGCTTTTTTAAATATATCATTTCCGTTTATTAAAATCTCCTTCTCGCTGACCTTCCATTGTCACCATTGCTGCTTGCATTTCCATTATCCCTGTTCCCGCGATCATTTGATCTTGTCTCTTCCCTGCGCTGGGGCTGGGGGTTGTTATTAACACGGGGTTCAAAAGTACGTGGCGTGGGATTCGGGTTATTATTTACCCTGGGCTCGTTAGTCCGGGGATTCGGATTGTTGTTTACCCTGGGTTCAAATGTCCGGGGATTAGATCTCGGATTATTATCACGGGGCTCAACTGTCCGGGGATTTGAGTTTGGATTATTCCTGGGCTCAAATGTCCTTGGATTGGATCCGGGATTGTTCTCCCTGGGCTGATAAGGCCTTGGGTTGGGATTATTATTTACCCTTGGGTCAGTTGTCCTCGGATTATTATCGCGTGGATTCACGCCCGGATTATTCCCGTTGTTATTCCTCGGTTCAAATGTCCTGGGGTTATTATCCCTGGGATTGGAACGCGGGTCATTATTACGGGGTTCAAAAGTCCGGGGGTTATTGTTATCACGGGGATTAGTCCTCGGGTCGTTATTACGTGGCTCAAATGTCCGGGGATTGTTGTTATCGCGGGGATTATTATCACCTCTTGTGCGGTTATTGCCGTCGCGGTTGTCTTCCCTGCGGAAACCGTTGTTACCATCGCGGTTACCATTATTACGGATACCATTATTGCCATCACGGTTATCTTCCCTGCGGAAACCATTGTTACCATCGCGGTTACCTTCCCTGCGGAATCCGGTATTACCATCGCGGTTACGGTCACCCATACGATCAAACGAACGGGGTGCATAACGGTGTTCATTATTATTATCCTGGCGCACACGCGGGCGGTAGATACTCACTTCATTATTCCTGAAGCTGGATCGGCCGGGGCGGTATGAATCACGGAAACTGTAAGAATTGATCCTTCCGCAATACCTTTCTGCTTCATAGCGTGAAGGGCCGGTACGGAATCCGTTATTATTGCCATAATAATAATTGTTGATTATTGTTGTCTGGTGAATGTAGGTGTAGTTCTGCCTGCGGTCAAGGCAAAAATCCCAGATACGCGGTGAAGTAATATAACTTCTCGGGGCAAAACACCAGTAATCATCGGGTGCATAATAATTACCCAGGGAGAAATTTATATCAATCGTGATACCCGGACGGATCGGAGCCCATCCATAATAATCACCACCACTTCTCCAGGCTACCCAGGCACCTGACCATTCGTAACCGGGAACCCACATCCAGCCGTATTCATCATCCTGGAACCAGCGACCGTAGTGGAAAGGAGCCCAGCCCCATTCGTAATCGGAAACCCAGGTCCACTGGTAGTCATCAGACCACACCCAATGTCCATTGGTGCTGTACGGTTTGAAATCGGGACCGGCGTCCGGAGTCCACACATAGCCATATTCCGGATATTCAATCCAGCGGCCGTAAGGACTCAGTTCGTCATAGAATGTCTGGTAGGATACATCATCATCGCGGTAATCCTGCTGCGCTTTTGCCTGATTTGTAAAAACACTTCCCAGCAACAGCGCGCAAAACAAGGAGGCGTTTAATAACATGCGTTTCATGGTCTGACTTTTTATTTGATGAACGGATCGGTTTTGTGGTTTTCTTCTTACACTCTGCCTTTCCCACCATTTGACGCTATAACTATGCCATCCGTGGCAGCTATTCCTGTCAGCAACAGGATTTTAGCAAAACCTTGCATATTGGGCATAAAAAAAGGCTGCATAGCTGCAGCCTTTAACATTATTATATAGAATCAACTTCTTCTGACCCTGAAATTACACTGCACATTCACAACACCCCCCAGTGTCGGGGAGTTAATCACCACATTGGTGCTTCCTTCAATAAAACCGCCAATGGGTTGTAAGGTGGTAATGTTGGCCTTGGGGTTCACAGTGGTAATAAGCCATCCCTGGACAACCGGGTCAATGTAGAAACTAATTCCCGCAAGGGGAAGTAATCCCGGTACTCCGCTATGGAAAAACGATATAAAACAATAACTATTAGAGCCAAGCCCATAACTGATTGCCGAAATATCAGTCTCAGTCTGGTATGGCGGGTTGATAATTATTGCCGACGAATCAATTGCAGTGATTGTACTGGGCGGTGAAACAAAATTGTAAGGCGTTCCATTGATGATTAATTCAACATACTGGGCCGAAGAAGTACCACAGGCCTGTATCGTTCCCACATTTACGGTACCGCTGGTACCGGTACCGCTTACCGGCACGCTTTGCTGTACCGCATTATTATCCACGCCAATCACCGTAAAGTTGACTGAAGAGGAACTACAACGAAGAATAGTTAAAGAAAAAGTTCCGTTGGTAAGAGGGACATTATATCCGTATGCACCTGAAGTATAAACGATCGCATATCCGCTGGTCACGTTTGCATTGGCGCAATTAACCACCGTACCTGTGATCGTTAAAGAATTTGCAGGAGGAATTACTACGGCAACCTGCCCTAAAGTATAATCTGTATTGTATGGCCCGATATTCTGGGTAAACACAATATTATTGCATTGGTCAATCGCTTCCAGTACCAGCGCCTCTCCTTTGGGGACTTTACCGCAAACATTACCTAATGAATCTGTCCATCCATATCCATAAGTACCATTGGGTCTCTTGATCCTCACCTGTACATTGATCAATGGTGCATTACCATTCGCATTCACCAGCGTTACACAAAAATTCACCATCGGATAAGGTGCATCACAATTCCAGAATGAAAAATGGCTTACCTGTGCGATATAATTATTTCCGGTTTTAGTGGCAGTGCCGTCCTGTTTCCAGCGTGCTGTGGCTTCATCAAAATGCCATAAGTCTATTGTAGCGGGCGCAGTACCGGCAAGACTGGCCGGCACCGGGAAGGTAAGTTCCGCGGTTTTGCCGGAAGCGATTTTCAAAACCTGCCCGGAAGGACTGGTCAGTTCAACACCAATCATACCATAAGTTGACAAACCTCTTTCTTCCCCGCCTGTTGTTATACCACGGAGATCACCGGGCACCAGTTCGGGAAGTATACTTGATTCAGGATTGATCCAGGCCATGGCGACATTCACCTGTCCGGTATAGGCATTCCCGGATGCATCTGTAACAGCACTGGCAGGCATTACCATTTTCGCACCGCCGCCAATATTAATTGTACCTCCTGATGAAGCTGTAAAATTTCCGGCGCTTGTTTTGGGAATCAACCTTAACCTGACAGTATGTGTACGTCCAACCGTTGCAGGGAATGTTTTGAACGCAGTGAAGTAACCGGTCTGCTCCACTTTTACAGTCGCATTTGCTTTCGACATGCTGATATTCTTAAAATAGAACATGCCATAGCGGTCAGTGGTTGTTGTATACGTACTGCTGGTAACGGTGATACCGCTCATGGGCTGTCCGTTCTCATTAATCACAATCCCGCGGATACCGGCAGTAACCATGATATTATCATTCACCTGGTTACCACTACCGGGATTGACGGGTGGATTGGGATCATCTATATCAGGCTGGCAGGAAATAAAGAACAAAGCGAGAACAGACATTGTTGTAATAATGGAAAGCAGGCTTTTTCGCATGAGGCTGGTTTTAGTACTAAAGGGTGTAACCGATCCCGCATTAAAAATTAGAACGATTTGTGACTCCGGAAATTTTCCGGGGGTTATTCTCCTGCAAAATAAATTAAAAAAAAATCATATCCAGCACTAACTTTAATACCTAAAATTGAAACAAATGGACCAGCGTATTATCAACCTGTACGATGAGTACACACATAAACCCCTGAACCGGCAGGAATTCCTCAAAAGACTGGCAATCCTCGCAGGAGGCACAGCCGCTGCCATGACGCTTTTACCCATGCTGGAAGTGAACTATGCCCATGCTGCGGTAACACCCCAGGACGACTTATTTACGGAACGTATCAGTTATGCCGGCGTGAACGGAGAGATGCAGGCTTATGTAGCCCGTCCGCTGGAGAATAAGCCTTATTCAGCCGTTGTTGTAATACATGAAAACAGGGGACTGAATGCACATATTGAAGATGTAACCCGACGTGCTGCCAAAGCCGGATTCCTGGCCATTGCCCCCAATGCACTTGCCCCGCTCGGCGGTACACCGGCCAATGAAGATGAGGCGCGGACAAAATTCCAGGAACTGAAAGCGGAGGACAGCCTCCAAAATTTTATCCGGGTATTTGAATACCTCAGCACCCGCAAAGATTATAACGGCAAAGCCGGCTGTGTTGGTTTTTGCTGGGGCGGCGCCATGGCCAATAACCTGGCCGTGAACGTTCCATCTTTAAAAGCGGCAGTTGCTTTTTATGGCAGGCAGCCATCTGCAGAAGATGTGTCAAAAATTAAAGCAGCCCTTCAATTGCATTACGGCCAGCTGGATGAACGTGTAAATGCAGGTATTCCAGCTTTTGAAGAAGCGTTGAAGAAGAATAATATCCGATACGAATTATATATGTATGAAGGCGCCAATCATGCATTTCACAATGATACAGCCCCTACCCGGTATAATGAAGCAGCAGCAAAACTGGCATGGGGAAGAACGATTGAGTTCTTTAAAAAGGAGTTGTAGCTAATTTGCTCTCCATCAAATTTTGATATTTCTCAGGAGTTCATATACTTTTTTCCCATAACTTCCGGTACAATCCGGAACAGCTAAAAATAAAAACGCCATCGTTCAATTTCAAATGAATTGTCGGATGGCGTTTTTATTTTATTATTTCCCGCCTTTTATTTCGCAGCATCCCATCTCTTCTGCACCTGGTCCCAGTTTACCACACTCCACCATGCATTGATATAATCAGCACGACGGTTCTGGTATTTCAGGTAGTATGCATGTTCCCAGACATCGAGTCCGAGTAAAGGTGTGCCTTTCAGTTCAGATACATCCATCAACGGATTATCCTGGTTGGGGGTTGAGCCAATGGATAATTTTGAGTCGGCGCCGAGAACCAGCCATGCCCAGCCACTGCCGAATCGGTTTTTACCCGCATCTGAAAACTGGGTTTTGAATGCTTCCAATGAACCAAAATCCTTGATAATTTTCGCTTGCAATGAACCGGCAGGCCCATTGTCTGATAAAGGCGCACGCATGCTTTTCCAGAAAAATTCATGGTTATACTGACCGCCGCCGTTGTTCCGCATTTTGGCAGAATAACCGGACACTTTTCTCAGCATGGTGACGAGTGAAATTTTTCCCGTATCCACATTTTCCGCTTTGGCAGCATCTGCCAGGTTTTTGGCATAAGCAGATGCATGTTTTGAATAATGGATTTCCATGGTCAGGGCATCTATCATTGTTTCTAGTGCATTATAGGCATAGGGAAGCGGTTGTTGTGCCCAGGGGATTTCCTCCACAGCACCTGTGAAGTGCCCGGAAGCTGTCACTTTTGCCAGCGCAGGAATGGAAGCCAGGGATAGCCCTGCTGCAATACCGGCTTTACCGGTTGTAATGATAAATTCGCGCCGGCTGTTTCTGATATTTTTCATATTGAATAGTTTTAAATGAATTAACTGGTCTTTAAAAATACAGCTAATTCAGAAGCAAAGACTGTTTTAAATGTAAACTGGTTGTAAAACAACTGCGAAAACCATTCCATTTTTTTAGCTGAAGGGCTACCTTCGCGGACATTATGCTGCTCCGCGATTATTTTGCGATACTCGAACTGCCGCCTTCTGCCAGCCTGGCTGAAATTAAAAAAGCTTACCGGCGGCTGGTGATGATTGCCCACCCCGATAAAAATCCCGGTGATCAGTACGCAGCTACCCGCTTCCGGGAAATACAGGAAGCTTACGACACCCTGTCGAACCCGAATAAAAAAGAAATCTACCTCCAGCAACGCTGGTACCAGCAAAGCACCGGCAATAAAAGAACCGGTGAAGCAGTCACTCCGGTCAGCATACTCAAACTTTCCCTGGAGCTGGAACGCTATGTATCCCGGCTGGATATCCATCGCCTTGACCAGCACGGCTTACAGGAATATATACTGGATTTATTGTCTGATGAAAATATTGAACAGCTTCACCAGTTCAGGGAGCCTTCAACCATCAAAGAGATTATCCTGATCCTTGCCAAAGCGCTTACTCCGCTTGACCATACACACGCGGCACCTGTTTTCAAAGCTTTGCAAAACCTGGCTGGTCATGACCAGTCTATGCTCGACCTGCTCCAAATCATCGAACAGGAAAAAAGAAAGCGGGGCCGGCTGGATAAATGGCAGCCTGTACTCATTTTCCTGCTCACCGTTTTGCTTGCGCTCTTTCTCTGGCAGATGGCCCGATAGGTTTATCTTTGCCGCATGCATTATGTATCGGTGGAAGGGCTGACCAAGAGTTACGGTATCCAGCCTCTTTTTGAAGGCATTTCATTTAATATAGAAGAAGGTGATAAAATAGCACTCATTGCCCGCAACGGCTCGGGTAAAACAACCCTGCTGCGAATCCTGGCAGGCAAGGAAACCCCGGATGAAGGCAAATGCTGGATCAATAAAGAAGTGGATGTGGTGCTGTTTGAACAGGAACCCGCGTTCCGCGAGGAGCTTTCAATCCTCGACAATATTTTCTTCCACGAACATACTTTCATCAAAGCGATCCGGGATTATGAAGCGGCTAATGAAGCAGGCAATACGGAAATGCTGAACAAAGCCATCATCCGCATGGATGAACTTGGTGCCTGGGATTTTGACGCCAAAGTAAAACAAGTGCTTGGCAAACTCAATATCCACCAGCTCGACCAGTCAGTGAAAACGCTGAGTGGTGGCCAGCGAAAAAGAGTGGCACTGGCGCGTACGCTGATTGATATCGGCTTTGAACACAAACATGTGTTGCTGATCATGGATGAACCGACCAACCACCTCGACGTAGATATGGTGGAGTGGCTGGAACATTATCTCGATAAAGAAAACATCACGCTGCTGCTGGTAACGCACGACCGCTATTTCCTCGATTCAGTTTGCAATGAAATCTGGGAACTGCACGCACAGGATATGCATGTTTACAAAGGTGATTACGCCAACTACCTGGAGAAAAAAGCAGCCCGTGCTGAAAACGAAGCCTCCTCGATTGACAAAGCCCGTAATTTATACCGCCGCGAACTGGAATGGATGCGCAAGCAACCCAAGGCCCGTACCACAAAAAGCAAAAGCCGTCAGGATAATTTTTATGTGGTGGAGAAAACCGCTAAAAAACAAATGGCCGAGGAAGAACTGCAGTTGGACATGAAAATGAACAGGTTGGGCGGCAAAGTAATCGAACTGAAAAAAGTATATAAAAGTTTTGGCGATACGGTTATACTCAAAGGCTTCGATTATACTTTCAAAAAAGGTGAGAAGATCGGCATCGTGGGAAAGAACGGCGCCGGCAAATCCACATTCATCAATATCCTGCAGGGAATTGAACATGCCGACAGCGGCAAAGTGAATGTAGGCGATACGGTGATATTCGGTAACTATTCCCAACAGGGCCTCATCCTGAAAGAAGATATGCGGGTGATTGAATTTGTGAAAACCATGGCTGAAAGTTTTCCCCTGGCCAGTGGTGGCAGCCTGAGTGCTGCGCAATTCCTCCAACTGTTCTTATTCGAACCCGATAAGCAATATACTTACGTCAGCAAACTGAGTGGTGGTGAAAAAAGAAGACTGCACCTGCTGTCGATTTTATTCCGCAACCCCAATTTCCTCGTGCTGGATGAACCCACGAATGATCTTGACCTGCCCACCCTCGGAGTGCTGGAGAATTTCCTGACTGAATTCCCCGGTTGCCTGCTGAGTGTATCGCATGACCGTTATTTTATGGACAGACTGGTGGATCACGTTTTTGTTTTTGAAGGGGATGGTGAGATCAGGGATTATCCAGGCAACTATTCCCAGTTCCGGATTGCCAAAGCAGCGGAAGCCCAAAAAACGGATTACGCTGAAAAAAACAGTGATACTGCCGCTAAGGCTGAAACAACTCCCAAAGCAGAAAAAAGACAGATGAGTTTCAAGGAGAAAAGGGAGTTCGGGCTGCTGGAAGATGAAATCAGCAGGCTCTCCCGTGAAAAAGAAGAGGTCACCAGAAAGCTCAACAGCGGTGAAGCGCCTTTTTCGGAACTGGAGCAGCTCTCCCACCGCATTGGTGAGATCACCCGCCTGCTGGATGAAAAAGAACTCCGCTGGCTGGAACTCAGTGAAATAGCCAACTGATCAACCGATCCCGGGATTTAGTATCTTTCTTCCACAAACAAAACTTATGCTCCGGCTGCTGACCTGCTGCATACTGCTGATAACGGCCCCCACCATTCCGGTGGCAGCTGCGCATACCCCCATTATTAAAACCGTAACCGTTAAAGTACTGACCGACCAGCAATGTTTTATTGACGGATACAAAGTGAATTTCTGGGAGCTGGGTACCGAACTGCATAAAAGAATCTGGCGGACTTTTATGGGCAACGATAAAATGCCGGATAATGTACTGGTGGTTTATGAAGGCGATGTGAATGATGAAACCAAAGCCGCCACGTTAAAATCCGTCAAGGAGGCCCAGCAGCGTACGCTGACCATGTATGCGTTGTTTAAGTACAAGAAAAAATACGAAGACCTGGCTGACAATAAAAAGGAAAAGATTAAAAAACTATTCCCCATATTGTTCCAGCAGGATTTCGCCGGCGTAAGCCAATAAAACCATTATTAATTTTAATCCCGGGATTAATCCTGGTAATTAACTGCTATGCGTTCAACTAAATTATTTTGCCTGGCGCTTGTCATTCTTACAACAGCCGGCATCACCGTCAATGGACAAATTGTAAATATTGAAACCTCCAGAATGCAATCGGATACCGTGGGCTGGATGGGTGGCGGCGGCCTGGCGGTCAGCCTTACACAAAATACGCAGCAGATTTTCGGTGGCGAAGCGGAAGTACATCTGCAGTATAAAACCAGCAGAGACATGGGGCTATGGCTGATACTGGCAGACTTCAATTATCTTAAAGTTGGAAAGGATGAAGTGGTGTCCAACCAGTTTCTCCACCTCAGGTATAATTACAAACTGAGTGAACACATCCGCTGGGAAGTATTCGGGCAGTTCCAGAATAATGCTGTTACACAGATTGATTCGAGGTTCCTGGTTGGAACCGGCCCCCGTTTCAAACTGGTGAAAAATTCAAAGTTCCGCTTATATGCAGCCAGCCTGGTAATGTTTGAAAGGGAAAAAGAAAGCACAACGCCCAAGGTTAACCACAACGATCTCCGCAGCAGCAGTTATATCAGTTTTACCTGGACGCCCACTGCCACTTTTGAAGTGATCAGCACCAGTTTTTTCCAGCCGTTGTTTAAAAAATTCAGTGATTACCGGATACTGAACCAGCTTGTGCTGAAATCAAAAATCAGCCGGCACTTCGGTTTATCTGTTAAATGGAATTACCTGCATGATCGTTTTCCTGCTGGCACATCTCCCCGTACAACGTATAACCTGTCAACCGGCATTGATTTTTCCCTCTGATGGATTATTCGATATATTCTTGATAAGCCCTGGGGCCATAATACCGGTATCCCATATTCGTAAACCGGGTACCACATAAAACGGAATGGATAAAACCATTCAGTTCCACCTGCTGGGTATGATAGATACCCTGATTCAGGTTGAATTTAAAATAAAACTGGATGCGCACATCTGTCGAAGTAAAAAACTCAAAACTGTCTTTCACTTCCCTGAATAACCGGAAAGAAGCTGATAAATCCCGCTGCATTTTATGTCCACGGTACCAGGTGCCTCCCGTATCAGACACCACGCGTTTGCCATTATACAAAGCCACACTGTCGTTATAAGCAAACAGCGTAAGCACTGATTTTTTATTTCCCTTTAACCAGTCACGGATGACCGGGAGATATGTACTGTCATACCCGTAATTACTGTCAATAAAACTGATTCGTTTTACATGAGCCGGGATTTTCCCGACACCGGCGAGGTAACCAAAAATAAAACTGCCGCCGCCGCTGTGGCCGTTGAGATAGAGTGCTGTTTGCTTACCTGGGAATAATCCAAACACAGAATCAACCAGTTTAGGGATAAGCACCCTGAAGTCAGCATGCTTTTGTTTCCAGGAAGGCCAGCTTTTGTAACTGTTCTCCCAGTAAACAACAACGATGTTCTGCCGTTTGAGTAAATGCCTGATGAAAGCTGTTTGTGCACGGATATGTTGTATATCATAATGCCAGTCATCACCCGGCGCCATTTTCTTACCCATTGTCTGCGCTGTTGTATTCCCGTTGGGCAAAGCAAAATAAATGACGGTTGTTTTGCGGGAAAGATCCAGTTGTGCCGGCCGGTCAATTGTGATTTTAATATCGCTGTAAATATGGAAAGAATCAATCTGCTGGGCGAAACCAGCCAGTGAAATACCAGACATCAAAAGAAATATGAAAACCCGGTTGCGCATTTTTATTGAAAAGCTACTAATTCCGGCTGTAAAACCGGAAAAATCCCTTTTTGGGATTTACCTTCATTCCTTAAACCCCTGTTCATGCGTTTCAATACATTCCGGATGATGGCTTTACTGCTGCTCACGATCAGCTATTCCTGTAAAACATCCCCGCCCAAACCTGTTACCAAAGAAGAAGCCAAAGAATTTGCCACCAAACTGGAAGTATCAGTCAGGAAAAGGGAAGCTGCATTTTTCAATGAAGCAATCGATAAAAAAGAAATGCTCAAAAGGGCTGATTTCCCTGAATCCGGCGATTCACGCAGTTTCCGGAAAGGCATGGAAAGAGGCATGCAGATGGGCGATAATATCAACAAAAGCCTGACGGAGAAAGGGACTTATTCACTCGTTAAACAATATGAAAAAGATGGTAACCAGCATTTGGTTTTCCGCCTGTATGATAATGGCAGCCTGAACTATCATGATCTGGAACTGATACACATGGGTGAAGAAGTGAAAATTGCAGACATCTTTGTTTACACGACGGGGCAGTTACTGTCAGAAACCCTGCACGGTGTTTTTGTACAGATGAAAGGCATGATGGACAAGAACAGCGGGATTTCAGCAGATGATGAATGGGTACGCCGGATGCCGGAAATCCGCACGCTGATTACACAGGAGAAATACCAGGAAGCGCTGGACTTATACGAACAGATGCCTGTGAGTGTAAAGAATATACGTGCCATGCAGATTGTCCATATTGAAATCTGCTCTGGCCTGGAGATGGAGCAGTACGACAAGGCGCTGAAAGAATACCAGGGTCTTTACCCGAATGAACCCAATATGAATCTGCTGATGATTGACGGATACATCATGCATAAAGAATACGACAAGGCCCTGGAAGCCGTCAATGCCCTGGATAAACAAATTAACACAGACCCCATGCTGGATTATTACCGTTACCTGTGTTTTAACCTCATGGATGACCAGCCGAAAGGCATTGAATCACTCGAAAAGCTGATGAAGACCATGCCTGACTTTGAAGAGGGCTGGTTGAACTGATCGCTACGCATTTACAGGTAAAAGAGTATGACAAAGCCAGGCCCCTGATCAAAAAATTCAGAAGCAGGGCTTCTTTCAACCAGACTTCGCTTGACCTGATACTGGCTACCCATGCTGATTTTACAGAATAAAAATTATAACCGGGCGTTTACTTTTGTGATCACTTCTTCCGCATTGATTTTATTCATGCATTTGAAATGCCCGAGCGGGCATTTTTTGTAACCGATTTTGGAACAGGGCCGGCACCACAGTTTGTTCACCTGCAGGATATCAAACAACGGCATTCCCTGCTGAAATGTTTTTTCAAATGGATTAACCGGTGAGCGGTTGCCATAATAAGGATACATGCCGAAAGAAGGCACGGTATTCCCCCAGAGGGAAATCACAGGCCGCTTATACGCCGCTGCGATATGCATCAGCCCGGTATCATTTGTTATAACCAGTTTGGCTTTCCGCACCAGGTCAGCACTTTCATTGATGCTGAATTTACCGCAGGCATTATACACTTTGATATCATCCACGGCAGCAATTTCATTTCCACGGGCCGCATCTTCAGGTCCGCCGAGCAAAACAATGGGATGATTCATTTTCTGGCAGAACTCTTTTCCATTTCGCCACCGGCCATTGCTTGGTACCGAGTGCCGCACCGATCACGCAGGCAATGTAACCGGCATAATGCGAGCCCGGCAGGTCCTCGCGTTTGGTTTCTTCCTGTTTGGAAATAAAATAATCCAGTCCTGCACCATCATTGGTTACCCCAAATGATTTCACAGTATCGAGATAGCGATCAACGATATGTTTTTTGGGGAGGAAATTCAGTTTGAGGCTTGTGTAAATGTATTTTTCAATATTCAGCTTATAAAAAGAAAAAGATTTTTTCTTCAGCGTCTTCTTCACCCGGAAAGTCTTAGTGTTATGGTGCAGGTCAATGATATAATCGTAATCCTCTGTAACCAGTTCTTCAATCATCAGTTCCCAGCTGTGGGCGAGTACATGGATCTTATCCAGGTAAGGATTGTGCTGTACCACCGGCAGGAAAGCGGCCCGGGTGAGGAAATGCACTTCTGCATCCGGCACCTGTTTTTTCAGGCAGCGGATTACCGGGGTGGTGAGTACAATATCACCAATAGATGAAAAACGGATGATGAGGAATTTCATGCGCTTGAGTAAGGCTAAGGTAATACTTCTTCCGATTCAAGATAGTCGAGGTCTTTGTGATAAGTTTCTTCCGTGAAATAAAAAGCTATTAAAGTGATTACCATAACCACAATACCGGTGATGATGCCAGCCTGGATCAGCGGGTATTCCATTTTGCGCTGGAGCAAATTCAGGAAAAGCAGGTTGATCAGCGGCAAGGCACCCCGGACCATATTCGGAATCGTAGTGGCAGCCGTGGCCCGCAGGTTAGTACCAAACTGTTCGGCGCCCATCGTGATGAAGATCGCCCAGAACCCGGTACTGAATCCCAAAAGTGCGCAACAGAAATACATCCGGGCATCGCTGTTATTGAAATTGCTGAAGAATAAAACCAGGGAAGCGATACACAGCATGTAATACAGGAACAATCCTTTCTTGCGGCTTTTGAAATACTGGCACACAAATCCCACGGCAATATCACCGATTGCAATAGCGGCATACGCAAACATGATGGAGCGGCCCGAATCAATGGTGGAGCTGCCATACAGTTTGTTGCCGAATTTATCGCTCTGGTTCACGAGTATACCGATCACATACCAGGTAGGCAGGCCAATCAATATCGCGAGGATGTATTTTTTAAACCGTTTTACATTGGTAAAAAACATCAGGAAATTACCGCGGCTGACCTGTGTTTGTTTCACCTGTTTAAACATACCGGATTCCGCCACGCTGATCCGGAGCAGCAGCAATGCAATACCCAGGAAGCCGCCGATTTTATAACAGAGTCTCCAGTCATCCGTAAACTGATAGGTGAAATATGCCACCACTGCCCCACTGAGACCGATACCGGCCACCATGGATGTACCTATCCCCCTTTTGGTTTTGGGCATCAGTTCACTCACCAGTGTAATACCGGCACCGAGTTCACCAGCCAGTCCGAGACCCGCTGCAAAACGTGCGTAAGCATATTGCTCAACGGTATGTACGTATGAGGTAAAGAAATTGGCAACAGAGTATAAAATGATTGAACCAAACAGGACAGACAGCCTGCCTTTTTTATCGCCCATGATTCCCCAGGCGATACCGCCGATGAGTAATCCGTACATCTGCCAGTTGATCACCTTTGTGCTGTCAACCAGCATGGTTTCCATCGTGGCACCTACCCCAAGCATGCTTTCCTTCTTCACGATGGTGAACAGCAGCAGGTCGTAGATATCCACGAAATAACCCAGTGCCGCCACGATGACGGTGATATTGAGTACTGAAACAGGTTTTGGCTGGTTCATAGCTCAGGCGTTATTCGGTTTTTTTTGCTTCGTGTTTTTTCTTCCGGTTGTTCTGGATGATTTTGATGATCACCGGTGCCGTGGTAACGAGTACGATACCCAGTACAATTATTTCCAGGTGGTCTTTCAGGTCAAATCCGAATTGCTGTAAAATCCATTTCTGCAGGAAGTAACCGGCGAGTACCATGGTAAATACCCAGGCCACACAGCCGATGATATTAAAGAAATGGAATTTAGCCCTGTCCATTTTCACAATCCCCGCCACGATAGGCGCGAAGGTGCGGATGAACGGAAGGAACCTGGCAACGATGATGGCACCACCGCCGTGTTTTTCGTAAAAATCATGTGCCTGGTGGAGGTATCTTTTTTTGAACAGCAGCCGGTCTTTCCAGTGATACATGGCCGGACCCACTTTCCGGCCGGTCCAGTACCCCACTGTATTTCCCAGAATACCGCATGCTGAAATCAATCCGATTAAAACCAGCAGATCAACCCATTCGTTTTGTATGCCACCCATCTGCAGTAGTTTTAAAAACTGGTGGGCAAGACCGGGTTCACCATTATCAAACTGATGAGCATAAATACCGCCAACAAATAATAAAGAATCACCAGGCAGGAAAAAACCTACAAACAATCCTGTTTCAGCAAATACTACAAAAAGCAGCAGCCATAAACCACCGTGTGTGATATACCATTGAGGTTGAAATAGCTGACTCCAGTGAAAGGCATCGAGTAAGAACATAGTTTATCCGGGTATTTAGGAATGAGGAGAATGATCATGATGATGTCCATCTTCGTGATGGCGATGTGGCGCATGTGCCAGTTCGCCTTCCCATTTGCTGACGGCTGATGTGGCGAGTGCATTACCAATTACGTTGGTGGCTGTGCGGAACATATCACAGAAGTGATCAATCGGTAAAATCAGGGCAATCCCTTCGGGAGGGATTTTAAACATGGCACAGGTTGCAGTAACCACCACTAAAGATGCACGTGGCACACCGGCAATTCCTTTACTGGTCAGCATCAGCACCAGGAGCATAGTCAGCTGTGTGCCGATATCCATCTGGATACCGTAGGCCTGGGCGATGGCTACACTGGCAAAGGTCATGTACATCATGCTTCCATCCAGGTTAAATGAATAACCGAGGGGTAAAACAAAAGCCACAATTTTATCCTTACAGCCAAATCGCTCCAGTTCCTCCGTGAGTTTGGGGAATACCGCTTCACTGCTGGTAGTACTGAAGGCAATGAGGAGAGGTTGAGCAATTCTTTTTAACAATACAGGAAGGCGGTTACGCAGGATGAGTAAACCCGCCCCCAGCAGGATGGCCCAAAGCAATGCAATACCGATGACGAAAAAGAAAAGATACTGGCCATAAAAGCTGAACACTTTCAGTCCTTTTACTGCGATAACGGCAGCGATTGCACCAAATACACCCAGCGGTGCAAAGTTCATCACATAACCCACCATTTTTAAAATAATATGGGAAGCTGCATCAAGTGCTTTGATCACCGGTTTGGAAAAGTCATGAAGTGCGGTTGCGGCAACACCAAAGAAAATACTGAAGATGACAATCTGAAGGATTTCATTATTCGCCATTGCGTCGAAAACACTCTTTGGAAAAACATGTTCCACAAATTTGGTGAGAGAGAACTCCTGTGTTTTCCCAATGAGGTCTTTTGCCCCGGCGGTATCGGCCACACTCAGGTCAATGGCGCTGCCGGGCTTGAAGAAATTAACAAGAACAAGACCCAGCAAAAGGCTGATCAATGAAGCACTCACAAACCAGAGAAGTGCTTTCCCGCCCACCCGGCCAACTGTTTTAAGATCCCCCAATTTAGCTATGCCGACAACAAGTGTGCAGAATACCAGGGGTGCAATTATCATTTGTACCAGCCTCAAAAAAATGGTGGTCAGCAGTTTTATGTTATCAGAAAAATTCTGAATGGCAGTTATTGATGCGGCACCATGTTTCGAAGGTTTATCAATTCCCTGTAACAAACCACTATTTGCCAGTATCTGCAGTGGAATATATTTACTATTTGTATTGGAAACGACTAACCAGCACTTTCCGGCTGCGCTGTCTTTTTTCAACTTATAAGATGCAGAATCTTTTACTACCAGGATTTGCTGGTAAACCGAAACCCCTGATATATTAAATGAAATTGAATCGTTGCCGGTATAATCTTTTGCAGGTGCATAATTAATAAACTTGCCGTTGCCATACTTATTCATGAGAAAACCGGTTCCTATACCCAGTATCATGGCGGCAATAATAAAAATGGTAAGACGGTTTCCTTTCATACAGCGCTTATTATCAGCTAAAGATGTCCGAAAATCGGAAAAATAGCCACACCCAAAACTTTTTATAGTGGGAATGAGCCGTCCGTGTAAAAGATTTGGCTGAATTCACTGAATTATTCTTTATTTTAGGCGTTTAACCATTGTATTAAAAATATAACCAGCGAATTATGAGTTTATTTGTCAGGAAACCCATGGACGCTTTATTAAATGAAGCTGCCGACTCCGGAACCCATACTTTGAAAAGAACCCTGGGTGCAGGCGGTTTGATTGCACTGGGGATTGGCGCTATTATAGGTGCCGGACTATTTTCCATTACTGGTATGGCTGCTGCCAATCATGCAGGCCCTGCTATCACTATTTCATTTGTTGTTGCTGGTCTCGGTTGCTTATTTGCCGGACTTTGCTACGCTGAATTTGCTTCCATGATTCCTGTTGCAGGAAGTGCTTATACTTATTCCTATGCTACCATGGGCGAATTTATCGCCTGGATTATCGGCTGGGATCTTGTACTTGAATATGCGGTTGGTGCGGCAACGGTGGGTATCAGCTGGAGCCGTTATCTCGGTAAATTCCTGGAAGGATTTGGCATTCACCTGCCTGTTGAACTGACTGCCGGGCCATGGGACGGCGGGGTGATCAACTTACCTGCTGTATTTATTATTGTACTGATGAGCTTACTGCTGATCAAGGGTACAAAAGAAAGTGCCACAGTTAACTCGATTATCGTGGCCATAAAAATCGCTGTTGTACTTACGTTCATCTTCCTTGGCTGGAAATATATCAATAACAGCAATTACCATCCATATATTCCTGACAATACAGGCAATTTCGGAAGTTTTGGTTTCAGCGGCATTATCCGGGCAGCCGCGATTGTGTTCTTTGCTTATATCGGCTTTGATGCCGTAAGCACTGCTGCACAGGAAGCCAAGAATCCTAAAAGGGATATGCCTATTGGCATCGTACGATCATTGCTGATCTGTACTATTTTATATATCCTTTTTGCGCATGTGATGACCGGGGTTACAAGTTATACCACTTTTGCCGGTAAAGATGGTATTGCGCCTGTAGCTGTGGCCATTAATCACATGGGGCCTGTTGTAGATGCAGCAACTGTAAACCCTGCTGATCTTAACCATACCGTTTTCTCATTCCAGGAAGCAGGAAAAACGGTTTACATCACACCTGCCCAACCCTGGTTAAACCGGGCAATTGTTGTTGCTATTCTTTTTGGATACTCTTCTGTAATCCTGGTTATGTTAATGGGACAAAGCCGTGTATTCTTCAGTATGAGTAAAGATGGTTTGATTCCTAAAATCTTCTCTGCAGTAAACCCAAAAACACAAACACCGGCTAAAAACAATTTCCTTTTCATGTTGTTTGTAAGTGCCTTTGCTGCATTTGTCCCTGCCCGCGTGGTTGGTGAAATGACAAGCATTGGTACCCTGTTTGCATTCATCCTGGTTTGTATAGGTATCTGGGTTATGCGTAATAAAATGCCTAATCTGCCCCGTGCTTTCAAAACCCCCATGGTTCCGCTTGTGCCCATACTTGGAATCGTCACCTGTTTATTCATGATGGTGTTCCTGCCGATGGATACATGGATCCGCCTGCTGGTTTGGATGCTGATCGGACTTGATATCTACCTCGTCTATGGTGCCAAAAACAGTAAGCTGGGTAATGGAACTGATAACAGGAAGGGAATGAAAATCGCCCGGATCACCGGATTACTCCTTTGCGCCCTGCTTGTTGTTGCCGGTCTGCTTTACCAATACACTATTGGTTTCAGTGCCGACAGGACGCTTCTTTACATTTCTGTGGCTTTTGCTGTAATCCATCTTGGAGTTTACGGCAGAAAACTGGGAAGAAAAGAACCATTGGTATAAACTGACATACTTATTATAACAATGGCCCTGTAATCAGTATTACAGGGCCATTTTTCATTTAACCTGATTACACTAAATTTGCAGCCGCCTGAGCCCGGCCACGGGGATGGCTTTTCAATCAACCGGTTTCAATATAACAGAAATATACCATGGGAAGAATTTTTGAAGTCCGTAAGTCAACCATGTTTGCCCGCTGGGACCGCATGGCCAAACAGTTCACACGTATTGGTAAAGAGATCATTATCGCTGTAAAAGCAGGCGGACCTGATCCCGGCACCAACGCCGCCCTCCGCCGTTGCTTCCAGAACGCACGCAGTGTGGGGATGCCTAAAGACCGTGTGGAAGCAGCTATCAAAAGAGCCCAGGGTAAAGAACTGGTGAACTACGATGAGATCCTGTATGAAGGTTATGGTCCCCATGGTGTGGCTATCCTGGTTGAAACCGCAACCGATAACCACGTAAGGACTGTGGCCAACGTAAAGTCCATCTTCAATAAAGGCCAGGGTGTGATGGGTAACAGCGGCAGTGTAAGCTTCCAGTTCAAGAAAATGGGTGTATTCAAACTCAAACCCGAAGGTCTGGCTGCGGAAGACCTGGAACTGGAACTGATTGACTTTGGACTGGAAGAACTCGGGGAAGGCAGTGGCGAAAACGGAGAAGATATTTTAGTGGTACGCTGCGCATTCGCCGATTTTGGCAACATGCAAAAAGCACTGGAAGATAAAGGCATCACCCCCATCAGTGCGGAACTGGAATGGATCCCATCCACTACTGTTCCCATGAATGATGAACAGGCCGCTGATGTGAGCAAGCTGATTGAAAAACTGGAACAGGACGACGATGTGCAGAAGGTATTCCACAACATGGGATAAGCTTAACGCTGTTCCACCGCCTTCACCAGTTTATCAATACTCAATGCACCGTAATTAAATGTATGCACGGAGCCATCCGTTAATGTCAGCAGCATTTTTTTAGCCAGGAAGGATTTTTCTGTTTTGAGATCAGCAATCTCTGACTTGTTAATCGTGAGGTAACCTTCACTCCCCCATTTTACAAACAACGCTTCTGATAAAAGCCCTTTGGCACTGATATCATATTTCGCGTCGTACAGGAGACGCAGGTTAGTTACATGCAGTTTGCCATTGTAACGGCCGCCACCGGGCGGACTGTACATAATGGTCCATGTATCAATCAATGCTTCACCGGGTTGTAATTCAAATTTCATTTGCTGATTATTAAGATTTGTGATACCTGGTTTAATCTCCGCCTTCACTGAGACAATCTACAGTGGACGCAGCAACCAGCTGGATTCTTTTTTTATCGCGGTTAAACCGCCATGCTTTGATAGCAGGATAACTGGCTGCGTGCGTTATCCGGACCAATGCCACTATTTCCACATCTTCCTGCTTATAACTGCGGCAGATGCCGGTCATCAGGTAACGGGTGGAAGGAACATTTTTCACTTCAAGCACATCCGCAATGGTATATTCATGCAGCGCGGTATCTTCTTTTACCGCCAGTATAGCCACCCAGGTGGTGCCTTTTTTATAAACAGATGCAATGATCACTTCCGGATCATCCGGATGGGTAAGCAGGCTGCCCTCCCTGAATTCCCAGGTGGCCAGGTTCTTAATCCTTCCGGTATCAAGATAGGTTTTGCCGATCAGGAATTTCATGGAACCGGCGTACTTGCCATCCTGTGCATACACTGATGCACTGCAACAAAACATCAGCAACAGGAAAAATGCCTTTTTCATGCCATTGGTTTTGCTGAAATTAATTAATAATTGGATTACCCGTGCATACCGGGCTAACTTTGGAAGATGAACCAGGATGGTCCGGTTATTATTTTTGATGGTGTTTGCAATCTTTGCAATAAATCAGTGCAGTTTGTGCTGAAACGGGATCGTAAAAAACAGTTCCGCTTTGCCACCCTGCAGGGGAAGGCGGCGGGCACCATCCTGCAAAATGCAGGTCTCACTGCAGATGAACTCAATTCATTTATTCTTTTTGATAAGGGAAAGATATACACGCGTTCCACCGGTGCACTCCGGCTTTGCCGCAAACTCAGCGGTGCCTGGCCCCTGCTCTATGGATTTATGATTGTACCGCGCTTCATCCGTGATTCAGTGTATAAATGGATTGCCCGGAACAGGTATAAATGGTTTGGTAAAAAAGAAACCTGCATGATACCTGACGCTTCAATCAAATCAAGATTCCTTGATTAGCATCTGTATATAATTCTGAAAATTCTGATCAGCAGTCGATTTCACCTTTCATATAGAAAACACAACGGCCACCCATTTTCACTCTTTCCCCCAGGGCTTCACAGAAAATTTCACCGCCTCTTTTTGAAAGCTGGCGGGCTTCCATGACAGTTTTACCCAGCTTCTCAGCCCAGAATGGTATCAGCTGAGAGTGTGCTGAGCCGGTTACCGGATCTTCATTCACACCAATGTTGGGTGCAAAGAAACGGGACACAAAATCCACTTTTTGTCCCTGTGCAGTAATGATCACCTTGGCGCCAGTTTTTTTCAATAAACTGAAATCAGGTTCCAGTTTTTTCACCGCTTTTTCATCGGTGAGTTCAACTATATAATCGCGGTGTTTGTAAACACCGAGGTATTCGGGATTGCCGAGTGCTTTAATAATGTCTTCCGGATAATCATCGGTGCGTTCCGGTTTCCAGGACGGGAAGTCCATCCACAGTAAACCGTTTTCGTCTTTTACTTCCAGCGGGCCGCTTAAACTGTTAAACCGGATGGAAGGTTTAGTATAACCCAGCTTATAAAAAAAGGATGAAGGCAGAAGCCAGCGTGGCATGTCCGCATAAATTGATTTCAGCTTCCGGAGTAAACCAGCGGATTCGGAAATCATCACCTTCGGGAACAAAGAAAACTGTTTCCGCGAGATTATTTTCCATCGCCAGCTGCTGCATCAGTTTATCGGGAATCCATGAAGCAAGGGGTATAACGGCTGCGGGGTTGCCTTTGAATAAACGGGAAGCAAAAGCATCTACCTGGTATAAAGTCAGTTTCATAATTTTTGTTTTTCCTGGTAAAACCTGGGCAGTGATAAACGGTATTTAACTGCCAGCACACGAATTGCAAATATAACACCGATACAAATGATGGTTGACATATCTGCCGCCAACCCTGCATACAACAGGCCAAAATACAACAGGCCGCCTGCGATACAGGCCAGCGCATATATCTCTTTCCTGAAAAGCAGGGGAATATTATTCAGCAGCACATCCCTTACCACGCCGCCAAAACAGGCGGTGACTGTGCCTAATGCGATGCATATCCCCATGCCAAACTGGTGATCCCTTGCCAGCTCAATTCCTGTAATTGTATACAGTCCCAGGCCCAGTGCATCAAAAAGGAACAATGTGGTGGTAAGCTGTTTCAGCATGCTGCCGAAAATCATGGTCGCAATGGCTGAACCGAAAATAATCCAGATGGCCGTTTCATTACGCAGCCAGCTCACGGGTAAATTGCCAATCAGCAGGTCTCTCAGCGTGCCACCGCCAAGGGCTGTTACAAAAGCCAGTACAATCACCCCGAACGGATCCAGCTTTTTCTCCATAGCCATAAACGCACCGGATACGGCAAAAGAAAAAGTACCCAGTATATCAATTACATGAAGGAACTGCGTTGGCATACATCAAAGTTAAGCAGCTGGTATTACTCAGCTTTCTCTTTGTCTTTTTGCTTTCCCTTGCTTTTCTTCTTTTCCTTTTTCTCTTTTTCAAGACGGAAAGAAACCTTGCAGATCACTCCCCATGTTTTGATCTCCCCGTCCTTCACATGCACTTTCATATCCTTCACCCAAACGGAGTCCACATTGCGGAGTGTGCGGGATGCTTCGCGCACGGCTTGTGCAACGGCATCATCAAAACTTTTTTCAGAAGAGGCGATGAGTTCAATGACTTTTACGACTGACATAATGGTTGGTTTTAATTGAGTCTGATAAGATAGGGAAGTTTTTTTTAACCACAAAGCCCACAAAGGAAATACACGAAGCCCACAAAGTTCAAAACCTTGTGCACTTCGTGTATTTCCTTTGAGATCTTTGTGGTTATGTATTATAACTGACTTTCCTTCTCTTTCAGCGCAGCATATCTTTTCGCCATCATCCGCCTCGACAGAAATCCATACGCCCCGCCAGCTATCGGCGCCATCACCAGGTTCACCAAAAACCCATTCCAGAATCCGGGTGTGCTGGGGCCTTTCCCGAAGAAAATATCAACGATAGTAATGATAATCAGCAGCGACAATCCAAAGGAAAGCACGCCGAATATGAGAATATGTTTTGATGCAGGCATAGCCAGTTGTTTTTCAAACACGGCCATCATTTTTTGTTCCCTTTCTGTAAGCATGGTATTATTCTTTCATCATGGCGAGGATCACGGTTGCGATTTCCTCGGCATTGGGTTTGCTGAAATAATCACCATCGCTGCCGTAAGCCGGGCGATGGCCTTTACCGGTAATGGTGCGTGGAGCCACATCCAGGAAACGGTAACCGCCCTGGTCTTCCATCACTTTATTAAACATATAGGCAGCCGCACCACCGGGCACATCTTCATCTACAAAAACAATGCGGCTGGTTTTTTTCAGTGAATCAAGAATGACATGGTTTATATCGAAAGGCAGTAATGTCTGTACGTCCACAATCTCCACAGTTACGCCTTTTCCTTCCAGGTAATGAGCGGCATCCTGCACGATCCGCAATGTAGAACCGTAAGAAACCACCGTAATATCTTCGCCGCTGCGGATCACTTCAGGCACACCCATCGGCACAGTGTACTCAAGCAGGTTGGCCGGTAAATGTTCTTTCAGGCGGTATCCGTTCAGGCATTCGATGACGATACCCGGATCATTCGCTTTTAATAAAGTATTGTACATGCCCACAGCCTGTGTCATATTCCTGGGAACACAAACACACATGCCACGCAGTGCATTAATGGCCATGCCGAGTGGTGAGCCGCTGTGCCATACACCTTCCAGGCGGTGACCTCGTGTGCGTACAATCAACGGACAGCTTTGCTGACCGGCTGTGCGGTAATGCAGGGTTGACACATCATCACTTAAAGGTTGCAGTCCGTATAACAGGTAATCGAGGTACTGGATTTCAGCAATCGGCCTCAATCCGCGTAATGCCAGACCGATACCCTGGCCGATGATCGTCAGTTCGCGGATACCTGTATCAAAAATCCGGCTGTCGCCATATTTATGCTGCAGACCGCTGAATCCCTGGTTCACATCGCCGATAAAACCAAGATCTTCCCCGAAAGCCATCACACGGGGATCGTGACTGAACAATGCATCAAAATATTTATTCAATACTTCAAAACCATTCACAACAGGTGCATCAGCCGGTATTTCAGGTTTTACTTCCGGAACGGCCATCACACTTTTGGGACCTTCATTATACAAATGATCATTATAAAGTCGTACGTTTTCTTCCTGCAGTTCGCGGTAATAATCTTTAGTCCAGAACGCCGCATCATGATCACCGGCCAGGTGAATGGCCAGGAACAAGGTCTTCATCACATCACGTCGCTGGGGTTCCCGCGTACCGGTGAGTTCATCAACCAGTTTATTTAATTCCTCCGTATGCCCGGTGATGGAATTGGACATACTCCTGATCAGTTCGGCTGCCCTGTTCACCTGCACTTTTATTGGCTCGATGAACTGCTGCCAGGCTTTGGCCTTGCTGTCACGCACTTCCTGTTTGGCTTTTTCTTCCAGCAGTTGCAGTTCTTCATCAGTACATAATTCATTGGCGATAATCCATTCGCGCATTTTGCGGATAGAATCCCACTCACGTTCCCATTCCAGCCGCTCCGGTGTTTTATAGCGTTCATGGCTTCCGGAAGTGGAGTGTCCCTGTGGTTGTGTTACTTCTTCTACATGGAATAATACAGGGATATGTGATTCACGGGTAAGACGAATCCCTTCTTCAAAAACTTCACACATGCTGGCATAGTCCCAGCCCTTTACTTTATAAATACGGATGCCATTCGTCCCATCTTCATATTGCATACCGGATAAAGCGGTGGACACCGAACCTTTTGTTGTCTGGTATTTTTTAGGAACAGAAATCCCATACCCATCATCCCATACAAATACAGCGAGTGGCACCTGCAGTACACCGGCCGCATTGATCGTTTCCCAGAAATGTCCTTCGCTGGTAGACGCATCGCCGATGGTGGCAAAACAAACTTCGTTGCCGTTGTTAGATAAATCAGTCCGGTTTTTGAGACCTTCAATCCTGCGGAATGAAGCAGAGGCAAAAGCCAGTCCCAGGGCACGCGGCATTTGCCCTGCCGTGGGTGCGATATCGCTGGAAATATTTTTACGGTTGGCCAGGTCAAGCCAATTGCCGTCTTTATCAACAAAAGGGGTTGAGAAATGGCAGTTCATCTGCCTGCCGGCGCTGAAAGGTTCCCGGTCGTGGTCGGGGTCGGCATAGAGCTGGGCAAAAAACTGTTCCGTAGTCGCCAAACCGGTACTGAACATAAAGGTTTGGTCGCGGTAGTACCCGCTGCGAAAATCCCCGGGTTGGAAAAATTTAGCCATAGCCACCTGGGCTACTTCTTTACCATCCCCGAAAATGCCAAATTTGGCCTTGCCGCTGAGTACTTCTTTGCGGCCTAACAGGCTGGTTTCCCTGCTAATACACGCAATCCGGTAATCCCGGAGCACTTCATCCCTGAAGCGCTCATATGAGAGTTTTTCAGCATCAGCAACCGTTAGGGGAACTACGTTTTCCATGTGGCAAAAATAAGGAGATTGATATCCTTGCGGACAGGGTTTCAAAAATACATGTTAACGGCTGCAACCCTAACTGAAAATCTCCCATCTTTTATATAAATTTGGCGTTCTGTAAAGTTCAAAGTATGAAATTATTCAGTCTCCTACTGCTGGCCATCCTGATGCATACCGGTGCAGGCGCACAGGTTATGAATCAGCCTGTTGCCGACAGTACAGATATCCTGAAACTGCGTGAAGCCGAGCATGATTTTGCCAGCATCCCCCAGGGCAAACCGGTGTACTATTCATTTAGCATAGTTAATACCGGCACTACCCCCCTGAAACTGGATGATGTGCACGCCAGTTGCGGTTGTACCACCCCCGAGTGGAGCCGCGAAGCGATTGCCCCTGGTGCTACCCAGGTGATCCGCGTAGGATACAATGCGATGGCTGAAGGTTATTTTGAAAAATTCATAACGATTACTTATCAGTCGAATAAAACGAAACAATTAAAAATCAAAGGCACTGTCTGGAAAGCTCCCGAAGGTTCCGCACCGGTCAATGCTGCTGTAGACTTCTTAAAAAAACAAAACTTTTAAACTCGTAAACCATGAAGAAAATCTTTTTACTCGCCGCTGCTTTTGTTTGTACTCTTGGAGTAATGGGTCAGTCCAAGGCTGACAGCATGATTGCCGTTAACCAGGCAACACATGATTTTGGTAAAGTGAAACAGAATAACCCTGTTACGTATGAATTCCAGCTTACCAACAAAACTAAAGAAGCGATCGTAGTTGAAAATACCTGGGCAAGCTGTGGTTGTACCACTCCTGAAAAAATCGTTGAACCCATCCAGCCCGGTAAAACCGTAAAACTGAAAGTACAGTACAATGCTGCTGCTGTTGGCCCGATCAACAAAGACGTATATATCAAACTCGCAGGTGCTGATCAACCCAAAACCGTGCATATTACCGGTGAGGTTATGACTGCAGAAGCGTATGATGTATGGGTTAAAGAAAAAGGTTCTAATAACGCAAAATCGAATCCCAAACCAGCAGCCGCTACTCAAAACAGGGCTGAGGCGAAACACAGAACTAAACCACACAGGATAAAAATATAGTCCCCGCAGGTGAATTCCTGCGGGGATTTTTTATATTCATGAACTAAAGCCCTGGTCATGAAAGAACAACTCCTGCAAGCCTGGCAAACCAGCCAGCAAAAAAATCTCCTTCTCTACGATGCCACCAGCGATGGGGGCATGCAAAAAACCATGAGTACCCGCGGCGGCCGGACCATCGGTGACCAATGGCTCCACCTCCATAAAGTGCGGGCTTCCTGGCTCGACATCTGCGGCAAGAAACTGGATAAGAAATTAAAACCGGTGGAGAAAACGGCTGTGTATAACCGCAAGCAAACGAGGGCTATGCTGATAGAATCTGCTGCAGTCATTGAAGCACTTATCCATTGGTCATGGGACCATCATATCGGGAAACTGAGTGGATTTAAAAACGGACTGATTCCTTTTATAACTTACCTGATAGCGCATGAGGCGCATCACCGGGGGAATATGCTGCTGACGTTGAAACTGAGCGGGGAAAAAATAGAAGACAAAGTGAAGTTTGGGTTGTGGGAATGGTGATTTTTTAACCACAAAGGGCACAAATAAATACACCCACCTACGCTTCGGCGGGCACGCAAGGGCCACTAAGGTCTTCTTTGTGAATATTGTGGTATTTCATTGTGCACCTTGTGGTAAAAAACTACTCCCCGCTCATATATTTCTTAAACACTGACGATGACTCCACCAGCCTGATTATACTCCGCTGGAATTCCTCATTCTGTTTTGCCGGCCCGTTCTGCGATGTGAAATAGATCGTAAAGAATTTATTCTTCCTGAAATTATACGAAGGATCTGAAATGTCTTTTTTGGAAATCACAATCACAAACAGCTTTGACTTCGCATTTTTTTCATCATCGCCGGTGGTGCCGGTTTTGACATAATAGAAATAGGGGCTTCCGCCTTTCAGTAAACTGCCAAGCCTTGCAGCTGTTCCGCTGTACAAAGCCTGCTCCATGCCTTCAAAAATATTTTCCCTGACGATGGAGAGATAATCATTGTAAGAAATAGATTCATCCACTTTAAACGGATTCATGGGTACCGTTGCTGCCCATGGATTCAGCGTGAGCGTGTAGTTCCTGTTCTGGCTCACCAGCTTGCCGAATGCATCCAGCATTTTTACAGGAGGTATCATCACCTGGCTGCTGCCTTTTACATGCCCGCGGAAACAGGACATGAATACTTCATTGGGTTTATGGTGATCAATACCCAGTCCAGTCTGGTCAAAAAGTGCAAACTCAGGCAGCAGGTAACCCGAATTCCTGCAGGCATCCCTGAACAAGAGGGAATCATAGGCCGTGCAGAAACGGTCGAAACCTTTTTTGCTGTCGCGGGTATCAATGCCATAATTATTCACGAGACCAACAGAAATAAAGGAGCTGTCATCCCCGAAATGGGTTTCCCCATTCCGGTAGCCGGGCCAGTTTTCAAAACCATTCAGCCAGTATTCATGGCCCTGGTAAGAAAAACGCGGCCAGTGGAAACCACCATCCGGGTTTTGCTGGGTGAATGATGCCAGCAATTGTTGTACCGGCTGCCGGGGATAAGAACCCAGTAACAGTAAATTGGAGTGGTAATAGTTATCGGAGTAACGGATATAATCTGTCACTTTGCTGATACGCCCGTTGTTTTTTTCGAAATCATACTCAGCAACTTTCTCGCCGCCGTAATATTGCTGCTTCACAGAAAAACCTTCAGCGGCAAAAGCATCCCAATCCATTTTTAGCTGGGAGGCTATGGCAGAGAATACAATCGGTTTTAACGTGGAACCCGGTCCCGGATTCAGCCGCAGCATATTGATATTCCCGATTTCCTTGCGGAGCAATGACTGGGAGATCAAACCGTTTTCGCCCTGCAGGGCTTTGTTGAATGTTGCTTTATCATTCGGATCAGGCCGGTCGAGTCCGCTGATAAAATCAGGCAAGGCAATCAGCCGTCCGTTACCATCTGCGATACTGATCGCATACTCCGCTCCTTTTTTATAGGCAGTATCCGTCTTCATCATAACCGCCATGCGCTGGTGCAGAGAATCCATCAGCACGGCATCGAGAGACAGAAACACATGCTCATGCATCTGTCCCCGGGCAGTATATTCCGGTGCCACCGATTCCGCGAAATTCCGGGCCCAGATAAAATCACTCCCCATCGGATATACATAAAACCGGCTTCCATTTACATAATAATTTTTCATGAATGCATCCGGTGAAGCGCTGATCATCCATTCACCCGTAAGTGAATCACTGATCACCCAATGGCCGGGATTGGTAAGGAAAATGCTGTCATGGATTTTCAGGCTCCGTTGTTTACCATCAGCAGCTGTAAGTACAGCAGGAGCATTGTTGTTGATCAGTATTGTTCCCGATGCGGCGTTTGAAGTAGCCGGACGATAAACCAACTGGAAATGATCCGCCAGGTTTTTCACCTGTCCGCTGTCAGATTCTTCTATCCGCAGTGTTTGCCATTTGCCGGTATTGGTTTGCCAGGCAGTGAGGTTATAATTCACCGTATCACCGAGCACATTGCCCGTCCAGTATTGCTGCAAATGCGGTGGAGGTTCCACCCTGAAGTAATTATCATTTACGGCCAGTTGCGGATGACCTGCATGCAGATCGAGATACAATAACCGGTTGGCATCGAGGTGGCGGCTGAAACCGGAACGGGAATAGGCTTCCATTTCATGGCGGAAGAAACGTCCGGCATCTGTCATGCTTTCTGTGTTTAATAATATGCGGACTGAATCACTGAATAAACGGTCCTTCGCACCCATGGGTAATCGCCTGCTTGACCTGGATGTATCAAAGTAATCCATGACCGGCTGCAGCCTGGCCTGGATAAAATTATCCATGTCCTTCGCCAAATCAGCCACGCGGAATTCTTTGTCCTTATTATATACAGGATTCACAAATACAAGCAGGAATGCAAGTCCGGTAAACACAACCGCACCGGGCAGTATTTTTTTACGGTTGGGATAATGTTCCAGCGGAATCTTTTTAAACAACCAAACAGCAGCCAGCAGGATGAAAGCCGGGAACAGGATGGATTGTTTACTGAGGATACTGCCAAACGGCAGGTCCTGTCCGAAGAAAATATAACGACCGGTGGCAGCCAGTATCACCAGCAAGGCTGTCATCAGTAAATAATTCAATAAAGAAAATCCCAATGTAATAACCGGGTAATTGCCATTAATCCGATTGGTGAAATCAGGATAGAGTTTATAAAATGAAGCGAGCAGTGCCCCGGGCAGCATGAGCAGCAACACATACAACAAGACCGACCACTTACCATGTTCCGCAATAAAAAAACGGCTGGTCACCAGGTCGGTGGCCTGTGCATTATACCGAGCACCTTTATTCTGCGGTGCATGCGGTAATAAATGGAAGCCTGCCTGGTTCACTGCAGGATTATTTTTTACACCAATAAATGTATTGATGAACCACTGGTTTTGTGCGGCCCTGATAACGGGCTCATAGGTTTTCCCTTCCTGGTAAGCGGTTTCAATCACCTGGTCAACCGGCATCGTCATTACATCAATGCGGTATCGGGTAAGAGAGGCCTTATCCAATATGCGTTGTTTGGGAAAGAATAAAAAGGCCGCCATGAATAAACCAATTGCGGTAGCGAGTCCGCCCAGCGTTTTACGCAAACCCCGCTGGCGGTGCATGAGCCTGGTAACGAGATAGGCCATCATCAGTGCAAAGCCTGCATACGCCATCATGTATAATAATTCCGGCATGGTAAGCAGGTAGCGGAAAAGATAAGGGCCTGCAAGCAGATTGAAAATAAAGAGTAGCGTGTAGATCAATCCGGCTGCCCCAAAATACCGGGCATTGCGGTCGCTGCCGGCAGATAAACCGGCAAAGGCGTAATTGATGCAAAGGAATGCTTCATTAAACAGCAGGAAATTCAGGAATACAATGGCGAAACCGATATCCACGAAAGCAAATAAACCAAGCAGGCTGATGGACAACAGCAGCTTTACCGGGTTGCTGATAATAATATCTGAGATTTTCCCTGTTGAAATATTCCACCAGCTTTGGTCAGCCGGTTTCACCAAAGGCGAAAATTTGTATGAGATAAATGAGAAAAGGAAATACGCAATCATCAGTCCGATAGCGAGGTGACGGCAGGTACTGGGTTCAAAATGGCTGATGGCTGCCACAGCCCCTCCAGTAATGAGCACCAGTATCCAGGCACCAAAAAATATATTGCGGCTGCCGGCAGCGCTGCGGCTCATACGTCCTTCTATCCTTTCGCTGATCCTGTCAATTTCCGGGATACCGGATTCAGGATCGGGCGACTGGTAATGCCTGTGGAAAATGGAAGCTGTTTTTTTACGGATGCTGATCCATGTATATTTCAGGAATCCAAAACCAAAAACCAATCCCATGAATAATGCAGCGAGAATGACTACGCCAAAATTCCAGAAACTGTTCAGCTGCTGGAGTGAAGGCAGGTCGAGGCCTTCATACGGCGGAAAACTTTTATAGCGCCAGTACAGGAAAAAACGGGTGGTCAGTAATACCAGTGTGACCACTGATAATAACTGCCAGATCCAGCTTAGTTGCCGCGACGGTTTCACCAGTGAACCGCCAAATACGAGAATGATAAAAAACAGCAGGGAACCGAAGATCATCATCTGCCATTGTGCGGGTGGCACGATCCGCGACCCCAGCTGCCACTGGAATGAATCACGTATCGTGAAATACCATTGGAAATTCCCGGACAGTGCCGGTAACAGCAACTGGTCTTTTCCCGTCTGCACCGCGGTTAATGGTTGTCCCAGGCTGCTGGCTTTCCACGCAGGTGATTGACCGGCGGGTCCTAACTGGTAGCTGAGTAATAATGGCGCAAAATCTACACTGGCATCGCCCGGGAAAGCACTGAACATAAAGCCTTCGGTAAACACACCCGGCATACCCACTAAATCTTTTTCATCTGATACCAGGAATTTCTGGACTGTATGCGGCTCCCACTGTTCCCTGTTTTCTGCAGTGAGCGGATAAGACACCGGATATTGATTCTGCAAGTTGAATGCATGTTCACCGGTAAAAGATACCCGGAACTGGTTCCGGTTGTTATCCAGGAAACCAATGCCCCAGGCGAGTTTGGCCTGGTCAGCTACGATTACTTTGAATGCTGCATCTGCTTTTGTTTTGGGCTGTCCATCAACTGCAACAGAAGAAGCAAGCTGGAATAATTTTGAAGAAAGAAAATATTTCAAAGGACCTGCCTCATCCCTGGTTACATGGTCACGCAGCAGGTACACCTGTTTCAGGGCCGCCATCAACCGGTCGCTGGTATAAAAAGGGGAATTGATGAAAGTTGTTTCATCCCTGAATAACATCCACGCGGATGATGCTTTGCGGATATTTTTGCCGCTGCTGCGGAACGACTGTCCATTTACGGTTAATACAAATACGGAATCATTTTCCGCGGCACAACGCACCTGCAGCGTATCAGCTTTCAGCGATATGGAATGTCCGTTAGCCGGGTAATTCACCGAAGCGATCTGGTACTTGTTCCCGGTATTTACATAAAAAGGTTCTTCAGCATAAGCGGAATTAATTTCCAGCTGGTCTGCTTTCCGGGAAAATGTAAAATGGTTATAGGTCTTACCCGGAAAATTAACGGTATCCGTACGGCCCAGTTCTATGGAACTGTTCACGCGGAATCCTTCATGACGTATAAAATGGTGATCGAGGTTGCTGACTGAATGCAGCGACAACGGCGCATGGAAATTAACATACAGGAAACCCAGGCAGGCTATTCCCGCACTGAGAAATACCCAGGGAAAATGCCTGGGTTGGTTTCCACCCCTTACGAATCTCCGGTAATAGAAGAGACCGTAGACGAGCAGGAGCAAAATCGTAAACAGGTATAAAAAACTAAGACTGGATACGAAACGGATCAGGGTGTTCATCATGAATGGTTCAGATTGGTTTCATCAAAAACAGGGTAACTGAGTTGTTTAAGCCTGAATTTATCGAGGGCCATGCGCAGCACCAGTGCACGGCTTCCAAATTCGGTGTCAAGTTTTTTTAACGATGCGGGATCAGGGCCTTTCCCGTTGGCAAATCCTTTGATCCGTTCCACCATCTTACCGCCAATGGCCAGTTCATTGACACGCAGGTAGAGGTATTCAATATATAACAGGGAAAGTGATACGAGCAAGTCCAGCAATTTCTCACTCTCAGCTGCAGGAATCTTTGCCGGGCTGTTCTTGTGATCATCCATGATTTTCAATACCGGTTGCAGGAATTTTTCATACGCATACCGGGCGACGGCACTTTCTGTATCGAGCACAGTCTGCATGGCATCATGTTCTTCCACGGCATCTGTATTCCCGGGGTAATTCCTGACTTTATACGCTTTCAGCATTCCGTGCCGCAGTGATTCATATTCGTGTTGTATACCATTATACTCTTTGATCACCCGGCTCAGGCCTTCATTCTCCCGGCTGAGCTTATGGATCTCCGCATGCAGGTCACTGATTTTTGTTTCAACAGATACCTGGCCGTTTTTCCCTTTGGTGTTTTGATCTTTCGCATGCAGGGTTGTGTTCTTCACACTGGCAGCAGGAAGCCATTTTTTAATAGCCTGTTGCTGGCGGCCCTGCCGGTAAATGATCCACAGCAGTAAACCGGTGATCACAGCACCGAGCAGCATGATCAGGTTTGCATTATCTGTTGTTTCTTTTTTTACGGCGTCCTGTACAGGGTTTTGCTGCAGGTTTGTTACGGGGTTAGCCGTATTATATTCTTTGATGAGTGAATCAAGTTCAGCCTGAAGGATTACCGGGTTCCGGGTTGAACGTTCCAGTGGCGTCAGTGTGTCTACAATCCGGATATGCCGGTTTGGAGCAGGCTGCGCCTGTGCAGTGCTGTACATCAGCCAGGCCGTAAGGGATAGTAATATTATTTTCCGCATGAGGATAGGTTAATCTTTATAAATGAAAAAATGCCAGGATGCCTTGTTTCTTTTTAACGGGTTCCGGAACAGCAAGCTGGTTTTCACCTGCCACATCCCGGTATACCGCTTCAATAGATGCCATCTCACCCTGGTAACCCGGGAACATGGAAATGGCTTTGAGATCCTGAATCGGGGAACTGGTTTCTGTTACTGAACATAAAATGCTGTACAGGGAACGCACATCCCGTACGCGCTGGTTTTCCATGAGGCGCAGGTAGATATTGTCGCGTGTGAAATAAATATCCACCGTCTTGTTTTTGAATGACCGCAGCTCCTGGTTATTCCTCCGCACTACAGATGCATTGTACAGGATATCATTACCCGGTTCAATTTTAATACCGCGGTAGAGGTACATGTTATTATTCAACACATCATTGTTGGCAGAAAGCCCTTCTTTCTTATCAATCGGGATACCGGTAAAATCAGTAATCTTATACGCACCGCTGAAGGCACCATGGATCGCAACGTTTTTATTGTTCACCGAACGGCCGGGGGGAACTGTTTTTACGGCCACCTGTTTTCCCAGCTGGTTCTGCAATTCCCTTTCCAGTTTTATTTTCAGTTCATCGAAATAGAAGGCGCGGCCACTCAGCATCACCACTTTGATCCTGCGGCGGATGTCTTTAGTCAGCACATCTTTTATACTGGATAAAATACAATGCACAAAAGCGGATATTCCGGTCTTTTAAGATGGCAGATGCATACGCCAGCAAAGTAGAAGGATCACGGTGCAGGTTCCCGATATTCCTTTCTGATTGCAGGGAGGTCTCTCCCACCCTGGCGAATTCAGTGAGTCCCACCATCGCCAGCTGGCTGTACCTTTTTTTCTGGTCTTCCATCAGCTGGATAAAATTGAGCACATCACCTGTCAGGTTCTGTGCCAGTATCCGGCGGTTGATGAATTCACTGACTGAAATATCATTGTTGCCGGGTATGGCCCTGAGTGTTTGCGTGAGAAAATCTTCTGCAAATCCATAGAGCAGTACATTACCAGCCCCGGCAAAACCTGTCCGGAAAAAACTGGAATAGTTTTCATTATCATCAGCCAGTACCATGGAAATATCCGTGGTGCCTTTTCCGCAATCAATCACCAGGGCGATATCACCGTTTGATAAATTCACCTGGTCGGGATGCGTTTGCTGGTAACCCATGAAAGCCGCATCGCTTTCTGAAATGGTTTCATATTCCATAGGTAATTCACCCGGCAGGATACCTAACGATACCAGCATATCTGCTGTACGGAAACGCAATTCATTCAGCAGTTCAAATACATCATGTTGTGTGTAAATATTGGGAACGAGCAATGTCACAATCAGCCCGCCCTGCCTGAAAGCCGGTTTGGTGCTGATCATCAGCCGGAGCAGCCGGAGCAAAACAGCACTGATCAGTTCTTTTTTATGCAGACGGATGCTGTAATCTTCTGTATGTTCCCCGAAAGAAAGCTGTAAGCTCTTTTCAATGCCCAGTTTCAGGTTTGGGATAATCTCGTAATCATCGCGGAATGCCTGTTCAGTAGCTGACACTTCATGCCGTGTGATATACAACCGGATTTCATCATCAGCCGGTGAGGCATTGAAATTAAAAGGGAAGCTGCTGCGTGCTGCTGCCGGGATTTTTTTCTTCACCGCATAAAAACTTCGGTAAAGCATGGGCTGGCCGGGTTCATGATTGAGAAAATCTTCCCGCTTCCGTGAATGACCCGGATCCGTCAGTTGCAGGCGGCTGATCATATTTTCCAGGATATCATAGGGAATAACAGCCGACTGCGGACCACAGTTTTTATAACCGATCTGGCTGGCTTCGCTGCCAAAATCAATTACCACACGTTGTGCGTGTGCGGACGGCACAATATTGATACGGAAGCTGCCGCAATACTCTTCGCCTTCATGATGCTGGAGTACGAGCGAAAGATTCAGTTCAGTCGGCACCGCCCTGTACTTATAATAACCCAGGGTGATCCTTTTCAGTTCCGGGGAATAGTCGAGCCGGATACCCGTTTCTTCATCCGCCGAAGTCTCCACCGCAAAGCTTGCCTGGCGGCGAACAAGTAATTCAAAACCATCCTGGCTTTTTCGCAGCGAAACATGGCACTCGCGCAGGGGAATATCCTGTCTTTCCGATGGCGCCATCTGGTTAAAGACAATCTTACCCGGGTCTTCCAATGTCAGGATCGGCGTGAGTACACGATCATCCGCAGGAATCACAAAATTGAAATCCGTCCCGGCCTTCACTGGTTCCAGACCAGCATAAGCCAGATCAGATTTCACAGTATCAGCTGACCCGCGTTTGTATTCTTCTAATCTTGCAACAAAATAGCGGTCACTTCTGATTAAAACAGGAACGTAATATAAAGCCATGGCTAAGTGTTAATAGTTGATACAATTATTTGTGTGTAATAAAATCCAAATTCCAAATTCCTTAGTTAGATGAACCCTATTAAAAAGTCAAAATTCAAAAGTCAAAAAATCCTTTCCGACAGTTAGAAGAACCATTCTCCATACCCACCTCTGTCACTCTCAATTCTCCATTCTCAATTCCATTCTCAATTCTCCATTCTCAATTAATTATTACTCGCTTCTGCAAAACCACCTGTCCGCATAATTCCCCGCCCTGTTTTTCATGGACGCGGAATAGCAGAAATTAAATCCTTTTGATTGCAGTGATTCGAAAGAAACAGAGATACTGTCGCCTTTATATTCCTGGCTCAGTTGCCGGGCCAGTTGTGCGTCATATTTAATATTGGCGAAACGGAATGTATCGGATGCGGCAACTTCATTGTTTTTCCAGAGTTGCAGTTTTACCAGTGCATTGTCGAGGATGTTGCCGGTGCTGTTGTCAATCGTCATGACGAGGCTGGAAAACCGTGTACCGGCTGAACTGGTTTCGCGGTTTGCCTGCAATTTCAATTCTACCAGGTCTGGCCAGGTGTTGCGAAGCCGGAGGTTATTACGGGTGCTGCGGTCAAGTGTTTGCCCGCGGTTGTATTCAATATCATTTATCAGTGAATCCACGTCCATTGGTGGCACATTGGCCGGACGGGCAGCAGAAATGTTCAGCGGACTGGCTTTTACCCAGTGAATGCGGGTGAAATTATAAACCAGGAAGATCCCTGCAGCAGCCACAGTAAAGAAGATTGCTTTTTTAAGCCGGCCCCTGCTTTTTACTGGCTGCCGGGTGCTTTCATATTTTTTCTCAGGTACGGCAAGGACGATTTCCTTTTTAATGAAATCAGGCCGTTGTTTGATAAAGGCCGCGTAGCTGATCCATTCACGGGTATTAAAAACCCAGATCCGGATCGCAGCGGTATCTGCGGTAAGATTGATCAGGCTGTGAAGGGCTTGGTCAGATTCAACTTCCTGAACGGCATTCTCCCCGTCGGTAAACAGGTATCTCTGCATGTTACATGATGTGTTAGCGCGTAGAAACTGATCTAATAAGCGGCCCGGTTAATTGGAATGAAAAATTACACCGGAGTGACGAGCCCACCATTGTCCCGGTTGGGTTACAACAATATTTTATGATATAAGAAGCCGCAGGAATTTTATTATGATTTCCTTGACAGAATTTTCACAGGTCATTTATACTAAAACATATTTGGGAAAAACCATACCTTTATTCCCGCATGAAACAAAAACCCAGCATCAGCTGGCTATTTCTGTCATTCAATTTATTTTTATGAAAGAACTAGCCTACAAAATCATTAACGCCTTAACACTCGGAAAGGGGCTGAATGCACACGTCAGCGGTTTCCGGGTTAAGTTACCCACCCGTTATTTCCGTTATTTCCCGATCAGGTATGAGATGAATGTCCTCAACTTCTTCAACAATTATGTGAAAGAAGGCATGGTGGTGATAGATGCCGGTGCGCATATCGGCCTGCATTCCGCAATCCTGGCACAGAAAACCGGGCCAACCGGAAAAGTAATTGCCTTTGAACCCACCCCGGATACTTTTGAACTGCTTAAAAAAACGATTGCTATAAATGGCATCCAGGGAACTGTGATTCCCATGCAGCAGGCGCTGGCGGCAGAAAAAGGGAAGCTACTTTCTATGTATCTACTGTGCCGGCAACGAACAGTAACAGCCTGTCAGACAACAAAAGGGCTAATGTGAATGAAAAAGCCATCGAGGTTGATATTACAACTATTGACGACCTGGTATCAGAACAATCGCTCTCGCGTGTAGACTTAATAAAAATCGATGTGGAAGGAGCTGAATACTCCTTATTAAAAGGAGCAACAGCTACACTTACTAAATTCCACCCAAGGATCAGCCTGGACGTTCACCCTATACCCATTAAAAATTTTGGTGACAGTCTTGGTGAGATATGGGATTTTGTAATCAAACACGATTACAAGGTTTATTACCACCATCATTTAATGACAAGGGAAGAATTTATAAAACGGGAAGACCTGTTTGATGTATTCCTGATGTAAGTACTCCTTATTCCCCGGCATATATATGTAACAGGTAATGCCTCGCCCTGTATGCGGCAACCACCATGAATAAAAAGATGGCGGATAGCACTGACCATTCCGTCAGATTGCCATTCCCCCCGCCGCCACCTGGCAAATTACCGGTTGGCAGGATAGTAAACTGGCTGTAATCGGAACAGGATTTGTCATTATCATATCCCATAAAAACAGTCTTCTTTTTATTCCGGAAAAAATACTGCTTGTGAAGTACTTCCAGGATACTGTCGAGACTATGCCGCTTTGAAAAAAGCGGGTGATTGCGCACCGTATCTTTCCCGGCCCGCCATAAATCAGTCCGGCCGTTTTGAGACCTCATCCACCGTTCACAATATTCACTGGTCACCATCACGGCAACAGAGTCCGATACAAAAATCACACTGTCGAGACTGGCTGTTTTCACTTCCGGCGTGGGAGCCACACCAAAATTGGAGCCATCATCTTCTGAAATATTTTCCAGGCTCACACTGAATCCGTTGGAAGAACCCTGGTGGCTTCTCCAGGCAATTTTTTTGGTTTGGGCACCGGCAAACATGACGGTGATGGTACAAAACAGCAGCAGGCTAAAACGCATAGTTGATATTTTTAATTTAAAGGGCTGTTATGGCAACCCCGCAGCATTGGATGCTCCTTTCGTTCAAATGACATAAATCATGATCAGGTTTTTTCAGGAGAAAATTCCGGCAAGGCAGGCAACCGCAGCTCTGTTTCCGCCTATCTTTATCGTGTTTAATATACTACTACATGATCAAATTCAATCTGACCCTTTTATTATTTGTTGTAAATGTAATCGCCGCAGGGCAAACAGCAGTACCCGTCAAAGAACAAAAATTCATCAGCACAGTAAAAGCGGTGGTTACTGCTTTTTCCAGACAGGACAGTGCCGCGGTATCAAAATATATTAAACCCGGAACGGGGCTGTACCAATTATACCGCAATGGAGTGTTTGATAATTATGTGCACCAGGATACTATCAGTTTTACAGATCCCGGATTCCCCAATGTACAATACGCCAGTTCAGCAGGCATTCTGTATACAACCCTGCAATATGCCAAACTGCCCACCTATAATTGTGAAACCATGAAGTGGAGTAAGAGAGGTGTATATGCTGATACTGCTAAAACCAGCCATATCCTTTCTAAAATCTGCAAGGACAGGAATCAATACGTTCCGGATAATATTCCCCAGTCGGATATTAATAAATATTACAGCCTGGAGAATAAGAGCCGCAGGATTGTAGTCTTTGACAGGAACCACAAGGAACTGGTTTTCTATCTTTCCTGGATCAATAACCGGTGGTACCTGACTATTGTGGATTTTGTAACCAGTGATTGCAGTGCATAAATAAGGAGACGTTCAGGTTAATCGCTCTGCTCCTTACCTTTGCGGCATGTTATCCATTTCAAGCCGCGGCCAGCAGATGCCGCCCTCCCCGATCCGCAAACTGGTTCCCTACGCTGAAGCAGCCCGCAAGCGGGGTACAAAAGTGTATCATCTCAATATTGGCCAGCCTGATATTGAAACCCCGCCGGCTATCCTGGATGCGGTGAGGCATGCGGACATCAAAGTGCTTGAATACAGCCACAGTGCCGGTAACGAATCTTACCGTAAAAAGCTGGTTGAATATTATAAAAGGGTTGGTATCACTGTCAGCCACGACCAGATTATCATCACTACCGGGGGCAGCGAAGCCATTATGTTTGGTTTCCTGACCTGCCTTAATCCGGGTGATGAAGTGATCATACCTGAACCATTTTATGCCAACTACAATGGTTTTGCCTGCTCAGCCGGTGTGACCGTGGTTCCCATCACATCCCGTATTGAAAACGGATTTGCCCTGCCGGATATCAGTGAATTTGAAAAAGCAATTACGCCAAAAACAAAAGGGATAGTAATCTGTAACCCCAATAACCCCACCGGCTACCTGTACAGCCGTGCGGAAATGGAAGCGCTGAAAAACATTTGCCTGAAATACAACCTGTATTTATTCAGTGACGAAGCCTACCGCGAATTCTGTTACGACGGTGAATATGTCAGCGCCCTCCATCTGGAAGGAATGGATGAACATGTGTTACTGATGGATACTATCAGTAAGCGTTACAGTGCCTGCGGGGCAAGACTGGGTGCATTGGTTACCAAAAACAAATCAGTTTACGATGCGGCCATGAAATTTGCCCAGGCCCGGTTGAGTCCTCCCGGACTTGCCCAAATCATGGGCGAAGCGGCCGTTGATCTCCCGGAAGATTATTTCAGGGCACCAAAAGCCGAATACCTGGCCAGAAGGGATTTGCTGGTAAAAAGACTCAATGCCATGAAAGGGGTTTACTGCCCGAACCCCGGTGGTGCTTTTTATGCCATCGCTCGTTTACCCATAGATGATTCTGATAAATTCTGCCAGTGGCTGCTGGAGAGTTTCTCTTATAAAAACCAAACCGTGATGCTGGCGCCCGCCACCGGTTTTTACGGAACACCCGGTCTCGGAAAGAATGAAGTCCGCCTGGCCTATGTACTGAACCTGGATTCGATTAATGCGGCGATGGATTGTTTGGAGAAAGCACTGGAGGAATATCAGGGGGAAGGGAGCAGGTAGCAGGGGGGGGCGGTGGGGAGGCAGGGGAGGAGGGGCGGAGGGGCGGGTTGGGGGGACCCTGAATAGATGCGTGATATAATTTGCAGGATAGTATACGCTAGAGCATTTTATTCAGGGTTTGTGATGAATAAATTTTCCCGGATTTCTGAGCATGGCTCCAATCAGTTTTCCCACTTCCATTTGTAGTTCCTTTAATTCATTAAAAGTTTCAGCTCCGATGTAATTGCATGATTCTGCAAAATTCAGCCAGACTTGTGTTTCTGTATTTTCTGTATCGCAATCACACAGTTTATGAATAAAGTATTTCACTGAGCTTTTTCTTCTGAAAGCCTCTGCAAGGTTTGCACACACAGAACGTGAACTCCTCCTTATTTGACTAACCAGGCTATACTGCTCATCTTTAGGAAAACAAGCTGTTATCCTGAATATTTTCATTGCTAAGCCAAATGCCTTCTGATACACAATCCAATCTTTGAAGTCGCCACTCATTTTATTTTTTTTGTAAACATATCCAATCCACCATCCCGGCAATTAGTGTTTTCATCAGATATCCCTGGTATTTTTCTCAAGCACAAATGTATTTTCAACCTGTCTCATGAGTCTCCTAATCGGGCGGCCTGCCCGCCTCTGCACCTGCCACCTGCCTCCTGCTGCCCCCCCCCTGCCCTCCCCAATAAATTTCACCATCGGGGCAAGCCTGCTTCCTGCTACCTGGAACCTCTCGATTAACCAACAATTAACTCACATTCCCTTCCCCCACTACCATATTAGGCAGTTCATTTTAACATTATATTAATTTATCCATTATTTTAGCCCATCTTTTAACTGCCTGTCCACCCAGGCCCAAACTACTATTATGAGAAAAGCGATTCTTTTCTGTATGTCGTTTCTATTGCTGTCAGTAATGGCAATTGCCCAGCAAACGGCTACAGGTAAGGTAACAGATGCAAAAGGCCAGCCTCTTGCAGGTGTAACTATTACCAGTAAAAAATCGGGTAAGATGACCCAGAGTGCTGCCGATGGATCTTTCAGTATCCAGGTAGCAGCTGGTGATCAGCTCGAGATCAGTTTTGTGGGTTATTTCCCGCAAACAGTTGCTGCCGGCACATCTGCCATCAATGTAAAACTGGCAGAGAACGAAGCGGAAATGGACCAGGTTATCCTGGTGGGTACCCGCCGTTCCGGTCGTGTTAAAACAGAAACTCCTGTCCCGGTGGATGTGGTAAACGTTGGCAATGCTACGGCGCCTACTGCACGGATGGACCTGAGTTCTGTACTGAACTATGCAGCGCCTTCTTTCAACTACAATAAACAAAGCGGCAGTGATGGTGCTGACCATATTGACCTGGCTACGCTGCGCGGACTCGGTCCCGACCAGACATTAGTATTAATAAACGGCAAACGCCTGCACCAGACTGCTTTTGTGGCTGTATTTGGTACACGTGGCCGGGGTAACTCAGGAACAGACCTGAACGCGATGCCATTCCAGGCTATTGACCGCGTGGAAATCCTCCGCGATGGCGCTTCTGCCCAGTATGGTTCTGACGCCATTGCCGGTGTGATGAACCTGATCCTGAAGAAAAATGTAAACCAGGTAAACGGCAGTCTTGCATGGGGTGCTTATCTCGATCCCAAATTCAATACTGCTTACGCTTCAGACCTGCAAACACAATATGAACATGGTAAAAATTTCGACGGGAATTCTTTCAATGCCACAGTAAACTTTGGCGTACCCCTGGGTACCAGGGGCGGTTTCCTGAACCTCACTTTTGAAGGTATGACTACAGGGAAAACATTCCGCCAGGCTTTAGATACGAGCGATTATTATAACAATGATAAGGCGATGTATATAGATATCTACCGCCGCGGTCATGGTGATGCCTCACTGGATAAATACAGCGCTTATTATAATATGGAAGTGCCCCTCGGAAAGAAAGGTGCGTTTTATTCTTTCGGCGGACCGAATGTAAAAAATGCTGATGCCTTTGCCTTTACCAGGAATTTCAGCGCCAGGCCTGACCGTTTCCCTACCAAAACCAATGGTGATGTGATTTATGTGTCAAACATCATGAAGACGACTAACGACGGGGAAATATTTTACAGTCCGCATATCCAGACCAAAATCAACGACTATACGGTTACCGGTGGTTTCCGCGGTGAAACACCCTGTGGATGGAACTGGGACCTGAGCAATACCATCGGTAAAAACAATTTCCATTTTTACGGTGACAAGACTTTCAACGCCTCTATGGGACATTCCCAGAACCATTTTGATGATGGTGGTTTCTCCTTCCTCCAGAATACGTCCAACCTGAATTTCAGCAAGAGTATTCTAAAAAATTCAACCTCGGTGTAGGTTTTGAATACCGTTATGAGAATTACCAGATATATGCAGGTGAACCCGGTTCTTACCTGAACTATGATTTATCAGGTGATAAAGCCACTGGTGCCCAGGGTTTCCCCGGTTACCAGCCCAATGATGAAGTAAGCGCCAAACGCCATGTATGGGGTATGTATGCAGATGCAGAAATTGATGTAACTCCCAAATGGCTGGTTGACCTGGCTGTAAGGGCAGAAGACTACAGTGATTTTGGTTTCACACACAATTACAAAGTAGCCACACGTATCAAAGCATCTGATAAATTCAATGTACGTGGTTCGTTCAGCACTGGTTTCCGTGCGCCTTCCCTGCAGCAGATTAATTTCAGCTCCACCTTTACCACTGTACAGGCTGGCAATATTGCTGAAGTGAAAATCGCCCCGAATTACAGCACACTGGCTAAAGCAGCAGGTATACCTGATCTCACCCAGGAGAAAAGCCTCAGTGCAAGCCTGGGCTTTACCTGGAAAGCAACTCCCAACCTGAATGTAACGCTGGATGGTTACATGACTAAAGTGAAAGACCGCGTGGTGATCAGCGGCCAGTTTGACGGCAGCGATCCTGACCTGGATGCAGGTCTTCGCCTGCAAATGGCAAGCCTCAATGTTTCACTCGCACAGTTTTTTGCCAATGCAGTGAATACCACCAACAGCGGTATTGATATCGTAATTGATTACAATAAAAAATTGTCTGCCAACAGGAAAATCAAAGCGCTGCTTACCGGAAACATCCAGAACATGGAGATTGACAAAATCAACGTGCCTGATAATTTATCCGGATCAGACTTCCTGCGCCAGACTTTCCTGAGCGACCGCGAACAGAAATTCATCCTCGCTTCTGCGCCAAAAATGAAATTCGCTTTCAACCTGGAATACACAGTGAAGAAACTGACACTGGGCACCCGCTTCACCTATTTCGGTAAAGTGGTACTGCTGGGTTATGGCCAGGACGGACTGGGTATCAGCCCCACTGTTCCCCTGGATAATGGCTCAGGCGATGTACCTGACCTGTATAACTACACCGGTAAATTGGTTAACGATATTTATTTCAGTTATCCTGTATTGAAACGATTCACTTTATATGCAGGCGCTGATAACTTCCTGAACCAGCACCCCGATTTTGGCGTTGTCAAAGGCGCTAAAGACTGGGCTTACAACACAGAAACAGGCGGACCCTGGGATGCCGTGCAAATGGGATTCAATGGCCGCAGGCTGTTTGTAAGGCTTGGTTTTAATTTTTGAGAAACAGGTCCTGAATAGTAGCACAACGTTCCGCCTCCGGGCGGGACGTTTTTTTTGTGCCGTTAAATCTTACATTTGGAATATGATGCAACAGCCATATAAAAAAGATTATCTCAACCAGTTTTACAATCAGTTTTTCTGTGAAGATTACTCGGTTTACATTTCCGCGGATACTAAGCCCGTTTATCCTTTCGATGTACTCGCATCTTCAGATACGGCAGCGCTTGAAAAAATCGCCGCTGATCCTGATATGGAAAGCCGGATCCGGCTGCTTGCTTACCGGCGGCTTGCGAGCCTCGGTATTCCAATAGCAGAAAAAATACTGTTGGGTGTAATTGTGGAGGTAGATATGGAACAGGGACTCGACACCCTGGCAGTTTATGCAGATGGATCGGCACGTTTGATCGGACAGGCTGAGAATATGATCATCTGGGAACAAAGAACAAAAGAAAGTGATGAACTTATCAGCCAGTTATTCAACGACAGTAAAAACGTTGTAGCCATGATCGGGCCATGGACTGAGGACCGGTTGCCTCATCCGGCTGCCGGTGAAGTAAGATTGAATTTCCTGGTATCCGACGGATATTATTTTGGGCAGGGACCATTCGCGGTGTTATCAAAAGATGCAATGGGCGGACCGGTGATTGCAACGGCAACAGATTTGTTAGTATTCCTGGTAACACATGGGGAGATAGCATGAAGATGAATTAAAAGTAAAAATTAAAAAATCCCGATAGTTATGGACTAAATCCAAATCCTCGCCCGCGGGACCAACCCAAACCCCGAAGGGGGCAAATCCAAATATTTAACCTGCGTATTCAGTGTAGGATTTTGAGATAATAATAGTGATTTCGAGCGAAGCGAGAAATCTTGTATTTCTCCCTCCTCCCAAAATGCGCTGCCATTCCGAGCTTGCCGAGGAACATTCCGAGCGAAGCGAGGAAACTCAAGCGAAGCTTCCCATCCACGCAAAATGTGGAATATTTCCGATCGCAAAGAGGAAACTAATTATTTCTCGCAGCGGCCGTAATGAGAACCCCTGAAGTGATCCTTAGATCTACTTGGGAAGCGGAACGGTTGGAACAATTCAGGAAGAGCTTGCCGAGGAACCGAGCTTGCCGAGGAACCGAGCTTGCCGAGGAACCGAGCCTGCCTTTACCTGATTTGACTTTTGTATTTGTCAAGCAATGCCTGTAGAAAGCTTTTATCCATTGCCGAAAACGCAACCGGGTCCGGTGGTTCCTGGATAAATTCATTAATCACCAGCCGCCACCAGCCCACGTTTTTCCAGCGGCCGAGTTTATATCCCACCTTCTCGTAGGTGGCAAACCACTGAAATCCGAGGCTTTCGTGCAATGCCACGCTGGGATCATTGGGGAGGTTGATGACTGCATATACATTATGAAATCCCTGTATTGTCAGTATTTCAAACAACGCTTTATAGAGGGCTGCAGCAATGCCCCTTCTGTGAAAATCATCATGGATATACACTGAGCTTTCTGTACACCACTGGTAAGCTTTTCGTTCCCTGTGACGGGTGGCGTAGGCATAACCAGCCACTACCCCATCGCATTCACAAATCAGCCAGGCCCATTGCTGTAAATATTGGGAAATTCTTTGTGCAAAATTTTCAACGGACGGTGTTTCCGTTTCAAAAGTAAAGGAGGTGTTTTCTATATAAGGCGCGTAGATAGCCAGCAAGGCTGCTGCATCTTCCGGTTTTGCCATCCTTATGTTTATACCCATACCAGGTCTTTTCACAAAAATAATCCCTCTTTGGATGTATCAAGCGGGAAAGTTATGGTAAGGCTGAATCCTTTACCGGGCTTGGAGGAGATGTTCATGTTGCCATTAAAAATACTGATACGGCCGGCTATATTTTTCAGGCCAATTCCCTGATTCAGTTTTTTCTCGTCCATGCCCTGACCGTTATCTGTCAAATTCATATTGAAATACCCTTTCTCTGTTTCCAGTTTGCAGGTCACCCGGGTTGCTTTCGCGTATTTTGTAATATTGGTACATTGTTCCTGTACCACCCGGTAAATGGCCAGTTTTTGTGAACTGCTCAGCCATTCTTCCCTGAATTTGCCAGTATTTGTAGACACATGTATACCTGCTATTCCCAGCATAGACTCAAATAAAGCGTCGAGCTGAGTTACAATACTTTCCTGTACCAGGTCGGGTGTAACAAGGTGGTGGGCTATTTTCCTGTTTTCACTAATCGCTTCCCTGATGTTGTTCATACATTTCTCCAGGAACTGCGTATGAGTTACCGGATCTTCTTTTACCAGGTTCAGGAGTAAATTGGTACTGGCCAGGATCTGGTTCACATTATCATGCAATTCCCTTCCGATAGCAGTTCTTTCTTTTTCAGAAGCTTCCAGCGCAGTTGATGTTATATGCATCTGTTCCATCCGGCGTTGTTCCAGTAATTGTGTTTCGAGTTTTTTCCTTTCGGTAATATCACTGAATGAGCCGATAATCCGGTGCACTTTTCCCTCCTTATTCTGAATTGCAAAACAACGAAGATCCATAGTGCCCCAGGTATTGTCTTTGCGTATATACCGGACTTCATGGTAGCATTCATGCCTTTTTTCGCCGCTGACCATTTCAGCAATATGCTGAACAACCAATGGCGCATCATCCGGGTGCAGTTTGGCCAGGAAATCTTCCCTGGTAGGTGATATGCTTCCATTCTCAAAATCAAAATATTTGTAGAACGATTCACTCCACCAGATGTCATGCCCTTCAAAACTCCAGTCCCAGATAGCTTCTTCGGCCACCATGGAAAATGTACTAAACCGTTCGTTCAGCAACCGGATGCGCTCATCCGCTTTTTTCTTTTCTGTGATGTCCTTGAAATATACAGATACACCGGAAGCGGACGGATAGATATGCGCATCAACCCATGCACCCACTGAATATGAAAAATCTTCTATAGAAACATTCCGCTGCGACTCCATGGCTTTCAGGTAAGCTTTGTAAATGGGTGTACCTACAGACTGCGGGAATTCTTCCCAGATGTTTTTCCCGAGCAAATAACCGGTGGGCCTGTTAAACATCTTCTCAGCCACTTTATTCACGTAGGTGATTACCCAATTCTGGTCATAGGAAATAAAACCTTCGGTAATTCTTTCAATCATCGTCCTGAACTTTACTTCACTCAGGAACAGATGCTGGAGTGCCAGATCTTTTTCCCGGTCAGATTCCCTTTGCTTAATAGCCGCTTCAATGGCAGCGGGTAAACGACCCATGCGGTCTTTCAGTATATAATCGTCTGCGCCGGATTTAATAATTATGGCGGCAAATTCTTCCGACACTGTTCCGGTAACCAGGATAAATGGGATATTCCCATAATCATGCCTGACCAGCCTGAGTGCTTCTGAAGCATCAAACTGGGGCAATGAATTATCGGCCAGGATCACATCCGGTTCAAACTTATCCATGGCCTTCAGGAAAGACGGCCTGTCTCCTGCCAGCTGGAATTCAGTGTTGGTTAGTTCTTTTTTCAGAAGCCGTCTGATGAGTTCGGCATCTTCCGGGCTGTCTTCTAGAATGAGTATTTTCATAACACAGGAGTTGGTGGTTCATCAATATGGTGGTTGGTTCAGCAGCAGCCAGTATTGTCCCAGGCAGCGTATTGAATCAGCGAAATGTTCAAAATTTACAGGTTTAACTATATAACTGTTGGCCCCAAGCATGTAGCACCGTTTGATATCGGGGCTTTCCTTTGAGGAGGTCAGCATCACAACCGGAATACTTCTGGTCAGTGGTGTTGATTTCATTTTTTCCAGCACCTCAATACCGTTTACTTTGGGCATCTGGATATCCATGATTACCACCTTTGGCTGGTATTCGGCGCTCCGTATTTCTGCGTATTTCCCGGTTCCGAAAATAAATTCCAGGGCCTCCTCCCCGTTTTTAACATGCACCAGGTTATTGGCCAGGTTATTCTTTTTCAGCTCCCTGATAATCAGTTCGGCATCATTCATATTATCTTCTGCCAGCAGGATTTCAACAGTATTCAAATTCATCATTCAGTTTTTATAGATTAATGAGCCGGTACAGAAAATGAGAAGCAGGCGCCCTGACCGGGTTCAGAACGGGCCCATACCCGACCGCCATGTTTTGAAATTATTTTATCAACGATTGCGAGGCCAACACCGGTTCCTTCAAATTCATCAGAACTATGAAGGCGCTGGAATACCCGGAATAATTTTCCGGCATATTTTTCATCAAACCCCACACCATTGTCTTTTACGTAATAAGTTACATGTCCGTTATTCAAATTACCGCCGATTTCAATTACCGGTTTTTCCACTTTGCCGGAATATTTAACGGCATTTGTTATCAGGTTTATCCAAACCTGCCTGAAGCTGTTGATATCAGCACGAACCGGTGGCAGCGGGTGAATCAGCCACTCAATCTGCCGGCTGCTGTTGTCGCGGGCAATATCATCCCTTATTTCCCTGACAAGTATTTCCTGGTTCATTTCAGTTTTTTGCAGTTCTGCCCTGCCGACTCTTGAAAATGCCAGCAGGTCATCAATCAGCTGTCCCATTTTGGTGGTATTATTTTTTATAATACCTGTTATCCGGCGGGCTTCTTCATCGAGTTGAGTACTGTAATCTTCTTCCAGGATAGAGGTAAATCCGATAATACCCCTCAACGGCGCGCGAAGGTCATGTGACACTGAATAGGTGAATGCTTCAAGCTCACGGTTTGCTTTTTGTAATTCTGCCGTGCGGTCTTCCACTTTCTGTTCAAGTTCCCGGTGGAGTTTTTTCACTTCCTGTTCCCCTGTTTTCTGTTTGGTAATATCATTAAAGAAAACGCTGATACCACCCGGAATTGGATTTACGCGGAAGTAGATCCATTTATTCTTATCGGGCAGCAGGAATTCAAAATTCCGGCTGTCTGCGGTTTCCATGGCAGCTTTGAATTCGAGTTCCAGTAAACTGCCGGCCAGGCCGGGGTTAAAATCCCAAATCCGTTTACCAATCATCCTTTCCGGATTGATCCCAAACAATTCAAACACCTGGTTATTGGTAAACACAAATTCCCATTCTGCATTCAGGATCATGAACCCATCACCCATCCGCTGCAGTACACTTTCAAGCCGGTCTGTGGCAGATAATAATTTTTCCTCCGCAAGTTTTTTATCGGTGATATCGCGCAGGTTGGTAACTATAGCGCTTACATTTTTATCATGAAGCAGATTGGTTTGGGTAAATTCAATCCATTGGTAATTGCCATCTTTTTTCAACCTCCTGCATGAACCGAAGTAAGGTTTACCCGGGTTTTCCCTCACAAATCTTGTAATGATATTTATTTGCGGAAGATCATCGGGGTGGATGATACCCAATGAAGGCTGCGATTTCCTTTCATCAAAATTCCACCCTGAGATTTTCGCAGCGGAAGGGCTCTGGTATACAACCTGGTCTTTGTCATCAGCCAGCAGTATCCCGTCATAGTTATACTCAATCAATGCGCGGAATCTTTTTTCACTGTCATTCAGCCGCTGTTCGGTTATTTTCCTTTCAGTAATATCCCGCCCCATCATGACGAGGGCATTAATCCCCATTGTCCCGAGGTGGTTAGTGATATTTGCTTCCAGCCATACTGAATGTCCCTTTTTATGACGGAGCCTTGCCTGGAAGTATTGAGGCACACCGGGATTCCTCAGCGCTGCGTCGAAATGGTATTGCACGATTTCGTAATCTTCGGGATATATAGTTTGAAATCCATGGATTTTTGTCCTTTCATCAATAGCCCTGCCACCGATTTTCAGGATGGAAGGGCTTTGATAAAGTACTTCACGGTCTTCACTGAAAAGCATAACGCCTTCCACCACATTTTCAAGGATGATCCGGTAGCGTTGCTCGCTTTCCATCAGCTTACGGGTTCTCTCTTCTACTTTCTTCTCCAGTGTTTCATTCAGGGAAGCCAGCGCAGTTTCCGCTTCTTTCTGGTCCGTAATATCATTTGTGGTTTCAATGATAACAGATCGTTTACCATCACGGGATACATGGAGATGCCAGTGTGAAGACACATAGATAGCAGAACCGTTCTTACAGGTATGTTTAAGTTCCCCAGACCAGTCACCTTTTTCATGGAGTATTTTCTCAATTTCCGCCAGGGCAACGGGAATTCCGTTTTAAAGAGTTCATGGGTTTTTTTACCCATTACTTCTTCTTTCTTCCATCCGTACAGTCCTTCCATGCCTTCATTCCAGAACAAAATGCCTTTGTTTAAATCCCAGGCTACTACATGCGAATGCTCTACCAGTTCTGTATAATCCCTGAGCCTGGCCTGCTGGCTGTGCATTTTACTGAAATCATGTGCAATCCTGGTCAATGCGAGTAATCCAAATAACAGAACAAAACCAAGCATGGAATACAGGATCACATTGAGTTTCCTTACTGAAGACTGGTTACTGGTTTCCCGGACAGCGAGTGCAGCCGATTCCCGGTTCTTAATCAGATCCATTACAGCATTTACCGAATCTGTAAGTATTTTCCCCCTGCCGTTGGTCACCAGTTTATTGGCTGCAGCAGGACCCAATGAATCATACACCCTGACCATCTCATCTGAATACGCGACCCTGGCACGAACCAGCGGGAGGAGTTGGTTCTCCACAATAATCTCTGATCCGCCTCTAACAAGTGTTGAATCTAATTCATAGTATTCTTCATTGATGACTCCTTTTGTATATCGAATCCGGGACAGGAATTCCGGATTACCGGAAATAACATAACCCCTCGCGGCTGATTCGTTTTCAAGAATGGCATTTACAAGCTCCTGTCCGTCCAGTAACACAGATTGTGTTTTTTTAACAGCAGTAGTTGTATCCCTGACCCCCTTTGAATTCCTGAATGAAATGATGAATACACCCGAAATGGTTATAATGATAGCAACAAAGGCTATCCGGAGTGTATTTTGCGTATTGAACCTGAACATGAATTGGTGGTTTCTGCAGGCCGAATGCTGTATATCCTTAAAATGAAATCATCCTGAGCAAACAGTCATGCAGGATTCACTCAATCCAGGGAATACAGATATAGAAAAAGTAGTCTATTTCCTGTTTTCTGCTCATGATTTAGATCAGCAAATTAATGACTTTGAACTCTTCATGATTTGCATCAAATCTGGTTTAAAATAGCTGACCTGCTAACATGGATCAGGCCACCGGATGACGCTGGTTAAGCTGGCTGACAACCTCTTTTATCCGGGACTCAAAGAATCCGATCAGGGCCGGGAGTCTTTGGGAATCTGTTTCATTCACTGTCAGGAATTCAATATCACGTACGACCTGGTACAAAGACTGGATTCCCATGTTATCAATAGTAGGTTTGATCCGGTGTGTAACAGACTTAACCCTGGCATAATCTTTTTCTTCAAAAGCCTTCCGGATATCACTTACTGATTGCGGGACCTGGTCAATAAACAATCCAATCATTCTTTCGATAAATTCACTGTTGTTATTGCTGATTTTTTTCAGCTTATCAAGACTGAACAACAGAACAGGTTCATTTGTTGTTTCCTCTTCTTTTCCCGGATCAATATTTGTACGGCCCAGCCATTTGGAAATACAGTTTATCAGTTCTTCTTCTTCAAATGGCTTGGAGATATAATCATTCATACCGGCTGCAATACACCGGTCACTTTCTCCTTTAATAGCATTGGCAGTTAATGCGATCACCGGTATTTCCCTGCTGATATTTTTGCGGATGATCCTTGTTGCCTCCAACCCGTCCATCACCGGCATTTGCATATCCATCAATACAATATCATATCCGGATTGCTGCAATGCTGCAACGGCCTGTTCCCCGTTCTCCACTTCGATGATTTGTGCGCCATACTGCTGCAGGATGGTAGTAGCTACCAGACGGTTCATTTCATTGTCCTCTACCAACAGGATTTTCTTATCCCTCAGCCTGCTTTTATCTGTAACTTCCTTTACATCCCACCCTAAATCTTCCTTGTTACCCACAGGGAAAACAATAGTAAGTATCACTTCTGTTCCTTCCCCTTTGCTGCTGTTAACGGCAATGGTTCCACCCATCAGTTCAATCAATTGTTTGCTGATTGACATACCAAGTCCTGTACCGCCAAATTTGCGGGCCGTGGTTTTATCTTCCTGGCTGAAGTTCTGGAACAATTGCTTCCGGAATTCTTCATCCATCCCAATGCCAGTATCACGCACGGTGATGCCTATAACCTGGCGGGTTTCTTCATCACTGATCAGCTTACAGGTAACATCCACCATTCCTTTTTCAGTAAATTTTATAGCATTACTGAGCAGGTTCAGTAATACCTGGTTTAACCGGTAAGGGTCACCTTTTAATACGGGGGCTATAGCAGGGTCAGCTTCATACTTAAGTAAAAGGCCTTTTTCATCAGCCCGGTGTTGCATCACCTGGATAATGTGTTTCATGACTGAGCTGGTTGAGAATGGGATAGTCTCCAGCTGAAGCATGCCTGCTTCTATTTTTGAAATATCCAGTATATCATTAAGTATTACCAGCAGGTTTTCACCGGCTGTATTAATGGTATTCAGGAAGAACCGCTGTTGCGTATTAAGTTCCGATTTCTGCAACTGCCGGCTCATACCCAGGATGGCATTCATAGGCGTCCGGATTTCATGGCTCATATTGGCCAGGAATATCTCCTTGGAACGTGCTGAATCTTCTGCTGCTTCCCGGGCTTCATACAGTTCCATTTCCAGCTTCTTCTGTTTGGTAATATCCAGGTGGATACCAATGGAGCCTGTATAATCTCCATGCTCATTATAACGGGGAGCACCGCTGATCAGCCACCACTTCAACTCGCCGCGTTTGTTGCGAACCGGTAACTCGTAAGCGTCAGAAACGCCCTGCTCCCGTAAACTGTTTTTATCTTCAATATTCGTCCGGCTTCCGCCACGTGTGAAAAGATCTGAAGCCTTCCTGCCGATCAGTTCATCCACTTCAAAACCGCTCATTTCACAAAAACTATGGTTGGCAAATCGGATAATTTCATCTGTATCCACTTCCAGCAGTCCCAGGTTCATATTGGCAATAATGCTCCGGTATTTCTGCTCATTGAACTCAAGGTTCTGTTCATACAGTTTCCGTTCAGTAATATCCGTATGTGTACCAACTAATATATCGGGCTTACCATCGGCATTTCTTTCGATCACCACGCCGCGGTCAAGCACCCAATTGACGCTTCCATCATCAGCGACTAGCCGGTACTCCAGCGTATGGTGATCTATGGTATTCTCCCTGTATCCCTTATCATTTTGCTCCAGTAGTGCTCTGTCTTCGATGCACATGTGCCCACCAGGCCGCTGCATTTTCTTTTACATTCCTGATTTTAATACCCAGCAATTGTTCCGTTGTGTTGGTAAAAGTGGTGACACCAGCACTAAAATCATGCTCCCAAACATTATCGCCTATCTTAACCAGTGCTTCACGGAACCGGTTATTGAATTCCATCAATTTCTCCTGTGTTTCTTTTTCACGGGTAATATCCTCGATCACGGCAAAATATTTCGGTCTGCCGTCTTTTTCGCCCGAGATATACTGACCTGAAATCCTGGCCCAGAAAAAAGTACTGTCTTTCCTGTAACAATTTATTTCTTCAGTGAAGTTCTCAGATTTATAAAATCTATTGAGTAATTCGTGCATGGATTCCTTATCGGTCAGATCCCCACGAAGCAGTTCAATAGGTGTATGCCCCATAATCTCATCACGTTCGTAACCGGTAAGCTCCAGGAATCCATCATTGGCCCATTTTATCCGCCCAGATGTATCCGTAAAGATTACCCCGTTTTTATTCAGGCTGGCCACCATTGATATCAGTCTTAATTCCCTTTCAGTACGCAGCCGTTCAGAAATATCCCTGATGTAATAACAGAAAAATTCAGCCCCGTCCTGCATCAGCGGCACAACGAGCACTTCAACCGGGAATTCATGTCCGTCACGGTGCAAGGCAGTGGCTTCGAGCTTCCGGTTCAGCATAAATCCTGTACCGGTTTGCCTGTGCTGGATCAGGTTCTTAAGGTGCTTTCTCCTGAATTCAAGTGGTATAATCTTGCTGGTCAGCAATTCATTGAGTACTTCATTTTCTGACCATCCAAATAGTTGTTCAGCATGCTGGTTCCAGTGTGTAATACGACCGTTAAAATTAATAGTGATAATCGCATCCGGAGACCCGTTCATAATGAGCCTTGTTTTAAGCTCACTTTTTTCCAGCTTGCGCATGTTCACTTTCTCCTGTGTCGTATCCTTGTATTTCCAGAAATGCCCCAGGTATTCGTCGCCTTCATAAATAGGTATAAAATCACGGCTGAAATACCGGCCGTCTTTTAATTCCAGTTCTTCCTGCACAACGGGTTTTCTTTCAGCGATGAGCACTGAAATCCTGTCCACAAATTTTTCAGGGTCCTCAAAAAGATGTTTATTACTCTCAGCAGAATCAGTGCAATCCGCACCCGTGAGTGTTTCAGGTGGCACAGGTATGCCAAACATGTCACAGAAGACCTGGTTGGCAATGATAATCCTCCGGTGTTCATCTTCCACCAGTAAACCATCCTGCATATTGAGAATGAGTGAAGATAATCGTTGCGACAGGCTGGATCTTTCCTTTTCGGCTGTTTGCCGCTTACTCACTTCTTCCTGTAAAAAAGCGATAATACCCGGCAGGCTGTTATCACTCGCCTCCAACTGTTCACCCGAAATATCACTAACTACTTTTTTCAATTCAAGAATAGACTGCTCTTTCAGGTCAAGTTCATCAGACAGTTTATTGGTCAGATCAACATATTCTTTCTCCGAGAGCCTGAAAAAATGGCTGGTCAGCTCACTATCGCGTTCATAAGAATTATACGAATTATTCACCGCTTCCACCAGTCGTACCAATGCAGGATCGTTCCCGAAACCGTTCGGGAACTGTTTTTTTAACTGGCGCTCAAGGAGTTTATTAATTTTCATAAAAAGCAGTAATCGTCATTGTTTGATTATGCAACTGGCATCCCTCACCTGCCGCAATGGGAGAGATTTCGCCATAGGAATAGAATCCGGAAAGTATTGTTTTACATCCGAATACTTCATCCACAGCTTCCACTTCTTCTTCTGTACGTGACTGCAGTACAAGTTTCCTGCCCACACAACTGATGAGCAAAGCGAAAACAGGCGGTTTTGAACCAAACTGCTTGCTGTAGTTGGCTGCTTCAGATGCAGCATTGGTCAGTTTGTCAAAATTGGCACGCATAAAACGGATACGGGAGCCCTGTGGAATATCCCCCGCGAAAATCATACTGCCTGTTTTTTCATCAATAGACAGAATTGTACGCACAACAGATTCTTTATGCCCCGGCAAACGCACAGAGAGCGGGAACATTAATGCAGACCCTGGCAGGTATTCTGCTTCCGGCCCGAGGTATTGTTTATACAAAGCAAGGGAACTGTAATTGTCGATTTCGAACAGCACATTCCCTGTAGAACGTGTCACTGTTTTTTCAAGCCCGAATACATCCCATCCTCCCCGCGAACCGTGTGTTACCTGCAGTTTCTTTCCATAAAACCCGATTGCTGCAATCACACCTTCACCGGGATTATCATTCAAACCCACTAAAGTGGATTGAAAGTTATTGCCATCACCAGCCAGTCCGCCTGTAATCAGCAGGCGGTTTTCAGAAACTTCATTCATGCCACGTACCAATTCGCTGCCATTAACACGGCTGCCGTCAGACAATACAAGTACATAGGAAATATCACCGGGTTCAAATTTCCGGATCAGCGCTTCACCGGCATCATAACTGTTTTTAAAGTTGGCGATATTCACAGCATGCGATTTCAGGCTGGTATCATCAAACTGGATAACAGTAAGTGTGATACTGTCTTCGATCACTTCTGTATGGCAGATTTCACCAGAGGTGGAACAACAGGCAATAATCGCTGCGGGGAAACGGTTCTTCAGCCGTCCATACAACCCGGATGATGCAATTTCATTTTTTGCACCAAAACAAAGCACCAGTTGTGCTTTATCTTCCTGGACTGGTTCGCTGATTACATGCGGGATAAACTGCTGGTCACGGTAACGGTAGATGGCGGTTTGCATAAAAAATGGTTTAAACGACGATATCTTTTTGCTGGATCATCTTGTAAATGGTGGATTTACCGATATCCAGTTTTTCAGCAACACGGAGTACGTTATTATCATATTTTTTGAGGAAATGACGGATAATCTGGATGGTGTAATCTTTCATCGTCTTCTCTTCAGTCAGGAAATACTCATTGCTGCCTGTATGTGTATATGAAATATCCTCTTCACTAATTTCGTTTCCTTCACTCATCACGGATGCCAGGTCCATCATGGCTTTCAATTCACGCACATTGCCCGGGAAATTGTATTTCATCAGTTTTTCCTTGGCTTCTGCGGTAATCTGTTTTTGAGGCATGCGGTTTTCGCGACAGAATTCTTCCACAAAAAAGTGAGCCAGCAACAACACATCGTTATCCCGCTCACGCAGTGGCGGAAGCTCTATAGGCAAACCCATGATCCTGTAAAAAAGGTCTTCGCGGAACAAACCTTTGCTGACAGTTTCAGCCAGGTTCTGGTGTGTAGCCACAATCAGGCGTACATCCAATGTTATTTTTTCATTGCCACCCAGTCGCACGAGTTCCCTTTCCTGCAGCACCCTGAGCAATTTGCTCTGCACATTCATATCCAGTTCAGCGATCTCATCCAGGAAAATGGTCCCTTTCTGTGCTTCTTCAAACTTCCCGATCTTCCTTGTAACAGCTCCTGTGAATGCCCCTTTCTCATAACCAAACAATTCACTTTCCACGAGCTCGGAAGGAATGGCGGCCATATTCACCGCTACAAAAGGTTTTTTCTTACGGTCAGAATTATAGTGGATCGCTTTAGCAACAAGTTCTTTACCGGTACCCGTTTCACCGGTCACCGATACATTAATCTGTGTCCTTGTTGCTTTTTCCATCAGAGAAAAAATCTTCCTGATAGCCGCAGAATTACCGCGGATTATTTTTTCAAACTCATATTTCTGCCCCAGTTCTTCCCTGAGCTGTTCAACTTCTTTTTTAAGTTTTTGGTTTTCCCTGATCCTGATCACTGCATTCCAAAGCAGCTCTTTGGTATTATCATCTTTTACGAGATAATCGCTTACACCCAGTTTGAGTAATTCAACTGCTGTACTGATATCTTCCTGTCCGCTGATTACAATAACCGGAACATCGGACTCAATACGCCTGATTTGCTTATACAATTCCTGGCCATTCATATCAGGTAATGAAAAATCAATTGTAATCAATGCCGGCTTTTTATGCAGGCTTGATAAACAATCGCGTCCATTGGAGAATCGGGTAACCTGGTATTCAGGATTAAGGGAGAGATGGTACTCAAGTATTTCCCCGTACCAGGGGTCGTCTTCTACTATAAAGATCCGGAACGTTTCCATAAGGTGGATTTTTTCCAAATTATACATAAATTCTGTTCTGTGAAATGATATAAGTAAAATGTACGGGAATTAAGTATTAGCCCTTATTGTGTTTTTACGATAGTGTTATTCGTAATTTTCCGAGTTGCTTTCTTACGTTAAAAGCGTGTACATAAATCACCCTGTAAGGGATAGCATCTCTTCACAAAAATTCAACCGGCAATAAAATTTATCTGGAAAACAGGAGCCTGTAGTTTACGGGTCCTTTATTATCAAGGTAATTATTAATTTCCCTGATTTTATTCAGGATATTATGGAATGATTCCATTTCAAGATGGCCCTTGATAATATAATCGAACGCACCATACTTTAATGCGCTCATAGCTGATTCTGAATCTTCAAATCCACAGATATAAACCACGTATATCTGCTGGTTATGTTTTTTGATCTTCCGTACAATATCCAATCCCTGCTGACCGCAAGTTTCTTTATTCAGGAAAACCACATCCGGCTCCTCATCAATTTCAACCATCATACTTTCAAAATCGCTGAATAATCGGATATCTGTATAGCCAAGCAGCTGGATATACCCCCTGTACATCTGCAGACAGAAAGGATCTTCTTCCACAACAAATATTTTCATAGATACTCCTTTGTCCACTTTGTATATTTTCAGGAATTGCAGCCATTACCTTGCCAAAAAAGACCCGTATTGATTTACAATGATTTATAAAATGGTTAGCAGCTGAGGTTCTATCCGTTGGAGGGGGATTCCAGAATTTGGAAAGAATAATGGAGAATTAATAATTGAGAATGGAGAATGGAGAATGCTTGCCCCGAAGCGATTGCGACTGCTTTATGACCCGGGAAGATTTAAAACTCCAAAGCAATCTGCTTCGGGGGAGAATGTTCGCTGTTGTAACCGGAGCTGTGGTTAGATGTTTGGGATTTGGCTATTGGCTATTGGCTCTTCAAACTTGCGGGTTGCTTTTGACTTTTTACTTTTTACTTTTGAACTCTCTGCCTTTACTTTTCCTGATATTCACCGCCACTACCTTATACTCCGGACATAGCTTCGCTGTCGCTTATAGAAGAAGTAAGGTCATTCATTTTAATTTCAGGGAAATGGAATGTAGAGGAGAGAATGCCAGCCCGGACTTCGTCTGTCAGGCGGGCTTTGACATCAATTTTTCCGCGGGAAGAAATAATACAAACCATATCTCCATCATGGATCAGGTGTTTGGCGGCATCATCCGGGTTGATTAATAATAAATCATCGGTTACTAATTCTGAGTTGGCTGTCCGCCGCGTCATGGTTCCGCAATTGTAGTGTTCCAGTTCACGGTTTGTAGTAAGTATGTAAGGGAATTCTTTCCCGTTCACAGTCAGTTCTTCGGTTTCTTTAAAGATGGCTGATTGGAATTTTCCTTTGCCCCTGCTGAATGTTTCCAAATGCAGGATTTCAGTATCAGCACCTCCGGGTAATACCGGCCATTGCTTACCCTGTGTGCCAAGTTCATCCCATTTTACACCGGCAAAGAAAGGAACAATCTGTGCAATTTCTTCCAGCAGCAAAGCCGGGTCATAAGCCTGCTGTGCATATCCCATCCGGTTCATGATCTCCACCATAATTTGCCCGTCTGGTTTTGTCCCTTCCAGTGGTTCAACTACTTTCTGTACTTTTTGTATTCTTCTTTCCCCATTGGTAAATGTGCCGCTCTTTTCCAGGAAAGATGAAGCGGGCAACACCACGTGGGCCATTTTCGCAGTTTCGGTCATAAAAATCTCCTGCACCACCAGCAGGTCCAGTTTCTCCAGTGCACTGACAACATAGTGTGTATTGGGATCAGTCTGCACATTGTCTTCGCCCATCAGCCAGAGTGCTTTGAGTTTTCCGGCCAGGGCAGCTTCATACATCTGCGGAATTTTATAACCCACATGTATCGGTATCGAAGCTTTATAAAACTCTTCGTACCGCCTGTGGATATCTGGATTGGTAACGTCAAGATAACCGGCTCCCTGGTAAGGCTGGCATCCCATATCCGCAGCACCCTGTACATTATTCTGTCCTCTCAGCGGATTCACACCAACCCCTCTCCTGCCGATATTCCCGGTGATCATAGCAAGGTCTGCAATCAGCATCACAGTATATGTTCCCTGCGAGTGTTCGGTTACACCCAGACCATGGAATGACATGGCATTGGGCGCTGACGCATACGCGATAGCTGCCGCGCGTGCGAGTTCCCTGCTTACACCGCTTACGGCCGACAGTTCATCGATATTCATCGCCAGCAATTCTTCGCGGAATGATTCATATCCTTCCGTCCTGGCGGCAATAAATTCGCGGTCTTCGAGCCCTTCGCTGATGATATAATACAGCAGCATATTCAATACTGCCACATTCGTACCGGGCCGTAATTGCAAATGATAGGTGGCATACGTGGCCAGCTCTGTCCTCCGGGGATCTATAACTATGGAAACCCCTTTCATGGCAAACTGCTTCAGCTTTGCACCGGTGACCGGATGCGCATCCGTCGGGTTAGCGCCAATCACCATGATACAATTGGTGTATTGCAGGTCTATTACAGAATTGGTGGCAGCACCCGTACCAAAAGTTCGTTGCATACCAATGGCAGTGGGTGAATGGCAGACCCTCGCACAACTGTCAATATTATTTGTACCGATGACAGCCCTGATAAATTTCTGCATCAGGTAATTCTCTTCATTGGTACACCTGGCAGATGAAATACCTGCAATGGCGTCTGCACCGTGTTCTTTTTTGATACCGGCCAGTTTTTCTGCCAGGTAATCATAGGCCTCATCCCAGCTAACGGTCTCCAGTTTACCGTTCCTGCGAACCATGGGATGCCGGAGCCGGTCAGGATGGTTATAAAATGAGAAAGCATAACGCCCTTTCAGGCAGGTATGCCCGCTGTTCACTGCTGCATCATACGGAGCCTGGATCGATTTTATTTTTCCATTGAGTACAGCCACATCGAGATTACAACCAACGCCGCAATAAGTACAAATCGTGCGGGTTTTATGATCGGCCACTACAGACTTTGACTCAAACACATCAGAAATCGCGGATGTGGGACAAGCCTGCGCACAGGCGCCGCAGCTTACACAGTCGGATTCTTTAAATGACTCGTCATAGCTTTTAATAATCCGGCTGTCAAATCCCCTGCCGGCCATACTGAGTACAAACTGCCCCTGCACTTCATCACAGGCACGCACGCATCGGTAGCAATTAATGCATTTGGACAGATCAGATGTCATGTACGGATGACTGAGATCTTTTTTCCGGTCCTGGTGGTTTTTGCCTGCGGGATATCTCACCTCGCGGATTCCCACACGGGCTGCTACGGTTTGCAGTTCACAGTTATTATTTACTTCACAGGTCAGGCAATCAAGCGGATGGTCAGTCAGCACGAGTTCAATAATATTTTTCCGCAATTGCTGAATGGAAGGGCTGTCAGTATAAATATGCATACCGGCAGTGACCGGGGTATGGCAGGAAGCGAGTACTTTCTTTGGGCCGTCTTTTTCCAGGGCGACTTCCACACTGCATACCCGGCAGGAGCCAAAGGGTTTCAGGTTAGGGGCATCACAAAGTGTAGGAACGGCATCCTGGCCCATATAGCGCCTGATAAACGAAAGGATTGTTTCGTTTTCATGAATCGCATATGGATTGTCATTGATAAAAGAAATCTGGAACATGTCAGCTTTTATTAAACCAGGAATGTCTTATTTAATCAGAAGTCATAAAATAACCCTGTAGTTCATCTTTAAAATAAGCCAGGGCATTTTTAACCGGTAAAGGAAGTCCGCCACCCAATGCACAAAGTGAACCTTTTTCCAAAGTATCCAGCAGGTCCTTCATTAACACAGGATCAATCTTATAATTTTCCTGTTGTGCTTTTTCCAGCATTTCGTAACCGCGAACTGAACCCAACCGGCATGGAAAACATTTGCCGCAGCTTTCGTGTGCAGTAAACCGGAATAAATGTTCCAGGTAACGGATCATGGGAAATGATTCAGGGATACAAACGATGGAAGCATGTCCCAGCAGGAAACCAGCATTTCTGAAAGATTCAAAATCAACAGTCAGCTCAGGTATTTTATGTACGGGAATCAATCCACCCAGTGGACCGCCAATATGCAGGGCTTTAATTTTTGATTTAAAACCGCCGCCGGTTTCATAAATGACCGTTGAAAGTGGCGTTCCCATGGGTACTTCACAGATACCGGGTTTATTGAAATGACCATCGAGTGAAATCAGTTTGGTACCTGCAGAAGCTTTAGTACCTATAGTTTTGAAAGCGGAAGCGCCCTGTTTAAAAATATAGGGCAGGCAGGCCAGGGTTTCCACATTATTAACCAGGGTGGGTTGGTTGAATAATCCCGATTGTGCAGGATATGGAGGCCTGACTCTTACTTCAGGTCTCTGGCCTTCGATAGAAGACAGCAAGGCAGTTTCTTCGCCGCAGATATAAGCGCCCTGGGCTTTGATCATTTTAAATTGAAATGAAAACTGCGTGCCTTTGATATGATCACCCAGCCAGCCTTCATTTTCTAAAGTAACGATAGCATCCCGGATGCGGTTAACGGATTCCGGGTATTCGGCACGTATATAAATGACCCCGGTGGCAGCACCGGCTATATAACCGGCTATCATCATACCGAGTAATAAAGCATGCGGTTGTTTTTCCATGATGTACCGGTCGGAATAAGCACCCGGGTCTCCTTCATCAGCATTGCAAACAATGAATTTTGTAGCTGAAGCGGCATTCATACAGGCTTCCAGTTTGAATGCCATGGGGAAGCCAGCACCGCCCCTGCCACGGAGACCGGATAATTTCAATTCCTGCAAAAGATGTTCTCTTGAGTGACGGAGGCAATCAGACAAGAGACTGTAATATTCACCCTGGAAAGCGGCAGGGCTGTTAAAGACTGAATCTTCCAGTAAGGTGACAGGATAAGAATCTTCTTCCGGCTGGTCGTTTTTGAGGAGGGTGTCAATATCCCGGATATCACTGCCGGAGTAATTGATCCCGCCGGTCTGGAAAGCACTATTCTCATGACATCTGCCGAGGCAACAGATTTCACCGGTTTCTTCTTCTGTAAAACGGGTTCCGAGTTTTTGCCTGAGTTCTTCCTGGGTACCGGCTGTCAGGCAGGCACTGCCATTGCAGACATATACTTTTTTGCCTTTGTTTGCAGGCTTCATGAAATCATAAAAGGAAACAGTACCAAAGAGACTGGCTTTACCAAAGAGGTATTCCCGGCGCAGGGCTTCAAGTTCACCGGTGGATACGGTGCCGGAGTTTTCAGCAGCCGTTCCCAGCTTTTCAAACAGGTTTTCCTGCAGGCCTTTGCGGCCTGATAATGAACCCAGGTTTTCCGACATAGCAAATCGTTAGGTTCCGGCTTGCAGAACGCTGATGAAAGTTAATCCAAAATTGACAGAGTTCCACACACTTCATGAAAATAAGAAATCTGTATATGCATAGTTGTTGTGCCGCGTTGAAAGCGCCCGGATCAAACTAAAACATATTTTTTTTCGAATAATATATGTTTTACCGGAAAATTTCCAGTGAATACCCTTATCGTAACTTTAGTTACAGCAACCATTGTCATGATAAATAATTTAAAAAACACCTACCTTTTCACTTGATCCGGGTAAAGTCAATGTTGGCTGAATCTGAAAAAGGCTAAGAGACAGGAATTGCTGTTTCGTAATCCAATTGAAAGTGACCGGATTTTGATAAACTGAAGATCCGTTTATGACTCCATTAGTAGCATCATCATCTGTACATGATGATATTCTGATATTTGGTACACCTGAAGAATTATTACCTGTTTTTGACGGAATTCTTCAGAGTACGTCGTACAAATATTCATTTATACATTCCAAAGAAGATATTACAAAGTATGTAAAGCAACACCAGCCATTGCTGGTACTTATTACTTACATGCCCGGCAGCAAGGGGTTTGAATCTGCAACAAACCTGAAATCAGATCATGCCACGCTGCATATTCCGGTTATTGGCATTGGTATGCCGAATAAGCGGCCATCTATGACAGAAGTACTGGAATATGGCCTGGATGATTTTTTTATATTGCCGGATGATGCCCCTGCGTTTTATGTACGTATCGGGATTTATACAGCCCTTCGCCAGCGAATCAGGTCACTCGAAAAAACCCAGAACAAATTTGACCCCAACACAATTATTTCCGGCAAATCCGATTACCAGCTTACAAATGGCAATGTCAAGTTTGATTACATACTGGAAAATGCAAATGCCAATGTTTACATTGTATCTACGCTGGGCAAACTGTTGTACGTATCCCCGAACTGGAACAAGGTATTGGGCTATATGCCGGGAGAACATGTAGGACGACAGGTTGTAGATGTTCTCGTTCATCCGGATGACCGGGAAGTATGCCTGCAGGCCATTTTAAAAGGAGTAGAAACCAAAAAACTGGTGAGTGGTGTGGAGTACAGGATGAAACATGTGGATGGCAGCTGGCGGTGGATGCGTTCTAATATTGCGCCACTGATTGATTCTAATGGCGATTTCAATTCGTTTATCGGTATTGCAAATGATATTACAGAAAATAAAAGTGTAGAGACGGCGCTCTATAACAGTGAGAAAGGATATTTCGGTCTGTTTAACTCCGTTACGGAAGCCATTTACATTATGGATGAGAATGGTTTTTTCCTGGATGTAAACCGGAGTGTGGAGAAAATGTATGGTTATACCCGGGAAGAAATTATTGGGAAAACCCCTGATTTCCTGTTTGCAGAAGATGATGCCGGTTTCCCTTACCTGATGAGTTGTATCCGCGAAGTATTTAAAAGCGGTGACCCCAAACATTTTGTAGTCTGGGGCAAAAGGAAAAACGGGGAAATTTTCCCTAAAGAAGTTTTCTGCAACAAAGGGAAATATTTTGGCAAAGATGTTTTTGTAACGACTGCACGCGATATTACTGAGCGGAAAAAATCAGAAGCTGCTTTAAAAGAAAGCCGGGAAAAATTTTCTAAAATTTTCCACCTTTCACCGGATGTGATATTGCTTACCCGCGTGTCTGATGGTGTTATTGTGGATATAAATGACCGGGCCATTGCATTGAGCGGTTTCTCCAGGGATGAAATTATCGGTCAAACAACGCTGGCACTGGAGGGTTGGGAAAATGATGAAGACAGGAACAAATACTTAAACCTGCTCAGGCAAACCGGCCGGGTGGTAAATCTCGAAAAAAAGTTTAAGATCAAAGGTGGTGTGGTTCGTTATGCCACTATTTCCGGTGAATTCATTGAAATAGCGGGAGAAAAATATATTCTCACCGTGATTCATGATATCACAGAAAGAAAACACATAGAATTCAAACTGAAGGAAGAAGCCCTGAAACTAAAACTGATCAGCGATAACCTGCAGGACGCTGTTGTATTCCAGGTATTGCTGGACTTTGATGGCCAGATGAAATTCCCATATATCAGCAATGGTGTTGAAAAAATGGCTGGGGTAACCGCCGAAGAGGCATTGGCGAATTCGGACTCATTATACGGGCTTGTAGCAGAAGAAGATAAATTACGGTTAGCTAAAGAAACTGAGCAATCCTACCTGAACATGACCTATTTTGACCTGGAAATCAGGATGGCTGTTCCTAAAACCAATTTGCAATGGGTACACATCAGGTCTTTCCCCCGCAAACTGGAAGATGGCCGGGTAATTTGGGATGGAATCATTACTGATATTACTGAGCGAAAACTGGCCAGCCAGAAAATACTTGAAAGCGAAGAGAAGTACAGGATTGTGGTAGAAAATGCACTTGACATTATTTACACATTGGACGAAAACCTGAATGTAAAAAGTATCAACTCAGCAGTTACTGAAATACTTGGATTTACACCGGAAGATTTACGTGGTAAAAGCACCGCCGACGTATTGACAGGTGACGACCGTCATTATTCCTTCAGTATGCTGGATAAAAAAATAAACGGCCTGGATAAAACAAGGTATGAACTGAACCTGAAAGCCAAAGATGGCCATATGGTTGCGATGGAAGTGCAGACTTGTATATTGAAAAAAGACGGGCAGTTTGATGGTGTATTGGGAATTGCCAGGGATATTACAGAGCGGAAAAAATCTGAAGTAGCTTTTCAAAAAACGCTGAAGGATTTATCCGACTATAAATACGCCCTTGACCAGGCCGCCAATGTTTCATTATCTGACGCAGATGGAACAGTGCTTTATGTGAATGAAGGGTTTTGCAAAATATACGGGTATACCCCTGAAGAAATCATCGGGCAGAACCATAAAATCCTGAATTCAAATTATCATTCGCCAGAGTTCTGGGAAAATTTCTGGAAAACGATCAGAAGCGGACAGGTATTAAAAGGGGAAGTGAGGAATAAAAGTAAAGACGGCACACTCACCTGGTCGGATACCACAATTGTACCCTTCCTCGATGCCAGCGGCCAGCCTTACCAGTACCTGGCCATCCGCCGTGACATTACTGAAAAAAGGAAACTGGAAGAAGAACTGGTAGCGCAGCAGTTGTACAACCAACGGCTGATCACTGAAATCACCATCCAGGAACAGGAGATGGAACGCAATAAAATCTCCCATGAACTGCATGAAAATATCAGCCAGATCCTGGCGAGTGCTAAAATATTCCTGGGTATTGCCAAAACGAAAAATGGTGTGGAAGATGATATGCTCACCCAGAGTTATGAATACCTGAATAATGCGATGGACCTGATCAAGGATCTTTCTTATTCACTGATAACGCCATCCCTGTCCGATTTTGGATTGGTGGAGGCCGTGAAAGACCTGGTAGACGACACAAAGAAGAATTCAAATATACAGATCAGGTTTATTGATAAAACCTCCGGTCAGGTATCACTTGATAATAAACAATCCCTGATGCTTTACAGGATCATACAGGAGCAGATCAATAATATCACCAAACATGCTGCTGCCCGAAATGCAAGCATCACTTTGCAGATGAAAAAAGATATACTCTTCCTGCAAATTGCTGATGATGGAAAAGGGTTTGACCCCGAAAGCCAGCCGATGGGATTCGGGCTGACTACCATCCGCAACCGGGTGGAATTTTACCAGGGTAAGCTCCATATTATTTCAACACCAGGCAAAGGATGCACTTTGCAGGTTGAAATACCACTCGCGACGCATGTAGAAATAATTTAAGGAATTATCAGGTTGAATACATACTTCCTGCATCCAGTACAAGTTAAAAACTGAATTGGTTTATTTATTCGTGTATTTAAATCAGGTTGTCCGGGTTCAACGGCGTACAGATGCTGATTTTAAAAGCCCGTTTTTAGAATATGCTTTCACAATATAGATCCCCTTACCCAGCGCACTTACATTTATATCATTCATCCCGGCCTGCAATTGTTTTTGGATCAGCCTCCGGCCATTCAGGTCATAAATTTCAACACCTGTAACAGAAAGACTGCTGACCGGAACAAAAACCCGTATGAAACCGGACTCAGTATCCGACCAGATTTTCACCTCACTGTTTGACCCTATGCTGCATTTAATTACGTTGCTGAAAACGGATTTCCCGTCTTTGTCAACCTGATTCAGCCGGTAATAGCTAACGGTTTTCAGCGGTGAATAATCGGTATAACTATAGTGATGTGTTTCACTTTGACCAGTAGCGGCCAGTACAGTTCCGATCGTTTCAAATGAAATTCCATTCACACTTCTTTCCACCATAAAATGGGAGCTGTTGATTTCAGAAGCTGTTGACCAGTTTAATTGCACAGTTGAATTCAGTTCTTTACCTGTAAACGACAGCCAATGCACCGGTAATGATACAGCAGACACAAATGACACCGGATTCCCGCTCACGGCTGTCACAGGTGAATACATTTCCGCTGCAGCAGCTCCGTTGTATTCTATAGCCTGGAGCTGATAAGTTTCTGTCGGATCAAGCCCGGTGATCGTTACAGTTTCCCCCACGCCATTATATACACAATACCAGCCTGAACTCCCCAACTGGGTTCCTGACCTGTAAACTGCATTGGCTGTATAGGTGGCATTATTGTTAAGAACAGGAGCATCATAGGTTGGGGATTTTTTCACAAACACCACCACTTTATTACCAACCCCGCGGTGCTGGAAGTTTACGGCACAGGTTGTTGTTGTTGGCGTGGTGGAAATATCCGTGGTATTCCGGGTTGGCGTTTCATTGACAGAATAAATACCTACAGGGGTGTAGCTGCTCCATGCCAGGAAATAAACATCTTTATAATGGGAGACAGCAAATGTATTGGTAGATGCCATATAAGGAATTGTAACAGCGGCCCAATCTGACCCTGTCCATGTATAACCTTTTATAAATCCAGTTGAGAATATAAGGGTGAATTTGGATGTTGCCTGATTGAAAACTATATACCCGCCCCATGAACCGTTATCCATAGCCCCTGTAAGGGTACCGGTCATATCAGTCCAGTCAGCCCCGCCCACTGAACGGGCCACTTTTATATTCATCCATGGACTGCTTTGCGCATAAAAAGACACATAGGTATCTGTACCAGCTTCATAAGCTGTTGTGACGAACCCAGCAACATTGTTTATATTCTGATTCAGGTTTGTGAGGTTCTTTCCCACAACATCAAACACGTGTACTTTCAGTGTACTGGAAGGGGACGTTGAAATAATTACTTTATTGCCGTACGATGACAGGTCCATTCTGTTACTTGAGCATGCCATGGAACTGGCGCCTGTTTTGTCTGCCCATGTTCCTGAAACCAGTTCATAGAGATACACTTTGGAGCTTGTTTGTTCCGTAAAAGCCATAAACAAGGTCTGGCTGTTTTCGTTAAATGACAGCCGCACAGTATACCCCATATTATAACTACCGGGCTTATCCAGCATTGTAACAAGCTGCCAGTCGTTATCCAGCGGCCCGCGCTTGTAGGTATAAATCTTGTCATAAGTTGAATTGAAAAAAGAAATGTAAATCACGCTGTCGAGCGGACTCCGGGCTATGTCACCGGCACCACCTGCATCGGGAAACCCTGTGGTTGTACCCCAATCAGTAACGCTTCCATTTTTATAACGGCGGACTACCACTTTGGAAGAAGCCGTATAGGGAGCATAATATTCATTTTTATCAACCACACACATTCTTAAACTTCCGTTATAAAAACCACTGAAATAACCGCGGTCTATAACATAATCCTGTGCAGTAGATTGAAAACAGCAATGTAAAGTCAGAAATAAAACGAGGTTTCGGGATAAGATTCTCATAAACAATGGATTTTTTCTGGTTAAACGAGACTGCAAATTGAAGCATGGTATATTTTTTCCCTATGATTTTACTCAGCGGGTTATCCGGATTTTTAAAAACCAGACTATTAAAAAAAAGGAACGAGTGTTTATGCTTGTTACAGGTAGGGGTATGTACTGATATAGATACAACCGGTTTTCTGAAATTGAATGAGATACTTACCCGGAAAAACAACCAGTAAGAATCAATCATCTGTTTGTTGAACCGGTCGGAATTCTATCAGGGGAACTTTGAAATCAGTTATACATGAAGAGAAGTTTGCAAATTGAATATCCTGTTACCAATGTATAAAACAAATAGGGGACTGGTAATGGCAAAGCCTTGACTTACAATACAAAATTGCCATAATTTCCCATGATTATTTTCCTGAAAATCACTATTTTTGCAGCCCCGAAAGGGGAATGCCGGGGTATCCGCCACAGGCGGATGGTTAGAGCATCGGATTCATATCCGCCGCGGCGGACGGCAGTTCAAGTCTGTGTCAGGTTCTTATAAATTAGTGGCCGGGGTAGCTCAGCTGGTTAGAGCATCGGATTCATAACCCGAAGGTCGGCAGTTCAAGTCTGCTCTCCGGTACTTCTAAAGGTCTCATTTTTGAGACCTTTTTTTATTTATGATAGCATCGGATTCATATCCGCCGCGGCGGACGGCAGTTTACGCAATGGCGGATTCTCCGGTAATTTCTAAAGGTCTCATTTTTGAGACCTTTTTCTTTAATCTGTACTACAGGGCCGTTTAAACCAAATCACTTTCTTTTTTTACTCCGAATTACATTTCAATAAATGTATTTTTCAATAAAGCGATCCAACTGTCCAATTCATCCCATTCATCGACCGTTTGATGTGAAGCATACTGTAAGATAAGCACCACAACCTTGTTAGTATATTGAGATGTTTCAGTGCGTATGAAAATTGTAACACGTTCCTCCCGCCCGGCGATATTCTTCAATTCTGCCTCATAACTGTAGAGCGAAAATTTTGCATTGCTGGTATAAACTGTCTTCGAATAGCTATTCGGAGGCAGATTCCCAACTCCCATCCCATACAAAATGAAAATTTCCGGGAGATATAATTCTGGTTTATCACGTAAAATATCAGGTACGTAATAGTCAACCATCACTGCAGGGTAGCCTGCTGAGATCTTTTTATTGGCATTGCTGAACCGAGTTGCTCCCTCGGGAACTTTCACTGAAACAAATGTCCCGGAAATGACCTCAGTTTTGAGATTTCGCGGCAATTGCCCTCTTAGGGATGAAGAAAAAAATATTAGTATCGCTAAAACGGGAGTATATAATCGCATTTCTGAAAGTAATAAAAAAAACCGTGCTTAGGAATTTCCAGATTTAAATAAATTGGTGATTGGTTAACTGTAAAATGAAGATAACACAAACACCACAAAAATCATTTTCGATTCCTGCATTTGGGCGGCATATAAAATACAATACCCGGAATCATCCATTAACAAAATCTTCACGCCTCATTCATTATTGGTTATTAATGTATTGAAACCGACACTGTATGATTGGCAGTTGTTTTTTGTCACATCGTCACACTCCGCAAAGCTAACTGGCATAGTTTTTTTACAGATAGTGCAGATGTATTCATGAAACGCCAGACAGTATCAAGATTTAATCATGTAAAACCTGCAATTATGAAAAAGATCATGTTAATGCTGATGATGATCGCCGGTACATCGTTTGCAATGAAAGTGCAATCACAAATCCGTATATCAGTCAATATCGGCATACAACCCGACTGGGGTCCATCGGGGTATAATCATGCCGAATATTATTACCTCCCGGATATTGATGTTTATTATTATGTACCGCGGCGCCAGTTTATTTACCTGGAAGGAAACAACTGGATATTTGCTGCCTCATTGCCTTCACGCTACAGGTACTTTGACCTGTACACTGGATATAAAGTCGTGATCAATGACCCGTACCCTTACCGGCGTCCGGGGTATTACAGATCACGTTACGCGGGATTCAGGGGCCGGCATGATCAGGATATTATCCGGGACAACAGGTCGAGGGAACATAACCGTGGCGGAAATAATCGCGGACGGGGCAGAGGTCATGGAAGGGGACATCACTAAAAGGAAGAATAACCAAACAGGAAGCAAGGCCTCTCAGATGAAGCGGCCTTGCTTTTTTTGCAGAATCCAACCCCGAAATTAATCTGACTGTTTAATCACAACAGAGAATGCAACGGGCAATGTTCCCTGGTCAGCAGGTATCAGGATTTTTTCCCGAATTTTGACCTGCAAAGGTTAATGTATTTTGTAAAAATTGGTAATGCTATACTCCTGTTTTCCTTTGTATATAATCAGATACAAGCCAAACCATAAACAAATGAAACCACCCATCTGCAGCATCTGCGACAAAAAATTTGATCTTGAAAAGGACAATGGCGGCCTGGTATATTTCCGGCTTACTCCTGAACAGGAAAAGTTTAACGAACGCTTTAAACAACCCGGATTCACCGGGCATCCGCAGGGAGCACATTGGTTTTGCGGGGAACATTATGAAAAGGCGAAGAAGCTTGAACACCTCACAGACCATGAAGCATTGACATTGCTTAATAAGGCATCTGATTAACCGGCCTCTACCAAAAGAAAACTCCCCTGCCGAAACAGGGGAGCCGATGTCCAAAACCGTCGTCCAAAGAATTGTAATTAGTTTTTAGCCACATCAAACTTCTTAAAGATCGCCCGCACGCTGGCATCCACTTCACGGGCTGTCAGGTGCCTGCTGTCAACTTCATCCGTCGTCCACCCCTGCCATACTGTTTTGTCTGTTCGTGCATCCGTCATTGTAATCGTAATCGTACCTTCCTTCACTGGTCTTTCATCCCTTTCATAACCCATAAACTGGGAAGGGTAATAAATTGTAGTATACCGGCGGGTATATGGATTATACACCAGCCTTGAATATGGTCTTGAATAAACGGGGCTGTTACTCTCACGCGTACTTCTTTCCACCAGCACATCATAACTCAGTAATATATCCGGCCTGTTCTTAGCCTCCCGCCAACCCGACTTAGCCAGTTCCTTATTCACCGCCTGCCTGATCTGCCGCTCCGTCAGGTCATTCACTTTGGCAGAACCTTCATCATCCGTCCAGGCAAAGGTTTTGTACTTAGAAAAATCAGTCTGATCGTCTTTTTCAATATGTGTTGTGGATGAACAACCTGCAAGCAGGAAGACGATCACAGTCACACCCATCCACACACGCAGATAACTTTTCATAGTTTACTGTTTTAAGGTTACGGTCAATATATTAACGGAAAAAATGGTGCCGGGTTTATTAATGTAATGTGAAAACGTGTAAAGTACCTGGCTGTTGGCTTAGGGCTTCTGGCTTTGAGCTTGCAGCTTTTTGGGGGTTACCGGTTACCAGTTACCGGTTACCAGTACCCAAAAACTGGCAACCGGTAACTGGCAACTGGCAACCAATTCCTAACTGAAAGCCAACAGCCAAGAGCCAATAGCCAAAAGCTAACTGCTTTCCCCCTAACATTACCCCCCCTGACCAAAGTCATCCCCCCGCAAACCCGCCGCCCTGAACTTTGTCTTCTAAACCTGGCTTATGGCCACCCCCACCACCCCTGACCGTCCTGACCGGTCTGTACGTAAACACTGGTTGTTTATCCTTATCATACTTGTTTTAATTGGCGGCATCTACGTTTTGTTAAATTATGTACTGCCCGGTGGTTCATCCGGAAGCAGTACCGGAACGGAGCCTATGAAAATACCGGAAAGCAATACAATCCGCACGGTTGGTGACTTTGGTAAAATTCCCGTGCACCAGTTTGGTGTAGTATTACAGGAAGGCAAAACAAAAACCGATGCTGAAGCCATTGCTAAAAATGCAAATGGTGTTATCACCGGGGAAATCAGCCTGATTGGTTTTTACCAGATAGAAATTGCCAGCGCCAATGAAGGTAATTATACACAGCTTTTTGAAAAACTGGCCGGTACCCCGGGCGTTGAATTTGCTGTACCAAACGGATTAATCATTCCGGATGGATTTGATGAATCGAAAGGAACCTGTGATCCGCTGGATGATCCGATTTATAAAGAAGGATCCAATGGCCGTAATTATGAAATGATCGGCCTCAAAAATGCCTATGCTTATATGAAAGCATCCGGGCTTTCGCTGAATGCCGTAAAAGTGGGCGTATTGGACACACGTCTTTATAAACCCTGTGATGAACTGGGAGGCAGCAGTTCCGTCAGCACCACAGATAAGGAAGATTATAATGATGATCCGGAGAAAGATGAAAACGGGCAGATTACAGACGGTGGCCTTACGCATGCCACCATGGTAAATGAAGTGCTGGGCGCCAACGCTGATAATGGCGGGGTAACCGGTGTGGGATCCCCATTGGGAGATAAACTGACTGTTGTAACCACCAATATTTATAAGACAGACAACTATGAAGTTTCCACACCTGATCCTGACGATCCCACCAAAGTGGTGAGCAACGGTGTAACTTTTATCCATACCTCTCTAAAAGCCATGATGGACCAGATCAAGAGCGGCGCAACAGTGATCAATTGTTCCTATGGGCCTAAAGATTATTCGGAGAATCACACTTTTGAAACCAGGCTCTATGAAAAATTCTATAAAAAAATACAGGAAAAGTATCCGAAAGTGGTGATCGTGGGTTCAGCTGGAAATTCCAATTTTGCTTTGAATGGAAACAATGGCGCCAATAAAGGACAGAAAGTGGGAAACCTCCTCACGGTCGGTTCCCTGGATGTTGATGGCCGTAAATCCAGTTATTCCAATTATGCCACCGGGAACGGGGAAGTAAGTATTTCAGCTCCGGCCGATGATGTAATCCTGGGAACAGATAAAAACGGGAATCCGATTACAGCAAGCGGCACCAGCCTGGCTGCACCTCAGGTTGCCGGTACTGTTGCATTGATCCAATCACTCAATCCTGATCTCACGGCCCTTGAAATAAAGAACATCCTTCAAGCAACGGCTGACAGGCAGATTGAAGGGAAAGACCAGACCGTTGTTGTTCCTGCCCAGATGGGTTCGGGTATGTTGCGGGTAGACAAAGCTGTGTTGAAAGTGATCAATGATTTGCGCGCCAAAAAAGGATTACCTCCACTGACACCGGAAATACTCACCCTGATGAACCAGGTGGATCTTGGTTTTTCAGGAGGCCCAGAGAATTATTCAATCAAAGCCGGCATTAAAGCCCTCCAGGGGAATAAAACAGTGCTGGTGCTGGATATTACCGGAAACGACTATGCTATCAGCGGCAGCAATAAAAAAACGTTAACTGAACCGGGAGAAGTGACCTGGAATGTATCAGTAAAAGCCGGTGAAAAAATCACGGCGAAAGTTTCGCGGAGTGATACAAAAGCCTGCAGCTGGGTGGTGATAGAACCTGTTTCGATCTCTGGGAAATGGGATGTAACTGGCGTAATCACCGAAGCGAAACTGGATCCCAAAATATATACATATCCTAACGGGCAAATGACCATTGATAATTTCCGTGTGGGAAAAGAAGTTTCCATGGGTCAGATTGATATAGACCAGTGGAAAAAATTCCGGTACAGTTTCTCCAAAGAAGGGAATACCATCGTGATTGGGCCACCCAGCGACGGGGACCTGCAAAGCTCTACCAACACATACTATATTGAACAATTAACCAACGGCAGTTTTTCAGGCTACATGATTTACGTAATGCGGTACGACGATTTGGAAAGCACAATCCGCTACCGGGTTACCGGAACACGTATTCCTTAACACAGCTCCCTGGCATAAATGAATATTGAACACTTAAAACAGGTTTATGAATACTGCTGGATCTACTGACCGTCCTGACCGGTCTGCCAAAAAACAATGGCTGTTAATAATCATCATACTTGTGCTTTGTGGCGGCATTTATGTTTTTCTCAATTATGTTTTGCCCGGACTTTCCGGTGGCAGCAGGGCTTCCACCGAGCCCATGAAAATGCCTGCAGGTTCCAGTATTAAAAACACAGAACAGTTTGGTGAGATACCGGTGAACCAGTTTGGCATCGTTATGCAGGAAGGCAAAACAAAAGCGGATGCAGAAAAAATTGCAAAAAGCATTAATGCGGAAATCACCGGTGAAGTCAGCCTGATCAATTTCTACCAGTTAGAAACAAAACAAACAACCGCTGATAATTATTCACAGGTGCTGGAAAAACTGGCGGGCAGTCCCGGTGTGGAACTGGCCAGTCCAAACAGCCTTGTGATAGCTGATGACTTTGATGAATCCCAGGGCACCTGTGATCCGCTGGATGATCCGATGTATAAAGATTCAACCTATGGCCGGAATTACCAGATGATCGGGTTGAAAAATGCCTACGCATTCATGAAAGCATCCGGGCTTACTCTGAACCCGGTTAAAGTAGGGATACTTGATACCCGGCTGTATAAACCCTGCGATGAAATAGGCGGGAATAGCAATGTAAGTACAACCGAAGATGAAGACTACAACGATAATCCTGATAAAAATGAGCATGGCCAGGTTGTAAATGGCGGTTTAACCCACGGCACCATGGTTACCGAAGTGCTCGGGGCCAATGCAGAGAACGGAGGTGTAACCGGCGTCGCTGCCCCTTGGGCAATAAACTGACAATTGAAACTACCAACATTTATAAAACGGACGACTACGAAGTATCCACACCCGACGCTGAAGATCCCACCAAAATAGTGAGCCATGGCGTTACGTATGTACATACTACACTGAAAGCGATGTATGACCAGATTAAAAACGGAGCCACAGTGATCAATTGTTCTTATGGACCAAAGAGCTATGCAGTTGACCACAGTTTTGAAACAAAGCTTTATGAGAAATTTTATAAAAAGATCCAGGAGAAATATCCCAAAGTTGTTATTGTGGGTTCAGCCGGGAATGCAAACCATGTACTGAACGGAACCAATGGCGCCAATAAAGGGCAGAAAGTGGGCAACCTGCTTACGGTAGGTGCATTAAATCCCGATGGCCGCAGATCCAGTTATTCCAATTATGCAAACGGCAATGCTGAAGTAAGTATATCCGCACCGGCCGATAATACAATTCTCGGTACTGATAAAAACGGTAACCCGATAACTGCCAGCGGAACGAGTTTAGCCGCCCCGCAGGTTGCAGGCACGATTGCCATGATACAATCCATCAACCCTGATCTCACCGCAGCAGAAATAAAAGACATCCTGCAATCCACCGCAGATAAAGTGATCAATGGCCGCAACATGAGCACTCCGATCCCCGAAGGAATGGGTGCCGGCATGCTCCGGGTTGACCTGGCCGTACTGAAAGTGATCAACGATATGCGGATTAAAAAAGGATTACCGGCGCTCACAGCTGAATCGCTGATTGACATGAATACCGTTGAACTTTCTTATTCCGGCGGCCCTGAAAATTATAAACTGAAAGCGGTGATCAAAGCGATCAGCGGTAAATCCACGGTGCTTACCCTTGACATCACCGGGAACAATTACTCCATCGGTGGTGATTATAAAAAAACGCTGGGTTCACCAGGCAGTGCAGAATGGAATCTTACATTACAAAAAGACAGTAAGATCACTGCCAAAGTTTCACGCAGTGATACCAAATCCTGTGCCTGGGTGGTGATTGAAGCCGTTGAAATGACCGGTTCGTGGGAACTGACCGGCACTGTAACGTATGCCAAACTGGATGCGTCTCTCGGAACCATGAAAGAAATGGGTAAAACCATTTACAATGCAGATGAAGCAGAAATGGAAGCCGGCCAGCGTGAAGCGGAAAAAGCCATGATCGGGCAAGTGGCACAAATGGGTTACCTGGATGTTGAAGAATGGAAAAACGTAGGATTCAAAATCCATAAAGAAGGAAAATCACTCGTCTTCACCAGCCGTTTCTCCGAAGATCCCGAATCCATGAGTTCTATCATGTACTACGTCGATGAAATCCGCGGCAACGAATTCACCGGCCGTGCCATTGCAAGGAATAACCTGGGCGGGAAGAAGAATGAGATACGGTATGATATAAAGGGGGTGAGGAAGGAGAGGAAGTTACCAGTTACCAGTCGCCAGTTACCAGTTGTAAAATTGAATTTTATCGTTTACTACGAGTAACTGGCAACTGGTAACTGGAAACTGGTAACCAGCAGGCTTCAGGATAATCCTGTCTCATAATGCTTCTCCGGCACCTCCACATCTCTATACCCTTTCTTAAACAACCGTTCTTTAAACTCGTTCTGCACTTCATATTCCCCGTGCACGAGGAAGATGCGTTTCACTTTTGATTTATCCTGGCAGGCGAGCCATTGGCATAAATCTTCATAGTCGCCGTGGGCACTCATGCTGCGGATAGATCCGATTTCGGCATTCACTTCATGCAGGGTGCCGAAGATGGTGATCTCTTTATCACCGCGAAGCAGGCGTCCACCGATGGAATGCGGCTCACAGTAGCCGGTGAGTAAAATGGTATTGTGACTGTTCTCAATGTTATTACTGATATGGTGTTTTACCCGGCCGGCATCCGCCATGCCACTGGCGGAAATGATAACCATGGGGCCGTTCTGGAAGTTCAGCAGTTTAGACTGTTCTACTGATTTCACAAATTTCAAACCCTTGAATCCAAAAGGATCATTATCCGTCTTCATCACTTTCTGGATCGTTTTATTGAAAAACTGCGGATATCTTTTTACAACTTCTGTGGTTTCTATACTCAATGGACTGTCTACATAATAATCCAGGTCGGGCAGGCGGTTCTCCAGTTCAAGCTGGTTTAAAGCATACAGTAATTCCTGGGTACGGCCCACACTGAATGCGGGCATGATCAGTTTCCCTTTTTTCTGCAGGCAGGCTTTTTCGATCCACCGCAGCAGCATATCCGGTGTGGTTACATTATTGTCGTGCAAACTGTTTCCGTAAGTGGATTCCATAATGATATAGTCAGCCTGCGGAAAAACTTCCGGTGATTTCAGGATCGCATCATTATACCTTCCGACATCGCCGCTGAAAGTAAGTCCAACTTCCCTTCCATCTTCTTTAATTTTCAGGTGAACGCAGGCACTGCCAATAATATGGCCTGCATCGGTAAACATAGCCTGTACATTTTCAGTGACCGAAAACCACTGGTTATATGGTGTTTCTTCCAGGTGCTCAGCTGCTTTTTTAGCATCCACTTCAGTATAAAGCGGCTGCAGGAAAGGCAGATTCTCCCCTGCCCTTCTTTTATTGATATACTTGATTTCATCTTCCTGTATTTCCGCTGAATCCAGCATCAGGATATTGGCTAAGTCTTTGGTGGCAGAAGTACAGAATATTTTCCCGCGGAAACCTTCTTTCACCAGTTTGGGTATCAGCCCGGAATGGTCAATATGCGCATGCGACAAAATCATGACATCCACCTCAGCGGCGTCAAAGCCGAAGTCGCGGTTCAGCATATCCGTTTCCCGGCCCAGGCCCTGGAACATTCCGCAGTCGAGCAGGATATTTTTACCATCTTTACAAGTGAGCAGGTGTTTGGATCCGGTAACTGTACGGGCGGCGCCGTGAAATGCAATTTTCATATCTGTTTTACCCAGCGGGGATTAGTTAAAAAATAAAATTCAGCTCCTGTAATTTACATAATAATCCATGATCATATTCGTTTTATACGCAGTTAACTATCGCTTATGAAATCACGCAATTTGCTATTCTCCCTGTTTTTACTTTCACAAACTCCGGCTTTTGCACAACACACTCAAGAACTGGGAATTTTGTGGATGAATGACTCAGACGGGCACAATACTTATGCCCCGGGATTTGCTGTTCAATGGGTGAAAGGACTGGGCCGCTTTACCAGTGTTGAGACCGGACTGGGATATAAAGTGTATGCTACAACCTATTATGCGCCAGATGTAAACGGCAAAATCATTCCGGCCGACTTAATAACCCATAATATTATAGTACCCGCCAGGTTCCGTTTTGGGCACAAGTGGTTACGAATACAGGCGGGAGGCGATTTTGCCTTTTACCTGTCGCACACAGTAAAACCTCAACTCAGTCCAACCATTGATTTAGGCCTGAACGTTCAAAATATAAGCTTTCACCCGGTAGTGGGGATTTGTACTCCGTGGAAACTTAAAAACAATTGGATTATCGAGCCCGGCATTTCAGCCAGTTCCCCTATCAGCATAGGCGGAGTCGCCTGGGGATTCAATCTGGCATTGCGAAAAAAACTCCGTTAGGATTTTGGAGTTCTGGCCTTGAATGACCAGGTGATATAGAATTCCGCAACAATTTCCCCGGCTTCATTTTTCCCGGTGGATTTTACCCGCACAGTCCGGGATTCCCCTGTAGTAACTGATTCTTCAATTGCCTGCCGGATCATTGCCCCATCTGCACAAACAAATATTGAACGGCCTGTTGCTTTTTTGAAATATTCAGATTCCACTTTCACCACCAGCATGGATACGGCCGGATTCCTTTTATACAAATGCGCCATGGATAAAGCCCCTGTACTCATTTCCGCAGCCATACTGAGGCAGGCAAAATAGGTTGACCGGAATGGATTCCGCGAAAACCATTTGTAAGGGATGGTCACTTCACAATGGTCAGCTGTAATTTTTTTCACCCTGACCCCTGAGAAATAAGCCGCAGGGAGTTTTGACAAAAGGAAAAACCTGAATTTAAGCGGGTGGCTTACCAGCTTAATAAATGCTTCGGGCGTGTGGGACATGTTTTAATTTTTATGCTGCGAGGGATCTATTGCAGCCGGCGACCAGTCTGCAAAAAATCCAGCCACTTTTTCCTTGCTGTATGATTTGGCTTCTTCCAGGTAGCTGGAATTCTGTGTATGAATCAGGTTACCCTCCTGGTCAAGCACCAGGAATACCGGGAAACCAAAACGATCCGGGAATTTATATTTCGCCATGATTGATTCATTCTTATTCTCTTTACTCCAGTTCAGATGATAGACCACATAATTCGCATTCATCAGCGAATCCAGCGAAGCATCGGTTTGCACAAAGTTGTAAAACCGGGCACACCAGATACACCAGTTGCCGCCAATTTGTACCAGCACATGCTTACCTTCCTGCTTGGCCTGTTTAACAGCAGTGGCTATCTCATCCTGAGCATTCGCTTCAGGACTGTACAGTTTGAATTTAGCCATATCCTGCGCCCCGCAAACCAGGGATGCAGCTACAAACAACAAAGCAAATACGATTCTCTTCATCTTACTTTTTATTTAATGCTACAATAGCTGCCACCGCTTTATTGCTGTTGGCATCCACTTTAAAATAGAGTTTTCCTTCAGCCGTATTATTATACCGCACACCCGTAATCTGGATTTCACGCAGGGCCTCATTCACTTTACCGGAATAAGTTCCCTGGCGGCTGTTATTAATCGCTTCGTTGAGCCGCCGGTAATCCAATTCATCTTTGCTGATAACGATAGCCATGTAATCGCGGTTACCAATACTGTCTGCCGTCAGTGACTGCCCTTTGGGGAATAACCGGTAACCGGTAATCCCGCAATAAGGCGAATGTTTCGAAACGGTTTCTCCGGGCTTCATGTAAGGGAACAACACATAGCTGCTGCCATCCGTATCCATCCCGAATATATACGTGTAACACTCTGTTGAGTTATTCAGTTCGATTTTAAACCTTGTTCCTTTGTTAACAGTTACCGCTGATTCGAAATTATTGCCACTGGTATTCCTCACAGAAATCAAACTTTTGTCATCTGTATTCACCATTCCAATGCTGCATTCCAGCGGAATATTGGCCATCGCACCCCGTTTGGGAAGCGGATCAAGTCCATACGCTTCGCGCACATAATTCCTGAAATCGCCATACCTCACCCAGCCTACACCGTCCTTTCCCCAATCCGGCCCCCAGCTGTTCATGATCTGGAAAGCCCCGCCGAATTTATTATCATTATAACCAATCACACACATGGCATGCCCGCCCATGCCAGTGCCACCTTCATCAGCACCGGTTGGACGCCATACTTCCTGTCCCATCATATCCTGCATAAAGCTCTGGCCTACCAGCATCCCAATCACCACCGGCGCATCTTTGGCCAGGTGTTCTTTGATAGAACGTACATCAATCGTCTGGCTGTTGCCATCCGTTAACCGGGTAAATCCATGAATCTTAAACTGGCCAGCCGCGCGAACCTGTTCTGAACTGGGCTGTCGTTCACAATCCTGGTCATCATAGGCAAACTGGCTCAGCGGTAAAGCACCCTGGCTCGACATTTTCTCCATGGCCCTTTGTATATAAGAGCCCTCACAACCTTCCAGCCCGATCTGGTTATATAAAAAAGAAGGACTGAATTTAATCTGGTCAGGATTCACACCTGTTGAAGCAGCTTCCAGAATTGTCCTGGCGCCATACGCACTGCTCCACGCCACACAACTGCCCTGCTGGCCCTGGTTGCCGCGAGGTGGTGCAAACCGCAGCAGGGAAACTGCTTCGGGCAAAGGGTTTTTAGAAGGATCATCTTCAAGCCCTTCATACACTGAAGCTTTATTAAACTGGGCCGGATCGAAACGATAGCCGCTTTGTGAGAATAATGACTGCACCTGTTCGGGTGTACAAACACCTGATTTGAACACGAAAAAAGCACCCACCCCTAACACCAGGAGCATCACAATTCCTCTTCCCTTGAACAGCCCCATCAATAAAGGCAGGAAAGACATGAGTCCGCCACCGCCGCCACCCGGGAAATTTGGTCCTCTTCCTCCCCCACCACCACCATCGTCATCTTGTTGGTTAGGGTCAACGGGGTCATCGGTCATTCTGATTGGCATAATATAAATTTTAGTATAACAGGAAAAGTAAATGTATAAACTTAGCGGCAAAAACCGTGCTGCCCGCAAAGGGATAATAACAAAATATTTCGGCATCGGGTCACCAATTCCGGCATGGAATCAGCAATTTTGCTCACATTCAACTATAAACCGATATTATGAGAAGGATCACCATACTCCTGGCATTCAGTTTCGCCGCTTTGGTACAGGCAAAAGCCCAGACTGCACATGCAAACATCAGGCTGAGCCAGGGCCAGACTTTGTCAGTCACCTTGCAGGTTAAGACAACTGTAACCCAGCAGTCCATGGGACAAGCCATAGATTTTAATGTAGAAGCCACCGGGGACCACAGTTATAAAGTAACGAACCATACGGATGACAATAATACTTTGCACCACCAGATGGACCGGGTGCAATTCAGTTTCGATGGTATGGGACAAAAAAAGAAATTTGATTCCCGCGAAGAAAAAGATATCAATGGCCAGTTTGGCAAACCCATTAAGGATATGCTGGGTAAATCGTATGATATCATCATTGATACCGGCGGCACGGTGCTGATGGCAATTCCTGAAAAGATTACCCTGGAGGAATCAGACAGCCGGATGGGCCATCATCACCAATATGCTGAAAGATGTTTTTTCGCTGATCCAGCCGCCCGGCAAAGGCAAACCGAGCATGTTCAAAATCCTCCCCGACCAGCCAGTGGCCCCCGGTGAAAAATGGAGTTACAGCTGGCAGGATGAAAACGGCAGGTACAGCGAAACCTACACACTGAATTCAGTAAACGACTCAACCATCCTGGTGGATTATGCAGCTACATCCAGCACCATCACCAAAGCGGAAATGATGGGCAATCCCACCACCACAAAAATGAACAATAAAACCACCGGCAAAATCATCATCGACCGCCTCACTGGTTTACTGATCGAAAAAAATACCAGCACAGAGTCGAATGGCAGTACGGAAGGTGGGTTTGGGGATATACCGGTGACGTCGAAGGTGACGGCGGTCCTCAAGGTGAGCAGTGTACTTTAGGTGGATTAATATAACTGATGACGGTTTTGGAATTGGATTGGGAGTTGGAAGTTGGAGGTTCATTAAACCCGCAGGTTCACAATTGAATTGATAGGGTCTTAAAGCAGCTGTTGGAATGTTGGATCGTTGGAATGTTCTTCAAGCAGGAAATTTCCGAACTATCAGAACATTCCAACGATCCAACAATCCAACATTCCAACAAGAAAAGACTTTTCGATCTTTCAGGTTCAACCTCCAACTTCCAACCTCCAACATCCAACATTAGGTCTACCTGCCAAACCCCGCCAACTGATCCAAAGGCACCATCTTAAACAAACTGATCACATCATCAATTGAATGCTGGGAGATACCGGCAATGGTAATACTAAACCGGCCGTCAACGATCACGTGCAGGTAAGCAGATTTGCCGGAAGGGGAAAACACAGCGAAGCCTTTATAGTTACCATGGCCATCGGCGAGGTCACGCAGTTCGCGGTCGGCATTGTAACTGTCAACGGTTACTTTTTTTCTTTTTTCATAATCCGTTTCTGCACGATGGGGATTGATACAGAAATCACTGATGCGGAGTGACATTCTCCCCTCACCTGATTTATAGGCTTTGGTAAAACTGCTTGGGCTGTCGCCTTCTTCCGAGCAATAGAGATCGGCAAAAGCTTCGGTGGTATCTACAGGACTGATACTGCCTGAAGCGGCGGGGAAGAAGCGCTGTCCGTCAGCCGGATTCATGAAACAGCAGGATGTTTTTTTTGCTGCAGCACTGGCAGCTTGTTTATTACTGTCGTCGGCGGCTTTATCAGCCAGTCCGGCATTATTGTTACAGGATGCCAATACCAGGAAAATCACTGGCAGGCGAAAGCAGCAGGATAGAATTTTCATACCAGGTTTTTTGTTTCAATGCTTAGCTAAGGTATGACTTATAAATTAACCGTTTCAGGCCTGCGTCTGGTTGTGGAGTAAATCTCCGAGCTGGTCACCTTTGCGGATCAGGATGGGCTGGCCTTCTTTCACCAGCACCTCCGGGGGCTTAAATCGTGAGTTATAATGAGATGACATTTCAAAACAGTAGGCGCCGGCGTTCCGGAAAACGAGCAAGTCGTTTTCCCTGACTTCCGGTAAGGGGCGGTCTTCCGCAAAATTGTCGGTCTCGCAGATATTGCCCACCACCTGGTAAGTGTGTACCGTACCGTTGGGGTTAGAGATATTTTCTATTTCATGATAAGCACCGTAAAACATCGGGCGGATCAGGTGGTTCAGACCGCTGTTTACCCCGGCAAAAGTTTTATCACCTGATTGCTTGATTACGTTGACAGTAGTAATAAAATAACCTGCTTCGGCTACAATGTATTTACCGGGTTCAAACCAGACCTGCAAATGCCTGCCGGTTTTATGTTCATACTTTTCAAATTCTTCTTTCACTTTACGGCCGAGATCAGTGATATCCGTTCCGGTTTCACCGGGATGGTAAGGTACTTTCATACCGCCGCCGAGGTCGATGACTTCGAGGGAAGGGAAATGCGGCACCAGGTCAAGCAACACTTCAATCCCTTTTGCAAAAACTTCCACATCTTTTATTTCACTGCCGGTATGGATGTGCAGGGTACGGATATGCAAACCTGTTTCCTTTTGTACCTGTAAAATGGATTCAAGATCTTCCAGCGCCACACCAAATTTACTGTTGCTGTGACCTGTTGATATTTTCAGGTTGCCACCCGCCATGATATTGGGACGCAGCCGCACACCAACCGGGTACGTGCCGCCATACGCTTCGCCGGATTTGCGGAGGTTCGACAGGCTGTCAATATTAATACTGATGCCCAGTTCCTTTGCTTCCGCAATTTCTGAAAAAGCGATGTTGTTGGAGGTATAGAGAATTTGCGAGGGTGTAAAACCGGCATGGATGGCCAGCCTGGCTTCATTCACCGAGCTGCAGTCTATATTACAACCGATAGAAAGAATATACTTCAGCACACTGATATTCGTGAGCGCTTTGGCTGCATAAAAAAAACGGGTATCCGTTCCGGCAAATGCATGCAGCAGGTTTTCATATTGTTCTTTGATCCTTTCTGCGTGGTACACATAAACAGGACTGCCAAACCGGGCGGCGATTTGCTTTAATTGTTCGTTTGTTAATTGAAGCGGCATGTTTGCGAATATACTATAAACAGCAGTGCCGGAGTATGGACCCCGGCACCTGATATAAAAAGTTCAGTTGAATCAGTTTTCTTCCCCGCCGGCGGTATCATTGTTTACGACCAGTTCGCCGTTATCGGAAACAGATAACACTTCACCGGAAAGATCATCCGGTTTCTCGTCGGTATTTTCAGATGCATCCGCTGCATGTTCGGTTCCGCTGACAGCTGTTGGTTCTGCCATAGCTTCTTCAAATACTTCACGGAGCTTGGGAAGGTCATCTGCAGAATTGATACCGAAATAATCCATGAAATTCCTGGAGGTGGAATACAGCAGGGGCTGGCCCACGGCTTTTTCATTCCGGCCGCTGATGATGATCAGTTCTTTTTCCAGCAGTTTCTGTACGGCATAATCAGAACTCACACCACGGATCGCTTCCACTTCACCTTTGGTTACCGGTTGTTTATAGGCAATGATGGCCAGGGTTTCCAATGCAGCAGACGACAGGCGTTTCAGGAATTTTTCACCGTTCAGCTGTGCCACTGTTTTATGGAATTCTTTGCGGGTAAGGAATTGCCAGCCACCGCCGGTTTGCCTGACTTCGAAAGGATAGAAATCAGCCGTATATTTTTCGCGGATGCCTTCCAGGGCTGACTCCACTTTATCCAGTGTAATTTTTTCTTCCGCATCCGGGAATGCCGTATTCACCAGTTCTGTTATCTCCAGTGTGGTCAGCGCTTTATCACTCGCGAAAATCAGTGCTTCAATATGGGGTATGAGTTCGGATGTAGTCATATAGTAATATCAGCTTCGGCGATTTTTTAAGCTAAGTTCAGCAAGATAAGTACGGTGGGGAAATCATTCAAAAGAGATTATTCACAATTGTCCCCGTTTTTCCCCGGGGCTTCATTTCCAGCGGAAAAGAACCGGGTTAAACCGATTAAAGAAATGTGAAAGCCTGATTAAAATTATCCCTTCAGCGCTGCAGCACCGCTCACGATCTCTGTCAGCTCTGTAGTAATAGCAGCCTGGCGTGCACGGTTGTAAGATATCTTGAGTGAACGCAGCATTTCATTGGCGTTTTCACTCGCTTTATCCATAGCCGTCATACGGGCTCCGTGCTCTGACGCATTGGAATCCAGCACTGCCTTGAACAATTGGGTATTGAGAATGCGGGGCATCAGTTCAGCAACCAACTCCTCGCGGGATGGATCAAAAATGAAATCTGCCTTCGCGCCGCCTTTGATGCTGTTTTGGGAATAGGCAGGAAACGCTCCACTTCAAATTTCTGGGTACCAGCATTCTTAAACTGGCTGTACACAATTTCCACTACATCAAACTGCTGCTCTTCATAAGCTTTCATAGCTGCTTTGGAAGCCGCCTGCACATTTTCAAATGTCAGGTGCAGGAAAATATCTTTAAAAGTGGCATCGGCCTTATAATTGTTCTTCAAAAAATGCTCGTACCCTTTTTTACCGATGTTCCAGATAGTGATATTGCCTTTTTTGGACTGGGCACTGTATTTCTCCTGGATCGTAGCTTTGGTCAGTTTAATCACGTTGGCATTGAAAGCGCCGGCCAGTCCGCGGTCACTGGTAATCACAATAAACAGCACTTTCTCAATGGGCCTTTCAGTAGCCAGGGCCATCCCGCCACCACCTGAACTATTGCTCACAATATTGCTGAGCAACTGCTGTAATTTCTGGGCATATGGACGCATCTGGATAATCGCATCCTGGGCACGGCGTAATTTGGCTGCACTCACCATTTTCATCGCTTTGGTGATCTGCTGCGTACTCTGCACCGACTTAATCCTGTTCCGTACCTCTTTTAATTGTCCTGCCATGGATAGAAATTTTTTATTTAAAGTCCGCCGACTTAAGACCAACGACTAAAGACTAGCGACTAACGACTATTTGAGGCCGCAAAAGTACATCCCCTCCACCAAAATTCCATCAGATTCAGGGAATATTCCCGGGATGTGGAAAACCCCGGATTATCACAGCTTTAACCGCAGGCAAACACCGGTTCCGGTAAGCCCGGCCTCCAGCCTGCCTGATGGACGGCCAGCGCCCCCTCCATCCAGCCCTTTTCCGTTCTTCCTGTGTGTCAGGTACTGGATTCCGTCAAATAAGAATAAAAACCCGCCCTGGATCATCAGCCCCCGGCCATATCCCAGTGATTTATCACGGCTGTCACCGGTTTTCTGTTTACTCCGGTTTATCAGGTGCAGGCCCCCGGCCATATAAACAAGATCCAATCCGGTATTTATCAGGAATACCTTTTCCGTTTTCCGCTGCTCCCTGATATTCTGCTCCCGGGTTTGAACCTCTCCTCGTTTTTTCCGGGCCGTCCAGTAACCGACCTGTCCCAATGCCAGGTTAACCAGCCCAAAATAGGTGCAGGTGCGGAATGTATAACGGGCATCCTTGCCGGCACCAGAAGACAGGCCTATTCCAACTGCACTGTTTAATGCACCCCAGCCAGTCAGCGTTTTCATACTGCGCATGATGATACGGTTTCGTGTCATACTGACCGATTCCGGCCCTGCCTGTGACAAGGCTGGCAGACCATGCATAATAATTATTAAAATTAAAATATACGTAGTTTTCATAACCTTAAAATAGGTGATTTCTGTCCCGAAAGACTGACATTTATTTTGCTGACTTGCGGAGATAAAACTGCCTCCTGAAACTGTATGTAACGGCAATCAGTCCCCCGGCAGTGGCAGGGTCATTGGTTTCGGTTTCAGACTCCAGCCAGCATTGCAGCATTACGGGGCCTTCATGGAGCGAAGAGATTGCAGTGGTGTCAATCACCAGTTGGTTTTCACGCAGCCTGAAAGCTTTATTAACACCTTCCCCGAGATAAGAAGTATCATTGAGCACCACGCGGATCACCGGCCTGTCGGTATGAAGTGGTTCGAACTCAAGTTTCAGGTCGGGACTGCTGATAGTATCTGGCAATTCAACAGCCAGTTTGAGCGGCTCAAACAAAAAATAATCGGGGTGTTTTTTCCCTCTTTTATCAGTGAACATGATTTCATGCTTACCAGTAAATCCTTCCAGTGGCAGTCTTATTTCATAATAAGTGCCGAGCATTTTGGTTTGGCCGGCACCTAGTGGTTTTCCGTCCAGCGTTACCTGCGCCTCATCTGCAAAGCGGATATTTTGTTCTTCCAGGCTTTCATCCCGGTATTGAAGCATGACAGTGACTGAGTCAGATTCTTCTTCCGCAGAAACTTTATAATCCGTATAAATAAAAACAGCGGCAGGCTCAGTGGATTCAGCTTTTTTATCGCTGCCGCAGGCTGTAAAAACCAATGTCCATAAAAAACAAAAAAACAGTCGTCCTTGCATATACCTCATTTAATCAATTTACAAATTTAGACATGCCCCCGCAAAATCGGCTGAAAATCACGCTAAAATGGCCTGTCCCTAAGCACATTGCCCTCCCCCTTTTCCTGCTTTAAACTCAGCGGGATGGCTTATCTTTGCCAGCCTTCCTGAAGCCTGTTCAGGAAGCTGTTTTTTACCGGAACCAGGACTTAAAAGTGTTAAAATAACTGCCAAATTGGCCTTGTTTTTTTTGTAGCACTTTTTTTGACTAACCGGACAGGTAAATCAAGGTCAGAATCAGAAATTATAAATACCCAACATGCTCGGTTTTATTTCAAAAATTTTTGGCGGAAACAAGTCAGAGAAAGACGTTAAAAAGCTTCAGCCAATTGTCGGTCAGGTAAACCATTTTTTCAACAGTTACCAGTCATTATCCAATGATGAGCTGCGCGGGAAAACCAACGAATTCCGCGGCCGCATTAAAGCGCACCTTACAGATATAGATGCGCAGATTGCTGCCAAGAATGCTGAAGCGGATTCCCTGCCGTTCAATGACCTGATGGGTAAAGACGCGGTGTACCAGGAAGTGGATAAACTGAAGAAAGAAAGAGATAAAAAAATTGAAGAAATACTGGAGAAAATCATGCCCGAGGCCTTTGCTGTAGTAAAGGAAACTGCGCGCAGATTCAGTAATAGTACTGATATTATTTCCACGGCCACGCAACTGGACCGCGACCTGAGCATCAAAAAAAGTAACTACATCACTATTGACGGCGATAAATCCATTTTCAAAAATACCTGGACGGCTGCCGGTGGTACAGTAACCTGGAACATGGTGCATTATGATGTGCAGCTGATCGGTGGTGCTGTTTTACACCAGGGTAAAATTTCTGAGATGGCTACCGGTGAGGGTAAAACACTGGTATCAACCTTACCCGCTTACCTCAACGCGCTTCCCGGTGAAGGGGTGCACCTGGTAACGGTGAATGATTACCTGGCCCGTCGTGACCAGGAATGGAACGGTACCATTTTCGAATGGTTAGGTATTACGGTTGACTGTATCGACAAACACCAGCCCAATTCTGAAGAAAGAAGAAAAGCATATCTCGCAGATATCACTTACGGCACAAACAATGAATTCGGCTTTGATTATCTCCGTGACAACATGGTGCATAATCCCGAAGAGATGGTACAACGCAAACACCATTTTGCGATGGTGGATGAGGTTGACTCCGTGTTGATTGATGATGCCCGTACCCCGCTGATCATTTCTGGTCCGGTTGCCCGCGGCGACGACCAGCAATTCCACGTACACCGTCCGCGTATCCTGCAACTGGTGCAGGAGCAGGAAAGGATTGTACGTCACTGCCTGAACGAAGCCAAGAAAAAAATTGCTGAGGGAGATGATGATCCCAAAGGCGGCGGCTTGTTCCTGTTCCGCGCACACCGTGGTCTTCCCAAATACGGCCCGGTGATTAAATTCCTGAGTGAACCCGGTAACCGGGTGAAACTGCAGAAAGCGGAAAACTTTTACCTGCAGGACCAGCAGCGCAATATGCACATCGTAGATGAAGATCTGCTCTTCCACATTGATGAGAAAAATAATTCAGTTGAACTGACTGATAAAGGTCTTACCATGATCACCCGCAGCGGGGAAGACCCCGAATTTTTCGTGCTGCCTGATATCGGTGTTAAACTGGCTGACGTTGAAAAAAGCACAGTACCTACTGACGAAAAACTGAAACTGAAAGAATCAGTACTGAATGAATATGCACAGAAAGCCGACCGCATCCACACGGTACAACAGTTACTGAAAGCTTATACCCTGTTCTCTAAAGACGTAGAGTATATCATTGACAACGGTGCGATCAAAATCGTGGATGAGCAAACAGGCCGTGTGCTGGATGGCCGGCGTTATTCAGACGGATTGCACCAGGCCATTGAAGCCAAGGAAAACGTGAAGATTGAAGCCGCCACACAAACCTATGCCACTATCACCCTGCAGAACTATTTCAGGATGTATCACAAGCTTTCGGGCATGACGGGTACAGCCGAAACAGAAGCAGCAGAGTTGTGGAGTATTTACAAACTGGATGTGGTTACTGTTCCTACCAACCTGAATATGATCCGTAAGGACAAACAGGACCTGGTATATAAAACCAAGCGTGAAAAATACAAGGCTGTTATTGATGAAATTGAAGCACTCCGCAATGCAGGACGTCCCTGCCTGGTGGGTACTACTTCCGTAGAGGTGAGTGAATTGTTATCACGCATGCTGCAGGTTAAAAAAATTCCCCATAACGTACTGAACGCAAAACAGCACTCACGCGAAGCCCAGATTGTGGCTGAAGCCGGTTTACCGGGTGCAGTGACTATTGCCACCAACATGGCTGGTCGTGGTACGGATATTAAACTCGGTGCCGGTGTAAAAGAAGCTGGTGGTCTGGCCATCATTGGTACAGAAAGGCATGAAAGCCGCCGTGTTGACCGCCAGCTGCGTGGTCGTGCAGGTCGTCAGGGTGACCCCGGTACTTCCCAGTTCTATGTTTCACTGGAAGATGACCTGATGCGTATGTTCGGCAGTGAGCGTATTGCTTCCCTGATGGATAAACTGGGTTATAAAGAAGGTGATGTGATCCAGCACAGCATGATCAGTAATTCCATCCAGCGTGCACAGAAAAAAGTGGAAGAAAACAACTTCGGTATCCGTAAAAGGCTGCTTGAATATGATGATGTAATGAATAAACAGCGGAATGCGGTTTACCAGAAAAGGAACCACGCCCTGTTTGGCGAAAGGCTGGCACTGGATATTGACACCGCCTTCTCCGGTGTTGCAGAGAATATCGTGGAATCATATAAAGTGGAAGAAGATTACGAAGGCTTCAAACTGGCCTGTATCGTGAACTTCGGTATTGATACAAAAATTGACGAAGAATCATTCAAGAAAGGCGATCTCAATTCACTGGCTGATCAGTTGTATGATGAAGCGACCGGTAACTATACAGCACATAAAACTACCCTCCAGACACAGGCCGTTCCTGTATTCAGGAATATCCGCATGAACCAGGGCAGTCATATTGAGAATGTGGTGGTACCATTTACGGATGGCCGTAAAGGGCTGAATGTACTTACCAATCTCGACAAAACAGTAAGTACAGGTGGCGCAGAACTTGGTGCAGCACTTGAAAAAACCATCACACTGGTGGTGATAGATGATGCCTGGAAAGAGCACCTCCGCGCCATGGATGACCTGAAACAAAGTGTGCAGACCGCTTACCTGGAACAAAAAGACCCGCTGGTAATTTATAAGATGGAAGCTTATAACCAGTTCCGGAATATGAATGCAGACGTGAACAAGGATATCGTTTCTTTCCTCTGCCATTCATCACTGCCCGTACAGGAAGAAAGCACCAACCTGAAAGAAGGCCGCAAGCAGAAAACCGATATGAGTAAGATGTCGGCCAATAAAGAACAGGTGGACAACGAAGGACAGGATTACGCCGCTAACGAAAAAGACAAACTCGTACCCGTTACCGCCGAACCCAAAATCGGCCGCAACGAACCCTGTCCCTGCGGCAGTGGGAAGAAGTACAAGCATTGTCATGGGAAGGAGTAGTGAACTATAAGGATATATAATAACAGGGACCCGCTATTAGCGGGTTTTTGTTTTAATAGGGTTGGAGGTTGGAAGTTGGAGGTTGGAGGTTGGAGGTTGGAGGTTTTGAAAGTTGTTAGATTCCTAAAGGCTAGATATAGTTTGAAAATCGCTGTTGGATCGTTGGATTGTTGGATTGTTCATTTAGTCGAAAGACTTTACAGATAAATGCACTCCATTTATCTGAGAGTAATATATTGATAGGAACACTTCGGATTGCAGAACATTCCAACTCTCCAACAATCCAACATTCCAACAGAGATAGGGACTTCGAGCTCTCGGGTTAAACCTCCAACCTCCAACTTCCAACCTCCAACCCCAAAAAAAAGACACCTTTCCAGATGGCCTTTTCATTACAATTCATTCAACCAGGCTAAAACCCCTTCTTCAACTCAAACTTCTTATTATACCGCTCATTCAGTTGTTTCTGTTTATCATTCAGGTCAATCTTCCGGCCCTGGATGAAAGCATCGGTAATATTGCTGCTTTTCATATCCAGGATATCGCCGCTGCTGATAACGATGTTGGCATCTTTGCCCACTTCGATACTGCCGGCTTTGTCGGATACTCCCATGATTTTTGCTGCATTGATAGTGATAGCAGCGAGCGCCTCTTCTTTTGTTAAGCCATACGCAGCTGCGGTACCTGCATTAAATGGCAGGTTACGTCCGCGGGTCTGGCCATCATCATCAGAGATCGCAAACAGCACACCTGCTTTTTGTAAAGCAGCGGCTGATTTATAAGGCTGGTCAACCGCATCATCACCCAATGTGGGCAAGCTATGTGGCTGCTGCAGGATAACTGAAACGTTGTTTTGTTTCAGCAGGTCTGCAATCTGCCAGCTGTCACTGCCGCCAACGATCACCATATCAAACCCGAATTCTTTTACGAAATCCAGCGCCACCAGCATTTGTTTAACTGTATTGGCATGCACATAAAACTTCTGCGTTTTATTGAACAGGCCCTGTACAGAAGCAAACTTCAGGTTGGTTTCTTCATGCGTGGGTTGGGCGGCATACGCTTTTGCTTCGCGGAAGAAAGCCTTAAGTCCTTCTAATTTTTCAAGACCTTCTTTCACGGGATCTGTCTGCGTTTGTGCATTCGGCCCGAAACCACCGCCGCCACCACCGCGGCCAAAAGTCGGGCGGGGCATCAGTGTAGGCATATATAAATGCATGCCCTCATCTGTTTTGTAAGCCGCATCCTGGTAGTTCCAGGCATCCAGCTGTACGATAGAAGAAGAGCCTGCTAAAAATGAACCCTGCGGAACAATATTGGCCAGCAGGATACCATTGGAGCGAAGCGTGTTGATCACTTTTGAATCTGTGTTATAGGCAATCAGCGAACGCACATTGGGATTCATGTCCCCGATTTCCTGTACATCCGTTGTCGCACGTACCGCAGATACTTCCACCAGGCCGAGGCTGCTGGTAGGCAGGATCAGTCCGGGGTAAACCTGTTTGCCCTGTGCATTAATTGTTACTGCATTGGCAGGGATTACCACATCTTTTCCAACTGCGGCAATCTTGCCATCCGTAATTACAATGGTTGCATTCTCCAGCACCTGCCCGGTACCAGTATGCACGGTGGCATTGGTGATCACCGTAGTCCCTTTCTGGGGCGGCGTGGGATATACATTGTCCTGGGCTGAAGCTGCAAGCATCATCAGGACAGGTATGAGTATGATTAATTTTTTCATGTCTGATCTTTTTATTGGTTATCGGTATCATCTGTATCAATCACGAGCAGGCCGTGACTGTGATCGTGTTCTGAACAGGTATGCATCACCTGGTAACTGGGTGCTGCAGGAACAACGGAAGCACCGCTTCTTTTTTCACCATTCATTTTTTTGATGATCCTGTTTCTTTCAACATCCACATACTTTTCCAATTCGGCATCTTTTACCCTGTCGAAATATACCGTACCGTCAACAATAGTGTACAGTGATTTTGCATAAATGCTCAGCGGGTGATCACTCCACACAACCACATCAGCATCCTTGCCGGCTTTCAGGCTGCCCACTTTATCATCTACGTGCAGCATCTTGGCAGGGTTGAGTGTAACCATTTTAAAAGCATCCTCTTCTGACACACCACCGTATTTTACAATTTTGGCAGCTTCCTGGTTCAGGCGGCGGGCCATTTCAGCATCATCAGAATTGAGAGCCACATTAAGGCCTACATTATGCATGATGGCTGCATTATAAGGAATCGCATCCTGTACTTCCATTTTATACGCCCACCAGTCGGAGAAGGTGGAAGCATTGGCGCCATGAGCCAGCATTTTATCTGCCACTTTATAACCTTCCAGGATATGGGTAAACGTGTTGTACTTATACCCCATGCGGTTGGCGATATCAATCGAACTGGTGATGTCACTCTGCACATAAGAGTGGCAGGTAATGAAACGTTTGTTATCGAGAATCTCCACCAGCGCATCCAGTTCCAGGTCGCGGCGGGGAGCTACCAGTCCTTTTTTGTCTTTGGCATTATTATATTCAGTCCATGCCTTTTTATAATCTTTTGCCCGGGTGAATGCATCCACCAGCACCTGTTCAACACCCATGCGGGTATCGGGGTAGCGGTTATTGTTTGAACCATTGCCCAGTGCAGAAGCAGATCTTTTTACGTTTTCACCCAATGCGAATTTTATAAAGGGTGCTGAGTTTTTAAATTTCAATCCCTCATCATCCGCACCCCAGCGCAGTTTGATCAGCTGGGTTTGTCCGCCGATTACATTGGCAGAACCATGCAGGATATGTGAAGTTGTTACCCCACCGCTTAACTGGCGGTAGATATTGATATCATCCGGATTCAGGTTATCAGCAATTCGGACTTCAGATGTTACTGACTGGCCGCCTTCATTGATGGAAGCTGCAGCAATATGTGAGTGTTCATCTATAATACCGGGTGTAACGAATTTGCCTGTAGCATCAATCACTCTCGCAGCAGGATCACTCAGGTTCTTACCAATGGCAGCAATCTTGCCGTTCTTCAGCAGTACATCGGTATTCTGGAGAATGCCTTCTTTTTCATTGGTCCACACCGTGCCGTTTTTTATCAGGATTGTTTCCTGTTTCGGCTCCTGGCCTTCTTCGTAACCATAAGGCTCAAAAGGAAACAGCACTTTACCGTAATTGGGAATTTCTTTTTTCTTCGTGGTATCAGGTTTTACTTCCGCTGCTTTTTCAAAGCGGGCAGTCCAGGTAAGACTATTACCCAGTGAATCAACACCGGTACCATTCCACTCTGTACCATTATTAATACCACTCAGCCTGGTTGCATTGGCTGGCATAGCCGGTGCCTGGCCGAAACCACCTGCACCGCCAAAACCACCGGGACGCTGGCCGCCACCTTCACCACCGGGTCCACCAGGTCCGCCGGGGCGCTGGCGCCTTGTCATGGCAGCATAACTGAGTTTAATGATTTTTCCATCGTCGCTGAATTTGGTATTCAGGGTGTCTTTGCCCCACATCACGATGGATGTACCGCTTTTAACATCAATTGAATATTTTTCTGCACCTGCTGGTGTATTTACTGTTAAGCTGAATAAACCGGTACTGTTGGCCACTGCATCATCTTTCACAACATATTTCTGACCCTGTACCCAGTTCTGGTAAATGGTTGTTTTTTCATTGAAAACAGAACCGGAAGTAATCAGGAAGTTAGCCCACTTGCCTGCATCGAGGCTCCCTACCTGGTTATTGATACCCAGGAGACTGGCAGGTATAGTAGTTAATGCTTCCAGTGCTTTGTTTTCACTCAGGCCATACTCCATCGCTTTACGCAGGTTGGTCATGAATGATTTTACATCACGGAGATCAGCTGTAGTCAGGCAGAAAGGGATCCCTGCTTTTTCAAAAAAGGCAACGTTGGCCGGAGCCATTTCCCAATGCTTCAGGTCATCCAGTGATACAAATCGTGCATCATTGGGATCTTCCACATCCTGTGCCTGCGGGAAATTCAGCGGAAGGATATAAGTGGCATTGGTTGCTTTGATATCAGCGATACGCTGGTATTCATTCTGGCCGCCTTTAATAATATATTGTACACCGAACTCGTCACCAACACGGTCGGCACGGAGATCATTCCATTTATCACCTGCTTCAAAAACCTGGGGCAGGTTTTGTTCATCATTCCAGGCAGATAAACTGATGTTCACGCCTTCCTGTGCGGGTTTGCTTTTATACCACTGTGCATCCAGGAAAGTCTGGCGGAGCAGCGCAATAGAACCCATCATGGAACTGGGATAAGATTGGGTGGAAGTTCCCCTGTTGAAAGAATAATGGGCAGAGGCCTTTTCTTTCAGGATCACCATATTTTCCTTATCATTTGCCAGAGAAACAACGGTACCTGTACCGCGGGCGATTCCATCTTTCACATGTGAAAGCACTGTACCGAAACCCTGGTCGCGGAGGGGTTTGGCTTTGGCATCATCCACCGTAAATTGGCGATAGGCATCCGTTTCCGGTTTAACCGCCTGGTTCCAGCCATAAGCACCTTTGGATGCTGTGGTCAGCTGGGCCTGCTGGCCGGGTGTGAATCCGCCAAAACCGCCACCGCCTGTGCGCTGGGGAGTAGGCGTGCCATAATCGGCATAGAGATCAATAAAAGAGGGATAGATAAATTTTCCCTTGCAGTCAACTTCAACTGTACCGGCTGGTATTTTTATGGCATTGCCCACGGCCACGATTTTGCCATCCTTTATCAGGAGTGTCCCATCGGTGATCGTAGTAGCAGGATCTTTCACGATGGTGGCATGGGTAAATGCATACAGTCCATGGCGGGGGTCCACGATCCCATTCTCAGGAAATGTAACCTGTGAATGAAGAAGGGAACTGTTCAGGAGTAATGCCAGGACCAAAACCAGCTGGTTTAGCGTTTTGGTTTTTCTCATTGCTGTGTAGTTTTTTTTGTTAGATGGAAATTTCTGTCTGTTCCTGCGGTGACAGATTGCCGAATTTAAACCAATTCAGTAAACAAATTCCCGCTTATTTATGAATGGTTTTGCACGTCTAATAACCTCGCTGAAATCCCGGAACCGGTGCCCATGCAGGGGCTGGCAAGCATAGTATAAACTTTGTACCTTTGAACTTCTCCAAAAAAATTATTATGGCTACAGCAGGCAGCATCAGGACTTTACCCGATTTTTCGCTCAGCCCGCGGATTGACCAGGTGGGTGTGGAAGAGCGTGCTTCCCGTTTTACAAAAAGAAGCATTAAAAAAGAAACGAAGATGAACGGGTTGAAACTGGTGCTCAATATGATTGACCTGACCACCCTGGAGGGAAAAGATACCGACGGCAAGGTGAAACAGCTTTGCTACAAAGCCATGCACCCGCATGATGCTGTGGACGGAATTCCCAAAGTAGCTGCAGTTTGCGTATATCCATCCATGGTGAAAGTGGCCAAGAAAGCAGTGGAAGGTTCTGGTATCAAAATCGCTTCCGTAGTCACGGCCTTCCCCAGCGGACAGGCACCGAGGGATATTAAAATCAGGGACACAAAATATGCAGTGAATGAGGGCGCAGATGAAGTGGATATGGTGATCAGCCGCGGTAAATTCCATGCCGGTGAATACAATTTTGTATTCGATGAAATTGCCGCCATCAAAGAAGCCTGTGGTACAGCCCGTTTAAAAGTGATCCTGGAAACCGGCGAACTCGGCACGTACGACAAAGTACGCCGCGCCAGTGATATCGCCATGCATGCCGGGGCAGATTTCATCAAAACATCAACCGGTAAAATCCAGCCCGCTGCTACCATGCCCGTAACACTGGTGATGCTGGAAGCGATCCGTGATTTCTATTATAAGACCGGAAAAATGATCGGCATGAAACCCGCCGGAGGCATTTCCAAATCCAAACTGGCTTTGCATTACCTGGTGATGGTAAAAGAAACCCTGGGCTCCGACTGGCTGACGAATGAATGGTTCCGTTTCGGGGCAAGCAGCCTGGCGAATGATGTGCTGATGCAGATCGTGAAAGAGAAAACCGGATTATACCAGTCAGCCAATTATTTCAGTGTTGATTAATTGAAAGAAATACAAAACCACAAAGTGCACAAAGGTGAACTCCTTGTGAACCTTGTTTTTCCTTTGTGATCCTTGTGGTTAAATAAAATAAAAAAACACCTCCCTCAATAATGGCAAAGTCCAAAAGCAACACGCTCAAACTGAAATTCGACACCAGTTGGTCGTATGCACCGCCCCGGAAAGTAAATCGGCTGCAACCATAAAACCGCAGTATGATTTGTTCATTAACGGCAGCTGGCAGAAACCGCTGAGCAAAAAATATTTTGACACCATCAACCCCGCCACAGAGGAAAAACTGAGTGAAGTGGCTGAAGCCAGCGCGGCGGATGTGGACAAAGCCGTGAAAGCGGCCCGCAATGCGTACGACAAAACATGGCGGAAAATGCCCGCACGCGAGCGGGCAAAATATATTTTCCGTATCTCCCGCATGATCCAGGAAAAAGCCCGCGAACTGGCTATTATCGAAACACTCGATGGCGGTAAGCCCATCCGGGAGAGCCGCGATTTTGATGTACCCACAGCCGGCAACCATTTCTTTTATTATGCAGGCTGGGCCGATAAACTGGAATATGCATTTCCCAACAGGCAAACAACACCGTTGGGCGTTGCAGGACAAATCATCCCCTGGAATTTCCCATTGCTGATGGCCGCCTGGAAAATTGCGCCTGCCATTGCAACCGGAAACACCGTTGTCTTGAAATCAGCAGAAACAACTCCGCTCACCGCATTGAAGCTGGCTGAAATTATCCAGGAAGCAGATCTGCCTCCCGGCGTGGTGAATATTATTACAGGTGCAGGCGCTACCGGAGCTGCGATTGTGAATCACCCCGACATCAACAAAATTGCATTTACCGGTTCAACCGATGTCGGTAAAATTATCCAGCGCGCCATTGCCGGCACGAATAAAAAAGCCACACTGGAACTTGGTGGCAAAGCAGCCAATATCATTTTTGAAGATGCACCGATTGACCAGGCAGTGGAAGGTGTGATCAACGGGATTTATTTTAACCAGGGACATGTTTGTTGTGCAGGTTCACGTTTATATGTACAGGAATCTATTGCCAAAGAAGTAATCCGCAAACTGAAAGACCGGATGGAATCACTGATTGTGGGTGATCCGCTGGATAAAAACACAGATATCGGAGCGATCAACTCCAGGCAACAACTGGAAACAATCCACAAATACCTGCAGATTGGTAAAAAAGAAGGCGCTGATATGTACGAAAGTTCCTGTCCGCTCCCCCGCAAGGGATTTTTCTGCCGACCCACGATGTTTACCAACGTGGCACAGAGCAACCGCATTGCGCAGGAAGAAATCTTCGGACCGGTGCTTTCCATTCTTACTTTCAGGACCGATGATGAAGTAATTGAAAAAGCGAATAACACACCATATGGTTTAAGTGCCGGGGTGTGGACAGATAAAGGTTCCAAAATTTTCAACATGACACGCCGCATGCGTGCCGGTGTAATCTGGGCAAACACATTTAATAAATTCGACCCCGCCTCTCCTTTCGGCGGATACAAAGAGAGCGGCTTCGGACGCGAAGGCGGCCTGCACGGATTACTTCCTTACCTGAATCTTGTTAACCATTAATCAAGCAACATGGCAAAGTCAGCAATAAAAAAATCAGCCCTCCGCGTCAGTGAAAATGGACTGGAGAAAAAAACTTCTTCCAAAAGACTGGAAGTGCTGAAGACCTATAAAATTTATATCGGCGGGCAATTCCCCCGTACAGAATCCGGCCGCTATTACACACCTGTAAACAAAGCCGGTGAAAAACTGGCAAACGTCTGCCTGTCATCCCGCAAGGATTTCAGGGATGCCGTTGTTGCCGCACGTGGTGCATTCGGCGGATGGAGCGGCCGTGCTGCTTTTAACCGCGGACAGATTTTATACCGCATGGCTGAAATGCTGGAAGGAAGGAAAGAACAATTTATCAGTGAACTCCTGCGCCAGGATTCTACAAAAGCAGCGGCACAGAAAGAACTGAATCTTGCGATAGACCGGCTGATTTACTACGCCGGCTGGTGTGATAAATTCCAGCAGTTATTCAGCGCCGTGAACCCGGTGGCCAGTTCACATTTTAATTTCTCGGTACCGGAACCCATGGGTGTGGTAGCCATCGTGGCACCGCAGGGTGACGGATTACTCGGGCTGGTTTCCGCCATTGCACCTGTGATTGCGGGTGGCAACACCTGCGTGGTGCTGGCTTCCGAAACCAAACCCCTCTGCTCAGTAACTTTTGCAGAAGTACTGAATTCATCTGATTTACCTGGTGGTGTCGTAAATATCCTCACAGGCAAGCCTGCTGAACTGATCAGCGGGATGGTGAATCATATGGACGTCAATGCAACCATTTACTGCGAAAACAATTCATCTGTAAAAGCAAGTATCCGGGAGCAGTCGGCGGTAAACCTGAAGCGGATTTACTTCTATGACCACCTGAACTGGCAAAAGGATGAAGGCCAGTCGCCTTACCTGATTATGGACACCCAGGAGATCAAAACCACCTGGCATCCAATCGAAAACATTGCCGGGGCCGGCGGCAGTTATTAATCTCTTGTTAAGGCATACCAATTTGGAAAGATTTTTGAATAGTTTAGTGTTATGAAATATATGTTCGCGGTTCTCGCCCTTTGTTTTTCTTCCAGCCTGCTGGCGCAGGATACGGTTTCCAAAAAACCGGTTGACAGTATCAGTACCATCACCGTGCATAAAGATGCCCGGCTGGACCAGCTCATTAAAAAGCAATCTTACGTCAACGACATTACCAGCCGCGAAGGCCGCCGGACCGACAAAGGCTTCCGCCTCATGATCATCAGCACCAACAGCCGCGATGAAGCCATGGCCGCCAAAACAAGAGTGTACACCTACTTCCCTGAATTAAAAGCATACCTCTGGTACCAGTCCCCCTATTTCCGTGTAAAAGCCGGCAACTTCAAAGACCGCAAGGATGCGGAAGAATTCCAGAAACGACTGAATAATTATTTCCCGAAAGGTGTCTTTATTATGAAAGATATTATTGAGGTAAAGCCGGGGAAAGCAGGTGAGGCGGAGAATTAGTCGTTAGTCTTTAGTCATTAGTCTTTAGTCAATACAGCGTGCAATTAACCCGGAGGAATTAACCTGCTTCCTGCATCCCTGAATAAGATGCATCAACACATCCTATCCTGCCAATTTTGTCACGCATCTATTCAGGGCATGCCTGCCTCCCTGCCTCCTGCCTCCTGCCACCTGCCTCCTGTAACAAACATAATTCCCGTAAGCGAAACAGGGTTTACTGCATCTTGTCTATTTTTGCCCCATGCTTGAAAAGATCAAATCACTCGCCAAAGCCTACGCCCCGGAATTCATCAATATCCGCCATCACCTGCACATGCACCCGGAGCTGAGCTACCAGGAATTTGAAACTTCCGCTTTTGTACAACAGAAACTGAAAGAATTCGGCATTCCTTTCGAAGTGAAAGCCACTACCGGTGTTGTGGGACTGATCAAAGGCAAGAACCCTGATTCCAGAATTGTTGCCCTTCGTGCGGATATGGATGCACTGCCCATCCTGGAAGAAAATGATATTCCTTATAAATCACAGAACCCGGGTGTGATGCATGCCTGTGGTCATGATGTACATACTACCTGTTTATTAGGCGCTGCCAAAATACTGAACGAATTAAAAAATGAATGGGAAGGAACTGTGAAGCTGGTATTCCAGCCCGGTGAAGAAAAAAATCCCGGTGGCGCCAGCCTGATGATCAAAGATGGCGTGCTGGAAAATCCCAAACCACAGGCAATCCTTGCACTGCATGTGAATACGATACTTGAAGTGGGACAGTTGAGTTTCCGTGGCGGTAAAGTAATGGCCAGTGCAGATGAATTATATTTCACCGTAAAAGGGAAAGGCGGTCATGCGGCATCCCCGCAGCTGATTGTGGATCCGATTTTACTCAGTTCACACCTGATTGTTGCCCTGCAGCAAATCGTCAGCCGCAATAACAATCCGTTTAACCCTTCTGTTTTATCCATCACTTCGTTCAATGGCGGCAATACCACCAACGTTATACCGAACGAAGTAAAACTGATGGGCACATTCCGCGCCATGGATGAAACCTGGCGTTTCAAAGCACATGAACTGATCCGCACCATTTCTCAAAACCTCGTAACCAGCATGGGCGGCGAACTCGACCTGCATATTGACGTAGGTTATCCCTGCGTGTACAATAATGAAACACTCACTGCCGCTGCCAAACAGCAGGCATCCATATATATGGGTGAAAATAATGTGAGCGAAACAGAGCTCCGCATGGGTGCAGAAGACTTTGGTTACTATGCACAGGCCATTCCTGCCTGTTTTTACCGCCTGGGAACCATGAATAAGGCCAAAGGAATCATTGCTGGTGTGCATACCCCCGTTTTCAATATTGATGAATCTGCTATCGAAACCGGCATGGGCATGATGGCCTGGCTGGGCTCCACTATCGTATAATTTGTCATAGCAGCACATGACTTTATTCAATCCCCATCGGTTGAATATTCCGTAAATTGCCCTCCGTTTCAGAAATATAAGTGCGATTGCAGAACTTAAAACGAGCCAGATGAAAAATGAACTCCGTAAACAGCAGGCACTGGAATACCACTCCAAAGGAAGACCTGGAAAAATTGAAGTAATCCCCACCAAGGAAGCCAAAACACAAAGAGATCTTTCTCTCGCTTATTCCCCCGGCGTAGCCGAACCTTGTCTCGAAATAGCAGCCAATATAGAAGACGTTTACAAATACACCGCCAAGGGAAACCTCGTGGCTGTAATCAGTAATGGCACTGCCGTACTCGGACTTGGTAATATCGGACCTGAAGCCGGCAAACCGGTGATGGAAGGAAAGGGCGTACTGTTCAAAATCTTCGCAGACATTGATGTATTCGATATTGAAATCAATGAAACAGATCCTGAAAAATTTGTACAGATTGTAAAATCACTGGAACCGACTTTCGGTGGTGTAAACCTGGAAGACATTAAAGCACCCGAATGTTTTTATATTGAGAAACGCCTGAAAGAGCTGATGAAAATCCCGGTGATGCACGACGACCAGCATGGCACGGCCATCATCAGTGCGGCCGCATTGCTCAATGCATCGGAAGTACAGAAGAAGAAACTCGACAAAATGAGATTCGTGGTCAATGGTGCCGGTGCAGCCGCCATGGCCTGTATCAAACTCTATATTGCTGTTGGTGCCAAAAAAGAAAATTTCCGCATTTTCGACAGCAAGGGGCTTGTGCATGAAAGCAGGACTGATCTCGATGAACTGAAAACAGAATTCATGTCGGGCGGTAAAAACCTGACCCTGGCAGAAGCAATGAAAGATGCGGATGTATTCATTGGTCTCAGTAAAGGGAATATCCTCAATGCTGACATGGTGAAGAGCATGGCCAAGAACCCGATTGTATTTGCCATGGCCAACCCCGATCCTGAAATCCCTTACGAAGATGCAGTCGCTGCGCGCAAGGATATCATCATGGCCACCGGGCGCAGCGATTATCCCAACCAGGTGAACAACGTACTTGGATTCCCGTACATATTCCGTGGAGCACTGGATGTCCGTGCAACCACTATCAATGAAGCCATGAAACTGGCCGCCGTTAAAGCGCTGGCTGAACTGGCCCGCACCCCGGTGCCTGATATTGTGAACATGGCATACAATGAAAAGAACATCACATTTGGTGAACATTATATCATACCCAAACCATTGGATCCGCGCCTGCTGGCAACCGTAGCACCCGCAGTGGCCAGGGCGGCGATGGAAAGCGGAGTAGCGATGCAGCCCATCACCGACTGGGATGCATATACCAACAACCTGAACAAACGCCTCGGTCTTGATAACCAGGTAATGCGCGTAATCGGCAACAAAGCCCGCCGTGATCCGAAAAGGATTGTATTTGCCGAAGCGGATAACGCCAAAATCCTCAAAGCCGCACAAATTGTATTTGATGAAGGTGTGGGCTATCCCATTCTGCTTGGTGATGAAGCGAAAATCCGTTCCATTGCTGAATCAAATGGTATAGACCTGGAGGATATTCCCATTTTCGATCCCCGAAGCGATGCGATGGAAGAAAAGCGGAACCTGTATTCTGAAATTTTCTTCCGTAAACGCGGACGCAAAGGCTTTAACGCTTACGAATCGAAGAAGGTGATGAAAGACCGCAACTATTTTGGCTGTATGATGGTGGAATGCGGTGATGCCGACGCCATGATCTCCGGACTGGCGAAGAACTATCCTGATACTATCCGCCCGGCATTGCAAACCATCGGTACGGAAGATGGCGTGAAGAAAATCGCCGGTATGTATCTCATGCTGACCAAAAAAGGCCCGCTGTTCCTGGCAGATACTACGGTAAACTTTAACCCCACAGCCGAAGAACTGGCTGATATCACACAAATGGTGGCCAAGGAAGTGAAAAGCTTCAATATCGTGCCCCGGATTGCCATGCTCAGCTACAGCAATTTCGGCAGCAGCGATTCACCCGAAGCCCGCCTGGTGGCTGAAGCCCGCCGCATCATCAAGGAAAGAATGCCTTCCCTGATTGTGGACGGCGAAATGCAGGCCAGTGTGGCGTTTAATAATGAACTGATCAAGGAAAATTACCCATTCTCTGAACTGGCCGATAAGGAAGTGAACACGCTGATCTTCCCCAACCTGGCTTCCGGTAACATAGCCTATAACCTGCTGAAAGAGCTGGAAACAGCCGATGCGGTGGGCCCGATCCTGCTTGGACTGAAAAAACCCGTGCACATCCTGCAATTGGGCAGTTCCGTCCGCAGTATCCTGAATATGTCGCTGATTGCGGTGGTTGACGCCCAGATCAAAAGCCGGGTTTCTACTGAAGAAATCGTAAAAAAATCAAAATGGTGGAAGCGATTCCGCAAAACCGGTAAGGATTTGTAAACCGTTCGGGTAGTTTCCTGCTACATTTAGTATTTTAGAGCCCGAATGACGATTTTCAGTGATATAGGCCGGTACCTGCTGATGATAAAGGGGATGTTTTCCAAACCCGAAAATCACAAGATGTACTGGAAGGAATTTATCCACCAGTGCACAGAAATTGGTTTCGGTTCGTTAGGCATCGTTGCCATCATTTCCCTTTTTATAGGCGCGGTATCCACCATACAGACAGCTTACCAGCTGGTAACCCCGCTTATTCCCCGATCGACCATCGCGCAGATTGTGCGCGATACCGTAATCCTTGAATTTGCCCCCACCCTGGTTTGTATTGTACTCGCTGGTGTGGCCGGCAGCCGTATTGCCAGCGAACTCGGTAATATGCGCGTGAGCGAACAGATTGACGCCCTCGAAATCATGGGCATCAACACCAAAGCCTATCTCATCCTCCCTAAAATTGTTGCTGCACTCCTGATGATCCCGTTGCTGGTGGTTATTGCCATGGCATTAGGTATAATCGGCGGACGGATGGCCGGTATTTCAGCCGGTATTATTTCCGGAAGCATCTACGATAAAGGACTGCTCGAATTCTTTGTGCCCTACAATGTGATATTCGCATTGGTGAAATCATACGTATTCTCATTTATCATTTCCAGCATACCTGCCTTCTACGGTTACTACGTAAAAGGCGGTGCCCTCGAAATCGGAAGGGCCAGCACCAAAGCCGTGGTGGTAAGCTGTATCCTGATATTATTTGCCGACTACATCCTCTCAGCCCTGCTCTTATAACAACCCATGATTGAAGTAAAAAACATACATAAATCTTTCGCCGATAAAACCGTTATCCAGGACGTCAGCTCTGTGATGAAAGCCGGCCAGTGCAACCTCATCATAGGCACCAGCGGCAGCGGCAAAACCGTTCTCATGAAATGTATGGTGGGTTTGTTCGAACCCGACAGCGGCGAGGTTTTATACAGCGGTGAGTCTTTTACCAAAATGTCTAAAGAACAGAAAACTGAAGTCCGCAAGGAAATCGGCATGCTCTTCCAGGGCGCCGCACTGTTCGACAGCCTGAACGTGGAAGAAAATGTAATGTTCCCGCTGAGTATGTTTAAAGACTGGTCGCACAAGAAAAACTGGACCGGGTCAACGAAGTGCTGAACCGCGTAAACCTGGTAGATGCAAACCGCAAATACCCCGGCGAACTAAGTGGTGGTATGAAAAAAAGGGTCGCACTGGCGCGCGCCATCGTACTCAATCCCAAATACCTGTTTTGTGATGAGCCCAATTCCGGCCTCGATCCCCAGACTTCACTGGTTATTGATAAACTGATCCAGGAAATAACCGTTGAGTTCAATATCACCACCGTAGTGAATACCCACGACATGAACAGTGTCATGGAAATCGGCAATTCGATCCTCTACATGTACAAAGGCGAAAAAGAATGGGAAGGCAGCAACCGCGAAATCATCTTCAGCAAAAACCAGCGCCTCAACGAATTCATCTTCGCCTCCGAATTCCTCCGCGATGCCAAGGAAATGAGAATGCTCGAAGAGCGGGGGAAGATTCCGAATGACAGGAATATGGATGACATGCTCAAGTAGTTACCGGTTACCAGTTACCCGTTACCAGTTTCTTGTTACCTTATTACTCGGAATTTTAATTAGGCTATTGGCTATTAGCAATTAGCTGTTGGCTCAGTCCGATAACCCTGGTATACCAGAATTTTAACTGGAGATGGCGCCAATCAATAGTCTGGGCCAGCAGGCTTAACGAAATAAGCCAAAAGCCAATGGCTAATAGCCAAAAGCCAAGTGTAAAATCCAGTTTTTTCTCCCTTCAAATGCTTAATTTCGCCCATCCTTTTAATCATACAACATGAGCATCCTTGTCAATAAAGATTCTAAGATTTTAGTCCAGGGTTTTACCGGTACGGAGGGCAGTTTCCATGCCAGCCAGATGATAGAGTATGGAACCAATGTAGTGGGCGGTGTTACACCCGGAAAGGGCGGCAGCACGCACCTGGACAAACCCGTTTTTAATACAGTGGCTGATTGCGTAAAAGCAACCGGCGCTGACGTGAGTATCATTTTTGTCCCCCCATCCTTTGCTGCAGATGCGGTGATGGAAGCTGCGGAAGCCGGTATTGGCCTCGTGGTTTGTATTACAGAAGGTATTCCTGTGCAGGATATGGTGAAAGTGCAGAACTACTTAAAAGGACGTAAAACAAGGCTGGTTGGACCTAACTGTCCGGGTATTATCACGGCCGGTGAAGCCAAAGTGGGTATCATGCCCGGATTTGTATTCATTCCCGGTAATATCGGTATTGTATCCAAATCCGGTACGCTTACTTATGAAGCAGCTGACCAGGTGGCTAAAGCCGGACTGGGTATTACTACTGCAGTAGGTATCGGTGGCGACCCGATTATCGGCACTACCACCCGCGATGCGATTGAATTATTCATGAATGACCCGGCTACAGAAGGAATCGTGATGATTGGTGAAATCGGTGGTGGTATGGAAGCTGAAGCTGCCCGCTGGATCCGTGATAACGGCAATAAAAAACCTGTAGTTGGATTCATCGCCGGACAAACTGCTCCTCCCGGAAGAAGAATGGGTCACGCAGGTGCTATTGTTGGCGGCGCTGATGATACCGCTTCTGCAAAAATGAAAATCATGACTGAATGCGGCATATATGTGGTGAACAGCCCTGCTGATATCGGCAAGAAAATGCTGGAAGTGATGAATGCTTTGGCAGTGAAATAATCCTGATTCACATTCCGCATAAAATAAAAAAATTAAAAGGTCGCCTCAAAAGGCGGCCTTTTAATTTGATAAGCATGAATTACTAAATAAAATGGACATCAGGTTCGCAATTGCTTTTTTTCAGGAGCTGTTTGCTTCTTAGTTTCCCCGGGGTAAAACCCGGGGCAAGTGTTAAAACCAGCGCATTGTAAAATTGCTTAGGAATCGGACACTCTTTCTTTTGGCTTATTCCAAAACTCCGGCCTGGGGCTAAAGCCCCGCATGCGTTTTCTAAAAAATAGTAAGAAAATTCACACAGGGACTTTAGTCCCTATACCAAACAAAAAAACTGAGGGGTTATTATATCAGGAAATTTCCGGCATTCAATTCCAACATATAAAAGAAGAAACTTCAGGTTTCTGCATTGCCCCGGGTTTTAACCCGGGGTAATTGGGCAATCGGGACATAAAAAGAGGCTGTTTCTTTTGAAACAGCCTCTTTCCTTTTTAACCCTTGTGTATCTGTGTTTTTAACGTGAAGTGCGGATAAAACGGTCCAGTTCAGTAAATGGCACGCTTTTCTTACCGATTTACTTAAAATGGAAAGAAAAATCACCCGGGACTTTAGTCCCATTACCGAATCAAAACCAGAGTAGTTCTTGAAAAACACGGAATCACAGGTGAGCAATTGCAACTTCTATGAGATAAGCTGACAGGTTATTATTTGCCCCGGGTTTAAACCCGGGGCAACAAAGACACCGGGAAGCTTTACACTAAGAAGAAAATTATGATTAACCTGTAATTGGATACTATAAAAAAAAGCTCTGTTGGAAGAGCATCGAAGGGACTAAAGTCCCGGGAGATTTACACTTTAAAAATGAACACCATAGAATTTCCACTCCTTGTAAATATTTCCGCTTAAAATACTCAACAAGAAAAAGCCTCCCGGTTGGGAGGCTTTCCTTTTTTAACCCTTGTGTATCTGTGTTTTTAACGTGAAGTGCGGATAAAACGGTCCAGTTCGGCTTTGCTGCTGCTGAAGAACAATGCATCATTAATCATATAATAATTGCTTTTATCAATCGTGTGCGCATAAGCCTGTTTGGCAACATCCAGCTTATTGGTTTCAAAACTGAACAGGAGTACCATTTGTTTAACCTGGGCAGTGGTGAAATAATTACCGCTGATTATCTGTGTAACGGATTTGATTTTGTTTGTCTCAAACCATTCTTTGCTGATGGATTCCATCACACCGGAAAACTCACGGTCACGCATCGCCTGGCCCATCCTGTTACCATAACCCTGGTTGTCATAACCACGGCCATCATCCTGGCGGCCACGTCCGTCGTCTTTCCTGTCTTTGTCACCGTCCCAGCCAAAGTCGCCCTGACGGCCATTGTCAAAATCGAAATCATGGCCTTTGTCATAATCATTACCCCAGTTGCTGTTGCGGTTATCGTTGTCATAACCACGACGGTCATTATCACGGTCACCACGTCTGCCATCACGGTCATTGTAAATGTTACCATCCCTGCCATAACCACCAAAACGGATTTCTGTCTGGCTTACACGGCCCCAGCGGTCAACTGATAAAGTCAGCGCTGTACCGGGTTTTACACAAATGGATTTGTTGAATACTACTTCATACCTGCGGCCAAAGTAACCAAAGAAGCCGTTTGTTTTTTCCTGGTAGATTTTGATAAAATGATCACCGGGCTGTAATCCCTGGAGACGCATAAAGTTATCAGAAGGCTCAAAGCGTCGGCCGTCAACTACTACTTTAATAGCACCGCGGGACTGTGACTTAATAGTAAGCATACTGTTGCCGCGGAATCCGTCAGCGAAAGCTGACAAGGTGATCAGAGAAACGATAAAGAGTGTAAAGATTTTTTTCATGATAGTAAATTTTGAATGAATGAACTTGTTTACGCTTATCAATTTTCAAAGCGCGTGCCACCATGCCAAAAACGATCTAAGAAAACGTTAAAGCAAAAAAATGAATTGTTAAGGGAACAGCGAATTCAGCCGAAAGCCTTTACTGTAAAGAGTTCCAGCGTATTGTGTACCTCCGGCACATATTTATGAAAATCCATGACGGTACGCATCTTAACAGGGAAAAAGAATAACTATATTGTACTAAATTTTCCCATTATGCCACGCTTTTTGAAATCCTGCACTGTTTTTTTCAGCCTATTTATACTATTCAGCATGACAGCCAGAAGCCAGAACCCGGTAAAAAATTACACCAAAGAATGGAAGGAAGCCGAAGCCTTCATTGAAAAATCGCTGCCGCAATCGGCCATGGCAGTGGTTAAAAAAATATACACGCTTGCCAAAAAAGATAAACAGGATGCCCAGGTTATCAAAAGCCTGATCTATATCGGCACACTGCAGGAGGAAATCAGGGAAGACAATGACCAGTTGAACATCGCTGAGATTGAAAAAGAAATCACAACCAGCCGTGAACCCGCCACATCTATCCTGAAAAGCCACCTCGCTGAATTATACTGGAACTACTTTAATAAAGTCCGCTGGACATTATATAACCGTACTGAAACCCAAAACTTCAAAAAGGACGATATCGCCACCTGGGGCGCAGAAGATTTCCATAAGAAGACTACGGAACTATTTCTCTCGTCTCTGAAAGAATACAAAATGCTGCAGCAAACAAAGCTGGAGCCTTTCGAAGCCCTGATCACCAAAGGCAATATGCGGCACCTCCGCCCCACCCTGTACGACCTGCTGGCATTCCGTGCCCTCGCCTATTTCGAAAACGATGAAAAAGAAATAACAAAACCGGCGTATGCTTTTGAAATAGACCAGGCTTCCGCCTTTGATCCCGCGGCAGATTTCGCCACAAGGAAATTCATCACCCGCGACAGCCTCTCCGATTCACACAAAGCCATCCAGCTCTTCCAGCAGCTGATCGCTTTTCACCTGAATGACAGCAAACCGGATGCTTTGATAGACGCAGACCTGCAGCGCCTGGCATATATCAAAGACAAATCAGTCCATCCTGATAAAGACAAACTCTATTATACAGCGTTAAACCATATCGCCCGTCAATATGGGAGCTTACCTGCCGCTGCCCAGGCCTGGTTCCTGATGGCTTCCGAACTGGTGGATAAAGCCGGTGAATACAAACCCCACGGGGATACAACCCACCGGTTTGACAAAGTCAAGGCCAAAGAAATCCTGCAGACCATCCTTGCACAAAAAGATTCTTCCGAAGGAAAACAAACGCCTACAACCTGTTACGTGATATCAATACCCGTTCCCTGGAATTCAAACTGGAAAAAGTAAACATCCCATCCCAGGCTTTCCGGTCACTGGTTACTTACCGCAACATCAGCAAACTCCACCTGCGGATCATCAAAGCGGATGATGCATTGAAAAAACTGCTCTTGAGTGCCAATAGCGAAAAATACTGGCCCGGCCTCATCAATGCCAAAGCTATACGCAGCTGGGAACAAACCCTGCCTGACACCAAAGACTACCAGTCACATACCGCTGAAATAAAAATTGACGGGCTTCCTGCCGGCGAATACTACCTGCTCGCAGGCAACGAAAAAGATTATAACAGCAAATCAATTGTTGGCGCCCGGTTCTTCTATGTATCATCTATCAGTTATGTATCCAATAAACGCGACCTCTTTGTATTGAACCGAGATAACGGACGCCCGCTGGCTAATGCATCTGTCCAGATCTGGAACCAGCAATATGATTATAAACAATCAAAATATATTGACCAGAAAGGCAAATTATACACAACAGATGCACACGGTTATGCCCGGCTCGACAGGAACAACGACCCGAACCAGTACAGTTATAATTACAAACTGGAAATTAAACATAATGATGAGCATTTGTACATGGAGGACTGGAACTACGATTACTACAACCGTACAGAGGAAACGATTACGCCGAAAGTAACCACCTCTGTATTCCTGTTTACAGACCGGAGCATTTACCGTCCCGGACAAACAGTATACTTCAAGGGAATCGTTTTGATCAGGAATGAAGCGGACAAGCGGGGTTCTGCCCGGAAAGATTACCGGACTACGGTGTACCTGCGTGATGCAAATTACAAGGACATTGATACGATTGATGTGCAGACCAATGAATACGGTTCTTTCTCCGGCAAATTCCAGTTGCCCTTGGGCAGCCTGAACGGTGCTTTTAGTGTTCACACGAAAAAAGATGGCGGTGCAGCCAATTTCAATGTGGAAGAATACAAACGACCTAAGTTTTATGTTGATTACGAAACCATCAAAAGGCACCTATAAAGTAAACGACCAGATCAAAGTAACCGGCACGGCCAAAGCTTACGCAGGTAATAACATTGACGGTGCCCTGGTAAAATACCGCATCGTGCGCCAACCAAGGTTTATTTACAGCTGGTATTTCTGGCGTTGGTGGCAGCCACCTGTAGAGGAAATGGAAATCACCCATGGTGAAACCAAAACAGATAAGGATGGCAAATTCACTGTTGAATTCACTGCAATCCCTGACCTGACGCTGGATAAAAAATACGATCCCGTATTTGACTATACCATTTATGCAGATGTAACCGATATCAATGGCGAAACCCGCAGCGGGGAGCAAATGGTGACTGTTGGCTACAAAGCACTCATGCTGATCAGTGATATCCCCGCTGGTTTACCGGCCGACAGCCTGAAGAAACTGACTATCCGTACGCAAAACATGAGCGGTGAACACGAACCCGCAACAGTGAAAGTAACCATCACCCGTTTACAGGAAGAGAAAAGGCTGATCCGTTCCCGGTTATGGGATCGTCCCGATCAGTTCACGATGACTAAATCAGATTACATCAGCGCATTCCCCAATGATGAATACGATAATGAAACCGATTTCAAGAGCTGGGAAAAAGGTGCCCAGGCTTTACAGGTTTCCGATTCATCCCGGAGTGACGGCTCATTTGCGCTTGGTGGTAAATCTTTCGCACCCGGTTTCTATATGATCGAAATGGAAAGCCGTGATAAAAACGGAGAACCGGTGAAAGACATACGTTATATCGAACTGTCTGACACCAAATCAAACCAGCTTACCAATCCTTCCTATACCTGGCAGGGCGAAAAGAAACCAGGGTGGAACCCGGTGAAAACGCCAGCATACAATGGGGTACGGCTGCAGATAATTTATTCGTGGTGCAGCTGGTTGATAAAAAAGACAGGAACAGTCCGTTTGCAGACCGCTACAGTTTCTTTGACCTGAATAACACAAAGCGGACTTTCGTCTTCCCGGTTACGGCTGATGATAAAGGCGGTTACGGTGTGGGCTGGTTGTTTATAAAACACAACCGGATTTACCAGTCATCCAGCACCATTGATGTACCGTGGACTGACAAAGAACTGAAAATCGAATACACCACCTACCGTGATAAAACACTACCCGGTGCGGAGGAAAAGTGGAGCCTGAAAATCAGTGGTCTGAAAAATGAAAAAGTAGCCGCTGAAATGCTGGCCACCATGTACGATGCTTCACTGGACCAGTTCAAATACCATGGCTGGAATACGCCTAACATCTGGCCAACTTACTATCCCGATTTTTACTGGAATGAAATGACGAATTTCTCTTCCATCGCTTCTAACCAGCGCTATGCAGAAGAGCCGGATGGAAAAGAACTGTACAAACAGTATGATTATATTTTATCCACGATGAGCGGGGAATACCTGAATGTACGTACACGTGGCAATATGTATTACGCTTTCGATTCCTATAATAAAATGGATATCTCCGGGTCTGTTGCAGACCGCGCTGAAATGAAAGTCATGGCTCCGCCGCCGACAGTAAACGAAGTGGTGGTAGTTGGTTATGGCGCAAAAGAAAAAGGCAAAAAAGACGGAGATGCAGATGGTATTGGTGATGTAATGGACAAAAAACCAAACACCGGCCAGCAGGATCCCGGCGTAAAAATCAGGAAGAACTTCAATGAGACTGCTTTCTTCTTCCCTGATCTGAGGACCGACAGCAGCGGTGCTATCAGTTTCTCTTTCACCATGCCTGAAGCGCTGACCAAATGGAAATTCATGGCCCTGGCGCATACCAAAGATGCCGCCTTTGGCTACAGCACCCATGAAATCGTAACCCAGAAAGACCTGATGGTGCAGCCCAATGCCCCGCGGTTTTTAAGGGAAGGCGATAAAATGGAATTCAGTACCAAGATTGTAAACCTGAGCAGCAAGGAACTGACAGGTACCGTTGAATTGCAGCTCGTGGATGCCACCACCAATGAACCGGTCGACGGCCGTTTCCGCAGTGTGGTGCCCAACCAGTATTTTACTGTTGCAGCCGGTCAAAGCGAAGCAGTGAAATTCCCGATCGAAGTACCTTACCAGTATAACAATGCACTGGTATGGAGGGTAATTGCCAAAGCCGGCGATTACAGTGATGGTGAAGAAAATGCTTTACCGGTACTTACCAATAGGATGCTCGTTACTGAAACCATGCCGATGCCGATGCGTGGCACAGGCACGAAGAATTTCAGCTTTGACAAACTCCTCAACTCCGGCAGCAGCGAAACCTTACAGCAATACTCGCTGAGCCTGGAATATACCAGCAACCCCGCCTGGTATGCCGTGCAAGCCCTGCCCTACCTGATGGAATATCCTTACGAATGTGCTGAACAAACCTGGAACCGCTATTATGCGAATTCTCTGGCCACGTTCATTGCCAATTCATCTCCCCGCATCAAACAGGTATTTGAAAAATGGAAAATAAAAGATACCGCTGCGCTGATGAGTAACCTGGAGAAAAACCAGGAGCTCAAGGCCGTGATGCTGGAAGAAACGCCCTGGGTATTGCAGGCTAAAAATGAATCTGAACAGAAAAAGAATATCGCCCTGCTGTTTGATATGATCCGCATGAGTGAGCAGCTAAACAGTGCTTACGACAAAATGAAAAACATGCAAAGCAGCAACGGTGGTTTTGTATGGTTCAAAGGCGGACCTGATGACAGGTACATCACCCAGTATATTGTAACCGGTATTGGTCACCTGAAAAAACTGAAAGCGTTTGCACCCGGACAATCAGATAAGCTGAATGCCATCCTTACAAAGGCGCTGCCTTACCTGGATGTCAAACTCAAAGAAGATTATGACAACCTGGTTAAATACAAAGTGAACCTGAAAACATACACACCGGGTTACACCACGATCCAGTATCTCTACATGCGCAGTTTCTTCCCCGAAGTGGCTGTTGCCAAAGCTTCACAAACAGCGTATAATTATTTCAGGGAAAGAACTGCTGCTACCTGGACCACCCAAAGCAAATACATGCAGGGTATGACCACCCTGGCGTTATTCCGTAACGGAGACATCAAAACTGCAGCAGCCATTTTGAAATCCCTCAAAGAAACTTCTATCGTGAATGAAGAACTGGGTATGTACTGGAAAGACCAGTCATCCGGCTGGTTCTGGTATGAAGCACCGGTTGAAACAGTTTCCCTGCTCACAGAAGCTTTCCAGGAAGCCGGTAAAGATGATGTAGCCGTGAACGATCTCAAAACCTGGTTGCTTAAAAACAAACAGACCACCAACTGGAAAACTACCAAGGCCACCGCTGAAGCCTGTTATGCACTGCTGATCCAGGGCACCAACTGGCTGGTGAATGAACCCGTTGTTGAAATCAAACTCGGGAACATGACGGTGAAATCAACCGAGAATAACACCGAAGCCGGCACCGGTTATTTCAAAAAAATAATCGAAGGCAATAAAGTAAAACCAGATATGGGTAAGATCAGCGTGACTGTTTCAAACCCTGCCGCCAATGGTGGTTCTCCCGTAAGCTGGGGCGCTGTGTACTGGCAGTATTTTGAAGACCTGGATAAAATCACATCCGCTGCCACTCCGCTCAAACTGGTTAAAAAACTGTTTATTGAAACCAACAGCGACCGCGGACCAGTGCTCACACCAGTGAATGAAAACACCGTGATCAAAGTGGGTGATAAAATTAAAGTCCGCATTGAACTGCGGGTTGACCGCGACATGGAATATGTACACATGAAAGACATGCGCGCTTCTTCCCTGGAACCAGTGAATGTGATCAGTTCTTATAAATACCAGGGCGGACTGGGTTATTATGAAAGCACCAAAGATGCCAGCACGAATTTCTTCTTCTCCTACCTGAGAAAAGGGACTTACGTGTTTGAATATCCGCTCTTCGCCACGCATACCGGTAATTTCAGCAATGGCATTACCACGATACAGTGTATGTATGCGCCGGAGTTTACATCGCATAGTGAGGGTGTAAGGATCAATGTGGAATAGTTTTTTTTACCACAAAGTGCACAAAGTTTAAACAAAGGCCACAAAGATGAACTCTTTGTGGCCTTCTTTGTCCGCCGAAGCGAAGCGTAGGTGGGTGTATTCTTAGTGTTCTTAGTGGTTAAATGTATTTAATCATTTTATCTTTACGCAATGGACGTTGATTACCTCATTCTCGGCCAGGGCCTCTCCGGCACCTGGCTCAGTTATTACCTTCTCAAAGCCGGCCAAACCTGCATCGTATTCGACAAAGAAGATCCCCTGGCTTCTTCCCGTGTAGCCGGTGGTATTATCAACCCCGTTACTGGCCGCAGGCACGCCAAAGTTTGGATGGTGGATGAAGTGATCGGGTTTGCAGACCAGGCTTACCGGGAAATCGGCGCCAGCGTTAATGAAACAGTCATCGCCGCTAAAAACATTGTTGATTTTTTCCCTTCCCCTGATACCAAAATCAGTTTCGAAAAAAGAGTCGCCGAGAATAATATTTATATGAAAACATATCCTGAACCAGAAAAATTCAGGGACTTGTTTGACTATCCTTTTGGCTGGGGGGAAATCACACCGGCTTACACCGTCATACTTGAAAAACTATTACCTGCCTGGAGAAACCGGCTGAAAGAATTGCAAATTCTCCGGGAGGAAAACCTTGAGACAAGCAAACTGGTCATTACTGAAAACTATGTGGAGTACGGTGATATCCGTGCGAAAAAAATCATTTTCTGCAACGGTGACCATGCGGCGATACAACCCTGGTTCAAAGCACTCCCCTTTGCGCCAAACAAAGGACAGATCCTGGTGCTGGATATTCCCGGACTGCCACCGGATCGTATTTATAAAAAAAATATCACCCTGGTACCGCTGGATGAAAACGGAAGATGGTGGGCCGGCTCCAGTTATGAATGGAATTTGAACATACCGGACCCACAGAAGAATTCAGGATAAAAACGGAAAGCAATCTGAAAGAATGGCTGAAGCTTCCATATACCGTTACTGCCCATTTTGCGGCTACGCGTCCCGCCACTTTGGAAAGAAGGCCTTTCGCCGGCATACACCCGCTCTATCCCTCCATTGGCATTTTAAATGGTATGGGCACCAAGGGATGTTCACTCGCGCCCTATTTTGCAAACCAGCTTTGCCGTCACCCGGTATACGGAGAACCAATCACACCCGAAGCGGATGTAAAACGTTTTACGCGGGTACTCTCCCGCAGCTAAGACTTCATTGAACAGTTTTGTTATCTTTCCGGATACTAAAACTAATCACATGAGCCAGGTTCCTGATACCCATTACAGCATACCCGACAGATACCGGAAAATGGAGAACATGCATATCGTTTTCTGGCTGATGAAAGATATCAGCTGGTGTATGATCTGGAAATGGATGGGGATTGCCATGATCATTCCCACATTGAGTATTGCCATCATCATTGCCTGGCGCACCCGTCATGTAGTGGCTGAACTGGCACATAACCTGGCAATCGCATTTTGGATCAGCGCCAATTCACTCTGGATGATCAGTGAGTTTTTCGGATTTGATGAAAATATCATCGGTGGTTTCATAACTGGGAAACAACTGGCCCTGATCCCATTTTTCTCGGGCGCAGCAATCCTGTTTATGCTATTACCTGGTACAAAAAAGGAAAGAGCCTGTAAAAGTAAAGACTAATTAAGAACGGTGACTTTTTTCCGTCGGCCGAGAGCAGGTAACGACGGATACAGTAGATTAAGGTCAGTGTAATCATTTGGTGGATTTAGGTTTTTGTCTAAGGTTTCGGATCAGTTTCAATGCGGCTTGCAGTCTGGGTAAAAAACAGAATCGCTTCCATTTCCAGCCCCTTCCTGTAAGGGAGAATAAATTTAATGTTTTCACCGCTGGTTTGCAAGCCCCCGCAGCTTTGTAGTATCTTTGCAACCCGGATTTTATAATTAATTGACATACAGGGGGAAAGCCGGGATTTACAACAAATTTTCCCTGCTGTACAATAAAAAAGTTATTGGCTATGTACAGAACACATACCTGCGGAGAACTGCGGATCAGCAACCAGGGACAAAGCACCACCCTCGCCGGTTGGGTGCAAACAGTCAGGAAATTTGGCGCCATCACATTCATTGACCTGCGCGACCGCTATGGCATCACCCAATTGTTGTTTGGTGAAGAACTGAATAAAACCCTGGAAGAAAATCCCATGGGCCGTGAGTTTGTTTTACAGGTAACAGGTTCCGTACAGGAAAGAAGTAACAAGAACCTGAATATACCCACCGGTGAAATCGAAATCAAAGTGGAAACTTTCCGCGTGCTGAATAAATCAGCTGTTCCCCCTTTTACCATCCAGGATGATACGGATGGCGGCGATGACCTGCGGATGAAATACCGTTTCCTGGATCTTCGCCGTAACGCAGTGAAGAAAAACCTGGAGCTCCGTTATGCAGTTAACCGTGCTGCAAGAAACTACCTGCACAACCAGGGCTTCATGGATATTGAAACCCCCTTCCTCATTAAATCAACACCTGAAGGCGCACGTGATTTTGTGGTTCCTTCCAGGATGAATGCAGGACAATTCTATGCCCTGCCCCAGAGCCCGCAAACATTCAAGCAATTACTGATGGTGAGTGGTTACGACCGCTACTACCAGATTGTAAAATGTTTCCGCGATGAAGACTTACGTGCCGACCGCCAGCCTGAATTCACACAAATTGACTGTGAAATGGCTTTCGTGGAGCAGGAAGATATCCTGAATATGTTTGAAGGCATGGTGAAAGCCATCTTCAAGGATGTGAAAGGCATTGACTATACAGAAACCGTTTCCCGCATGACCTGGGAAGATGCCATGTGGCAGTATGGAAACGATAAACCGGATATCCGTTTCGGCATGAAAGTGCTGAACCTGAAAAAACCGGCTTCCGTGTATGTACAAAAACAACCGGCGGAAGAACTGATCAATGGTGCCGGCTTTAAAGTTTTTGATGATGCAGAAACCGTTGTGGCCATTGCCGTTCCCGGATGCAGCGAATACAGCCGCAAACAAACCGATGAACTGACTGAATGGGTAAAGCGTCCGCAGATTGGCATGAAAGGACTGGCTTTCATCAAATATAATTCCGATGGCAGCTGCAAGAGCAGTATGGATAAATTCTATACAGAAGACAAACTGAAAGCCATTGCAGAAGCAGCCGGCGCCCAACCCGGCGACCTGGTACTGATGCTGGCCGGTGCAGAAGAAAGAACCCGTAAAGCCATCAGCGACCTGCGTATGGAAATGGCTGAAAGACTCGGACTGCGCCGTAAGGATGAATTCAAACTGTTATGGGTGCTCGACTTCCCGCTTTTTGAATATGATGAAGAAGGAAACCGCTGGGTAGCACGTCACCATCCGTTTACCTCGCCCAAGCCTGACCAGATTGATACAATGATCAGCAATAACCCTTCCATCGAAAACGCAGCCGAATACCTGAAACACCCTTATGCCAATATCAAAGCGAATGCGTATGATATGGTACTGAATGGAAATGAAATCGGCGGTGGCTCTATCCGGATCTTCCAGCGCGAACTGCAGGAAAAAATGTTTGCCGCACTAGGTATGGACGAAGCAGAACAGTTACACAAATTCGGATTCCTCCTCGGAGCTTTTGAATATGGCGCACCGCCGCACGGTGGTATTGCTTTTGGTTTCGACAGACTTTGTGCCATCCTCGGCGGCAGTGAAAGTATCCGCGACTTTATCGCCTTCCCCAAAAACAATGCAGGAAGGGATATGATGCTGGATGCACCGGCGACGATTGATGATAAACAACTGGTGGAACTCAGTATTAAACTGGATGTAAAAAGCTGAGGAATTTCAGTAAGACAGTAAAGCCATAATTTTCTGACGGGTCTTTTCCGCATCCGGCAACATCGCATGCTCCAGGATCACATTCATCGGCACAGCCGGCAGGTTCAACGCACCCAGTACTTCCACAGGCGCATCAAGTGAGGTAAAACAATGTTTTGCAATGCGGCCGGCCAATGCTTCCGCGAAGGAATTATTTTGCTGCTCTTCTGTGAGCACAAGGCATTTTCCATGTAAACGTACTCTCTCAAAAATCAGTTCTTCATCGAGGGGGAATAAACTCCGCACATCCACTACTTCTACTTTATCGCCGGTCATTTTCGCAGCTTTGGCCCAGTACACACCCATCCCCCAGGTAATCACCACACAACTCTCCCCGTTATCAACAGATTCTTCGGATGCATTCAATGCAATCCTTCCTTTTCCAATCGGTATAATATAATCTGCATCCGGTTCCGGTGTGCGTGCCTCTTCAGTTCCATGCACTTTACTCCAGTAAAGGCCTTTATGCTCGAGGATTACTACCGGATTCGGATCATAATAGGCGGCTTTCATCAGTCCTTTCATATCTGCGGCAGTAGAAGGATAAACAACTTTAATTCCTTTGATAGACAAAATCGTTGTTTCCACCGAACCGCTGTGATAAGGACCACCGCCGCCATAAGCGCCAACCGGCACACGCAATATCATGGAGACGGGAAATTTACCACAACTCAGGTAACAGCTTTTCGACACTTCACTTACCAGCTGGTTAATACCCGGGTAAACATAATCGCCAAACTGCACTTCAACAATGGGTTTGAGCCCCACAGCACTCATGCCAACGCATGAACCAACGAGGTAGGCTTCCTGTATCGCCGTATTAAACACCCGGTGATCTCCAAATTGTTCTGCAAGTGTGGCCGCTTCACGGAATACACCACCCAGCCTCCGTCCTACATCCTGACCGTATACAACCGCTTCAGGATTGGTGGCCATGATTTCGCGGATCGCATGTAACGCCGCATCCACCATCATGATTTTATCATGCGCATGGCTGTTCCGGTCTCCATATTCTTCGGTAACAGGAGTTGCCACAAACACATGTTCCGCCACCGTGGATGGATCAGGTTCTGCTGCCGAAACTGCCTGGTTGAATTGTTCAGTAACTGTATCCTGTGCAGTTTGTTCTATGCTGAGCAGGTCAGATTCTGTAATGCCTGTTTCGAGTAATTTTTTCCGGAGGCGCGGAATTGGATCACGGGAAAGATGTTCCGCCCAGTCTGTATCAGGCCTGTAAAATTCTTTTCTCACACCACTGGTATGATGTCCCAGTAAGGGAACTTTAGCATGTACGAGATAAGGCTTTCTCTCACGGCGGACAAAATCACATACATCCTTCATCATTTTAAAGGATGCTTCAAAATCTGCACCATCCACCTGTGCCCGGTACAATCCGGGAAATCCGCCGGCAAATTCATAGGCATTCATAGCACGTGCTTCGCCGGCAGTAACACTGATGCCCCAGTCGTTATCCTGCACCAGGAAAATAATGGGCAGTTGTTTCAGGGAGGCAAACTGCAAGGCTTCACTCACTTCACCTTCTGTTACACTGGCATCACCCAGTGAACAAATCACAACAGGTAATTCCCCCTGCGCTCCTTTTATTAATAATGGCGAGTTGGTTATTTCGAGATACCGGATACCCTGGGCGATGCCCGTGGTGGGAATGGCCTGCATGCCGGTGGCGCTGCTCTGGTGTATAATCGTGGGCCGGTCATCACCCCGGTAATTGGGATGCGAATAATATTCACGGCCGCCGGAAAACGGATCATCCTGTTTAGCGAGGAGCTGGAGCATTTGTTCATACGGACTGAAACCCAGTCCGGCGATCATGCATTCATCCCGGTAATAAGGGCTCACAAAATCCTGCGGGCCTAACTGGAAAGCAGTGGCTAACTGGATGGCTTCATGTCCGCGGGAAGTGGAGTGCACGTACTTACATACAGCCCGGTTGGCCTCATAGATGCCAGCCATGGCATGGGTCCGGCACATAAGCCGGTAGGCCTTCAGTAAAATAGATTGATCAGGCATGTACAGCAAGCGTATCAGGCAAAATTAAGGGAAGCCGGTCAGTCTGGTGAAGGGGTTATTTCACTTCTATCGTAAACATATTATCATCCTCAATGAACCCTTCGAGTTCATCCCCTACCACCACTTCTCCTACTCCGGCTGGTGTACCGGTGAAAATGATATCTCCGATATTGACTGAAAAATAATTTGATATATAAGCAACGATACTGTCGAAAGAATGGATCATGAGCGTTGAATTGCCCTGCTGAACCAATTCTTTGTTTTTATACAGACAGAAATTGATGTCTTTTTTATTTTTGAGACCGGAAAAAGGAAGCCATTTGCCGATAACAGCAGAATTATCCCAGGCTTTTGCTTTCTCCCAGGGCAGGCCTTTTTCTTTCAGCTCGTTCTGGATATCACGCGCAGTGAAATCGATGCCGGCAGTCACCGCATCATAGTATTTACTGGCAAATTTTTCCTGGATGTATTTCCCGTTCTTGCTGATACGGAGTACCAGTTCGCATTCATAATGGAGTTCATTGGTGAATTCGGGATAATAGAACGGGGTATGGGGCTGTAATAACGCGCTTTTGGGTTTCATGAAAATAACAGGTTCATCGGGAACCTCATGACCCAGTTCAGCAGCATGTGCAGCGTAGTTGCGACCAACACAAAAAATCTTCATAATAGTGCAGTGTTTTGTTTAAATACATCGGATACAAATAAATTGTTTATCCCATATATCTAGGCTTCATTCCGGACGTGGATTTTAAAGGGGAAAATTTCAGGACGGACTGCTAAAATAAGTAATCATACTGATTAATCATAGCGAAAACTCCTGATTATTTATCTGGTTCATGGCCGTAGTAAGCCCCTGAGTCACAAATATCTCTATGGCTTCCACGGCTTTACTGATTTTAAGCTTCACCATGGGCTCTTCCTCGCTGTTCCATTTACCAAGTACGAAGTCTGACTGCATCCCTTGGGAAGTTGTTTCCTATGCCAAAACGCAGGCGCGGGTATTCCTGGGTGGCCAGGGATTCCTCCAGGCTTTTCAGTCCATTATGACCCGCATTGCTCCCCCGGCCTGATCCGGATCCGGTTCAGGGCAGGGCCAGCTCGTCTACAATCACCATCATGCGGTCAGGCGTGATTTTCTCCTTATCCAGCCAGTATTTCACAGCCTTGCCACTGAGATTCATAAAAGTAGTTGGGCAAATACACACGACGATACGGCCTTTCCATTTCACTTCAGCCGTATAAGCCAGCCGGCCATTCTGGAACTGGCCCCCGTGTTTGGTCACAAATGCATTGGCCACATCAAACCCGATATTATGGCGGGTATGGGCATACTCATTGCCGGGGTTACCAAGGCCTGCGAGAAGGAATTTCATGGTGCAATTAACGTAATCCCCGGCAGATTAGGTCGGATAGGATGGCAAAATTTGGTTGGAGGTTGGAGGTTGGAGGTTGGAGGTTCTCGAAAGTTGTTAGATTCCTAAAGGTTAAATACAGTTTGAAAATTGCTGTTGGAATGTTGGATTGTTGGAGAGTTGGATTGTTCTGCAATCCGAAGGGTTCCTCACAATAAATTACTCTCCGATAAACGGAGTGCTTTACACTGTAAAGTCTTTTCGAATAAATGAACATTCCAACAATCCAACATTCCAACATTCCAACAGAAAGAGACTTCAATCTTTCGGGTTAAACCTCCAACCTCCAACTTCCAACCTCCAACTCAAAAAAAAAGAGACCTTCTTTTCAGAAAGTCTCTTCAATCTTTTTACCAGACACCCAACCTACTTCTTGGCTGCTGCTGGTTTTGCTGCTGCTGCAGGGGCTGCTCCGGCTGCTGCTGCAGGGGCTGCGCCGGCTGCAGGTGTAGCAGTAGATTCTTCCTGTTTCAGCTGACGGGTCAGTACAACAGAAGCGATGGGAATCCTGGGTGAGTTCAGGATTTCGTAGTGGTCAATTTTTACATCTTCCACACGGATATTCCCGTTCAGGTCCAGTTCATCAATATTCACTTCAATCTGTTCAGTCAGGTATTTGGGAAGGGTTTTCACCTTCAGGTTCTTCATCTTGATGATGAGTTTACCGCCATCTTTAACGCCTTTGGAAACACCTACGAATTTCAGGGGGATAGTAGCGATTACTTTTTTATCGCCAACCAGTTCCATGAAATCTACGTGGATCAGTGAATCGTCCACTTTGTCAAACTGAAGATCTTTCAGAATGCACTCATAAGATTTTCCGTCAATTTTAACCTCAGCTTTCTGGAAGCTGGGTGTGTACACCAGTGTTTTAAAAGCCGCAACAGGAGCGTAAAAATTTACTTCCTGAGCACCCCCATAAATTACACCAGGCACCATGTCCTGAGAGCGGAGTTGGCGGGTGGCTGTTTTGCCAAAGCCGGTCCTCAGTTGTCCTTCGATTGTAATTGTCTTCATGATTGTATGTTGTTTTGTTTTTTACTTGTCTTTCCGCTGCGAGTGAATAAACAGACTTGTGATACTCTTATTCTCAAACGCATTCCGGATGGCTACTGCGAACAATTCCGCCACTGATATCACCCGGATTTTCGGGCTTTGCTTTTTCACCGGGATCGTATCACAAACCACTACTTCTTCCAGCACACTGTTTTCAAGATTCTCATACGCTTTTCCACTCAGTACCGGGTGTGTGATCAATGCCCTTACACTCCTCGCTCCTTTTTCTTTCAGCAGAGAGGCGCTTTTCGCAAGCGTTCCGCCTGTATCACAGATATCATCAATGATCACGATATCTTTTCCGGTCACATCCCCGATCACCACCATGCTCGCAATTTCATTCGCCCTTTTCCGGTGTTTATCGCAGATTACCATTTCGGCATTGAAATAACTGGCAATCTCCCGGATCCTGTTTGTGGCTCCCACATCGGGGGCGGCAAAGGTAAGGTTTTCAAGCTTCAGATTCTCGATATAAGGGATAAAACTGCATGGCTGTCGAGGTGATCCACCGGGATGTCAAAATAGCCCTGGATCTGGGGTGCGTGCAGGTCCATCGTGATTACCCTATCGGCACCAGCTGCCACTAACATATTGGCAATCAATTTACTGCCAATAGCTACCCTTGGCCGGTCTTTCCGGTCCTGGCGGGCATACCCGTAATAAGGAATTACGGCAATTACTTTGTAGGCTGAGGCACGGCGGGCGGCGTCAATCATCAGGAGTAATTCGAGGATGTTTTCGGCCGGGGCATAGGTGCTCTGGACCAGGAAAACATAGTCGCCCCTGACGCTTTCCAGAAATACCGGGCATATTTCCCCGTCACTGAATCGCTGGATATTCACCCTGCCTGGCTGGGCTCCGTACCGTTTGCAGATTTGTTCGGCCAGTTGCTGGGAACTGGTTCCCGAGAAAATTTTGGCTGATTGCATGATGTAGAAAGATAAATTCCAAAGGTTGTTCCTTGGTGCGGCGAAGATATTACTCTCCCATCAATTCAGCCATGTCATGGAAAAAAATACTAGCGTCCGGTGGCTGCCAGCAAAGATTGGTCAGCCTGGACCGGTGCCGGCGGTAAGGATTTCCCCTCAGTGAGCACGCTGTGGCTGCTGTTACAACTGTAAAACAGGGAGGAACAGATAAAAATAGACAGCATCAGGGCCACCAGGTAAACGGCTGCAAAAAAAAGTACCGGATGCATAGATCCGAGAGAACTGTGGGTTTGGTTTTTCATAGTACCAGAATTTTGGATTTTTAATGGGGTTCTGGCGGCTTGCGTACCGTTAAAACAACATGTACAGGGCAAAATTATTTTATAAATTGGCCCCGTGCAAGAGCAGAACTACTCAATAAAACAGTGGTCAATTGACGAGCGTCCGAGGGAAAAACTACTCGCATCCGGTGCAGAAAACCTCAGCCAGGCGGAGCTCCTCGCTATCCTGTTACAGAATGGCACACGCAATAAATCAGCGCTCGACCTGGCACGTGAAATACTGCAGTTGAGTAAGAACAATATTGCTGAATTAGGTAAACTGTCTGCCAAAGATTTAATGAAAATCAAAGGCGTCGGGCCGGCTAAAGCGGTAACTATTGCAGCTGCACTGGAACTGGGCCGCCGCCGCAACCAGGCATTACCCTTAGAGAAAACCAGGGTCAGCTCCAGCAGCGATACGGATATGGCTACAATCAAGGCTGAAAGACTATCCCCACGAAGTGTTTGCTGTAATCTTCCTGAACCGCGCCAATAAAATAAACCATTTTGAAATCATCTCCGAAGGGGGCATTACCGGCACGGTGGCCGACCCGCGCATCATCCTCAAAAAAGCGCTCGAAGAAAACGCGGTAAGCATCATTTCTCTGCCCAACCACCTTCCGGTAACCTGCGCCCAGCCCAGCTGGTCGCGGATGTGGATGTCAAGGCTGGACATATGTGAAAATTTGGTTTTGCTGAAGAGGATTATTTAGTCGTTAGTCTTTAGCGCTAGTCGTTGGTCAGTATCTGGAAAGTGTTGGGTATGGGCATGAGGGAGCCTATAGTCGTTAGTGAGTGAGGAGGTTACATAAAATCAGATGTATGGGACAAGTGAGGAGCTTTAGCGTACAAAATCAGCTTGTTGGCGATTAATTTTTGATATTTTACCTGTGAAGAAAGAAATATTCACTAATTGATCAGATCAGAGATCATCCAGATCTGTTTGCGCTAATCTTGCGAAGCCTATGGCAGGAGATTTCAAGGAAAGGGCAAACCAACGATTAAAACGCCATTGTGCCTCTTTGTGTTTTAAATTATCAAAATCTCACTTGTGGCCTTTGTGGTTAAATGTCTTTCTTGGGTAAATAGGTCGTTAGAGACTAACGACTAAAGACTAGCGACTAAGCCTGGGCATTAGGCCCTCCAAAATTCATCGGCACCTGCACATCCTCCAAATCCTTTATCACCCCATTCATTGCTTCAAATTTCTGGACGTTATCCGTCAACGCGCGCATCAGCCGCTTGGCATGCTGCGGCGTGAGGATGATCCTGGATTTCACGCGGCTCTTGGGTGTGCCGGGCATGACGTTTACAAAATCAATTACAAATTCTGCATGGGAATGGGTGATGATGGCCAGGTTTGCATACGTACCTTCTGCCACTTCTTCTGAAATTTCGATATTAAGCTGGTTGGGGATTTCAGGCTGATCGTTCATGAGTATATCTTATTATTCTTTATTAAGAAATTGAAATACATTCCGCAGCACGGCTTCGGGATTTACAGTAAAATCGGTAGGATCCACCAGGGAAGTAATGTCTTTGACCGGCTTGAATTCGCTGACCACATTTGCCGAATTCCTTTTCAATTTTTTTAAAACCGCTTCTGGTGCTGTCTGTATAATAGAATTCAAAGCTGAGGTCAAACTGGCGGAGTTCAGACTGAACATAATTGGTGGACACATATCCAAGATCTGATTTGTATTTTTTGTACAAACTGAAACGGCTGCCTTTAAAAACGAGCACGTAAAAGGATTTATCGTTTGTTCCTAGGTGTGAACCATAAATCAGCTTCAGCGGGTTTTCAAGACCCACATTTGGATTGGCGTCTATTTCCATTGAGTCAATCTGCCCAGGCGTTTTAGTCAATGCTTTGTTGGGATTTGAGGCTCCTAAAAACTCCACTTCCTGGTTGTAGGTATTGTAGCTGATAAAAACGCCATGGCTGGCACCGGATTCAGGCGTATACAGGCTGCCTTTGTTCTTTTCACCAAAGAGGAAGGAGGTACCTACCACTTTATAAGGTCCTATCAGTTTATAAGCGGCCTCTGACGAGGTTTCCCGGATCAGCGCGTTGTGTGTCATCGCCGGATCCACATAAC
>JADKJV010000010.1 GCA_016720825.1 Chitinophagaceae bacterium | reverse complement strand
TCTTTGTGTATTTTTGTGTTCCTTGTGGTAAAATGTATTTTATTAAATGGGTTTCAGTTTTACTGTAAAATGCCTCAGCAGAATTTTGCTTCCTCAATAACTGCAATCCCCCGATCTCATTTCTCTTCTCAAATACTTCAATGATCACTTCAGATACATAATCAATATGGCTTTGGGTGTACACTCTTCTCGGTATCGCCAGCCGCACCAGTTCCATTTGACCCGGGATAAGTTTTCCTTCACCATCATATTTCCCGAACATCAGCGAGCCGATTTCAACACCACGGATACCACCTTCAATGTACAAGGCGCCTACCAGCGACTGGCCCGGATACTGGTCAACCGGGATATGAGGCAGAAATGCTTTCGCGTCGAGATAAACAGCATGTCCGCCGGCTGGTTGCATAACGGGTACACCGGCCGCAATCAGTTTATTGGTGAGGTATTCAATACTGCGGATCCTGTACTGGAGATAATGTTCATCCATCACTTCTTCCAGTCCGATAGCAATGGCTTCAAGATCACGGCCGGCGAGTCCGCCGTAGGTTGTGAATCCTTCTGTAATAATTAATAAGTTGCGGCAGCGAGTAGCCAGTTCTAAATCACGCATCGCCAGGAAACCGCCGATATTGGCAAACGCATCTTTCTTCGCACTCATCGTGGCGCCATCCGCATACGAAAACATTTCATGCACGATTTCCGGAACAGGCTTATTGGCATATCCTTCCTCCCGTTGTTTGATAAACCAGGCGTTTTCTGCAAACCGGCAGGCATCCAGGAACATCGGGATTTTATAATGATCGCAGATTTTACGTGCGGCACGGATATTGGCCATGCTCACGGGTTGTCCGCCACCGGAATTGTTCGTAATCGTGATAATGCAGAGCGGGATATTCTCCGCGCCTTTATCTTTTATAGCCTGCTCAAGCTGCACCAGGTCTATATTCCCTTTGAATGGTGCAGGAATAGAAGGATGTCGTCCTTCTTCTGTAATGCAGTCAATGCCTTCGGCTCCTGAAAATTCGATGTTGGCCCTCGTCGTATCAAACAAAGTATTGCTTACAAAATATTTACCCTTGCCACCCAGGATGGTGAAAAGGATTTTCTCGGCTGCCCTTCCCTGGTGTGTGGGAATGGTATGGGCCATGCCGGTAATATCGTGCACCGCTTTTTCAAAATGGTAGAAACTGGGACTGCCTGCATAGGATTCATCACCCTTCATGATGCCGGCCCACTGGTTACTGCTCATGGCACTCGTGCCGCTGTCGGTGAGCAGGTCAATCAGCACATCGTCAGAATGAATGCTGAATGGATTGTAACAGGCTTTCTCGAGAATAGCCTGTCTTTCTTCTTTGGTATTGAAATAAATCGGTTCAACAGATTTGATCCGGAACGGTTCTATGATGGTTTTCATATGTGCAATTTTTCACCCGGAAGGTGGTTAAGAAATAGAAACAGTGATTGGAGGAGATTCCGGGGGAAATCAGGTAGGCCTGCGGATGATATTCTTGAACTTTCTCATGTTGGAATGATGTCGTAAAGGTATACCCACAACAAAATACGGGGCATGACCTTAGTCAGGGTCAGCCACTGAATCCGGTCATATTTCTGCAGAAGTCTGGACTAAATTCTACTTTAGATATCATGAAATGGGGAATTGCCATCTTGTTTTTGCTGATTGCCTGCCGGCAACCGGGGCACAAAAAGGAGCCTGTACAAGAATTCCCGTTGATCGTGCATGATTCAAACGATGTGCCCCATGACTCCATCGGCCCGGGAGGGGTCAAAGTGGTTTCTTCTTTCTGGCATAGCGATACCGGGTATTTCAGGATTGAGGGTCCGGCCATTGTCCGTAACCTGGATGAATCCGGTAATGATACCTGCCAGCTATTGCGGTTCCTGCAGGCTAATATCAGTACAAAAGAAATCCGTTTACTCAATACGACCGGCTTATTGCATACCATCCATGTTACTGCTGATACATTATGGAGAATGGACACCCTTACGGGAGATCATACAGTAATCATACAGAAAGTAAACCAGGATAACTGGAAACTGGTATCACTTACAATTGACGGCCATAAAAATGAATGGCCTTCTGTGGATCTGATGGAAATGCATGAGGACAGTTTCCGTGAATTTGAATTTAAGGGTCACCGGTTTTATTACCTGAACGCAATGATCATGGGTTCCCATGGCGGGTCTGCTTCACTGATCCGGTATAATATTTTATATGACCGCGACAGGAAAGTCATTAATCTATTTGAAGATTTCCGGACACATGGCCACCTGTATTTCGGGGATGTGGATGGTGACGACCGGCTCGATTACCTGGATCTGCAAAATGACGGCGGTTATGGTTTAGATACCATCAATCACTTCCGGATCACATTATGGTCGCATAACCCGGCGACAGGCTATTTTGTCCAGCGGAAAGATCCCAGGGGCAAAGAATATATTATTGAGGGTAACACCGGGACAGATTATTACGTGGGAGATGCCCTTAGCGTGGACAAATGGTACTGGCCTGTACCGCTGCGGTAAGCCCGGCCTGACCGTAGTCAGGGGGAAAAATCAGGTTTTTTGCCGGGAGGAATCTCTAATTTAATCGGGTTAACTAACGATTACCGCAGGCCAGCCACCTGCAGAATGTTGCTTATGCATATAAAAATTCAGCCTGTTGAAAACGAAATGGTTGGTTGTTTTGATGCCGACCTCGTCAACCCCGTCCATAACCTGGAAAATAAATTCAGGCATCTCTGGCACCTGATCGGTAATACACCGATGCTGGAGATTACTTACCGGTACAAAAAAGAAGTCCGCAAAGTTTATGTGAAATGTGAGAACTACAATCTCACCGGCAGTATCAAAGACCGCATGGCTTTGTATATCCTGCAGAAAGCCTACCAGGAACAAAAAATAAAAAGAGGGGATATGATTGTGGAAGCCACCAGCGGCAATACCGGAATATCCTTTGCGGCTATTGGTAAAACACTGGGTAATGAGGTGCGGATTATCATCCCTGACTGGCTGAGTAAAGAACGTATTATCATCAAAAGTCTGGGTGCTGAAGTAGTGCTGATCAGTAAAGAACAGGGCGGTTTCCTTGGCAGCATAGCATTAAGCCAGCAAATGGCCAATGAAGATCCCCGCATTTTCCTTCCCAAGCAATTTGATAATAATTACAACGCAGAGGCACATGAAAAAACAACCGCCAGGGAAATCTGGATGCAGCTGCAGTCGGTGGATATTACGCCCGATGCATTTGTAGCCGGGGTTGGAACCGGTGGCACCATCATGGGTGTAGGCAATTATTTAAAGACAAGAAATTCTAAAATAAAAGTACATCCGCTGGAACCTGCTGAATCGCCCACCTTGTCTTCCGGACATAAAGTGGGCTCTCACCGCATCCAGGGCATCTCCGATGAATTCATCCCCGCCATCGTGCATTTGAATGAAGTGGATGAAGTTGTCCAGGCTTCCGACGGGGATTCTATTATTATGGCGCAGAAACTGGCCAGCCAGCTTGGTTTGGCATTAGGTATTTCATCCGGCGCGAATATATTAGGTGCTATTGAACTGCAGAACAGGATGGGGGCGAATGCAAAAGTGGTTACTGTGTTCTGCGACAGCAATAAAAAATACCTGAGTACGGATTTGATGAAAGAGGAGCCGGTGAAAGAAGGATATCTCTCCCCGGATGTGGAGTTGCTGGATTATATAGCGATAGACAGATTGTGATTTTTTACCAAGGGGCACAAAGGAAATGACAAAGGGCACAAAGTTTCTCAACCTTGTGCCCTTTGTGTATTTTCTTCGTGTCCTTTGTGGTTAAATGTATTTACACCCCAAACTGCTGCAAATGATGATCCAGGTGTTTCCACGTTCCCTTACTCCACTGCTCATTTGTCAGCTTCCCGAAAAACGGATGGGGTTTCCCCGACATATTCGCTTCTGAAAATGCTGTTATCATTGTAATGAGTTTCTCCCTTTCCGCATCCAGCTCCCGCGGATCGGTGATGATGAAACTTTTATCGGTAGGCAAATTTCGTTTGAAGGGTTTGTCGTTATACAACTGTTTTTTGAACAGCTTGCCGATGATCGACAGGAAAAAATTCGGTTTCAGTGTATGACTGCCGGTTGCTACACCCAGTGGTTTCTGGCAATGAGCCAGCATCTGGGAAGCATTCATTTTACCCCAAAGCGGCTTTGAATCTGCAGTTAATTTGTTGATACGGCTGATGATTTCCTGCTTAACGGCAGGGTCGTAGAGGTTTTTTACTTCCATGAACGGAAGGTCGGGGAAATAATTTAATAATTGAACAATTTAGCAATTAAACAATTTGTCAATTAGCCAATTAGCCAATTAGCCAATGTGCCAATGTGCCAATGTGACAATGAGTCAATGTGAAAATGTGAGAATGTGGAAATGTGGAAAATGTCGTTGCTTTTCAGATTTGGTTTTTCTCCGACAATGCGCAAAAAATGTTTGGCCATTCCAGTAGGAGTCTGGCATCTTTCAGGTTTCTTTTTTACTTTTTAATTTTGACTTTTGATTGCTTAGCAAATCCTCGGTAACTGTTCCCCGGTGAGGTAATTCACCACCCTGCGGCCGCCAATTTTACTTTTCATGATTACTTTTCCGGGATGGTCTTCTGTGACCTGTCCGATGACTGCTGCATTCGTGCATTTGGGATCAGCTTGTAATAATGTGAGGACTGCCGGGGCGGCATCCGGACTTACCACAGTGAGAAAGATACCTTCGTTGGCAACATATAAAGGATCGAGGCCCAGCATTTCACAGGCGCCGTCCACTTGTTCATCAATGGGAATGTTTTTCTGGTCGAGGTCAAAGCCCAGGCCGATCAGTTCGGCTACTTCATTGAGTACAGAAGCCAAACCTCCTCTTGTCGGGTCGCGCAGGAAACGGATATCACTGCCGTGTTGACTGATCAGTTTTTCGACTGTATAATTCAGGTTTGTGGTATCGCTTTCGATGGTGGTTTCAAATTCAAGCCCTTTGCGCACACTCATGATGGCAATACCGTGGGTGGCCACATTGCCACTTACTATCACCACATCACCCGGCCGGATATTGTTGTGATGTATATTGGCTTTGGGGTGGAGGACGCCAATGCCGGAAGTATTGATAAAGAGATTTTATCACCCTTGCCTTTCTCTACTACTTTGGTGTCGCCGGTTACAATCTGCACGCCGGCATTATGAACGGCTTCTTTGATATTGACGAGGATCGACCAGAACTCATCCATCGGTAATCCTTCTTCAATAATAAAACTGAGGGATAAATATTTGGGGATAGCACCGCACATGGCCAGGTCATTCACAGTTCCGTTAATCGCCAGTTCACCAATAGTGCCGCCGGGAAAGAAAGCGGGCGTGATTACATAACTGTCGCTGCTGAAAGCCAGGGTGCCATCAAGTTTGAAAGTGGCACCATCGTGCTGCTGGTCCAGCAAGTCATTTTTCAGGATATCAAACACACCACTTTTCAGCAACTGGTGTGTAAGCAAACCGCCGCTGCCGTGACCGAGTGTGATCACATCAAAATCGAATTTGGGCATGGGGCATTGTAACTGGATACTCATGATAAAGCTTCCGCTGGTTTTTGGTCAGATGCGTAATGATAATAAGCCGCGCAGGCCCCTTCACTGCTCACCATAGGTGCGCCGAGGGGATGTTCGGGCCTGCATGCTTTCCCGAAGTTGGGACATTGGAGCGGTTTTTTCAAACCTTTCATAATGGCACCGCTGATACACTCTTTGTTCTCTTCTGCAGCGGGCAGGTCGAGATTGAATTTTATCCGGCTGTTGTAGCGTTTGTATTTTTCATTTACCTCATATCCGCTCATGGGTATTTTGCCGATGCCACGCCAGGTACGGTCGCTTACCTCGAACACTTTTTCCAATGTGGCTTTGGCGAGTTTATTCCCTTCGCGTTGCACATACCGGGTGTACTGGTTCTCCACTTTGTATTCGCCTTTTTCCAGTTGCTGAACGGTCATCAGTATACCCTGTAATAAATCCACAGGTTCGAAGCCGGTGATCACAACAGGACATTTATATTTTTCAGCAATCGGGTAATATTCTTCCATGCCCATAATGGTGCATACATGGCCGGCTGCGAGGAATCCGTCAATCAGATTATCCGGATCACCAAGAATCGCTTCCATCGCCGGTGGCACCAGTACGTGGGAGGCCAGGATACTGTAATTCTTCACACCGGTCTGGGCGGCTTGTACAATACTCAATGCATTGGCTGGCGCTGTGGTTTCAAATCCCACCGCAAAAAACACCACTTCTTTATCAGGATTTTCTTTCGCCAGCTGTACGGCTTCCAATGGCGAATACAGAATGCGTACATCTGCACCCATTGCTTTTACTTCCAGCAGGTTTTCTTTTGAACCGGGAACCCGCAGCATATCTCCAAAGGAACAAAGAATGATATTGGGTTGTTTGGCCAGGTATATCGCTTCATCAATAATGCTGATGGGCGTAACACATACCGGGCAACCGGGTCCATGTACCATCGTAATTTTTTCCGGCAGCATATCCAAAATGCCGTTTTTAACCAGGCTGTGCGTTTGCCCGCCGCAAATTTCCATGAGCGTCCATGGTTTTGTGGTCACCTGGTGGATCTGTTTGAGATAATCCTCCACCAGTGCCGGATCACGGTATTCGCTTAAGTATTTCATTGGTTTTTGTTTTCGGGGGTATTCAGTTCTTCCATCTCACCCATCTGCTTCAGGTATTCAAAAGTTTGCATGGCTTCTGCTTCGTCCACACGGCCAATAGCCACACCCACATGCACCAGCACATAATCACCAATCTGTGCTTCCGGTACCATGGATAAGTTCACTTCCTTGCAGATACCTCCGAATGAAACCTTGCCCTGCCTGAATGTATCATCCAGCTGGGCGGTTATGGAGAGCAGTTTTCCGGGAATTGCGAGACACATGGTTTTTGTTTTAATTGTTAAACAGAGAGGGCGGAACTCCGCTCGCTGTTGAATTCGTTTTGTAAGTGGATCATTTCTCGGTAAGCCAGCTGACCAAAGCCGATGCATTCGTCGTTGGGACTCAGCTGCCGGTGAAAAAATAATTCATATTCGTTTTGCCACATGGTACAAATCAGGTCAACCAGGAATACATTCTGGAAAACACCACCACTGAAAGCAATTTTGCTCACGCCTGATTTTTTAGCCAGCTGTCCTGGAATTCGTGCCAGTGATACCAATACTTTACGCGCCAGGGCCGCTGTTTCCATGCCATTTTGTTTATCCTCCAGTAATTCATGCAGCATTCGGTTCCATTCAAGCCTGTTCTTGTTTAATGGGATGGGATAGTAATCGAAACTCTCTTCTTTGCATGAACGGGCCATAGCTTCCAGTTTCATGGCGGCTTCGCCTTCGTATGTATTTAACGACTGTATGCCAAGGATAGCAGCGATGCCGTCTATAAACCTTCCCATGCTGGAAGTGAGCAATGCTTGTGGCTGTGCCAGCACTTTAAGATAAAACTCCCTTTCCGCTTTCATAAACTGGTCGGCAATCGTCTTTAATTTTTCCATATCATCCCGCAGCAAGGCTATCGCACTCACACGGGGTTCGCGGCTCATTTTATCACCCATCAGCTGGGGGAAATAATCAAGATGTGCATAGCGGCGGATTTCACCCTGCTCATATAAGAAACATTCACCGCCCCAGATATGTCCGTCGTCACCATAACCGGTGCCATCCCAGGTAATGCCTAAAACAGGTTCCGCAGATGTAAGCAGGTTATTCTCGCCCATTACGGCGCAAAAATGGGCTTCATGGTGCTGGATTTTCATCACCGGGATATTCCATTCTGCAGCCAGTTCAATGCCGGCTTCTGAAACGAAATAATTCGGGTGCTTGTCAACCAGTATTTCTTTCGGCGAAAAATCAAGCAGGTTCATCAGGTGCTGCAGCGTGGCTGTGAAGCCGGCCTGCGCATCGTATTGCTGCTGGTCGCCGAGGTATTGGGAGATATATAAGTTTTGTCCTTCAAGAATCGCAAATGCACTCTTCAATTCCGCGCCCATGGCCAGCACCGGGATATTGCTGGTGAATGGTGCCGGGTAGTAATTGGGAGCCAGCCCGCGTGAACGGCGTAATATCACCGGTGTTAATGATTCCGGCGCGATCTGTATCACACTGTCATCCTGCGGTGCCACAATATCCCTGTCAAAACTCAGGATCAGGTCAGCCTGTTCCGTGAGCCAGAGCAGGGCTTCATCATCTGCATAAATAATAGGCGAACCACTGAGATTGCCTGAAGTGGCCACCAGTGGTTTGTTATATTTTTCAGCAATCAGTTGCAGCAACGGTGTGTAGGGGAGGAGCACTCCGATTTTATCCAGTCCGGGAGCCACAGTACTGTAACAAAGTCCTGTACCCGGATTTTCTTTACGCATACAAAGCACAACAGGAGCTGTTCTTGAATTCAATGTCACTTTTTCAGCTTCAGTAATAAAAAGATCCTCTGCTGCCATTGCCAATGTGGGATACATCACAGCAAATGGTTTCCCGGGTCTTTGTTTTTTATCGCGCAGGTTTTTAACGGCCAGCTGGTGCGTGGCATCTGCCAGCAACAGGTAACCACCCATTCCTTTTACAGCCACGGTATGTCCTTTCTCCAGTGATTCCTGCACCATGATCAGTATAAAAGAAGGATCCGTGCTCACTTCATTCCCTTCCTGGTTGAACAGGTGCATGGGTATCGTGCAATCGGGACAGGAATTGGTCTGGCTGTAATGCCTCCGGTCATATATGTTATTGTATTCTTCCTGGCAGGTTCCGCACATGTCAAGTTCACTCATCGTGGTGTTTCCCTGTCGTAAGGGATTGACTGTATAATAGAGTATCGCGGGCCGCATTCGAGACAGGTCGTAAAAGCATACTGGTAGCGGCGGTTCAGGTCGTCCGATATTTCATTCCTGCAGGAAGGGCAAAGGGCGATATCAGGAGTAATCAGCAGGTTGGGTTTCGAACCGCGGTCACTGTCATGAATCGTAAAGTCTTTGAATTCCTGTGCAATGGTTTCATGAATCACATGTGAACGGATAATGGCGTTCGGGGGAGGATTATTGATAATGTGATTGTAAAACTGTTCAGCCTTTTCGTTATCCCCGTTAAACACAATATGTACGCCATCGGTGCTGTTGCTTACCCAGCCACAAACCTGTATTTGTTCGGCCGCACGGCAGACTGCAGGCCTGAAGCCCACGCCCTGCACCAACCCGTCGATATGTATATGCCAGGTTTGCATGATTTTTTTTGATAAGCTGCGTACATATATAGTGATATACTATGCTTCAGCCGGTACTTTCGTTTTTTCTTTCAGCCACTGGTACCAGCGATCAAGTCCTTCGCCGCTGGTGCAGCTTACTTCAATGAATTCAAGGGTGGGATTCACCTGCCTTGCATATTCCTTTACTTTATCCATACTGAAAGGTACATAAGGCAGCAGGTCGGTTTTATTGATGATGCAGAGTGTTGAACTATGGAACATATCAGGATACTTGATGGGTTTGTCATCCCCTTCTGTTACACTGATGATTACCACTCTTTCCTGTTCGCCGAGATCAAACATGGCAGGGCAAACCAGGTTGCCTACATTCTCTATGAAGAATACAGAGTTTTCTTTGGGTTTCATGCTTTGCAGGGCATGCAGGATCATGTGGGCATCCAGGTGACAACCTTTACCGGTATTGATTTGTGCTACTTTGGTGCCGGTAGCATGGATGCGGTCTGCATCTCGGGTTGTTTGCTGGTCGCCTTCAATCACATAAAACTGGAATTCATCTTTGCAGTCAATGAGTGTTTTTTCCAGTAAGGATGTTTTGCCTGATCCCGGAGAACTTACCAGGTTCAGGGCAAGGATCTTCTTGGCTTCGAAATAACCGCGGTTACGCTGGGCCAGCAGGTTATTTTCATGGAGCACGTCTTTTTCCACTTCCACTACCGTTTTGGTATGGCTGTGAGAATGGCCGTGATCATGGCTATGGTCATGTGATTGGGATTCTCCGGATACCCGGATCGTGGGGGAACTATGGCTGTCACAGCCGCAGGTTGCACACATATGTTGGTTTTTTAAATGTCAATGTTTCAACTCACCACCAGGGATTTCACCCTGAACTCCTTTCCCTTCCTGATCTCAACGAAATGATTCCCGCAATGCGGACAGGGATCAAATAGCTGGTGGATCGCAAATTCTTTGTCACACTCCAGACAGCGGGCTTCCCCGCTGATATCATGGATATGCCTTTGTGCTTTTTCCAGTTTGGTGGACCTGATTGCCTGTTCCCATGCAAAATCAAATGCAGGGCGGTCCACTCCACTGAGTTCACCGATTTCGAGTTCTATCTCTTCTATCTGTTTTGCATCATGCTTCTCAGCTTCCCGTTCAGCAATCTGCAGGATACTCATTACCAGTGAAAGCTCATGCATGATTATTTTTTTTCAGGCGCACTGCGGAATTTCCGCACCAGGATCACCACGAGGGCGAGACCAGTGAGTAACAACAGCACATGCTCGGGTTCAACAAAATAATGCGTGATGGTAAAACCGTCTGAACCACCGTGTCCGGGGTGAGCGAAAACAGAAATAGAAGACAGAAATGCCAGCAGCAGGAAAAAGTACTTTTTCATAATCTTTTGTTTGGTAAATACGTACCAATATTATTATTCCCCCTGACAGTCTGGACTGATATAAGTCAATCAGTGGTGTGACTCTAATCAAAACCAAACAACTGTATGTTTTTTCCAGATTAATGGCGTGACTGTAATCAAGTTCCGGGAAACTTGACTTCTATCACTTAATGGTGTGACAATGATCACCGCATCTGCAGAAATAGATCAATAGAATTGTTTTCGCTTTATTATTTAACGGCATTGCTGCCAATTAAAATTCTTCTCATGCATCAACCCCCAACCCCAACTTACCTGGAAGAGTTTAAACGCAAAGGCTATAAACGCCGCGATTTTGTCAAATTCTGCACACTGATGGCTGCTTACCTCGGTCTGGAGAATAAAGGCATTAGTCAGGTCGTAAAAGCTCTCTCCACAAAACCCCGTCTCCCTGTAATCTGGTTGCATTTTCAGGAATGTACCTGTTGCAGTGAATCATTTATCCGGTCTTCACATCCTATTGTTGCCGATGTGTTACTTGACCAGATTTCACTTGATTATACTGAAACCCTTATGGCTGCGTCAGGTTTCCAGGCTGAAGAAGCCATGAAGAACACCATGACCAAATATAAAGGTGAGTATATATTATGTGTGGAAGGCAGTGTGCCAACTGCTGCGGATGGTGTGTATTGTATGATTGGAGGTAAAACGTCTATGCAGATCCTGGAAGAAGCTGCAGAAGGGGCAAAAGCAATTATTGCCTGGGGCAGTTGCGCCAGCAATGGTTGTGTGCAGGCAGCAAAACCAAATCCCACCAGTGCAACACCTATTCACAAACTGGTAAAAGGAAAACCCATTATCAAAGTTCCGGGTTGTCCTCCGATCGGTGAAGTAATGGCTGGTGTGATTGTGCATGTGGTAACATTCGGCCGTCTGCCCGAACTGGACGGACTGGGTCGTCCAAAAGCTTTCTACAGCAAACGCGTTCACGATACCTGCTACCGTCGTCCTTATTATGATGCCGGTCTGTACGTGGAAAGCTTCGATGATGAGAATGCTAAAAAAGGATATTGTTTATATAAGGTAGGATGTAAAGGACCATCTACCTATAATGCCTGCGGCCTGACCAAATGGAATAACGGGGTAAGCTTCCCGATCCAGTCTGGTCACGGATGCTTTGGTTGCAGCGAAGAGAATTATTGGGATAACGGACGCATTTATGAAAGAGCTTCTGCCTTCCCCGGCTTTGGTATTGAAGCCACTGCCGATAAGGTTGGTAAAACTGCTTTGATTGCGACTGCCGCCGCGTTAACTGCCCATGCGGTAATGACCAATGTTCGCAAGAAAAAATTAATCAAGAATCTTGAAAAACAAGGTACTGAAAGCGAACAGGAGCTCAAAAAATAAACCCCATTAATCAACGCTGAAACCTAATATATGAGTACAAGAATTGTTGTTGACCCAATCACCCGGATTGAAGGTCACCTCCGCATAGAAGCCGATATTGAAAACGGCAAAATCAAAGACGCTTACAGCAGCGGTACCATGGTACGCCTGCTGGAAGAAATCCTCAAGGGACGCGATCCCCGCGACGCCTGGGCCTACGTAGGCCGGGTATGCGGCGTTTGCACCTCTATACACTCTCTTACTTCAGTTAGAGCAGTTGAAGATGCACTCGATATCGTAATTCCCCCGAACGCAGAAATCGTGCGCAACATTATGTTCTGCGCACAGTATATGCATGACCACGTAGTGCATTTCTATCATCTCCATGCTATGGACTGGGTGGATGTAGTAAATGCCCTGAAAGCAGATCCTAAGAAAACTTCTGAACTGGCCCAGAGTATCTCCAGCTGGCCCAAATCATCACCCGGTTATTTCAGTGACCTGCAGAAACGCATCACCAAATTCGTGGAAAGCGGACAACTGGGTATCTTCTCCAATGGATACTGGGGACATCCTGCTTACAAACTGCCTGCTGAAGTAAACCTGATCGGGTTGGCACACTACCTCGAAGCACTGGAATGGCAGAAAGAAATTGTGAAAGTACATGCCATCTTCGGCGGTAAAAACCCTCACCCCAATTACCTGGTGGGCGGTATGGCCTGCTCAATTACAACAGATGATATCAGCGGCCTGAATGCTGAACGCCTCGCTTATGTGGGACAACTGCTGAAACAAGGCAAGGAATTCATCGAGCAGGTTTATATCCCTGACCTGATGGCTATCGCTTCTTTCTACAAAGACTGGGGTGCAATCGGCGGCGGACTGGGTAATTATATGTCTTATGGTGATCTTCCCTGGAACGGTTACCGCGATACCAGTTCTTATAAATTCCCTGCCGGTGCAATTCTCGATAAAGACATCAGCAAAATCTATGATGTGGATCTGCGCAAAGACGACGAAGTGCAGGAATTCATTGATAACTCATGGTATGAATATAAAGAGGGAGACAAAAAAGGTCTGCACCCATGGAAAGGTGAAAGCAAGATTAAATACACAGGTCCCAAGCCTCCGTTCGCTAACCTGAACACCGCAGAGAAATACAGTTACCTGAAAACACCGCGTTGGAAAGGCCATGCGATGGAAGTTGGCCCGCTGGCCCGCGTACTCATTGGTTATGCACGCGGACATCAGGAATTCAAAGAAGTAGTTGACAAAGCGCTGACTGACCTGAATGTGCCGGTAGCTGCTTTATTCTCTACATTAGGACGTACCGCTGCACGCGGACTGGAAAGTATCCTTGTCAGCCGTTGGGCACAGGATTTCTACCAGCAACTGCTGGAGAACATCAAGAATGGTGATACCCGCATGGCGGATTCATCCAAACGTGATCCTTCCAAATGGCCCAGCTCTGCAAAAGGAGTCGGACATTCCGAAGCACCCCGCGGCGCGCTCGCACATTGGATTAATATCGAAAATGAAAAGATCGCCAATTACCAGTTAGTTGTTCCTACAACCTGGAATGCATCCCCAAGAGATGGTAAAGGACAGGTTTCAGCTTATGAAGCTGCCCTCCGGGATACACCGATTGCTGATCCGAATAAGCCCGTGGAAATCCTGCGGACGATTCACTCATTCGATCCATGCCTGGCCTGCGCTGTGCATTTGTATGATGAGAATGGAAACCAAATCAGTCGCGTCAGTGTACTGGGCGATTAACCCTTAAAAACCCAAGTATGGCAAATACAACATCTTCTGTACAGCGTTTGCGCAGGGTTTATGTCTGGGAAAAGCCCGTACGCATGTACCATTGGCTGAATGCCACTGTGATACTCGTACTGATCGCAACCGGTTTCTATATTGCAAACCCGATCGTGATCAACAGCAACCGCGAAGCTTCCGATTTATTTTTAATGGGCTGGGTTCGTACGATACATTTTATCGCAGCCTATATTTTCCTGTTCAATTTCATATTCCGTATTTACTGGGGATTTGTGGGTAATAAATATGCCCGCTGGAAAACTTTCATCCCCACAAATAAAGGATTCTTCAAGGAAATGTGGCAAGTGTTCAAGATTGACATCCTGATGCTGAAAGGCAAGGAGCATATGGCAGTCGGACACAATGCTATGGCAGGATTTATTTATTTCTTCACCTTCCTGGCCTTCCTGGTACAGTGTATCACAGGCTTCGGATTGTATGCTTCCATGAGCACCAACTGGTGGTTGCCCAAGCTGTTTGGCTGGGTACCTGCTGCATTTGGTGGTGATGCTTACCTGCGTTCAGTACACCATTGGACGATGTGGTTCTTCATCATCTTCGTAGTGATTCACGTTTACCTGGTATTCTACCATGATTATGTAGAAGGCCGTGGTGAAATGTCAAGCATGGGCGGTGGCTGGAAATTCATTGAAGAAGAAGAATTCAAAAAAAGCGAAGAAGCTGATGCAAAACCAAAATGATCCTTCACAGAAAATCCTCATCATGGGTGTGGGCAACTGGCTCATGCGTGATGAAGGCGTGGGGGTACATGCTGCTGAGCAATTAGCACACCTTGATATTAAAGGGGTGGATGTGGTAGATGGCGGGACCGGCGGGTTTCACCTGCTGGAATATTTTGAAAGATATGAGCGGATCATCCTGGTAGATGCTACCCTGGATGGACTGACTCCCGGAACCATCCGGCTGATCCGGCCGAAATACGCGCAGGATTATCCACCTTCCATGAGTACACACGATATCGGGTTGAAAGACCTGGTCTGTTCAATACAGCTACTGGGCAAACAACCCGATATCCATTTATTTGTGGTGAGCATTGAATCTGTACAGGAACAGGGCGTAACCCTGACCGACAAGATCAAGGCCATCATGCCTGAATTGCTGAACAAAGTGATTGCCCAGGCGGCTACCCTGCGCCGGGAGCTTAGTCAGCAAAGAGCATAAAAAAAACCCGACGTTTCGGGTTTAAAATATCTGCAGATAGCATCAGTCAACAGACTGGTGCTATTTTTTTTCGTAGTAAGGAACCTCGTCATCTGAAACAGCTTCTTTCTGCTGCCAGTAAGCAGGCGTAACAAAATGCCCGTCTTTGGATTTCAGCAAACGGCCGTACACTGCATTGATGGGATTGAATGTATAATCCGATACACCTACTGTATATGTTTCAGGGGCGGGTGGAGGTGGCGGAGGAGCCGGTTCACCTTCTTTGGGAGCAGGCGCAGCAGCCACTTTCGGGGGCGGGCTTGGTACAGCCACCACCGTATAGCCGTTAAACTCCAGCAGCTCTTTCAGGAAAGCCAGCCTGGCAGGGGATACATTTTTTTCAACGATCCCGCATTTCACGCCGTTCAGTTCTTCAAATTCATGATTCTTGTTAATGGCCATGGCGGATTAAATTAATGACAGGATATAATCGTATAATTTTCCAAACAAACCAATACACACAATCGCTGTGCCGCATAAGATGAATGCCATCTTCACTGTAGGGCTGATGCCAATCTTCTCAATAGGCTGTTCATTTTTATCCATAAAGATGGCCCGAACCACCCTTAAATAATAGTAGAGGGAAACAATCATGTTGAGCGCGGCTACTGTGATATACCAGTATTCAGCCTTCGCGCCACCGGCTGTGAGCAGGAAGAATTTACCAAAGAACCCGGCCGTGGGCGGGATACCAGCCAGTGAAAACAGGGCCAGCGCCATCATCCAGCTCAGGAACGGATTGGTTTTATACAAACCTTTATAATCATTGATATTCTCTTTGCCGCAATGATCAGATATCACAGATGCCACACCGAATGCAGCGAGGTTGGAGAAGATATATATCAGTACAAAATAAACTACGGAAGCGAGACCCGCTGCACCGCCTTCCGAAATACCCACGAGGATAAAACCCACCTGGGCAATGGATGAGAAAGCAAGGAAGCGTTTGATATTCTGCTGGCGGATCGCAAATAAGTTACCGATCACCATGGTGATGATGGACAGGATAACGAGCATGATATACCAGGTGTCCTGCATCGCTCCGAATACACGGTATAAAGTAGAGATGAATACAAAGGCAATGGCGCCTTTGGATATCACCGACAGGAATGAGGTAGCTGCAATCGGGGAACCTTCATATACATCGGCCGTCCACAAGTGGAAGGGAACGATGGACAGTTTAAAGGCAAATGCGGTAAAGAGGAATACAAAGGCCAGGATTTGCAGCGGGCTGTTGTCAAGCAGTCCTGCCATCTGGCTGAAATGGATCGTGCCTGTGGCTCCGTATAACAAGGAGATGCCAAATAAAAGGATACCGGAAGAAAATGCCGAACTCAGGATCATTTTCATGGCAGCTTCTGAAGAAGTTTTGCGTTCCAGGTCGAAATTCGCCATGGCAGCAACAGGAATCGTAGCCAGCTCGAGTGATAAATAGAACATGAGCAGGTTGCCGGAAGAAATCAGCAGGAACATACCCAGCATGGCAGAGAACATCAGCATGAAAAATTCAGGCAGGTGTTTGGTTTTTTTCAGCCAGCCGGAACAAAGCAGTGAAATCAGGTAAGCCGCGAGGTTCAGCAGGCTTTTCTGGAAAGCCATCAGGGGAGTGGTGAAATACATATCCCCGAACAGGTTCCCGGTTTTATTGAAAAAGAAACCGGCGATCAGGTTCAGCAGCAGCAATACCTGTATCAGCGGAAGCAGGGTTTCATTCTTTACACCCTTGCCCAGCTTCACAAACAGGAGCAGGAAGATGAGCAGGGTCATCAGCAGCTCGGACTTCATTAATGTCAGAAATTCATTCATGCTTCCATTTATTTAAAAGCCGATACTTTTTGCATGATCGCTTCCGCCGAAGGACGGAGCAGGTCATTCAGCCAGCCCGGTACCAGTCCAATCGCTAAAATGGCGAGGAGTAACAGGATAGCTGCCAGTTTTTCATTCCAGCGCGCATCAGTCAGTGTGAGGAATGATTCATTCTTCACGGGTCCCATAGCGGTTTGTCCCACCGCCCTTAAAATATATACTGCCGTCACCACAATGGACATAGCTGCCAGTATGGTTGCGATCCGGTAAATCATGTGATCATTTTCCCAGGAACCAACAAACACAGTCATCTCTGCCACAAAACCACTCAGTCCGGGTAAGCCGAGTGAACAAAGTCCTACAATAAAGAATACGGTGCTGATAAACGGCATCATCTTCATCAGGCCGCCCATTTCACCCACCATGCGTGTATGGGTGCGGTCGTAAATCATGCCAATCACGGCGAAGAAAAGGGCTGTCATCAAACCGTGTGATACCATCTGCATCAGCGAACCGGTGATGGCGGTCTGTGTTAGCATACCAATACCGAGTAAGCTGAAGCCTACGTGGCTTACAGAAGAGTATGCGTTGATATATTTCAGGTCTTTCTGCATCATCGTGGCGAAGGCGCCGTATAAAATGGCGATGACAGAAAGAACGATAATGATGTTAGAATAAGCTACAGCACCGGCGGGTAATAACCAGGTAGCCACGCGTAAACAACCATAACCACCCAGTTTCATGGAAATACCTGCCAGGAACATAGAACCCGCGGTAGGAGCGGAAGAGTGACCATCCGGTACCCAGGTGTGTAAAGGGAATAAAGCAGTGAACACACCGAAACCGATAAAGAGCAGCGGGAAGATCAGTTTCTGGGTGGCTGCGGGCAGGTTCATGTTTGATAATTCAACAAGATCAAAGCTGTTGCCTGAAGCAAAATACAATCCCAGTATACCCACGAGGATCAGGGCAGAACCACCCATCAGCATCAGGGCCAGTTTATTGGCACTGTATTCTTTGCGGCCGCTGCCCCAGATACCAATCAACAGGTATTTAGGAATCACTGATATTTCGAGGAAGAAGAAGAGTACAAATAAGTTCAGGGAGATAAAGAATCCGTAAGCACCAAGGCTGAGCAATACGAGCAGGAAATAAAATTCCTTGGTCATCTTCTCAATATTCCAGGATACCAGCGCACCGGCGATACCGACAAAGGCAGTGAGCATAATCATGGCCACGGAAATGCCATCCACGCCTAAGTGAAAGCGGATATGCAGCGAAGAAAATATTTCATGATCCTGCTGGAATAAGATCGCAGCGGTATTCCCGGCAGACCTTTCTTTGGTATACAGGAAATACAGCATGATTGCCACGCCCAGTTGTGCAGCTGCACCGGTAAGCGCAATCCAACGCACCTGATCGCGGTTACGCGAGAGGAGCACAGCCAAAGCTGTAACCAGGGGAACCCCTATGAGCCATAAAAGATTCATTCTTTTTTCTATTTCAGTATATAGATGAACAATGCCGCCAGTGCCAAAGCAGCTACGAGAAAATACATGCCATACTGCTGTACTTTACCCGACTGCATTTTTTTAATCCCTGCGGAAACGGCTTCTGTGCCGCTGCCTGCCAGGTTGATCAGACCATCCACCACATTCCTGTCGAACCAGGCTGCGGGACGTCCAATACAATTAAAAATGATTTTCTTGGTCACAAACTGGTATATCTCGTCTATATAAAATTTATGATAAGCTGCTTTGTAAAAACCATTCAGTCCAGATGCCACGGCATCCGGTCTTGAATTTTGTTTCAGGTAGAACCAGGCGGCTAATAAAATACCTGCCACGCCTAATGAAACAGGAAGCACAGAAAATGCGATATCTGTTTCCATGTGCAGGGGATTGCCATCTGCACTCACGAATTTACCGAAGGGGATAAAGCCTGCACCAATGGCGCCTAAGCCTAATAACACCAGCGGCAACATCATCGCGAAACCACCTTCGCCATGTTTTTCACCATGAGCCTGGTGTGGTTTGTTCCAGAAAATATTAAAATACAAACGGAACATATAGAAAGCGGTCAGTCCTGATGTAAGCAGGGCGATCCAGTAAATAATTGTGTTATGCTGGTAAGCCGCATGCAGGATGGCTTCTTTACTGAAGAATCCGGCAAAAGGAGGTATACCTGCAATCGCCAGGCAGGCGACGAGGAAGGTAAGGTGTGTGAGCGGCATGTATTTCCGTAAGCCACCCATATCTTTCATATCATTACTGTGCACATAGTGAATCACCGCGCCGGCACCGAGGAATAACAGGGCCTTGAACATGGCGTGGGTGAATAAATGGAACATGGAAGCAGTATAACCGGCTCCTTCTTCACCACCCATACCGGATACGCCGAGTGCAAACATCATGTATCCGATCTGCGACATGGTGGAATATGCCAGCACCCGTTTTATATCAGTTTGGGTACAGGCAATGATGGCAGCAAATCCTGCGGAGAATGCACCTACCCATCCGACTACCTGTAATACGCCGGGTGTGGTGAATGAAAACACAGGGAATAAACGTGCCACCAGGAATACACCGGCCACTACCATCGTAGCGGCGTGGATCAGGGCAGACACAGGTGTGGGACCTTCCATTGCATCGGGTAACCAGATGTGCAGCGGGAACATGGCACTTTTACCGGCACCACCGATAAATACCAGTGCAGCGCCCCAGGTTAAAGCGGACACGCCAAGGAAAGAATACGTCAGTGATGTTTTCAGTTCAGATGATTCAGGCGATGTAAGCGTATTGATCATCGTGGTGAAATCCAGTGTGCCTGCGCAATAAGAAAGTATGAGAATGCCGATCAGGAAACCCAGGTCGGCAAAACGGGTAACGATAAAGGCTTTTTTGGCAGCGGCAACAGCAGAAGGCCTGTCGTAGTAATAGCCAATCAGCAGGAAAGAGGATACACCCACCAGTTCCCAGAAGATATAAATCTGGAAGAGATTGGAGGAAAGTACCAGACCGAGCATGGAAAAAGTAAAGAGACCCAGGAACGCGTAGTAGGTGGGGAATCTCTCCTCACCTTTCATATAACCCAGGCTGTAAATATGCACCATCAGGGATACCAGGGTAACCACCACAATCATCATCACTGAAATCGGATCCAGCATGATGCCCATGTTAATGGACAGGGTGGAAGAGAACTTCAGCCAGGTATAATTGATAGGAACAATTTTGTCGTAATGGCCACCACTGCTGTGCGTGAAATATTCATAAGCCGTGTAAACAGCAATCAGGAAAGAAGCGAGCATCAGCAAGGTGCCAACCCAGCCGGCGTTTGCCTTGAATATTTTTCTTCCCCATAAGCCCAATATCACGAAGCCCGCCAGTGGCAGGAAAGGTATCAGCAGGAGCAGGGTTGTGTTCAGGTTCATCATATCAGTACTTTAACTCTTCGGCATCATCCACATCGATGGATTGGTGGTTGCGGTACAGGTTTATAATAATTGCAATGGCTACAGCGGCTTCGGCGGCAGCAATGGCAATGATAAATAAAGTGAAAAACAAGCCATCCATCTGGTTTGGCCAGAGATACTTGTTGAATGCAATGAAATTCAGGTTCACACTGTTCAGGATCAGCTCAATGCTCATCAGCATAGTAATCAGGTTCTTTCGGGTGAAAAAACCATAAGCACCTATGAAAAACAGGCCGGTGCTGATAAAGAGAATATGGTATAGTCCTGGTTGCATTATATTCCCCCTCCTATCTCCTCCCCGCAGGGGAGGACTATTGCGTTAAAAATGATATTTATATTCCTTTTAATCATGTTTCTTCAGCATTTATTGCTCCTGGCTGATTCCTTTGGGTGTTTTCTGTATTGCTATCACAATACATCCAATCATCGCTGCCAGCAATAAAATAGAAATCACTTCAAAGGGCAGCGCATAGCCTCCGTTTTTCGTGTCCAGCATTTGTGTACCGATTGCTTTTACTGTTGGTGCCACTGCTGTTTCAGAAGACTCAGTAAACGTATGCTGGTACACCTGCAGCATCACCAGGGCAAATCCGCAGAATGCCGCCAGGAAAGCTGCTATTTGTCGTTTTATTTTCTGGGGTGCTAATTTTTCCCCTGCCTGGTGTGTCAGGAAGATAGAGAAGATGATCAGTACCACAATGCCACCCACGTATACCACCACCTGCACAGCTGCAATAAACTCATACTGCATCCATAAATAAATACCAGCCACGCCAATCAGCGAGAACAGCAGGAAGATCGCCGCTCTGAAAAGCTGGCGGGTTGTTACTGCCAATACACCGCAGCCCAGTGTGAGCGCGGCCAGTCCGTAGAATAATATGTCAGATCCGTTCATCATTCAACACCATCCATGATTTTAGAACCAGGGTTATTTAAAATTTTTGTCAGCTCGTTACGGTCATACACACTGTGTTCGAAAGTCTGCGCCATTTTAATAGCATCAGAAGGACAAGCCACAATGCAGAGATTGCACATCGTGCAAAGCTCCAGGTGATAAACCAGTTTATCGATTGCTTTCTTTTTCTTTCCTTCAGGAGTAATCTCGAATTTGGTCACCACTTTAATCGTGCCATTCGGGCAAGCCAGTTCACAGGCCGTACAACCCGTACAACGGTGCTCATTCTTCTCATCATGCGGCATCACCACCTCGCCCTTGAAACGCTCAGGCAGGTGCATCGTCTCCCGGTTATCAGGATACTGCTCTGTGATGATCTCCTTATGATGCGTGAAATAATACAAAGTCCGCTTCATACCCACACCGAGGGATTTCAGCGCACCGAAGACGTCTTTTATATATTTCGTAATAAACATGAATACTTATTCTTTAAATCTTGTTTCAAGTCGTTAGTCGTTTGTCTTTAGTCATTCACGTTACTCCTGGTCTGTATTGACTAAAGACTAACGACTAGTGACTACCGACTAAAAATGCCATCCCAATATCGCAATCGCCGTTGCCAGCAGAATATTCAGCATACTCAGCGGCAGCAGGTATTTCCATTCCAGGTTCAGTAACTGGTCAATCCGCAAACGCGGGAATGTCCAGCGGAACCACATGATCACAAATATGAGGAAGAACGTTTTTCCAAAGAACCACATACTGGAAGGGATATAATCCATCACATGGTTAAATCCGGTCCAGTGCCCGATATGCAGCGGCATCCAGCCTCCCAGGAACAGGGTGGCACCGATGGCGCAAACAATAAACACATTCACATACTCAGCCAGGAAGAAAAGGGCAAACTTCATCCCGGAATATTCTGTATGGAAACCAGCGGTCAGTTCTGACTCAGCTTCAGCCAGGTCAAAGGGCGCCCGGTTGGTTTCTGCTGTTACAGCTATAATGAAAATGATAAAGGCTACAATGGCAGGAACATGTCCTTTGAAAATCCACCAGCCATCCGCCTGTGATTTTATAATTTCTGATACCTGCAGGTCGCCGGTAAAAATAATAATCGTAAGTATAGCCAGCCCTGCGGATAATTCATAACTCACAATCTGTGCGCCACTGCGCATCGCACCCAGTAACGAATATTTATTGTTACTGGCCCAACCGGCCATCAGGATACTGATCACAGAAATAGAAGAAACAGCCGTGATGTAAAGTACACCGATATTCAAATCCCATAACTGGAAATCTTTCGCGAAAGCAATCGGCGCCATCAGCAGCATCGCCACAATCATGGCTATATAAGGAGCGAGGTTAAACAGGAATTTATCCGCGCCACCCGGTGTCATCGCTTCTTTTACCAGCAATTTCAATGTATCTGCCAGTGATTGCAGCATTCCTTTCGGTCCAACGCGGTTCGGCCCCAGCCTGATTTGTATCCACGCTGATACTTTCCTTTCCATAATAACCAACACCAGTCCGAGTAAGGCAAATAAACCAATCACCGCCACACCCGCAATCACCATTTCGGCAATCATGGTCCAGGTGCTGTTCAGGTAACTGCCCAGAAACTCGTGAATAAAATCCGCTATTTTGCTAAAGCTCCACATGTTTAACGATCAATATCAGGTATTACAAGATCCAATGTACCCATCGAAGCAATCAGGTCACCGATTTTACCGCCTTTGGCCATATCATGAAGAATGGACAAGTTTGAAAAACCAGGTGAACGGAATTTGATCCGATAAGGTGTGGTGCCGCCTTCACTGACAATGTATACACCCAGTTCCCCGCGGGCGGTTTCCACTTTTGAATAAAATTCTCCCTTCGGTAATTTCAGTACAGCCTTTGTCTTGGCCTGGAAATCACCATCGGGTATGTTATCAATCAGCTGTTCAATAATGCGTATAGACTGATCCATTTCTTTCATCCGGATCAGGTAGCGTGCAAATGAATCACCGCCTGTTTCAATCACTTCATTAAATTCCACTTTATCATACACTTCATACGGCCACCATTTGCGTACATCACAGCTTACGCCGCTGCCGCGTGCCACAGGTCCTGTACAGCCATAGCTGATTACCTGTTCAGCAGTCAGCACACCCACGCCCTTCATCCGGTTCTGGAAAATCACATTGCCGGTGATGAGTTCATCATATTCGTGGATTTTGCGCTTGTAGAGCTGGATAAATTCTTTCACCCTGCGCTGGAAATTGGGATGGATATCATTCATCACCCCGCCCGGCACCATATAATTCATGGTTAAACGGGCACCGCAGGTTTCTTCCATAATATCGTTGATTGTTTCCCTTTCACGGAATGAATGGAAGAAGGGTGTAAAGGCGCCAAGGTCCATTGACATGGCGCCCCACCACAGTTCATGGGAAGCAATACGTGTCAGTTCATCCATAATTACACGGATGTACTGTGCCCGGCCCGGTACTTCAATCTGCATACCTTTTTCCACGCACATCGCACAGGCGTGGTTGTTGATATGCGCAGAGAGATAGTCCATCCGGCTTGTTACATATATAAATTGTCGGTAAGTAAGGCTCTCGCACATTTTTTCGATCGAACGGTGGATATAACCCAGGTGCGGGTCCACTTTTTTGATCGTTTCGCCGTTAAGGGTGATCACCAGGTGCAATACACCATGGGTGGCCGGGTGTTGCGGGCCCATATTGATCATCATGTCGCCTTCGGCGTTTGTACCTATTTCTTCAAACATATCAGAGTCTGATCATATTAATCGGGTCTTCAAAATCTTTCCTCAGCGGATTCTTACCTTCCCATCCATCAGGAAGGATCAATAATCTTAAATCAGGATGCTTGTCGAAATGCACCCCGAACATTTCATATACTTCCCTTTCAAGGAATTCAGCCGTACGCCAGATGTCACACACCGTTCCGATAACAGGTTGTTTGGTATCCAGTTTGGCTTTCACCACAATCGTGTGCTTATGTGTAAATGAAAACAGGTGATACACCATCGTGAGATGGGTCTTCCAGTCCACACAGGTGAGGCAGAACATATAATTAAAATCCAGGTCCTTTTCATTCCGAAGGGAAGCAGCCAGTGAAGCCCAGCTGTCGGGACTCACCACCACATTCAGCCATTCGCCGCCTTCTTCATACGTGGCGCCGGGGTTGAGTGCAGTTATCCTGGATTTCAGTTCTTCGTTAGTCATCTTATTATTTACCTGACTTTATTTGTTCTTTAGTAAGCCCTTTCTTGATTTTTTCCTGCAAAGTGATCAGTGCATGCAGCAATGCTTCGGGGCGCGGCGGGCATCCGGCCACATATACATCCACCGGGATCACGTGATCCGCACCTTTTACGACAGAATAAGTATTATAGAAAAAAGGTCCCCCGCTGATTGCGCAGGCGCCCATAGCAATTACATATTTAGGTTCGGCCATCTGGTCGTACAGCCTTTTCAGCACCGGCGCCATTTTATTCACGATGGTGCCTGCAATAATAATTACGTCCGCCTGGCGGGGTGTGGCACGGGCCACTTCAAAACCAAAACGGGAAAAATCGTAACGGGCAGCCGCTACCGACATCATTTCAATACCACAACAACTGGTGGCGAAGGTGAGGGGCCAGAGGGAATTTGATCTTGCCCAGTTGATCAGGTCGTCCAGTTTACTGAGGACAACCCCGCCGCCGGGTGTTTCATGCACCTGGCCGGGAAAATCTGCCGAAGGTTTTGCTTTTACATCCATTTAAGGGCTCCTTTCCGGTGGGCATATAAAAACCCGGTGAATAATATAAAGAAGAAAACAAGGATTTCCACGAAAGCAGTCCAGCCATTCAATTTGGCAACCACCGCCCAGGGATAGAGAAATACCAGTTCCACATCAAAAATCAGGAATAAAAGGGCAAACAGGTAATAACCTACATTCATCTGGATCAGGGTCTGACCCGAAGTAGGAATACCGCACTCATAAGGTTCTTGTTTGGCTTTACTGGTGCCGGGCTTCAGCACAAATTTCGCAATAAGAATTGCGATACCTGAGAAAGCGACAGCTGCTCCAATAAGAACAATAAGTGAAGAAGGACCCATGCAATGCGTGATTTGCACGAATATAGCAACTATCGGCTAAACCGAAAACCGATCACAATCAAGAGCCGGGATGATTTTAACCATAGAGTTCTAAGTGTACTGATTTGTCAGGGAAACCGAGATCCCTGATGCGCTGGCGTGCTTCATCCACCATGTGCTTCCATCCGCATAAATAAAAACGGGATTCGGGCTTACCGGCACAAAGTGATTCATACACAGCATGTACCCTTCCCTGCAGGCCATCCCAGTTTTCCCTCGAGAGAACGGGATGATAATGAAATCCAGGGATCTCACTGGCCATCTGGTTGAATTCTTCAAAATATAAAAGTTCATCCCGGGTGCGGCATCCGTAAATCAGGTGGAGATTTTCAGGCTGCAGGCCCTGCTTGTATATATATTGTATCATGCTCCGGAAAGGGGCTACGCCTGTACCGGTGCATATCAGGAAAATCGATCCGTTTAAATCTTCCGGTATGGTGAACACACCCTGGGCGCCGCGGAATTTTATTTCGCCGCCGGGCTGTAAATCATGAAAGAGGAATTGGGTGCCCGCACCTCCGGGTGTTTGCACCACCAGCAATTCAAACTGGTTTGTGCCGTCGGGCCAACTTACAATAGAATAACTCCTTAACCGCTTATTGGGTTTTTCGTGGATGGGCAGGTCGAGCGTGATAAACTGACCGGGCTTGAAGGTGAAGTCATTTACTCCTGTTACTTCAAACCGGAAACTGCGGGTAGCGGGTCCATGTTCAGCCGTATCTATTAATTTTCCTGTTTGCCAGGACAACAAAGCCATATCTGTAGATTATGTTATCTGCAAAGAAACGCTGAAATAAACGGCTGCGCTTCCTCTAAAGGGAAATATTGATTTCCGTTACATATAAGCCTGCGGGGTAAGTGCTTTTATTTTAGCCGTATAACTATAATATAGTTTGCCTTTGTACCGGTAGCTCACCACCAGGGCTGATTTGCTGATCATTTTGCTTACCTGGACAGATGGTTTGAAATCAGGCTGGCTGATCACTTCATCAACCACCAGTTGCATAACCTGCAGTTTTGTGCGGGGTACCATTACCGTGGTTTCCACACTGCTCCCGGCGGTGTAGGTGTAGTTTACCACAGGGGTTGAATCAACCGGGGCAAAGGAGGCTTTATACTGTTTTCCGCCGATCCACACTTTTTCAAGGCTGATTTTGGCTGTGGGCTGGAGGCTTACATATATATAATATGTGGTACGAACCCGGGGTGTTTCAATTTCGGGTTGTCCGTTCTCGCGGGGAACCCTGGCCGGAATCATGCCCGGTGTGGATTGCTGCGAAAATGCATACCATTTCAAAACTGGCTGAGCCTGCACCAGTTGTGCCGGTAAAAGCAGGGTGAGCAGGAGTCCGCCGAAAACGAGCATTCTTTTCATATTAATATAGATTCAATAATGACCGAAAATCTCACTAATAATTTCTTAAAATAAAGAAACTTTGCAATTATATCCTCCGTTAAGGTAAATCACAAACACCAAGCTATCCATATGCGTCTGTTCAACAATTGTACCCGAATCCTGCTGGCCTCCATTTGGCTCGTATCCTGCAAACCCAATGGCAAACAGGCGGCAGCACCTGAAGCTGAATCCGATGGGATAGAGCTGGCCATGCGCCAGGAATTCAGGATGACCCGTGATCCGCAGCTGAACGTCATTCCCGCTGAAAGGCTGGTAGCTGCCCGCAATTATATGGAAAACCTGAAAGCCAACGGCAGGATCAATGCACTTGGCTGGCAGGAACGCGGTCCCGTCAACGTTGGCGGCCGCACCCGTGCTATCCTGATTGATAAAAGGGATTTAACAGGTAATACTGTTTTTGCAGGATCTGTCAGCGGCGGTATGTTCAAGTGTACAAACTTTACTTCGGCATCTCCCACCTGGACAATCATAGATGATTTTATGCCCAACCTGGCCATTACCAATATTGTACAGGACCAATTACACCCCGATACTTTATTTGCCAGTACCGGGGAAGGCTGGTTTAATATTGATGCTGTCCGCGGTGCCGGTATTTTCAAAAGCACCAATGGCGGTACAACCTGGACACAAATGGCTTCCACCTCCAGCTGGGAATATGTACAGGATTTTGTGATTGATAATAATGGAAATTTTTTCGCTTCATTGCGTAACCTCACCAGTGCAATCAGGGGTGTGATGCGTTCGGCCGACCGTGGCGGCAGCTGGGAACAGGTGCTGGGTCTTCCACTCACAAACTTTTCTTATCTCACCGGAAGGGCAGCTGACCTGGAAGTGGCTTCGAACGGAGATGTGTTTGCCACATTGGGGTGTTGTCAAGAGGAACAGTATATAAATCATCTTTTGCAGGTAACGGTGCCAATACGGGTGCAGCCAATGCGTGGACAGAAATCACACCAACTAGAACAACCATTTGCCAGCGACTTGAACTGGCTGTTGCTCCTTCTGATCCCAACCGTTTGTATTTACTGATGCAGGACAGCTCCACAAACAGTGTATCTGGTTTTTACCGTTCAACCAACGGCGGTGCAACCTGGGATTCGGTTGGCGCGCCCACTGCTGTAAACAACGGCGGAAACTCACAGTGCTGGTATAACCTGGTTGCTGCGGTTGATCCCAACAATCCGGATATACTTGTTGTAGGTGGTTTGAATATGGCCAAGTCCATCAATGCAGGAACAACCTGGAGTACGATCGGCTCTGCGAACGTGCATGTGGATCACCATGCACTTGTGTTTAATGGTTCCACCAAACTGATTAACGGGAATGATGGCGGTATTTATTATACAGAAAGTTTTGACCTGGCATCACCTGCTTTTGTCAATAAGAATAACGGGTATAATGTAACACAATACTATGCCTGTGATGTGCATCCCACGACCACTGATTATTTCCTGGCCGGTGCGCAGGATAACGGCACCCAGCGTTTCCAGGCTCCCGGGTTAAATAATACAACAAGTGCAACTGGCGGTGATGGTGGCTTTTGCCATATTGACCAAACTGACGGAAATATACAAATCACTTCAAATACCGGAAACAGGTACAATGTTTCCAATAATGGCGGAATTAGTTTCGTATTTGCCAGCACGGTGTTTAATGCGCGCGGACAATTTATCAATCCCACCGATTGGGATGATGCGTCGAATATTCTCTATTGCGGTGACGATGCCGGAAAATATTTTTTCATTACCAACTGGACCGGCACGCCGGCAGGCACCCAGGTTTCTGTTGCATCCATGGGAGCCCGGGAACTGACGGCTGTTAAAGTGGATCCGAATACAGCCAACACCATCTGGATTGGCGCTTCATTCGGGAATCTTCCTCCGCAAGTGTTGAAACTGACTTCGGCCAATTCGGCCACACCAACGGTGGTGAGCTTCGCTAATCTCGGTGCGACCAGTAACGCAAACGTTTCTTCTATTGATATTGATCCGGCCAACCCCAATCATATTGTTGCGGTCATTTCCAACTATGGCGTGGTGAGTGTATATGAAAGCACCAATGGTGGTACCAGTTTTACCAGCATTGAAGGAAACCTGCCCGATATGCCTGTGCGCTGGGTCAGCTTTGCACCCACGAATGCACAACTGAACGGGGCTGCAGGTGGTAACGGTGGTTTGATCATTGCCACTGAATTAGGAATCTGGACAACATCCGCCATCAGCGGTGCGGCCACACAATGGATCCCGAATAACAGCGGATTTGCCAACGTGCGTACAGATATGGTCAGGATCAGGCCTTCTGATAACCTGGCTGTTGCTGCCACACACGGCAGGGGATTATTTACAACTGTACTGCCGACTGTTGTTACCGGTATCGGCACCACACCGTCCAATACAAAAGATTTTATACGATATATCAATGCTGAATCCGGCAGGCTGAATATTTACACCGGGCAATTGCTTACAAAGAGCATGTCTGTACAACTGGTTGATATGAGCGGCCGCGTGGTACTCGCTCACCAGTTCAGCTACCAGAACAGCAGTATGGATATCTCCCGTCTGGCTGCCGCCACGTATACTGTGCGGATCCGCGGGAATAAAAATGAATACTACGCCGGCAAGTTTATAAAAAGATAAACTGATTCATCCCTGCAGGAGGCGGGGATTGGTTATCTTTGCAGACCCGGTATGTCCCAGGGACCGGTGGAGCGACCACTATGAGCGTAAAGGATCTGTTGCAATCTTTCCAGAATACCCCCCGCCTTTTTCAATTGGCGGACAAGCTCTCTTTTGCCCAACCCCAGTCAATCAGACTCAGTAACCTGCAAGGCAGCGCGTCGGAGTTTGTGATGGCAGCTACGCTGACACATCCTTCCTGTGAGAAACTGAATCACCTTGTAGTACTGAATGATGCGGAAGAAGCTGCTTATTTCCACAATACGCTGGAGAATATCACCGGGGCACTTGATCTTTTTTATTTCCCGGCTTCTTTTAAAAACAGGAAGAATTACCAGCTGCTCAATCCCTCGCATGTCATGCTGCGCACAGAAGCGCTGACCAAACTGGCAGCCGGCGGAAACAAAAAAGTAATTGTAACCTGTCCCGAAGCCCTGTTTGAAAAAGTGGTTTTACCCGAAACGCTTTCTGCCAATATCATTTATATCAAAACCGGTGACACACTGGATGTGGCCAATCTGCTGCTCAAATTAGCTGACTACGGATTTGAGCGGACTGATTTTGTATACGAGCCCGGGCAATTTGCCATCCGTGGTGGTATCCTGGATATTTATTCATTCGGCAATGAAAAACCTTACCGGATTGAACTTTTCGGGCATGAAGTGGATTCTATCCGCATCGTGGATCCGGAAACACAGCTGAGTGAAAGGAAACTGTTACAGGTAACAATCATTCCGAATGTGGATACCAGATTTGTTACCGCTGACCGTATTTCTTTCTTTGATTTTTTACCGGAGAATACAGTGATCTGGATGCAGGACCTCGGTGTTTGCCGGGAGAAACTCCTGGAAGCAGAAGATGAACTGGATGCATTCCTGCGTTGGATGCAGGAAGTGAAAACCGTTCCGGTGGGTAAAAAACAGGCTGAACCGGATGATGCCATCCATAAAAAAGACCCGGTGCGGGAAGATTTTATCCAGGCTGAATCACTGGGATCATACCTCGATAAACGCCATTGTATTGAATTCGGCTATGAAGCATACCGCGATAATATTGAAATAGAATTCCATACCCGTGCCCAGCCGGCATTCAACCGCCAGTTTGATTTACTGATCAGTGAAATCAAAAAGAAAGAAAAAGAAGGATACAAACTTTTCCTTTTTGCCGATAACCCCCGCCAGCTGGAAAGGCTGCAGGGCATTTTTGACGATTTGAAATCGGGCATCGTACTCAATCCCATTACCGTTTCCATCCATGAAGGATTTATTGATGAAGATCTCAAACTGCTTTGCTACACCGATCATGAAATATTCCAGCGCTATCATAAATACCGGGTTAAGCAGGCGTACAATAAAAACAAAGCGCTTACACTCCGCACGCTGCGCGAATTACAACCCGGCGATTTTGTAACGCACATTGACCATGGCGTGGGTATTTTCAGCGGCCTGCAAAAACTGGAAGTGAACGGACGCATGCAGGAAGCAGTGCGTTTGATTTATAAAGACACCGACATTCTCTATGTCAACATCAACAGTCTTCATAAAATTGCCAAATACACCGGCAAAGAAGGCTCTGTACCCAAAGTCAACAAACTGGGCAGTGATGTATGGAACAGGCTGAAAGAAAAGACCAAAACCAAAGTCAAGGAAATTGCATTCGACCTGATCAAACTCTATGCAAAACGGAAAGCACAACAGGGTTTTGTCCATACCCCCGACAATTACATGCAGCAGGAACTGGAAGCTTCATTTATTTATGAAGACACGCCCGATCAATTCAAAGCCACTGCTGATGTAAAAAAAGATATGGAATCCGCTTCACCGATGGACCGCCTCGTTTGCGGGGATGTGGGATTTGGTAAAACAGAAGTGGCTATCCGCGCCGCTTTTAAAACCTGTGTGGATGGCAAGCAGGCTGCGATTCTCGTGCCAACAACCATCCTGGCATTCCAGCATTATAAAACTTTCCAGGAAAGGCTGAAGGATTTCCCGGTGACAGTTGATTATATCAACCGTTTCAAATCAGCCAAAGAGAAAAAAGAAACCATGAAGCGGGTGGAAGAGGGGAAAGTGGATATCCTCATCGGAACCCATGCCATTTTGGGGAAAGATGTCAAATTCAAAGACCTTGGATTGCTGGTGGTGGATGAAGAACAGAAATTTGGTGTGGGTCATAAAGAAAAAATAAAAACACTCCGCACCAGTGTGGATTGTTTAACGCTCACAGCCACACCGATTCCGCGTACACTGCAGTTTTCATTAATGGGTGCCCGAGACCTGAGTATTATCAATACACCACCGCCCAACCGCCAGCCGATACAAACAGAAGTGGCTGTGTATAATGAAGATTTCATCCGCGAAGCGATTTATTATGAAACCGAAAGAGGCGGGCAGGTGTTCTTTATCTATAACCGGATTGCCGGTTTGGGAGAAATGGCGGCTATTATACAGGCCTTATGTCCTGACCTGAGTATTGGTTATGCACACGGACAGATGGAAGGGCATGAGCTCGAAGAAAAAATCCTTGACTTCATTGACCGGAAATATGATGTGTTGGTTTGTACCAACATCGTGGAAAGCGGCGTGGATATTCCCAATGTAAATACCATCATTGTAAATAATGCACACCAGTTTGGTTTGAGTGACCTGCACCAGCTGCGTGGCCGTGTGGGCCGTAGTAACCGCAAAGCATTCTGTTACCTGCTGGCACCACCCATGAGTACTTTGCCCAGTGATTCGCGGAAAAGATTACAAACTTTGGAGCAACACAGCGAACTAGGCAGCGGATTCCAGATTGCCATGCGTGATCTCGATATCCGTGGCGCCGGTAACTTACTCGGTGGTGAGCAAAGCGGATTCATGGCAGAGATCGGTTTTGAGATGTACCAGAAAATCCTGGATGAATCCATCCGCGAATTAAAGCGGACCGAGTTCAGGGAATTATTCAAAGAAGAAATTGCACGACAGGATGATTTTGTACAGGACTGTACTATTGATACTGATCTTGAGATCCTGATCCCGGATGAATATGTGGAAAGCATCACAGAGCGTTTGTCATTGTACCAGCGTTTGGATGATTGTGAAAAAGAAGAAGAGCTGCAAATGATGAGAACAGAAATGGAAGACCGGTTTGGTCCCCTGCCGCAGGAAGTGGTGGATCTGTTTATTACCGTCCGTTGCCGCAAACTAGCCGTTGACCTTGGTTTTGAAAAAATGAGTTTGAAAGACCATACACTCCGTTGTTTCTTTATCAATCGTCCTGACTCGCCCTATTTTGAATCTGATCTTTTCAAAAACATCCTCGATTTCCTGCAAAAGGGAACGAACCAGGCAAAACTCAAGCAAACCGGGCGGCTCTTCCTGCTGGTTGTATCAGATGTGCGTGATATGGAAGCGATGCACCGTTTCCTGGCCCACATGCATGAAGTTTGCAGACCGGTAAAGGCCTGAGCCTAAATCCTTCATCAGCAGGCATTTCAGTCACATCCACAAGGATTGATCTTGTCAGGTATTTGTATTAATTTTAAATTCCAATGGCAAGCAAGCGGATCAATCCAATTCCCCTGATTACTTTCAGCGTACTCCTGGCAATACAATCATTTGCACAGGATGGCTTGTCGCCCGTTATCCGGCTCAAAAGCGGAAACATCATTCCTGAAAAAAATATTACAAAGCAATTGTTGTCCGGCCTCGACGGGAAAACCGCCAGATGGAACGGCCAGTCAATCTATTTATTCCAGTTTAATCAAATACCTGCTGCCAAAACAATTTCATTGCTGAAAGAGGCGGGCGTACATCTACTGGATTTTATACCGGGTTCTGCCTATACAGTTTCTGTTACCGCGCCACTTGATTCTGCCCGATTAACGGCTGCTGGTGTAATCGCCGTTATTGCTTTAACCCCTGAGCAAAAAATGCAGCCTGAACTGGCTGCCGGTAATTTCCCGGCACATGCTGTAAAACAACCCGGCAGTATTGATTGCTGGATCAGCTTCCCGGCAACATATACTGTTGGGGAAGTGAGCCAGGCTTTGCGTCAGCATAATTTCGACATTCAATCCTTGCTCTACAGCCCTTACCGCATTATTGCAGTCCGTTTATCAACTGCCCGGCTCCGTGAACTCGCTTCTTTTCCTTTTATTGAATATGTTGAACCCGCACCCGGGGAAGACCAGCCCCTGAATAATAAAAGCACAGCCAATGCCAGGGCGAATATCCTTTCCTCTTCTTTTGGCAGCGGCAGGAACCTCCGTGGTTCCGGTGTTACCATCGGCATTGGGGATAATGCAGATCCTTTGCGGCATGTTGATTTATCCGGCCGCATCATCAACCGGAACTCCCTTTCCTTTGGCTCACATGGTGTGCATGTAATGGGTATCGCCGGTGGGGGTGGAATTGTAGAAGAAAAATTTACCGGCTTTGCACCCAAAGCCCGCATCGTATCACAGGCGTTTTCAAACATTCTATTATACGCGCCGGCTTATGTGCAGGACTTTGGCATGGTGATCACCAATAATTCCTACGGGAATATTGTCAACGAATGTGATTACATGGGTCTGTATGATCTCTATGCCCGTGTGCTCGACCAACAGGCTTATCAAATGCCTTCACTGCAAAATATTTTCTCTGCCGGAAACAGCGGCGCCATGACCTGCTTTGGTTTACCACAGGGATACCGCACCGTGCTGGGCGGTTACCAGTCTGCCAAAAATGTAATCACTGTTGGTAATACCACTGAACTTGGTGACGTGATCACGGCATCCAGCAAAGGCCCCGTGAAAGATGGTCGCCTGAAACCGGAGATTGTTGCACAGGGAACCAATGTAATGTCGTCCTGGCCCATTAATATTTACAGCTACAATACCGGCACCAGCATGTCATCTCCCGCTGTGGCTGGTGGCATGGCATTGTTGTATGAAAAATACAAGATCATGCATTCGGGTACCAACCCGCAAAGCGCCCTGATGAAAGCTTTGGTTTGCAATGGCGGAACGGATGATAACATTACACCTGGTCCTGATTATGCTTATGGTTTCGGATGGATGAACCTCCTCCGCTCTGTAACCATGCTGGAGAATAATCTTTATTTCAATGATTCTGTCGCCAATAACCAGACCAACACCCATAACATTACGGTGAGTGCTAACACGGCAAGATTGAAAGTGATGTTATACTGGAACGATCCGGCTGCGAGTGTGCTCGCTGCCACAACGCTGGTGAATGACCTCGACCTGAAAGTAACTGACCCTTCTTCCAACGTTAGTTTACCGCTGGTACTGGATGCAAACAATGTGTTAGCGGCTGCGGTTCAGGGCCGCGACAGCCTGAATAATATTGAACAGGTGGTGATCACCAATCCGCCGGCCGGTGTGTATACCCTGGAAGTAAATGGCAAAGCCGTTACCCAAAACCCGCGGCAGCCCTATTTCCTGGTGTTTGATACGATGGCCATCAGCTCCAATCTCACGTATCCATGGGCGGTGAACATGTGGTGGCTGGTGATTCTGTTTACATCAGCTGGGATTCTGGGGTGATCCTGCCAATAGTTTCACGCTCGAGTACTCAACGGATAACGGAGGAAACTGGACACTCATCAATGGTTCTGTCAGTGCGGCACTCAGGCAATACAAATGGTTTATCCCGAATGTAAATACCAGTACCGCTTTAGTCCGCTTAACACGCAATGGCACTTCTATAGTAAGCACCAGCGGCGCCTTTACGATTGTGGGTGTGCCCAATGTGCAGTTAGCACCTGTTCAGTGCGAAGGGTATATCAGCATTTACTGGCTTCCGGTAAATGGTGTTACGAATTATGAAGTGATGTGGCTCAATGGTGATGAGATGGTACACGTGGCCAACACCACCGATACATTCTATGTTTTCAGCGGTTTGTCAAAAGACAGCACTTACTGGGTTGCAGTCCGTTCCATTTTCAATGGCAGTCCGGGCCGACGCTCTACTGGTATTTCCCGCCAGCCAAACAATGGGGCATGTACAGGGAGTATGTCCGACAATGACATTAAGGTAGATGCCATTCTTTCACCCTTGTATTCCGGCAGATTGCTTACGTCAAATACTTTATCTGGCACACAACCCATCGGGATCCGCATTAAAAACCTTGATGATGTGCCCACCGCCGGCAATATCACTGCTACCTACCGGATCAATGGCGGCGCACCAGTGAACGAAGTGATTACGGCACCTGCCATTGCAGCGGGCGGAACGTTGAATTATACTTTTACCGCTACCGCAAATATGTTACCCGCCGGTATTTATGACCTGGAAGTTTCTGTGGCGCAAACCGGCGATAACGTTACAGCAAACAATACGCTGACCAAAAGATTCAAACAACTGAACAACCCGGCCATCACGCTGGTAACACCGTTTGTGGATGATATCGAAACAGGTGTTGACAGCAGTTACCTGCTGCCACGGGTTGGACTGGAAGGTCTTGACCGTTACGATTTCTCAACAAATACCGTGAACGGAAGAGTCCGGACTTTCATCAATACCGGTATTGCCCATTCCGGTTCCAAAGCACTGACACTGGATGCAGATCGTTTTAACGGTGGTACCGTGGATACCCTCACAGGTACTTTCAACCTCACTGGTTTTAACCCGGCTACAGATGATATCCGGCTTGATTTCCATTATAAGAATCACGGGCAAACCAACATCTTCGCCAATAAACTCTGGGTGCGGGGTGATGATACGCAGAACTGGATACAGGCTTATGATTTATACCTGAACCAGAATCCAACAGATGGTTCTTATAAAAAAACAGCCAGTATTGAACTGAGTGATTTGCTTGCAACCGCAGCGCCGGCGCAAACATATTCTTCCAGCTTCCAGCTCCGCTGGGGACAGTTTGGCCAGTTCCAGGCATCGGGTGACGATGGCGGCGCGGGTTATACGTTTGATGATATCAGGTTGTATAAAGTCGCAGACGATATCCAGATGGTGAGCATAGATACGCCGGCCGTTTCCGGTTGTGCCTTATCTGCCACCACACCGGTACGTATCACCATCCGCAATTCTTCCGGTACTGCTGTTAATAATGTGCCTGTTAATTTCCGCGTGGATGGCGGAGCATGGTCCGCTGATGAATTCGTGCCAACCGTAGCCGCCAACGCAAATGCAGTCTATACGTTTACTGCAACGGCTAACCTGGCCGCTTTAGGCACACACCTGCTGGAAACACGCATTGTTTATCCTACCGATAGTTATAATGAAAATGATACGGCCAGTATCACACTGAATAATGCACCCGTAATATCTTCTTTCCCTTATCTCGAAAATTTTGAATCCGGCGCCGGTTTCTGGTATGCTGATGGCAAGAATAATTCATGGGAATACGGCACACCGGCTTCCAACCGGATCAGCCGTGCGGCCAGCGGTACCAAAGCCTGGAAAACATCGCTCGTCGGGAATTATAACGATGCGGAAAAATCTTATCTCTATTCACCCTGTTTCAATATTTCCGGATTAACCAATCCCACACTCAGTCTCAGCCTGGCACTTGACCTGGAAGACTGCGGCGGTACTGCATGCGATGGCGCGTACGTGGAATATACTTCCGATGGTAAAACCTGGAACCGATTAGGTGCAAACGGACAGGGCACCAACTGGTATAACAAAGCTTATACGAATAATAATCTCTGGAGTGTTCAGTTCTACCAGCGCTGGCACGTGGCTACAATTCCTTTACCAACAGGCATTACCAATCTCCGTCTCCGTTTTGTAGTTTCTTCAGATGCATCTTTAAACAGGGATGGCGTGGGTATTGACGATATACATATCTACGACAATATTTATGGTATTTATTCAGGTGTTACGATGGGTGCACCCGTAACACAGGTCATCAATGCCGGTACCAATACCTGGGTTGATTTCCTGCAGGCCGGACAACTCGTAGCTTCTGTGCATCCTGAAGGCCAGGAAATGGGATCCACGGATGCGCAGGCTTATATTTTTACAGGCCCTGTAAGAACGAACAGCGGACAATATTATCATAACCGCAATATCACCATTCAGCCACCAACGCCTTTCCTCAGTCTGGCAGATTCTGTACGGGTGCGTTTTTATTTCCTCGACAGCGAAACAGAATTACTGATTAACGCTGCAGGATGTGGTACCTGCTACAAACCAACGATGGCTTATGAACTGGGTGTAACCAAATACAGCGATCCCGATAATAATTTTGAAAACGGCACCCTGCTCGATAATGTTCAGGGTGTGTACACATATATCAATGCGAACAAATCCACTTTTGTTCCTTTTGATAAAGGATACTACACTGAATTCAAAGTGAATAATTTCTCTGAATTCTGGCTCAACAACGGCGGCTTCGACCGCAACCAGCCACTGCCCGTGAAATTGCTGGCTTTTGATGCAGTAAAATCCGGCAGTAATAATGTGCTGAACAGCTGGATTGTTACAGCAGAAACCGGGGTCAGTTATTACGAAGTGCAGGTAGCCCGGGGCAATACAGAATACCAGCAAAACCGGTTTATCAGTATTGGCCGTTTAAACAGTGCAGGTATCAGCACAGGCAATCAATCTTATTCATACACAGACATTGAAGCCAATAAGACGGGTGTGCGTTATTATCGCCTGAAAATCGTGAACCAGGATGGCAGCATCCAGTATTCTGCAGTGAAAGCAGTCATCTTTACCGGTGAATTCATCTGGACCATTAACCCCAATCCTTCAAACGGTGTATTCCATGTCAGTTTCCAGGCAACAGCCGGAAATGATATGCAATGCCGCCTGATGGATGTGAATGGTAAAGTCCTGAAACAGTTCCGCCAGCCTGTAACCGGCTTTATCCAGAAATTCTCACTCGATATGCTATCGCCGGCTTTTGCAACCGGCATGTATTTCCTGGAACTCAAATCAGGAGAGCAGCAGCAAATTTTCAGGCTGGTTAAACAATAACCACTTAGTATTTTCCCTGCATTTTATTTTTAAATCAACCAATTCCCCGATTGGTAGGATTCTTGCAAGTATTCCAGCGCACCATCCTGAAAAAACCACCGGCCAACGAATATGCTGAAATGGATCACCGCCACCGCAGGGCTCTGTATGCTGTCTGTACGCTTAACCGCCCAGGCACCCTGCACGGTTCCCGCCAATTTTTTCCCTGCTGATACGATTATGGTTTGTGCTGCCGCAAACTATACGCTGCAGGCGCCGGCTGTTACCGGTATGAACCTGACCTGGTCTTCCGGGCAAAACACCAATGCTATCAACATTCCTTTCAGTGGCATTTACTGGCTGGATATCAGTGATGGTAACTGCACCGTCCGCGATTCAGTAACAGTGTTGTTTAATTCATTCTTACTCGCACCGGTAACAGACGACCAGTTGCTATGCAAAAGAGGCCCGGCTGGTCCCTTGCAGGTACCCGGACAAAACTTATTATGGTATACTGCTCCCACAGGCGGAACGGGTTCGGCCATTGCGCCTGTACCAGTAACAACCGATACCGGAAGAACTGAATACTGGGTTTCGCAAACAATACTGGGTTGTGAAAGCCCGCGCTCTATGTTAACGGTCAAAGTGATTGACAAACCATTTTTTGAACTGGGGAATGCATTCATCATTCCCTGTAACACGGAAGGGATCGTGCTGCAGGTGATCCCTGCTGAACAAACGATTTACAACTGGAGTAATGGTACACATGAATCTTCCATGCTCGCCGGCCAGCGGGGCAAATATTGGCTCTATGCCGAAAACCAATGTGGCAACCACAGCGATACGGTAGTGGCCGTGGAATGCCATGATAAATGCGTGCAGACGCCGACGGGATTCACGCCTAACCGGGATGGAAAAAATGACCAGTTTAAAGCTGCGTGCTTTTGCCCGGTGCCTGAATATTATCTCACGATTTATAACAGGAACGGGGAACAGCTTTTTGAAACCCGCAGCCCTTCCGCAGGATGGGATGGATATTTCATGGGGAAAGCACAGCCGGTGGGTGCTTATGTTTATATCACCCGGTACTATGATTTTGTGCTCAAAAGATTCATGGATGAGAAAGGGACCTTCGTCCTCCTCCGCTAAATAAGACCGCCTCCCGGTGGGAGGCGGCGCTACAAATCAAATATTTAATTCTCTTACCAGCCCTGCTTGGCTACGCCGGCCTGGATAGCTGCCAGCGCCTTTGCCTCGTTCACGAGGGTGGTGAGTTTATTTCCTTTACCGTCATCACCCTGCACCATATAGGCGCCTTTCGCCGTTTTCTTGATCACTGCGTTCAGCACGGGAACGCCTTTCTCTTTGGTTTTCACATTGTACGCTGTTAATGTTACGTCTGACATGGTCTTATGTTTTTGATTAGTAAACCATGAAAATACGGTTTTTAGGGGGGAGGTCAGGTGAAAATTTGGTTATAAAATGAAAATAGCCCCGGAAACCCGGAGCTATCTCGCTGTATATTAATCATTTACAAATTAAACGTCCAATTTGGCATACTTGGCGTGACTCTCAATAAACTCCCTTCTGGGGGCTACTTCGTCGCCCATCAGCATGCTGAACACACGGTCAGCTTCAGCGGCGCTTTCAATGGTTACCTTTTTAAGGGTCCGGGTAGCCGGGTTCATGGTAGTGTCCCAAAGCTGTTCTGAGTTCATTTCTCCCAAACCTTTGTAACGCTGTACGTTTACTGAATCTTCTTTACCGCCTCCGAATTTCTCCACCAGGCGTTTACGCTGGTCTTCATTCCAGGCATAAGCCTGATCCTTGCTTTTCTTCACCAGGTAAAGCGGGGGCTGGGCGATGTACACATAACCCTGTTCCACCAGTTCAGTCATATACCGGAACACAAAGGTCAGGATCAGCGTGGCGATGTGGGATCCATCCACGTCGGCATCGGTCATGATGATCAGTTTGTGATAACGGAGTTTAGACAGGTCCAGCGCCTTGGGGTCATCGGCCGTTCCGATTTTTACACCCAGGGCTGTAAACATATTGCGGATCTCCTCGTTGTCGTAAATCTTGTGCTCCATCGCTTTTTCCACGTTCAGGATTTTACCCCTGAGTGGCAGGATAGCCTGGTAGCTGCGGTCGCGGCCCTGTTTTGCCGTACCACCCGCAGAGTCTCCCTCAACCAGGAACAACTCACATTTTTCAGGATCACGGTCAGAGCAGTCAGCCAGTTTACCGGGCAGGCCGCCACCAGTCATCACGGATTTACGTTGTACCAGTTCGCGGGCTTTACGTGCTGCTGCGCGGGCCTGCGCAGCCAGGATCACTTTATTGATGATATTCCTGGCGTCTTTGGGATTTTCTTCCAGATAAGCGTCCAGTACTTTAGATACTGTACTATCCACAACACCTGATACCTCACTGTTACCCAGTTTGGTTTTGGTCTGGCCTTCAAATTGCGGTTCTGGGACTTTTACAGAAATGATGGCGCTTAATCCTTCGCGGAAATCATCACCTTCAATTTCAACCTTTGCTTTTTCAAACAAACCGTTCTTGTCACCATAGCTTTTGAACACACGGGTGAGGGCGCGGCGGAAACCGGCTACGTGCGTACCACCTTCAATGGTGTTGATATTATTCACGTAGGAATAAATATGCTCATTAAAAGCATCGTTGTAATTCAATGCCACATCCACGGCTACATTGGTTTGCTCATCCACACCTTCCACATAAAGTACTTTCGGGATCAGTGCAGTACGGCCGGCATTGCGGTCCAGCATTTCCACAAACTCAACGATACCTCCTTCGCTGTAAAATTCTTTGGTGAAAGGCTGACCGTCTTCATGGATTTCACGAAGGTCAGTCAGGATGATCCTTACTTTCTTATTGAGGTAGGATAATTCACGTAAGCGGCTTTCGAGGATATCCCTGTTATAAGTTGTTGTAATGAAAATACTGGCATCGGGCCAGAAGCGTACTTTGGTTCCTGTTTTATCACTCACGCCAATTTCACGCACGGGATACTGGGGCACCCCGATTTTATATTGCTGTTCGAAAACTTTTCCTTCACGCTGAACAGTTACATGCAGGTCGCTGCTCAATGCATTCACGCAGCTTACACCCACACCATGCAGACCACCGGAAACTTTGTAAGTGTCTTTATCGAACTTACCACCGGCATGCAGCACGGTCATTACAATTTCAAGGGCTGATTTTTGTTCTTTGGTATTGATACCGGTTGGGATACCGCGTCCATCATCTTCAACAGACACTGAGTTGTCCTCATAAATAGTAACGCCAATGTTTTTGCAATATCCGCCGAGGGCTTCGTCAATGGAGTTGTCTACCACCTCATACACCAGGTGGTGCAAACCTTTCACACCAATGTCCCCGATATACATCGCAGGACGCTTACGAACGGCTTCAAGGCCTTCTAAAACCTGGATACTGTCGGCACCATAGCCAGCATTTGCGGGAGCTGCAACAGGGTTGATTTCTGTACTCATAATCGGTTAAAAAAACAGTCTTTTTTTAGTGAATTTCCGAATAGACAAATTTACGGAATAAGCAGGGTTTTTGAGGTATTTCCGGGGGGTATTTATACAGTATTTTATCTCAAAAATTTTACTTCAAAAAATTTACCACAAAGTCCACAAAGGCAAAACAAAGGGCACAAAGATGAGACCTTTGTGCCCTTTGTTTTGCCTTTGTGATCCTTGTGGTAAAAAAGCTGTAAACCACAAGGCCAGCAGCTAATATCTATCTTTTGACAATCTGCGCCACAAGGTCTCCCTCCGCACAAACCTTATTCCCCACATACACCGTTCCCTTCATCTCGCAGATACCACGCCTGATAGGCGCAGAAAGCTCCATTTTCAGGATCATCGTATCGCCGGGGCGTACCATCTGTTTGAACTTGCAATTGTCAATTTTGAGGAAATACGTGTCATACTGGCCTTCCCCGCTCAGGTTGATTGCCAGAATGCCGCCGCATTGTGCCAGGGCTTCAATCTGCAGCACACCGGGCATCACAGGATTCCCGGGGAAATGACCCTGGAAAAACCATTCGTTGAATGTTACGTTTTTTACCCCTACGATATGGGTATCGCTGAGTTCAATGATTTTGTCGACGAGTGCAAACGGAAAACGGTGGGGGAGTTTCTTCTCAATATACTGCTGGTCATATACCGGCGGTAATGAGGGATTATACACCGGAACGCCGCGGGTATGTTTATTCTTCTTGATGTATTGTTTGATCTTGCGGGCAAACTCCACATTGCTGCTATGGCCGGGACGGTTGGCAATGATCCTGGCTTTGATCGGATAACCCACAAGGGCCAGGTCACCTACCACATCCAGCAGTTTATGCCGTGCAGGTTCATTGGGGAAACGCAGTTCCAGGTTATTCAGGTAGCCTTCGCTTTTTACTTCAATCCTGTCTTTTTTGAAAATCTTCTGCAGCCTGCCCAGTTCTTTTTGATCTACTGGTTTGTCAACAATCACGATGGCATTGTTGATGTCGCCGCCCTTGATCAGGTTATGTTCCAGCAGCATTTCCAGTTCATGCAGGAAGCAGAATGTGCGGCAGGGTGCGATCTCTTCCCTGAAATCACGCATTTGTTTTAATCCGGCATGCTGGGTGCCCAGCACGGGGGAATTAAAATCAATCAGCGTGGTGATATTGTATTCCATCGCGGGCATGGCAACCATTTCCACACGCTTGGTTTCGTCGTAATGGAAAATGTTTTCGTCAATGCTGTACCAGACTTTGGCGGCATCCTGTTCTACGAGACCGGCATCTTCAATCAGTTCCACAAAAGGCTGTGAACTGCCGTCCATGATTGGCATTTCAGGTCCGTTAATTTCAATCAGGCAGTTATCAACGCCCATGCCCACCAGTGCTGCCAGCACATGTTCAACGGTGCTCACTTTTGCGCCATTGCTTTCGAGCGTAGTGCCCCGGCTTACATCTGTAACCAGGTCGCAGTCGGCTTTGATAATAGGCTGACCCGGCAGATCTACCCGTTGAAACTGGAATCCGAATCCCGGATTGGCAGGTTTCAGGGTTAAATCAGCCATCACACCCGTGTGTAATCCGGTCCCGGAAATACTGACCTGGGATTTTAGCGTGTGCTGTTTATCCGGGTTAAATGCTGGTGATTGCAGTCCGGACATGGCAGTCTTATTTTCTGAAGATGAAATCATAGCGGCAAAGATAATAAACCACATTGAGCTTAACGAAGGCCCCCCTGAGCTTGTCTTGAAGGCCCCCCTGAGCTTGTCGAAGGGGGGGCTTAGGAGATCCTTTCAGCCAGTAATTGTTTAACCAAACTCTCCAGCTCCTTGATTCTTTTTTCCATTTCCGGCAGGTTGCGGGCAATGGCCTGGCTGCGGATGGCCTGGTTGTAATCGTATGCCGGTGAACCGGTCACCGCCGTGTTGGGTGTTTTGAGTGATTTACCGAGGCCGGCCTGTGCATTGATCTTTGAGCCATCTGCCACCTGGATATGTCCCACCACACCGGCCTGACCGCCGATCATAACCCCGTTACCAATTTTGGTGCTGCCGCTGATACCGGCCTGGGCTGCAATAACAGTGCTGTAGCCTATCTCAACATTATGGGCAATCTGGATGAGGTTATCCAGTTTGGCTCCTTTTTTTATTAAAGTGGATCCGATGGTAGCACGGTCAATCGTTGCATTGGCGCCAATCTCCACCTGGTCCTCTATCACCACATTTCCGATCTGGGGTACTTTGATAAAACTGCCATCGGCCTGTGGCGCAAAACCAAATCCATCACTGCCGATTACAGTTCCGGCATGGATCGTTACCTGGTCGCCTACTTTACAACCCTGGTAAATTTTTACACCTGCATGGATCACGCCGTTGTTGCCGATCACGCAGTTGTCGCCAATAAAACTGTTGGGATAAATCTTGGTGTTATTTCCCACCACTACATTCTCACCGATATAAGTAAACGCACCGATGAATACCTGCTCACCCAGTTTCGCAGATTTGGCAATATAACTGGGTTCCTGGATGCCGCTCAGCTGCTGCTGCATGATCTCCTGGTATTTGGCCAGTAAAGTGGCAAAGGCAGTATAGGCATCAGGTACACGGATCAGCGTGGGATTCACCGCCTGTTTTAATTCGAAATTATCATTGATGATGACCACAGAAGCATGCGTGGAATAGAGGTATTCCTCATATTTGGGATTAGCCAGGAAACTCAATTGCCCGGCTTTGGCTTCTTCTATTTTTCCAAAAGAACTCACAGCCGCGTCAGCGTTTCCTTCCGTGCGGCCATTAATTAATTGTGCGATTTGTGCGGCGGTGAATATCATGGGATATGCGGTGTTTTCCGGAATCAGGCCATTTGGATAACTTAAATGCTGCTTACCGGGTATAACAAATGTAATATTTTTTAACCTCCCTGTTCAGGTCGTGGTGGATCAGGGCATTGTCAACACCTGAAATATCTTTCACCCGGCCATCTTTAAAAAGGATATTGATTCTTTCATCCCCGGGATTGTAGGTTGTATTAACAGCCTCCCCGGTAAATACAAAATAACGGCAGTCTTCCTCACGGATTTCCATTTTAACAGCAATTTCACGGGTGAGCTCCGCCACCAATTTTTCGTCAAACGGCTCGCCCTGGAGTTTGACTTTAAACAATTTTCGTTCCACCAGTGAACGGCACAGTACCGATAATATCCTGTCAGGATGATTCATCCATCTTTTAATGGTCGCCATTACATCATGATCATCCAGCCGGCAAAAAGCATCCAGCTGTTCTTCAGTAACTGTGCTGATTTTATCAAGCTGCAGGAAAAAATCAAGATCAGGGGAAACAGAAAGAACGGGCTGTCCCTGTACAATCAGTTCCCTTGCACGCCGGATAATCCGCACCAGCATCTTTTCAGCACCCAGCACCGTTTTGTGCAGGTACACCTGCCAGTACATCAGTCGGCGGGATACCAGGAATTTTTCTATAGAATAAATGGCTTTCTCTTCCACCATCAGCTGGCCATCATGTACGGTAAGCATTTTCAGGATCCGGTCATAACCAATCACACCTTCAGCCACACCGGTGAAAAAACTGTCACGGTTCAGGTAATCCATACGGTCCACATCCAGTTGTCCGGAAATTAACTGATGCAGGAATTTTTTTGGATGGACACCTTTGAAGATGTCAATCGCCGTCTGCAGTTTGCCGCCAAACTGTTTGTTCATCCGTTGCATCAGCAACAGGGAAATCGTTTCATGTTCAAGACCGGGAACGAGTTCATGTTCCAATGCATGGGAGAAAGGGCCATGTCCCATATCATGCAGGAGTATGGCCAGTTTGGCACCAAGTTCTTCTTCGGCAGTTATTTCCACACCCTTTGATTTCAGTTCTGCCAGTGCAATACCCATCAGGTGATAAGCGCCAAGCGAATGATGCAACCGGGTATGTACAGCACCGGGATAAACCAGGTGTGCAAATGCCATTTGGTGGATATTACGCAACCGCTGGTAAACTGGATGGGAAATTATTTCAAGGACCAGCGGGTGATCAATCGTAATAAAACCATACACCGGGTCGTTGATGATCTTGCGGACAGGTGCCATAGTGTTGCTTTTTTGTTAAAGACCCGGAAAGGCCAGGCGGCAAAAGTACAAATGCGGGGCTGAATAAGCTAAATTTGAAGGTTTCGGGTCAGTCAGACTAACTTACAGAGGAATTTATCAAACCCGCCTGGCGGTTGACAGGCATTGATACGATGGCAATGGTAAAAATTATCTGGGTGGACGATGAGATCGAAAGCTTGCAGTCACAGAAACTGTTCCTTGAAAACAAGGGGTATGAGGTTCAGACTTTCACCAACGGTTTTGATGCGATAGATTATGTGAAGGAGAACCAGGTGGACGTAGTGCTGATTGATGAAAGCATGCCCGGTATTACCGGACTGGAAACGCTGGCCAAGATCAAAGAAGTGAACCAGTCGCTGCCCGTGGTGCTGATCACAAAAAATGAAACCGAGAACCTGATGAATGAGGCTATCGGATCGCAGATCAGCGATTACCTGATTAAGCCCGTTAATCCCAACCAGGTCTGGCTCAGTCTCAAAAAAATCATTGACAACAAACGCCTCGTTGCTGAAAAAACAACCACGCTGTACCAGCAGCAGTTCCGCAATCTTTTCATGGCGCTGAACAGCAATCCCGATTACAACGAGTGGATGGAGATTTATAAAAAGCTGGTGTATTGGGAACTGGAAATGCAGAAAAGCGACAGTCCGGAAATGCAGGAAGTACTGCAAAGCCAGAAAGGGGAAGCCAATACTGAATTCTTCAAATTTGTTTCCAGGAATTACGCCAGCTGGGTGTCACCCAAAAGCACCGATGGGCCGGTAATGAGCCATTCGCTTTTTAAATTCAAAGTGCTGCCGCATGCAGAAAAAGGTACACCGCTGTTTTTTGTACTGATAGATAACCTGCGCTTTGACCAGTGGAAATCCATCCAGCCGATTTTCGCAGAGAGTTTCCGCATTCTGGAAGAAGACAGTTTTTACAGTATCCTGCCCACCGCCACGCAATATGCCAGGAATGCTATTTTTTCCGGACTGATGCCGGCAGAAATCGAAAAGCAATTCCCCGCACAATGGAAAAATGATGAGGAAGAGGGTGGTAAAAACCTGCATGAAGAAGAATTGTTCCGTGCCCAACTGAAAAGACTGGGCCATGGTGATATGCGTGTATCGTATACCAAAGTGGTGAATAACCAGGCCGGTCTGGATCTGGTAAATAATATCCACAACCTGCTCAACAATGATATCAATGTGATCGTATACAATTTTGTGGACATGCTCAGTCATGCCCGTACGGAAATGGAAGTGCTGAAAGAACTGGCCGGTGATGAAATGAGTTACCGAAGCATTACTACCAGCTGGTTTGAACATTCACCCCTGCACACCGCATTGAAAAAAATTGCAGATAAGAATATCAAAGTGGTGCTGGCTACCGATCACGGCAGCATCCGCGTTAAAACACCTTACAAAGTGGTGGGTGATAAACAAACCACCACCAACCTGCGTTATAAACACGGCCGCAACCTGAATTATGAACCCCGCGAAGTTTTGGCATTCCGCGATCCGCGTGAAGCCGGACTACCCGTTCCCAGCATCAACTCATCTTTCATCTTCGCTAAAGAGGACAGCTTCCTCTGTTATCCCAACAACTATAATTACTATGTGAACTATTACCGGAATACATTCCAGCATGGTGGTGTGAGTTTGGAAGAGATGATTGTGCCGGTGATTAAAATGCAGAGTAAGTAGGGTTGGAGGTTGGAAGTTGGATGTTGGAGGTTTCGTGTTATTCGTAGTGTCCTTCTTTTTGAAATTTCATGAATAACGTTGTCTTTCCCGAAAAGTTTGTAATGATCGAGGGCTTGCCCTGAAGCGATATGAAAGTTCTGCTTCAGGGTCAGGGTACTGTTTTTAATTTTGATTTTTGAATTTTGACTTACAAGGGTTCTGCGATAAAAAGGTATTTATAAACGCTTTGTGGATAAGATTTGAAAACTTGAAATTATTCCTCCTCCAATTAAAAGTAAATTTGCCCTGTATTTCATTCAATATTCAACATTCAACACTCAACATTGAACCTGAAGTTTACACAGCACAATCTCGATAAACTGGAATCCATCCCAACTGAAGCCGGTTATATCCTCCGTTACGAAAGGGGAACCTTCCAGAGCGGTTATTGTATCCTGGAACAGAAGAAAGTGGTGGTGCTGAATAAATTCCTGCAAACAGAAGGAAGGATCAACACCCTGATGGATCTGATTCCCCAGTTGATCCTGGATAGTGAGCTGCTCAGTCCCGAATCACTGAAACTTTACCGCGAGCTGGTTGCCAAACTCGAGATCGAGGAAAACAAACCCTGATTTATTTAACGCCCGTATTTTAATCTAACTTTGTGGTGTGATTTGTCCGCCACTCACCATAACTTTTCTTGGAACCGGCACCTCCAGCGGTGTTCCCATGATTGGCTGCGACTGCGAAGTCTGTACATCCCCCGATAAAAAAGATAAACGGCTGCGGTCAAGCATCCTGGTCAGTTCGGCCAATACTTCTTTGGTTGTAGATACCGGTCCCGATTTCCGATACCAGATGCTCCGTGAAAAAGTAAGAAAGCTGGATGCGATTTTGTTTACCCATCCGCATAAAGACCACATGGCCGGACTGGATGATATCCGGGCTTATAATTTCCATCACAAAAAACCGATGGATATTTATGCCGACTCGCTGACTGAAGAAGCCCTCCGCCGCGATTTTTATTATGCCTTCAGCGATACCCGTTATCCCGGTATCCCCGAACTCAACCTGCATACCATTACCCTTGAACCTTTTTGGGTGGGTGATATCCCGGTTATACCAATACTGGTATGGCACCTGAAAATGCCGGTACTGGGGTTCCGTTTCGGTAATTTTACCTATATCACCGATGCCAACCGGATTGATGAAGGAGAGAAAGATAAAATCCGTGGCAGCCGGGTGCTGGTGCTGAATGCCCTCCGCAAAAACAAACATATTTCCCATTTCTCATTGGGGGAAGCGATCGATATGGCGCAGGAACTCAAAATCCCTGAAGCCTGGTTCACCCATATATCCCACCAGCTGGGCACCCACGCCCTCGTTCAGTCGGAATTGCCGGAAGGAGTGAACCTGGCGTATGACCGGCTTAAACTGGAAATCAGGGAGTAGTGGCAAATATTTTACACTAACGGTTGTTAGCTTCACCTGAATTTCCCTTAACTTGCACCTGCCTTTAATGATTGCATTACCTACGATTGCTTGCACATTATTGACGGCCCACTGTGCCACTTGTTCGCAAGGATAAGTGGCACATTTTTCAGCTTTAACCAACAACTATGCATTTCCAGATATCAGAACTTACCAGCAGGTAGCACATATGGCCCGTGATTTTGCCCGTCAGGAAATCAAACCCCACGTGATGGATTGGGATGAAAGCCAGGTTTTCCCGGTAGACGTATTTAAAAAAATGGGCAAACTGGGTATGATGGGTGTGCTGGTGCCGGAAGAATACGGCGGCGCGGGCATGACTTATTACGAATACAAAACAATCATAGAAGAAGTAGCGAAAGTCTGCGGCTCCGTCGGACTCAGTTTAGCCGCGCATAATTCACTTTGCACAGGTCATATCCTCACTTTCGGTAATGAGGAACAGAAAAAAAGATGGTTACCCAAACTGGCTACTGCCGATTGGATCGGTGCCTGGGGTTTGACGGAAGCCAATACCGGCAGTGATGCAGGGAATATGAGATGTACGGCTGTAAAAGATGGCAATGACTGGATCATCAATGGAACCAAGAACTGGATTACCCATGGTATTACCGGTGATATCGCTGTAGTGGTTTGCCGTACCGGTGAACCCCGCGCAAAAAATAATTCAACCACGTTTGTTGTGGAGCGCGGTACACCCGGCTTCAGTGGTGGTAAAAAAGAAAACAAACTCGGCATGCGCGCCAGCGAAACGGCCGAGATGATATTTGATAATTGCCGCATCCCCGACAGCAATCGTTTAGGTGAAGTGGGTGATGGATTCAAGCAGGCCATGAAAGTATTGGATGGCGGCAGGATATCCATTGCTTCCCTCGCACTCGGTATTGCCAAAGGTGCTTACGAAGCAGCGGTAAAATATTCCCAGGAACGTTACCAGTTCGACCAGCCTATCAGCAGTTTCCAGGGCATCTCTTTCAAACTGGCAGATATGGCTACTGAAATCGCAGCCGCTGAATTGCTCATTCTCCAGGCCTGCGATTTAAAGAACCGCCATCTGCCCATGACCAAAGAAGCTGCGATGGCTAAATACTATGCCAGCGAAGTGGCTGTGAAAGTAGCGAATGATGCGGTGCAGGTTTTTGGTGGCTACGGATACACCAAGGATTTTCCGGTGGAGAAATTTTACCGGGATGCAAAATTGTGTACGATAGGGGAAGGGACGAGTGAGATACAGAAGATTGTGATATCGAGAGAAGTGTTGAAGAGTTAAATACAAAACCACAAAGGTCACTAAGCTAATACACAAAGGCCACTAAGCTTTAACTTAGTGGCCTTTGTGTGTATGTTCTTTGTGTCCCTTGTGGTAAAATATATTTATCGTTCTACCTCACCTCCTGCATCTCCACCAGCCTCCTGTAAAAACCCTGCTGGTTCATCAGTTCCTCATGGGTTCCTCTTTCCACAATCCTTCCTTTCTGCAGCACAATGATTTCATGTGCATGGCGGATCGTGCTTAAGCGGTGGGCGATTACAATACTGGTGCGGTTCTTCATCATGTGGTTGATGGCATCCTGTACCAGGCGTTCGCTTTCGGTATCGAGGGATGAAGTGGCTTCATCCAGAATAAGTATCGGGGGATTTTTTAATAAGGCACGGGCAATGGTCAGGCGCTGTCTTTCACCGCCGCTGAGTTTGGTGCCGCGGTCACCGATATTGGAATTGTACCCGTCTTCCTTTCGGATGATAAATTCATGTGCATTGGCTGCTTTGGCTGCTTCTATCACTTCTTCATCGGTAGCTTCAGGTTTACCGAGCCTGATATTATTGAGAATGGTATCATTGAACAGGATAGGTTCCTGGGTAACGATACTCATCTGGGCGCGGACGGTTTTGAGTGAATAGTCTTTGATATTCGTGCCATCCACCAGCAATTCGCCGGAACTCACATCATGGAATCGGGGCACCAGGTCGGCCAGGGTTGATTTACCGGCACCGCTGGAACCAACCAGCGCAATGGTTTTACCTTTTTCAACAACCAGGTTCACATCAGAAAGGATTACGGCATCTTCATAAGCAAAACCAACATTGCGGAATTCAATCCGGTCGGTGAACTGCACCAGTTGTTTGCCGTTGGGATTGTCATCTACCGTTACCGGTGTCTGCAACACTTCTTCAATCCGGGCAATAGCCGCCGAACCTTTGCGCATATTGCTGAATGAAGTTGACAGGGCCTTGGCCGGGTTGATGATATTATAGAAGATACCGAGATAGCCGATAAATGCAGAAGCTTCCAGTGCAATTTCTTTATTCAGTACCAGGCTGCCGCCGTAATATAATATCGCGGCAAAAAGCATCACACCCATGACTTCTGATACAGGTGAGGCCAGGTCGCGGCGATAACCGATTTTATTCTTAGCTGCCAGCAGGTCAGCATTGTTTTTTACAAAGCGGGCACGCAGGAGTCTTTCAATATTAAATGCTTTGATCACCCGCAGTCCACCCAGGGTTTCATCGAGTGTGGACAATGTTTCGCCATATTTTACAGCCACTTCCTGTGAATGTTTTTTAAGCGAACGCGTAATGCGTCCGATCACCAGTCCGATCACGGGAATTAATATCAGCAGGAATAACGTCAGCCGCGGACTGATGGCAAACAACGCGATTAATGTAACAATGATGGTCATCGGGTCGCGGATCCAGCCTTCCAGTGTACCCACCAGTGAGCCTTCCACTTCACCAATATCGGTGGTCATCCGGCTGAGGAGATCGCCTTTTCTTTTTTCATTGAAAAACCCGATCGGCAATTTCAGCACTTTGTCATACACTTCTTCCCGCAGTTCATTCACGATTTTATTCTTCAGCGGGTTCAGGATATAATAAGAAAGGTAGAGGAATACATTTTTGAGAATGATAAACGCTATCATCATCAGGCAGATGATGCCCAGGGTTTTCACCTTGCCATGGAGGTTCACATTGTCAGTCAGGAAATCGTTCACCGCCGTGATCATGGGGTTCCCGCTCGACTTGGTACTGACCCCGCAGTTGGCACATTCCGGCCGCGGATCGTTAAAAATCAGGTTCAGGAAAGGCATGAGCATGCCAATGGACACGATGGAGAAAACGATGCTCATTAAGGTCGACAGGAAATACGCGCCAATCTTTCCTTTATAGTTCCTTAAATACCTGAAAATCCTTGAATATTGCTTCATGATGTTTGTTCCCGGGGAAACGGGGCAAAGTAACTAATTTTACACCCTCACCCCAAACCAATAACCGGTAAGGGGTGTTATTTGACCGAATTAATCCTATTTTACATATATGGAAGAGGGAAAAAGACAAAAACAGATAGCAGGCCTGCTGAACGAGGAAATGAACATCATTTTCCAGCGTTTGGGTTTAAATATGCTCGGCGGTGGCATGGTATCCATTTCATCCGTTAAAATAACGCCTGACCTCCTGGAAGCCCGGGTTTACCTGAGCCTTTTCCAGGTAAAAGACCCGGCCAGTGTTATGCAGAAAATTGAAGATAAACACCATGATATAAAAAAGGAACTGGCCGCCCGCGTGCGCCACCAGCTCCGCAGCATACCGGTACTCAAATTCTTCCAGGATGATACGCTGGATCATGTGTTTAAGATGGAAGAGTTGTTTAAGAAGATTGGAGGGGAAAGTAAGCCGGAACAGGAATAGGTTGGATGTTGGAGGTTGGAAGTTGGAGGTTGTTTACAGCAGTGTACGTACGAAAGAACCGTAAAATTTCTCGCCTCAAATGTTTTTGTTGTACGATTCTTTAAAGAAACTTCAACCTTTCGGGTTTAACCTCCAACCTCCAACTTCCAACCTTGAACTCCTAATTGATTGAACAATTTAACCCTTGAGTAATTGAACCCTTAAACCGTTGAACTGTTGAACCTCCTCTTCGCCTGGCGCTACTTCAAAGCAAAAAAATCCACCAATGCGATCAACATCATCGCGTGGATCAGCATTGCGGCGATTGTTATCGGCACAGCGGCACTGGTACTGGTGCTGAGTGTGTTCAATGGTTTTGAAGGACTGGTTAAATCTCTATACTCCTCTTTTTATACGGATATAAAAATCATCCCCGCGGAAGGCAAGATGATCACTGTTACGGCTGACCAGTTGCAAAAAATACAGGGACTGAAAGGCATCCGGAATTTTTCAATGGTAGTGGAAGAAAAAGCGCTGGTGCAATATGAAGATCACCAGAGCATGGTTACACTCAAAGGGGTGGATGATAATTACCGCTATGTTACCGGTGTTGAAAAAAATGTAGTAATCGGTGAATTTAAACTGGGCAAAGCCGATGATCCGTATATGGTGATGGGAATCGGGGTGGAAGGTGCATTGTTTATCCAGGCCGACCAGCCGATGAAAACAATGAATATTTACCTGCCACGGAAAGGGAAATCGGCACAACTGGATATGTACAGGGATATCAGCAATGATGAAATCCATCCTTCCGGTGCCTTTATGATCCAGCAGGATTTTGATAACCGCTATGCATTTACCAATATTGATTTTGTCAGGAAAGCACTGGAACTCGGTCCCGATGAATACAGTTCTGTCGAGATCGCTGTTACTGATCCGTCCAATCCCGATCCGGTGATCAGCCGGTTGAAAGACGTTTTTGGTGATAAAGCCAGGGTGCAAAATAAATACGAACAAAACCGGAGTCTTTATTCTATCATGAACGTGGAACGCTGGGCCATCTACGGTGTTCTCTGTCTTATCCTGGTAGTGGCTGCATTCAATATGATCGGGGCACTCACGATGCTGGTACTTGAAAAAAGAAAAGATATCAGCATCATCCACGCACTCGGCGGCAGCCGTACACTGATCCAGAAAATATTTTTATCAGAAGGGATTTTAATTGCCACGATAGGAGCGGGTGCAGGTATGCTCATCGCCTGGATCATTGCTGAAATACAATTACACCATCCTTTTATTCCATTACAGGGCGGTTCATTCCTGATCAAATACTATCCGGTTGAATTAAAACTCACCGATTTCCTGATGGTGGGGGCAACGGTATTTGTGATTGCGCTGATTGCTTCGTGGTTTCCGTCGAGGAAAGCAGCGGCAGCGGAGTTTTCTTTGCGTAGCGAGTGAGATACTTAAAATACAAAACCACAAAGATCACTAAGCTAATACAGAAAGGCCACTAAGTTAAACCTAGTGGCCTTTCTGTGCCCGACGAAGCTTAGCGAAGTCGGGGTGTATTTTCTTTGTGTCCTTTGTGGTTCTGTATTTTGTATTCTTCAATAATCCCCCAAAGTTTCCGGTAACTGCGCCAGCGCCTTCGCCAGTTGTTCATCATTCGGCGCGATACCATGCCATTCATGTGTGCCTTCCATGAAATCAATGCCTTTACCCATGCTGGTATGCATCATGATTGCAATAGGCTTACCCTGGCCGGTCAGTGTTTTGGCTTTTTCTAAAACAGCCACAACATCATCCATGTCGTTGCCGCGCATTTCGAGTGTGGTCCATCCGAAAGCATCGAACTTGGCTTTCAGATCACCAAGGCTCATGACTTTATCAGTAGGTCCGTCAATTTGCTGGCCATTCCAGTCAATGGTGGAAATGAGATTGTCCACTTTGTGGTGGGCTGCAAATAATACAGCTTCCCATATCTGGCCTTCATTCAACTCACCATCACCATGCAGGGAAAATACGAGATGGGAATCTTTATTTAATTTTTTTGTAAGCGCAGCACCGATTGCAACACTCATACCTTGTCCTAAAGATCCACTGGCAATACGCACACCGGGCAGGTGTTCGTGGGTGGCAGGGTGTCCCTGCAGTCGTGTATTCAGTTTTCTGAAGCTTGCTAGTTCTTTTACGTCGAAATAACCCGAACGGGCAAGTGTTGAGTAGAACAACGGGGAAATGTGTCCATTGGACAAGAAGAAAACATCCTCATTTACAGCATCCATGTTGAAATCGGGGTTGTGTTTCATCACTTTAAAATAAAGTGCTGTAAGAAAATCTGTACAACCTAATGATCCACCCGGATGGCCACTGCTGGCGCCATGTACCATTCTTACGATATCTCTTCTGATTTGGGAGGCAATTGCGGTAAGTTCTGCCATAAAATATAGGTTCTTATTAAACTTTCACTATCTTGTTGACTCAAACTAATGTTGTGCTGCAAAAGTGCAACCTTTTTGAATACAAAATCCACCCGGATTCATCAATCTGCCAACAAATTCAACTCATCCTGTGGTTTACAATTAATTAATGCATAACACATTAAAATTGAACCCAAAAAGGAAAACCTGATGCTTAAACCCTATTTTTGTCGCGAATTAAAGGCTGAATAGATGCTTGATGTATTATTAACAGCTTCAGTTTCATTTATTATCACTTTCCTGGCAATACCCGTAGTACTGCAAGTGGCGGAGACGAAGAAACTGTATGACATACCTGATGAGCGAAAAGTGCATACCCGTCCTGTGGCTTCTTTAGGTGGCGTTGGTATTTTCGCCGGCTTTATGCTCGCGGCCCTGCTCTCCATTGAAGCAAACCTTAATCCTGAATTCCAGTCATTTTTTGCAGCAGCCCTGGTGATTTTCTTCCTGGGTCTGAAAGATGACATCATGATTCTCTCTGCATCTAAAAAATTTATTGGTCAGATCATTGCCGCTTCTATCCTGATTCACGTTGGTAAGATCAAACTGGTAAGCATGTACGGTCTTTTCGGGTTTTATGAAGTGCCCGAGGCTTTCGGACTGGCATTATCTTATCTCACTATAATCGTAGTGATCAATTCTTTTAACCTGATTGATGGTATTGACGGATTAGCAGCAAGTCTGGGTATCCTGACGATGTTTGTATTCGGCAGTTATTTCTTTGCCATCAACGAACAGGCATATGCACTGCTTTCATTTGCCATGGCGGGCAGCCTGGTGGCATTCATGATATTCAACCATCACCCGGCAAGGATTTTTATGGGTGATTCGGGATCGCTTATGATCGGGCTGATCAATTCCATTTTGGTGATTAAATTCATCAATGTGGCGCATGACCCCCTCGTGGCAATCCCGATTCCATCTGCTGTGGCTGTCGGATTTGCCGTGCTGATTGTTCCCCTGCTCGATACACTGCGTGTATTCAGTATCCGGATACTCAAAGGCAGGTCACCTTTTACGCCTGACCGCAACCACGTGCATCATATGTTACTCGACAGCGGCTTTGGCCATTCTGCCATCACCCTGATTTGTGTAAGCGTCAATATCGGTTTTATCGCCCTGGCATTTTTTGCCCGGTCTATCGGCCCGAACTATGTGCTGATGATCATCATCGGGCTGTCATTTGCAGGCCTGGGTATATTATATTACCGCAAGCCCCGGCGCCGCACCATGGTTATCGCCCGCAGGATCGACGGAGGTACGGAATTAAAAACCAGCTCCAAAGTGGTTACGCTGACCAAGGAAGTCCATGCAGCTGACCAGAACTAAACCGGTTTTCCACTTTCACGTTGTGTTTTTTTACATCTTCATGCAGTTGATTACCCGGCTTTTAGTAGCTTTGCAGACCCCCTAATTCATTCATTATGTCAGAAGATATTTCCTCTATTATTGCTACCGCAGAAGACCATATGCAAAAAGCCATTGGTTTCCTTGAGACAGAACTTACCAAAATCCGCGCTGGCAAAGCCAATCCGCAGATGCTCGATGGTATAGTAGTTGATTATTACGGCTCACCCATGCCGATCAGCCAGGTGGCGAATATCAGTGTGATGGATGCAAGAACACTGAGCATCCAGCCCTGGGAAAAAAATATGCTGCAGCCTATTGAAAGGTCCATCATCGCAGCCAATATTGGAATCAATCCGCAGAATGACGGAAACCTGATCCGCCTTTTCCTTCCCCCACTCACTGAAGAACGAAGAAAAGAACTGGTAAAAAGATGCCAGGGTGAAGGTGAACAATCCAAAGTGGCTGTCAGGAATATCCGCCGCGACGCAATCGAACACATCAAAAGACTGCAGAAAAACGGCCTGAGTGAAGATGCGGCCAAAGATGCAGAGAAAGATGTGCAGGATGTTACTGACCGTTATATTTCTTTGGTTGAAAAACACCTGACCTCCAAGGAAAAAGAAATTATGTCAGTTTAAAGGGCGCTTTCTTTTTGCCGCTCCGGCCGGTTGGCCATATACACACCCAGCAGGATTATACAAAGACAAACGGGTTGTACCCAGGTGATCTTATTATGGTCATATATGCCCCAGAGCAGGGCAATGAAAGGGACGCCGTATGTTACCAGTGACGCAAACAAACCACCAGCCTGTTTAACCAGTATATAGAAAAGGGCTGTAGCAATCGCAGTGCCTGCAATGCCCAATCCCGCTGATTCAAGAATCGCATTTTGTACAATGACATCCTGGAAGTTCACATCCAGGAATCCCTGTTGCCAGAGTGCAATGGATGTCGGGATAAGCATGAATGACAATGAAACTGTAGCCACATGAACGGCATTTAATCCCTTCATATAATGGCCCACCAGGTTAACATTAATACCATACAGGAGTGTGGCCAGCACAATCAGCAAAGAGTATGACATATTCCCGGAGAAAATATTTTCCCCTTTCATCAGCGGGGGCAGGAGCGTGAGCAACACCAGCCCGATAAAACCCACCAGTACGCCGTTGATTTTCTGCTGGCTGATTTTATCTTTAAAAAAACCAATGCCTACAATCACCACACAAATCGGAGTGAGTGAATTTAATATACCAGCCACCGGCGGATCCACATGCATCAGGGCAATCGCAAATAAATAAGCAGGTAACAGGTTACCAAAAACCGCACTCAGTATCACAAGCCCGATTTTGGACCGGGGAATCTTCTTAATATTAAATATGGCAAAAGGAAGGAAAACCAAACCGGCCGCAAAAATCCTCAACCCGGCAATCTGAGAAGCCGTCAGGCCTTTCTGGCTGTCGTGCATCAGTTTGAATGAACTTCCCCAGATGATGCATAGCACAATAAATATGGTCCAATGTATTAGTTTCTTACTCATGTATGGGAGTCTCCGGGGAAAATACCTGCGGAAGTGCGCAAAGGTCATGAAATGGAGTCATTTCATTTTAAATTTTTACACAACCGGGTAAGCAATCGCCGGACTTATTATATTGTGATAATATTTAAAATCAGTTTATGGGCGATATCAATCTGACAAAGCTGGATACCAGGGCTCCGAAAGACCTTGATAAAACAGCCATTAAAGCCAAAACGGAAAAGCTGGTTGCAGAACTGGGTGAATTGCAGAACCTGCTCTTCGCCGAGAGCAAGCATGCTATACTGGTGGTGATCCAGGGGATGGACGGCAGCGGCAAGGATGGCGTGATCCGGAATGTAATGAGCTCCATGAATCCACAGGGCGTTACAGTCAAATCATACAAAGCGCCCACTGCAGAAGAATTATCACATGATTTTTTATGGCGGATACATCATTATGCGCCACCCAAAGGCATGATCCAGGTTTTTAACCGTTCCCATTATGAGGATATCCTGATTACCCGGGTACACAAATGGTGTGATGATGAAACAGCCCGCAAGCGGATGAATGCGATCAACGATTTCGAGAAACTGCTGCTGGATCATAACCAGACGCATATCCTGAAATTTTACCTCCATATCTCACCTGAAGAACAGCATGAAAGGCTTTCAGAACGCATGAAAGACCCGGCTAAAATGTGGAAGTATAATGAGAATGATTTTGAAGAGGCCAAACTCTGGGATATTTATATGCAGATGTATAATGATTGTTTCAATAACTGCAACAAGCCGGAGTGGACAATCGTCCCGGCTGACCAGAACTAGTACAAAGAATATATCACAGCCAAAGCGATGGTTGATTTACTCCGCAGCCTGGATATGAAATTTCCCGGTTAAAAAATAATTTATATTCTTATATTTTTATATATCTTAAGGCCTGATTTGTATTAATTCACTTAAAATCTAATGTTATGGGTATGATGAAAGAGTTCAAGGATTTTGCCATGAAGGGTAATCTCGTTGATATCGCTGTTGCCTTCGTTATGGGAGGTGCTTTTGGTAAAGTAGTAACCAGTTTTACGGAAGGGATTGTTTCCCCGGTAATTGGTTTGTTAGGGGTGGGCGACCTGAATAAAAGCATGCTCACCATTAAAGATGCGGTGATAGGTCCCGATGGGGTGCTGGTGAAGGAAGCCGTAACGCTGAAATACGGTGAATTCATTACTGCTATTATCAACTTTATCATTGTAGCATTTGTGATGTTTATGGTAATTAAAGCCATCAATACCATGAAGAAAAAGCAGGAAGCTGCCCCTGCCGCCACACCGGAGGATATTGCCTTATTGCGTGAGATCAGGGATTCCCTGAAGAAATAATGGTGGATAAAGCCCTCCCGGGCCAGACCCATTTTCCCTTAATTTTGCGAAGTCCTGTTGAGCAACAGGACTTCGTTTTTTTTTATTCAAAAATGTATTTGTGAATCAGCCAACGTACCAGATTAAACTTCCCCAGTTCGAAGGACCTTTTGATCTCCTCCTGTTCTTTATTGAGCGGGATGAGCTGGATATTTATAACATCCCGATTACCGGCATCATCAACGATTTCCTGGATTATATCCATAAAAGCGATGAACTGAATATTGAACTCAGTTCAGAGTTTATCCTTTTCATATCCACCCTGATGCGGATCAAAGCCAAGATGCTGCTGCCCCGCAAAGAGCTGGATGACCAGGGGAATGAAATTGACCCCCGCCAGGAACTGGTCAATAAAATCCTGGAATATAAAAGATTCAAGGAAGCATCTGCGCGTATGGCCGAGATGGAAGCAGAGCGCCTGCTGATGGTGAAACGCGGTAATATCCACGACGAACTCGCCAGGATTGGTGAGGAAAACGGGGAAGGCACCGAGATCCAGCAGGTAACACTGTTCAAACTGATGCGTGCTTTTGAACGCGTATTGAAAAGACAAAGGGAAAGACTGAACAAACCCGTGCATACAGTTGTTTCTTACAATTACACCATGGAGGGCAGCCGCGATTATATGCTGACCCGCGCCCGTGAAGAGAGAACACTGTCGTTTGAAAAGATTTTTGAAAGATGTGAGAACCGCCTGCACGCCATTTTCTCATTCCTTGCATTGCTTGAACTGGTGCAGCAGAAATTCCTGAAGATTATGATCGGCGAAGGCAAGAACAATTTTATTATCGAATACAATGAGCCTGAAAACAGGCTCGCAGAAATGGAAGACGATTTTCAACAACCTTTATAAAAACCTTAAACATGCAAAGTTATTCTACCGCCACCTGGAAAGGGTCCGGCAAAGAGGGTGCAGGAACCATGAGTTCTAAATCCAAAGTCCTGGACAACGATAAATTTGATTTCAAAAGCCGTTTCGAAGGAAGTGAATACTCCAATCCCGAAGAACTGGTTGCTGCCGCACATGCCGGCTGCTTCTCCATGAAACTGAGTTTTGTACTCGGTGCCGCCGGTTTCACACCCGACAACATTGATACAAAATGTACCATCACACTGGAAAACGGTGCAATCACCAACAGCCACCTGGTTGTAAAAGCAACGGTACCTGGTATCAATGCTGAACAATTTGCGGCTGCAGCAGCTGATGCTAAAGCGAATTGCCCGATCAGCAAACTGCTGAATACGGAGATTACGATGGAAGCATCTTTGGGGTAGTATTTTTTACCACAAAGGATCACAAAGAAAACACAAAGGACACAAGGGTTTTAACCTTTGTGTCCTTTGTACATTACTTTGCGTGCCCGCCTTTGTGGTAAAATGTATTCACTCAAAAATCCACAACAACACCGGCTTCCCCGACCTGTTGATAATCGGTTTCAACGCTTCTAAAAACCCCGGTGACACCGTCGGACAACCATTACTCTGGCAAATTTCATCTTCCGTTGGTGATTCCGGTACGCAACTATGGCTATGAAGCACCACCGTTCTTTCAAATGCATTGTTGTTTGAAGTATCCAGTCCGTAGAGTTTATATGAATAGCCGAATTTCCCCTGGTAGGATCCGCCGATGCGGTATCTGCCGAGTGAAGTGCAACCCCCGCCCACTACATTATTATATTTCCTGCCTTCCAGCCAGTACTGGAAACAATTGCCATGGGCAACGAGACCGGCATTAATCACAGAATCTTTTTTCAGGTCGTATATAAAGAACCGGTTTTGCCCTGAGGAGGTTCATCTCAATCAGGAAACAAATCTGTTCATTGTATTTTTTTTGTTTTACAAACGAACGGGCTTCATCCGCTTTGGATTTCAGCTTAGCCAGATTATTGGGCTTTGCCGGTGATGCAAAGGCAGCAGGCTGGTGGGTGTCCCTGTATTTTTTAAACCAGGGCTGGTTGGTCAGCCAGGAGACTGACACAATAACTAGCAGGGCAAATAGCAGGGTCTTGAGCAGGCGCATAGTGTGTGGTTAACGGCAAAGGGATGCTGTCTGGTTCAGAATCCATACCAAAACCCTGTTAATTTTTCCGGAAAATTATTTGCCAAGTTTTAGTCCGGCGAAAATCTGCACCACATTGTTTTTTGCCTCATAGGCCAGGAAGGAAGGGCGGGGGATACCCAGCGCCAGGTCCTTGTATACTTTCCCGAAACTGTAATTGATACGGGCGCCGATCAGGAATTTTTTGATAGGGTGTAATTCAAATCCACCGGTTAAACCGAAATCAAATCTTTTGGCATAGTCCAGGATCGAACCCGATCCCATGGTGCTGTCATTGCTCGCACTGAGCAGGAAAGCAGCCTGGCCGCCCGCCTGGATTTGTATGTATTTGGTGATGTTCAGGCAAAACAACTGGGGCAGGAGGATATAGTTCAGTTTTACATCATTGTTATTGGTGCCGCTTTTGTAATTATATCCCTGGCTGGAATAAATCAATTCCGTGCGGAACCCGAATAACTTGCCTGATCCGGTTCCCAGGAAACCGCCGATATGAAAACCGGATCGGCTGCTGTGGTTTATCATAGACGCGTTGGTAACATTGGCAAAGTTCAATCCGGCTTTTACTCCGATTTGTGCCTGGAGGGTGGTAGCGGTTAACAGGACGAATCCAAAGAATAGTTTTTTCATTGGTGCATGTCTGGATGAGGATGATGTGATGTCATCCTAAAGGTAAGGCATTGTGTTAACCGGTAAATACCGTCCGGGACTTTTGTCCGGAATCAATACTTCACATCAATCACCACCCAGGAAGAACAAATCCGTTTTATCATCCGAGCCTTTATACCTGCTGAAAGTGTACAGGTTGTATTTCACCTGTGGCTGGAACACACTTTCAATCTCGGCTTCATTTTTACCATTTATGATCACCACCAAAGCATTGCCCCGCCTTTTCATCTCCACGTGATGCGCATTTTTTTTCTTTAAAAATCCGGGCAGGCTGATTCGCTTGTTAATTATCAGGTTTTCACTTTTATCATAAGAATATACTGTAAGTGTTCCTGCATTATTCCAGTTCGGGTCAAACCAGCAAACGATCCGGTTGAAGTTTCCGGTATAGGTATCATAAAAGGTTCCATAGCGGCGCTGGTTGGTTTCGGTGTCGTAAGTTTCAGCAGCATTGTCGTAAGGGATTTCAGAAAGGGTAACTGTAAACAATCCGCTGTAATAAGTGATGTCTTTGGGCCAGCCCAGGTCAAATGCCAGGGAGAAGCCATCCTTGATTTCTTTATTGAACTGCCGCGGATACCAGTATCCATTCTGGGAAATGGTAAGCTGGTTTTTGTTTTCTACTGACTGGACGTTTGTGTTCGTCATACCCCGCCAGCCATTGGGGAATTGTCCTGCCTTACTGTTTTCAAAACCGAAATGCTGCATGCCGGTTTGCTGCTGTTCAGTTTGTGTGGTTAATTTCAAACCAGTTTCTGAACCGCTGAGTGTATTGATACCAGTTGGTTTTTTTGGCGCTTCGCCGGTCATCCTGCAGAGTACATCCAGGTTAAACTGCCCGTAGAATGTATCCATAAATTTTTTCTTGGGGACATCACTGTCCTGCCGCCTGGCCCACAGAAAAATACTCTGGGGTTCAGCCGCCGGTTTTTTGATGTCAAAAAACGCGGGGTTATCCACGCAAACTGGAAGACCGTCTGAAGCAGCTTCCAGTAATTCAGGTTTAAAAAAATTAACATCTATCCTTTGTATCATGGCCGGCTGATCCAAACCGGGCTGGCCCATTACCCGGCTGTACCAGTTGTTCAGGTTTTTCTTTTCTGCAGAATATTTATCCAAATATTCCTGGTCCTGCCGCAGGATATCAGCCCAGTTTGTGCCATCGTTTTTGCCGGAAGCTTTCTGTGCATTGTAACTTTTTTCATCACTGGCCACGAGTTTTTCGAATTTGGCTACCTGTTCATTCAGTCTTTTATCATGATGTATTTTATAAGCCTGGTATAATTCTTTTTTACTGAGTTTACGTATAGGCATCCCCGGGCGCCCTGAAAAGAAATATCCTTCAACATTTTTTTTGCCGGGTGACGTGCTGCTGTAAAGTATCCGGTTGCCCGCAGCGTCTGTTTCAAACCAGAAATTGGCCGTGTGCGTTTTGAAAAATGAATTGTCGGCTGTTAACAGGTTTTCATAGCCCGGCAGGGAAGCGTTTACTGATTCGATGGAATTCATCACAAAATAAGCCCAGCACCCGGTTTCGCCTTCGGGCTGGATTTTATTGTAAGATTTCAGGCATTCATATTTCCGCAGCATTAAATAACATTCATAGAATTTGGGACTGGGGCTGAAAAAGAAAGTCCGGTCTTGCCCGAAAGCAATACTGTTGGTGGAATGTAAACCCGGCAGGGCAGACGGTATGATGCGCTGCAGTTCTTTCCGGATCGGATCACAGTACTGCCATTGGGAACCATATCCGGCCTTGGCCCATACCCACTGACCGGGATAATTGTTTAAATCTGTCTGGGAACAGTTTATTTGTGATTGTATCCCTGATGATATGAATAAGGCAAGGAGAAAAGAAGTGAATCTGGTTTTCATCGTTGTTATTTTGATTTAAACAAAGTGTATTTCATAGAGGGATTATCCCGGTCAGATAAGTAGAGCAGGTAACCTCCCCTGACGGCAATCAGTTGTGCATTGAATGTTGTTGTCTTGCCACGATAACGGTTTGTAGCGGTGAGCGTCCAGTCGCTGACGGAGAATTTCCCGCTGAAATCCTGTCCGCCAAAACTGGCTCCGCCGTTATTGGTACTGGCTGAGCGATAGGTGCTGCTGTAATTTCCGTTGGCGTTAAACGTAAATTCATCTGAAACTGAAATGGTGCTGGCGCCTGCATATTGCCCGGTGTATGCATTGTAATACTCCACACCGCCACCGCCGCTGCCTTTCCAGGTACCGGTGACATCTTTCAGTGTGACCGCGAATTTATTGCAGACCTGCATCCGGTCCAGGTCATTCGGGTGTGTGAATTGCTGCCTGAATGTTCTTTCATCGGGTGTAATTACCAGGATCGGGCGGGCACCTCCTTCATACACTATTTTCAATGCCACAAAACAGGACTTACCGGTTTTTTTATCCGTACCGCTGCCCTCCATATAATAAATCACCGGGTATAGCACTCCGCTCCATTTTTCAGGGCGTGGTATATTAAAGTTGGGGGCAACATACTGGCTCCAGTAATATTCAGGTGCGTCAATCATGTTTGATTTGGCATCATCCAGTTGCGAATTGATATAGTAAAGCCTTATTTCTGTGCTGTTGCGGGTGGCCTGTACATATTCAGATAAGGCGGATGAAAGCCATCCGTCATCAAAGCGGGTGGTGGGTTTGCTGATTCCGGTTTGCAGGTGATTGGAGGGATTATTGTTAAGCCGGTTGAATTTCCGGGTGTCAGGAATAACGGAGGCAATAAATGCATTTACATCCGGCAGGAATTTAGAATCATTCAATACCGCCACGATCGCATAAGTAACATCTCCTGAGGTATACGTTGAAATACTGATCACAAACGAAATGTTATTGTATTGACCGCGGGCGCCACCATTGCTGACGGTCCATCCACCTGCAGTGGTTTGATTCAATTGTTCCGGTTTGGTTACCTGGTAAGGTTTGCTGGCAAATGATTCCCAGTCGCGCAGGAAATCTTTATTATTATCCGAATTACCCTGGATCGCGGGCCAGAGGTAGAGCTGGCAGTAATTGCTCCCTTGTATTTTTCGTAAAATAATTTCTGTTGTTTTTCTTTTAAGGTGTAACCGGCGGGTGGTTTGCAGGTGAAGATATCATAGGAGAGAGAGGATTGGGCATGGGTTTGTGTCAAAAGGGTAAAGCAAAAAAAGAGATAAAATAATGTTATACGCATAATTTTCAATTTAGCACTGAATGATTGGTAGTATCCTTATAAAAAAAGTGGATTCCCGTTCATGTCAATGATCAACCGCCAGATATCAGTGTTTCCGAAATGGGATAAATCTGCCAGCATCCCTGTTGTAGAAGCGGACGAGAGAAAAACAGCAACCCGGTTATTTCCCAAGGGAGTGATCGTGGTTGCATTATCCCCCATGTTTCCGCCAATTAATTTCTGCCAAATGATATTTCCCGTATTATCAGTCCTGATGATCCAGCCATCCGCTGATGAAAACCCCGGTATATTTTGAAGTGTGCCATCCTGGAGGTATGCTGTACCGGTAAATAAATAGCCCCCGCCAGGTATTGCTGAAGCTTTCCCGGGTATGTCAAAGCTGCTTGTTCCCCAGAGTTTTTGCCATTCTATTAAACCGGTTTCTGATAGTTTGACAACCCACATATCAATATCCCCAAACCCGGTCAACCCGGTTAATGTACCTGTATTTGGGGTAGATGAATATCCTGTAAGAAGGATGCCACCATTATTGCCGGGAGTAATAGATTGAATTAAATCCCGGTTTATCCCGCCCAGGAGTTTTTGCCAGACGAAAGCGCCATTTAACGGATTCATTTTTATTGCCCAGAAATCTTCCTGACCATTATTAATTAGTCCTGTGAGGTATCCGTTATTTGAGCTGGCGGCGAAACCACCAATAAACACATTTCCATCATTTGCTTTTTCCATAAACATAAAGGCATCAAAATCATCACCACCGTACAGTTGTTGCCACACCTGGTTTCCTGAACCATCCAGCTTAACAATCCAGCCATCACCGGATCCGTATGAAGTTGTGCCGGCAATAGTGCCGGAATTAGTATAAAATGATTGCCCAGCGAGCAGATAGCCACCATCGTTAAGTTGTACAACGGCTAACAATACATCATTGTCAGATCCCCCAAGAAGTTTCTGCCATTCTATCTGTCCTGTGGCATTCAATTTTATGACCCAGGCATCATATGACCCATTACTAAAAAGGCCTGTTAAGTCACCGCTGTTTGATGATTCAGTACTTCCGCAGACAATATACCCGCCATCAACAGTTAGCCTTATATCTGCTAATCTATCATTACCACTGCCTCCGATTAATCGCTGCCAGGTAAGGGTACCCAGACTGTCAAATTTCATTATCAACCCTTCTTCAAGCCCGTAATTGGTCAAGTTTGAAAAAGTTCCTGAATTATAAGAAGTTGTAGTTCCAATTGCAATGACACCGTTATCAGGTGTTGGTTTGGTCGTTTTAATAGATTCATCTGATTGCCCTCCGTAAGTCACTCCAATGCCACTTGTTTCGGTATATTGACTTTTGCATAAATTCCACCATTTCTTATTTGCCCTTACAGTTTCTAAACAATCTGAACTCGTGTTAAAGATTGTCATGCCTGGTGCGGGATCAGGTATCTGGTTGCGCTGCATGGTAGTCATGTATGGCATGATCATGGGCTTATTAGATGCAGACATATCCAGGGAAGATCTGCTGTCCGGGTTTGCTGTACCAATTCCCACAGAACCATTGCCTTTGATACGCATTCTTTCGGTAAAACCTTTTGTCAGGTCATCATAGCCAAACGTAATATCTGCATTATCATAATCGCTGTGGATACGCAGTTCACTCCCCCACACACTGAAGCCAGCATCACCGGTAACGCCTTTATACAGGGAGATTTTTTTTCCTAAATAGGCAGGGAAAGAAAGCGGACTTGTTGGATTGAAATCGCCTAATGCAATGTTTCCCGTATTCGTATTCATCACGAATTTCCAGCCACTGATATTTCCATAGAATCCAACCAGGCTATCGTAACGCATGCCTATAAAAGCAGGAATATCTGTATTGTCCTCACTGTTCAGGAAAAAACCGGCTGAACCAATTCCGGTCCGTAGGCGCACCCTGCCGGTGATATCTAATGGAAATTCAGGATTACTGTTACCAATACCGATGTTTTGCGCTCCGGCAGGCAACGAGGCTAAAAAAAGGGAAACCGCTAAAATGATTTTGGAGTGCATAAATCCCATTTATTTACTGCTGTTATTTCAGTAATAAAGGTGGGTGCTTTACGGGTGCGGGGCAATATAACCTTTGTTAGTGTTAAGAGTCTTTACCACATAGAAACATAGGCACATAGAAACACATAGAAATACAATACGCAAGTCAAAAAAATTAGAAATTTTCCTTCTTTAAGAACTCTTCGTTGTATTCCTATGTGTTTCTATGTGTACTATGTGCCTATGTGTTTAAGACTCTCATAAACTCACCTCCGAAAAGCCTTATTAATCGCCTCCGTTTTATTGCCCACATGGAGTTTCTCATAAATCCGGTGGATCTGTTGTTTAACAGTGCCGGTGGTAATGAGCAGGCGGCCTGCAATTTCTTTATATAATAATCCTTCAGATAATAAAGTGAGTACTTCCTGTTCCCGGGGAGAGAGTTTATCCAGACTGCTGTTTTTCTCCGGCACTTTGTGGTAACGTGTAACTAATTTGCGTGCAATCAGCGCACTCATGGGCGAGCCGCCGTCATATAATTCAATCAGGCTTTCTGCAATATGCGGCAATCCGGTTTTTTTCAGCATATAACTGCTGGCACCCGCTTCCAGTGCAGTGAAAATATTTTCATCATTCTCATAAATCGTGAAAATCATAAACTGCGTGTCGGGAAGATCCGGTTTCAGCTGCCGGATGCATTCAATGCCATTCATACCCGGCAGGTTGATATCCATGATCACGATATCTGGTTTCAGTCCGGGTATTGTTTCCAGTGCATCTTCCCCACGGCTGAGTGTAAATACCAGTTCAAAGCGTTCATCCCATAACAACAGGGAAGCTACCGCCTGGCGGATCTCCTCAATATCTTCCACGATGCCAACCCTGATTTTTGACATAATGCCAAATTTACAGCCTTTGCTTTCCCGGAAAACGGAACTTTTGTTATACAGGTATCTCCATACGGATGCAGGTGGTGCTGCCGCTGGTTGCCGTCCAGGTGCCACCCATACCCTGGATCCTTTTCTTCATATTCGGTAACCCGTTCCCGGTTTTTATTTTATCCGGGTTGAATCCCTGCCCGTTATCTGCTACTGAAATGGACAGTTTTTTATGCTCAAAGCTGATTTCAACTTTCAGCCATTCTGCTCCCGAATGCTTGATGATATTATGTACGGATTCTTTCACACAGAGGAAAATATTCCGCCGCATTTCACCGCGGATCACCAATGCCGGCAGGTTGTCGGGGATGCTGAACCGGGCTTCAATACCATGTTCATTCGCATATTCTGCCACCCATGATTTGGTATACAACACCAGGTTATCCAGCGTGTCATTGGATTCATTCATGGCCCAGATGATATCATTCATCTTATCCACCAGCGCATCAGCCTGTGATGAAATCTTACGGTTATTTTCCGGCTGCCGCTCCTGGGGGATATATACGGCCCCTTCACTGAGGAATTTAATAGTTGATATGCCCGCACCGAGATCATCGTGCATATCCCGCGCTATCCGGGTCCTTTCATGAGCCACGGCTTTTTCTTTCTCCAGCTCAAGCTTTTCTTTCATCAGCTTGCGCTGCAACAAAAACCTGAATAATGCAAAAACGGCCAGACCAGTTATAAAAAATACTGCCGCCCTGAATGCCCAGGTTTCCCAGAATGGTTTTCGGATCGTGAATGAATAATTCAGCACCCCTGAAGTATACTGGTACCCCGGGAAATAAACAGTAACAGTAACCGAATAATTCCCCGGTGCCAGGTTGTTTAATTCCAAATCAGGCTGTCGGCCCCTTTGTTCATATTGTAAACCCGGGCCTTCCACCCGGAACAGGAACAGGATATTTTTTTCATCCACAAAACTCGGGGCTGAAACCGACAGGCGGATATGATTGCGGTTATAAGCAAATGAACGGGCAGATTCAGGATCAGCTGTTACACCTTCCACCAGGAGCTTGCTGAAAAAAGGAGCAGGCTGGTAACCCGGACCCGCCGCGCCATGTATTTCATACCGGAAAGCCTGGCCGTAATCATTCACCACTATCACGGTTGAATCACCGTTCCTTACCATACTCTGTACGCCGGAGAAAATATTAATACGTCCGAATTCTTTTTCAACAATTGTATCCTGTGGATAGAGATGCACCATGTCAAGACCTGCCGCAGTGCCGGTCAGCAATTCATGCGGGGGCAGGGGAATCAATTCAGTAATAAAATTATTGGATAAACCCTGCCGGGTACTCACCTGGCCCAGCCATTGGTAACCGGCTTCATTCAGTTTCACAAAATGAATACCGCCAGTCCTGGTACCCACACAAAATGTGTCCTGGTTCCACAACCTGGTGATACGGGCACTGAAACTATTGTCTTTATAAGTGTTGACTGGCACCAGTTTGCCGTTAAGCAACCTGTAAGAAACGATATCACCATTTCTCGCAAAACACCAGTACCGGCCCTGGTCATCCCTCACCACATTGTCGGCAAAATAGGGAAGGGCTACTGTGGCAAAACTGTAATCCGGATTGATGACGGCAAATACATCCCCGCAAAGTAACAGGCGGTTGTCTTTATCAACCCCGATTTTTTCAGATAGCTGTCCTGCATTTATGTCGGGCAACAGGTAACGGATCTGTTTTCCATTTTCATTTTGGATATATCCTTCCCTGTATAATTTCCATCTTTGTGTGTTCCAGAAAAAATCAACAACCACTCCGGGATCCTCTTTTTCAATAATCAGTTCTGGTTTCCCATTACGCAGCAGCCAGAGACTGTCCTTGTTCTTCAACAATGCTGATCCGGATTCTGCACCGACCACACGTTGTATTTTTTCCGGTTTATTGAGTTGCAAACCGGAGCGTACCATTTTCTGTACACCTTTACCGGGGATGATCAGCCATGTATTTTTCTCTGCATCCGTAAAAAATCCTTTCACAGGATCAGTCAGCCCATCCGATGTACGGTATTGAATAACGCTGTGTGTGATCCCATCCACCCGGCATACACCCTGGTGTTCACTGCTGAACCAGTTGTTCCCGGCATTATCGGAATAAAAATTTTCAGGAATAAACCCGGCAGGTAATGTTGCTTGTATAGAAGTGAGCGCCGTTTCCCATTTTCCCAGAGCCATGGCTGTTAATGATAGTTCTTTCCATGGCTGGTTTAAACGGATAAATGCTTTGCCATTAAATGCTGCGATATCCGTATGATCAGGAATGGGCTGTTCATAAACTGTTTTTTCATCAGTAAGATTATACAATACCAGTTTTGCTGCTGTTCCGTTCACGCCGGTAAAAAGTCCCAGCAACCAGTTGCCCTGTATGATGGCTTTATCAGGACCCATTGTTCCGGCAGCACCGAATACCCGGAGTTTGTTATCCTGGTACACGTACAGTCCGTTATTTGACAAAATATAAATGTTGTTTTTCCCTCCGGTCAGCAGATAGCCTGGTTCCCGGATGGAATTGGACAGCATACTGTCTTTCGTAAGCTTGTTTTTCTCCAGGTAAAAAACCCCGGCGATTGAACTGATCATCACCCGGCCTTTTGATACTTCAATGATATCAGTGGTTACTGATAATGGCTGGTGTTCAAATTCTGTAAAAGATTGTATTTGCTGTCCGTCGAATACACTGAATCCATCGCGGGTTAAAAAATACAGGATACCCCGGCTGTCCTGGAAAATTTTCTGCACCCGCGCATCTGCCAGTCCCGAAGCAGGTGTATAGGTATCCAGTGTCAGGGATTGGGCCATCATCCCCGCCGGGAGGATCAGTAATAAAAACAGGAACCGGAATTGTCGCATGCAGACTAAAAATAATCCAATTGTCCGGGCATAAAAAATCCGCCCGGAGGCGGATTGCTAAGGAGCGAAATATTTTTATCCAAGTACAGTTTTGATCACCACCTGGTCTTTCATCATTTCCCGGACTGCATCGGCAATTGCAGGTGCATCGTAACCACATTCATGCTGCAGTTCTTTGGGCGTGCCATGCTCCACAATAATATCGGGGATACCCATGATGCGGATATCATTTTTGTATCCATGGGTAACCATAAATTCAGCAACAGCACTTCCGAAACCGCCAATCACAGAGGCATCTTCCACAGTTATCAGTTTGGGGTATTTGCTGCAGATTTCGTGCAGTAATTCTTCGTCAAGCGGTTTGGCAAAACGCATATCATAATGACCGGGATTCAGCCCGTCATTTTTCATTTCCCGGATGGCAGAAGCCGCAAAATTGCCGGGATGGCCGAATGACAGTATCGCGATGTCTTTTCCTTCGCGGATCATCCGTCCTTTGCCAATGGGAATTTCTTTCATCTCTGTTCTCCATTCGGGCATCACACCTTCCCCGCGGGGATAGCGGATTACGAAAGGATATTTAGTGGATTCAAGCTGTGCGGTGAACATCAGGTTGCGCAGTTCACTCTCATTCATGGGCGCACTGATGATAATATTCGGGATACTGCGCATGTACGCAATATCATAGCAACCATGGTGTGTAGGGCCATCATCACCCACCAAACCCGCACGGTCTAAACAAAGTACAACCGGCAGTTTCTGCAAGGCCACATCATGCAGCACCTGGTCAAATGCACGTTGCATAAACGAGGAATAGATATTGCAGAACACGCGCATGCCCTGGGTGGCCATACCCGCACTCAGTGTAACTGCGTGCTGTTCGGCAATACCCACATCAAAGGCACGATCAGGCATTTTGTCCATCATGAATTTCAGGGAACAGCCGGAAGGCATAGCCGGGGTAACACCGAATATCTTTTCGTTTTTCTCGGCCAGCTCAATCATCGTGTATCCAAAAACATCCTGGTATTTGGGAGGCTGGGGAAGATCAAAAGTCTTTTTACGTATTTCACCGGTCACTTTATCAAACAAACCGGGCGCATGCCATTTGGTCTGGTCCTGCTCGGCTAATGCATACCCTTTTCCTTTGGTGGTAATAATATGCAGCAATTTAGGACCGGGGATTTTGCGCAGGTCTTTTAATGTATCTACCAGTTTGGCAACGTTATGTCCGTCAATCGGGCCGAAATAACGCAGCTTCAGTGCTTCAAATAAATTCACGCTGCTGCTCACCATGCCTTTCAGGCCTTCATTCAGTTTATGGGCCATGGCGCGGGTAAATGTTTTTCCCACGGGCAATTTGCCGAGCAGTTTCCATACATCATCCTTTACTTTATTGTAAGTGGGTGATGTGGTAATATCCGTCAGGTATTCTTTCAGGGCGCCCACATTGGGGTCAATACCCATACAATTGTCATTTAAAACAATCAGCATATCGGCATCGGCCACGCCGGCGTGGTTCATGCCTTCAAAAGCAAGTCCGGCGGTCATGGCGCCATCGCCAATTACAGCCACCACTTTCCGGTCTTTTTCCCCTTTATACTTGGCGGCCATCGCCATACCCAGAGCGGCAGAAATAGACGTGGATGAATGTCCAACCCCGAAAGTATCATATTCACTTTCGCTTCTTTTAGGGAATCCGCTGATGCCTTTGTATTTGCGGTTGGAGGGAAAATTATCACGGCGACCTGTAAGGATTTTATGTCCGTATGCCTGGTGGCCTACATCCCATACTAATTGGTCGTAAGGTGTATTGTACACGTAATGCAGGGCAGTTGTGAGTTCTACCACACCCAGGCTGGCACCAAAATGCCCGCCATGCACGCTCACCACATCAATGATATACTGGCGCAGTTCGTCGCATACCTGATGTAATTTTTCCCGGGGCAGTTTTTTAAGATCTGCGGGGGAATCAATCGTCTGAAGCAAGGGGCCCGGGGTAATGTCCATGCCTTTAATTATTGGGTGTAAAAGTACAATTTTCCGTTCAGCCCGTTTTGTGAAAGATTTGATAACAAACAAGTTCGTGAAAAGTTCTGGAAAACAGGCATTCACGCCGGGTTTCAGGCCATTTGTAAAAACCCGCTGCCACTGGTATATTTACAGAAGATCGCCCCAAAGGGAATACTTAGTTTTGAAACAGATGCGAAATACAAAAGAACAATACTGGCTTTTCCAGCTGATTGGCTGGGGAAGCTTTACGCTGATCAATACTTTTTTCGCTTTTTCGTTTGATAAGCTGAACCAAAATTTTTTCTGGAGGTTGGGTATATTCCTGGCCCTGGGTATCCTTTGTTCGCACCTGATGCGGGAGATAATTACCCGTGTCGGCATCCTGCAAAAAAGCCTCAACAAGCAGGTATTCCAGTTCCTGGTGCTTACATTTTCACTGGCCATCTTTACGTCTTTTGTAAATGTGGAAATCATCAGCAAGCTGAACCTGCTGCGCTCGGAGGAACAGGGCATCCTCGACCGCCCCGGGGTTAGTTTTTTTGTCAATAAAATCCTGCTGATCCTGAGCAGTGGTTTTTCTTATTTCATCCTGTATTTTATCTGGAGCCTGATATACTTCATGTACCACTACGTAACCAAAAGCCGGAAACAGCAGCTGGATACACTGCGGCTTGAATCACTGGTTAAGGAACTCGAACTGCAAACGATCAAAGCGCATATCAATCCCCATTTCATTTTTAATTCACTCAACAGTATCCGTGCCCTGGTGGACGAAAACCCGCAACGCGCGCGTGCAGCTGTTACAGAGCTGAGCAATATCCTGCGCAGCAGCATGCAGGCTGATAAAGTGGAAACGGTACCGCTGGAGAAAGAACTCAATATTGTAAAAGACTACCTGGCCCTGGAGAATATGCGGTTTGAAGACAGGCTCAGGATTGAATATGATGTGGATGAGGATACGCTCGACCAGCCCGTGCCGCCGATGATGCTGCAGACGTTAGTGGAGAATGCCATTAAGCATGGCATCAGCCAGCAGATCAGCGGTGGGGTGGTAAAAGTGATTTCAGATTTCAAGGATAATTATCATGAACTGGTTGTGCAGAATACCGGTTACCTCAACGGGTTTAAAAACAGTGAGGGTTTCGGGCTTTCCAGCACCAGCAACCGGTTAAGTTTATTATATGGCGAGAAAGCCAGCTTTGAAATAAAACAACTCACGCCAAACCTGGTGGAAGCAAGAGTGCAACTGCCGGTACAGCCCATTAAACCTTAAGTATGAAAGCAATTATTATTGATGACGAAAGACTGGCCCGTGCAGAACTGAAAAAATTATTGCAGGAATTCCCTGAAGTGGAAATCATTGACGAGGCCGCCAATGCAGAGGAAGGCATCCAGAAAATTGAAAGCCAGCAACCCGACCTGGTGTTCCTCGACATACAGATGCCGGGTAAAACCGGTTTCGACATGCTGGCAGAACTGGAAAGAACCCCGCAGGTTATTTTCACCACAGCCTATGATGAATTTGCACTGAAGGCTTTTGAAGTAAATGCGCTTGACTACCTCCTGAAACCGGTAGAACCCAAACGCCTGGCTGATGCAATCCAGAAACTCCAGTTATCTGAAACACGGGAGCCAAAAACAGAAGCGGAAAATTTCAACAACAGCATACTCACAGAAAGCGACCAGGTATTTGTAAAAGACGGAGAACGCTGCTGGTTTGTAAAACTGAGTGATATCCGTTTGTTTGAAAGTGTGGGCAATTATGCCAAAGTGTTTTTTGGCACCAACAAACCCCTCATCTTAAAATCACTGAATGCGCTGGAAGAAAGGCTGGATGAGAAAACATTTTTCCGCGCCAACCGCAAGCATATTGTGAATCTCCGCATGATTGATAAGATAGAACCTTACTTCAACGGCGGCCTGCTGCTTGAATTAAAAGGCGGTGAAAAAATTGAAGTAAGCCGCAGGCAAACAGTTAAGTTCAAGGAAATGATGAGCCTGTAGAACTTTCCTCTTTATAAAATAAATGATAACCCTTCTGGTAAACCGGGAGGGTTATTCTGTTTACGGAGTTCAAAAACAAAAGTACCTCCCCGGTCACCCAGGTCCTTGAAAGCAACATACTGCGGATTGGTTGTTTTTGAAACAGAAACGCCGGTGGATACAAAATTCCAGATGTCTTTGGTGCTCAGTACCGGTAATTTATTCTCTTCCTGGATATCGGTCAGGTACCGGATGAACCTGCTTTTGTCAGGCACGGCTTCCACGCTGCCGCTGGTCATGATTTTCCGGCTTACAATTTTTTGCTGCACCTCCACACCACCGCTCACCACAGAATCTTTGGCATTACGGGTAAAGGTGCCGCTGTAACAGGCATCAAGGATAACCAGGATATGCTTGCCATGTGAATTGTCGAGTGCTTTGTAAATATTTTCCGGGGAGATGTAATAGGAAGTCTTTCCTTTCTTCGCTGTGACGGGAACAAGGTATCCTTCCACACTGTCTACTTTATTGTGGGTGGTATCACCATGTCCGGCATAAAAAATAAGCAGGTTATCGTTACTGCCCAGGGATTTACAACGCGCAATGATGGTTTCAACAATATCTTCCCTGCTGCGGTTAAACAATGTGTCTACACGCTGCGGGTCAAAAGTATATCGGGTGGTGAGGGTGTTGCGCAACTGGCGGGCATCCCTGACCGGGTATTGCAGTCTCGCGATGGTTGTATCGTTGTAATCTTCCTCTGCAATCAGGATGGCATAATATTTCCCTTTGGCTTCAGGGGCGGCTGATTGTTCCGCTTTACGTTCAGCAGGATCGCTGTTCCAGGTAAGTGAGTCTGTGTTATCCTGTTTGTCGGTAGCTACGATTTTCAGCAGGTTGCTTCCCGATTTCATGGGAATGGATGCCATGAATCCGCCATCTTCTTCCAGTAGATTCACGGGCTGTCCGTTGATGGTAACGGATTTGATTCCGGATTCATCTTTGGCTGAACCCATCACTTTCATTTTCCGTTCATCTTTTTCAATGCCGAAACTTCGTTGGTCAGCCGTATCCACCGGCGGGGTGGTATAATCAATCCGGATCATCGGGGGCGTGTGGTCCATCGTGCGGAACACCACTTCTTCAGCGGCCAGTCCCCGGAGCGCCGCGGCCACATCGGGTTGCAGCGGGTCAATACTGAGTGACTGTTCGTAGTTGACACGGGCATCGTCATAGTTCTTCAGTTTTTCCTGGATAAACCCGCGCAGGTACAGGATATCCATATAACCCCTGCGGGATTCTTCCTTTGGGCCTGAGCCGTACACCTGGGAAGCAGTGTCCAGCAGTTTCAAAGCTTCCGGTAACCTGTTATCTGCCACCTGCAACACGGCTTTGATAAAATATTTATAGTGCCTGTATTGCTTATCATTGATAAAAGAATAGGGCTCATTGGCCTTATTGAGGGAGTAAAAAAATGCGGCATCATTAAACCGCTGCATGCGGGCAAGCGGTGAAATGATATTGTAAAAAGCTTTGCTCCTGTCTGCATTTACGATCAGGTTGTGCATGAAATCATGCACCGCCGCTTCATAATTACCCATACTGTTGTAAATAACACCGCGGGTGTTGTAAAAATTAGCGTTTTTGGGATCGGATATAATAGCATTGCTGATATCACTGATGGCTGCTTCCAGCTGTTTATTGTAAAAATTCACCTGGGCACGGAGGTTGTACAAAACAGCTTTATTCTTCACCAGCTGTATTGCGGAAGTATAATCGCGCACTGCGTCTTCATATCTTTTTAATTTCGTGAAATAACCTGCCCGTAAGGAATAAGCGGAAGATTTCAGCGAGTCGGAAGGTGCCAGGCCGATTGCTGTTTCATATTCACTGATTGTGGGATCAACCGCACCTTTTAATAGCAGGGCATTGGCCTTGTATATATGAAGACTGAAAATGGAAACCGGGTCTTTTTCAAGTTTTATCGCATTGGTGAAATCTGACACGGCCGAATCCAGAACGGCCGGCTTCGCCGGATTGCGGATCCAGCTTCAGCGCTTTTGTGTACTGGTCAATCGCTTCCCTGTATTTTTTCGCTGTATACAATTTATCACCGGCGGCTATCAGGTCCGTCACTTTCTGGGAATAAACATCTGTAAACGACAGCAGCAGTAATGCGAGACAAACACATCTGGTAATAAAAGGAATGGGTTTCATATCCGCAGTTATAGTTGGTTAATAGTGGTCCATCTGTACAAAAAAGCAAACAACCGATTCGGGATCCGCCGGCGCCCTGAACAAAATCTGCTCATCCTCGAAATTTATTTTCTTCATCTCCAGCAGCCTGTTGCCCAGTAATTCTTTGACTACTTTATAGACTGAATGACCCGGTTTGCCTGACGCACGGATCAGTTCTTCAAAATCAACCGGCGATTTACTGTATAAAACACAAAAAATTTCTTTATTCATTCCGGGTACCGTAGCGGCATCCAGAACAGCATGTGTGGAATCAGTCGGGAAATAATAAGTGGCATATTTTGAGTTAATCGCCGCACTGATCGTTGAATCTGCCGGAAAGAGCCTCGACACCACACCTGCCTGGTCCTTTGCAAACACATATACATACGAAGGTGAATTGGTGCTGAATTTCATTTTGAACCGGCCCCGGCTTTTCAATGTATCTGTTAACCGGTAGTAACTGTAATCAGCCCTTTTGTCGTTCGACACGGTAACATCAGCTGTATTTATTTTTGTCCGGTTTACCAGCATGCTTCTTCCCTGTACACTGATGAACGACATACTCCCGGAGATTTCCAGCTTATCTGTTTCCCGGTCCATTACCTCCACCGCAAAATTCCCGTATGTCACCAGCTGATTATACGTAATCCACCAATAACCTTTATCGCCCCATGCAGTACCCCAGCTGTTCAAAACTTCAAAAGCACCGCCGGCTACCTGGTCATCATAACCCACAATACACATGGCATGGGCACCCAGTTCAGGTTCGCCGGGAACGGGATTCCAGAAACCGGTACTGACAGTATCAAATGAGGGGTAGGTTTTCAAACTGATTACAACCGGTTTGTTCTGCGAAATGCTTTTCTTGATCTTCTGGATTTCGGAAGTCTTAATGGAAGAATACCCGGCCGTGAGTGACAGGAAATCTTTTATCCGGTACGGAAAGGCCCTGTCTTTTTCATCTTCCGGTTTCACCACTGTGTTGCATGATTGCTGTGCAGGGTCATACAACATGGCGCCCCGCATGGCCATCAGTTTCATGGCATCGTTTACCCGCGAGCCCATCAGGCAGGACGTGTCGCCTTCTGGTTTGATATTATTATAAATAAACTCCGGTGAAAAAATAAATAGCCGGCTGCTGTCATTATCCAGCTTCCGCTGTATGGCATAACTGATCGTTCTTGCTGCATACGCTGTGCTCCATCCCGTGCAGGTATTGAAACGACCCTGGTTTCCGGGGGGCGGGGCAAATTTTTTAAGTGACCAGGATGTGGGAATGTCGTTGAGGTCGCGGGTAGGCATATCGGCTGCCTTTAATATCATGGCAAAATCAGCCGGACTGGTATTGTCACCCCGCGGATGCTGTGCTGCAACCGGAGCAGTTAAAAGAATACAGGCAGTCAGGATTTGCAGCAGTTTCAAGTCGCGGGTTTTTGTTTCAGTTAAATAAGTGTTTCCATTCCCGGCCTTCCGGCTTGTTCAATACCAACCCGGCAATGGCATACATGCCCGGTAAACCAGGTCGTATTCAGGTTTTAATGAATGATTGTTCAGTCAGGGCAGGAAAATGATTGTTCCGTCATCAGGCCTTTGAAAACACTGCAAACAATTTACTCTGATTTTTGAGAATTTCCTATTAAAAGTCGGGATGCCGGGTGCCCGGAACCGGAGGGCCGGGAGGAGTTGCCTGCGGAATTATTTAAACGGCACTGAAAACCGGCAGGATATCAATATTTTTATTGCCATGAAAAAAAGCGCATTGAAACATTTACCTGCATTCCTGTTCTTATTCATTTCATTTACAGGTAAGGGCCAGTCCATTGATAAAATCATCAGCCAGGCCGAAACAGAAAGGATCGTTTCCGTACTCGCGGCTGATGATATGCGTGGCCGTAAAGTGTACACGCCCGATATTGACCGGGCTGCTGCATTTATTGAATCTGAATTCAAGGCTGCCGGATTAAAAACCTGGAAAGGTGCGGCGGATTACAAACAGGATTTTTCGATTGTGAGTCCCAAACAGGTAAGTATGGATGTGACGGAGAACGGACAGGCTGCCAGTGCCACGGCCTGGGTGGTGGTAACCTGTACAGCCAAGGTGCATTTTACCGAAGCGTCCGGATTTGAAAAGGCGGACATCAAGGCCGGTCAAAATCTTTTTCAGGAAGCACAGAAGCTGGTGCGGAGCGGAAAAAATTATTTCGTGAATGTGGATACCTCTTTCACCAAAAATTTCAGCAGGCTCAGTAACCTGAAACGGCAGATGTTCAGTTCAACCGGTTCAGTGGTGTTCAGGCTGGGTGAAGGTTTCCCGGCAAAGTTTACAGTGGATGCAGTGCATGATATTGTGTCTATGCGGCTGCGTAACGTAATCGGTATCCTTCCCGGTAAAAGTAAAAAAGAAGAGTATGTGGTTTTCTCCGGGCATTATGATCACCTCGGTGTGGGCAAGGTGAACGGAACAGATTCTATTTTCAACGGAGCCAATGATGATGCAGCAGGAACAACGGCAGTGATTATGCTGGCGAAATATTTTGCGGCTTTGCATAATAATGAAAGGACATTGGTGTTCGTGACGTTTACTGCAGAAGAATCCGGCGGGTATGGCTCGCAGTATTTCTCACGCCAGATGGATGCCGGTAAAGTGATGGCCATGTTCAATATTGAAATGATCGGCACTGAAAGTAAATGGGGAAAGGACGCAGCATATATCACGGGATATGAAAAAACAAACATGGGGGAGATCCTGCAGTCAAATCTTGAAGGCAGCGGTTTTACATTCCATCCCGATCCGTATCCGCAGCAGAATTTATTTTACCGTTCTGATAATGCCACCCTGGCCAGGCTAGGGGTACCGGCACATACCATCTCCACTTCCAAAATGGATTCGGAACCGAATTACCATAAAATGAGTGATGAAGTAAGTACGCTGGATACAGAAAACATGGCCAGGATTATCCGTTCGGTGGCCATCAGTGCCAAAACGATTATATCCGGTCAAGCCACGCCCACGCGGGTGAATGCGGCAGATTTGCGGTAATGTGCTTCAGGCTTTTTAAGTGTTACTGCTTCCTTAATTCATCTTCGTTAAATCCCATTCTCATTGCTGTCGGGCTTTGATAGTTTTTGCTATAACCGGTGCCCATAAATGCCACTTTTATTTTCCTGCCGTCGCTGAAACTGAATATGACTGAATAGTTTTTCACTTCATAATTCCCGGATCCTGGTAAAAACTGCGGATCGGTACAATCAGTAATTGTATGGTATAATGCTTTGATGGCTCCATTATCTGTAAAACGACCATCCTGGGTAAAAGTGATTACAGGAATTACACCGTAAGCTTCGTTCATAACATACGTGCCGTTAAACCTTGCACCATCCACTGACATTAACTGGTGAAAAGCGTGATCAGTATTATTTGCTGTAATAATAAACTTGTTGTTTTCCATACGCATGGGCAGGTCCCCGTATGGCATTTTTAAAACGCCCCTGCCATTACTGAATGTGTATGTTCCCCAATCCCGCCTGACGTTTTCAGCCCTGATCCTGCTGTTAAATCCATCCAGCCCTTCTGCGGAGAATTTAGTACCAAAATAGGCCTGTCCATTATTGAAGAAAATGGGTGTATAAGTACTGTATCGCAACCCGAGCTGGTTGGAGCTGGAAACAGTGCCGGCAGTCAGTGAAATACCTTCCCACACACCTGTAATGCCATCGCCATGTATAGTACCGGGCTGTAAAGCCGGAACCTGCTGGTCAGTGAATTGAATGGAAAACAAAAACTGTTCAATAGCATTATTATAACCCGGTCTTTCATCCGGATAATATCTTGACATGGAGCCATTACAGTTCTTCCTGGATTTTAGAGTAGCTACTCTTTCTATACGGTTATTGATCATTATTACAAAAAGATCAAGACCGAATTCTTCCGGGTAAGGTGATCCGTTTGAAATCTGGATCCCACCGGAGCAACGGATATAATCCCATCCGCGGAATGATTTCCTCGCTTCTTTTTTCTCATAGGAAGCGCCTCCGGCAGCATGCATTTTGGTGGATTTGTACATGGCAGCTGCTTCATCATAACTTTGATTGAGCGCCTGATCCAGGTTGCCCGGGAATGACATGGGCTCCATAATTTGAATGGATAAATGTTCACCCGCAGGCAGGTTTGCAGGTTTAAGCACCACGCCATCACTGAATAATTGTTCTTTCCATCCGGAAGGCGCGCTGTAAGTCATAAGCCGGAATTTACCCGAGTTCCCGCTTGCCGGTATAACAGCCGGGATATTTTTAACGGTCCCCATTTTATCCAGTTTAATATTTGCAAACAGCGCATCTATCTGTGGTGTATAAGCTTCATCGTTCAAGGAAGTCCTGAAACTCATCGTTTTCCCAAAACCGCTTGCCACCGTTAGCATAATATACATACTTACTCCATCCGCTTTTACGGCAGCGGCTGCAGTTACCACTTCCCATCCTTCGGCTGTTGTTTGTGTTTCGGTTTTAGGGTTTGCTTCAGCCTGGAATGGTTTTACAACCAGTTCCTCCCAGTCGTTACTGAAATCCCTTTGGGCATCCCCTGTACTTTTTTTGCTGGCAAACATGGCAATAACACAGAAACCGCCTGTTGTCTTATTGATATTTGTATAATTCACCACACCGGTATTTACCACTTTGGTGAAATTTTTCGGGGGTGTATAGGTTGCAATGTCAAATGTTTCAGCTTGCGTATAGGCGGTATTTGAAAACAGCATGCAAAAAAAGGATATTGAAATACATTCAGTTAGCTTCTTCATATTGACTTGTTTGAGGGTTCCATTCGTGTTTGCAAAATGTGGTTACAGTGCCATCAGGGGCCAGTTTACGGATATAGCTATTAACGGAATTACTGGCATCAATGATAAACAAATTGCCATGCCGGTCAAATGCAATCGCAGCAGGTGCATTGAAACGTGCCCGGGTTGATTTGCCATCTGCATATCCCGGCTCGGCAGCGCCTGCCGGGTTACCGATAAAATCAAATTTCCCGGAGCCGGCTACTGTACTGACCTTACCACCTGCCAGTTTAATAACCAGGTGCAGCCTGGTATCCGAAAAATAAATGTCACCATTCGGCGCAATTGCCATGCCACTGGGGGATGTAAGGATTGCTGTACGGGTATCTCCTTCTTTGTATACTGAATTGAATTTGGTTTTGTCACACTGTCCTGCGGCTGCAGTAATAATACCTGTTTCATCTATTTTTTTAATGCAATGACTAACACTTGCAGAAACATACAGGTTTCCTTCCTGATCACAGGCAAGTCCTTTGGGGTACTGTAATATCAACGGGCCTTTATTCCCATTCTGTAAAGTTGTTACTATTCCATCGTTGGATATTTTTCTTATCAGGAAAAAACCGGTACTGGCAATGCTGCCTGGCCTCCAGTCATCCCCCGGAGCGTAATCAACCACATAGATATTCCCGGAACGATCAACAGCAATGGCACCCAGTTGGAGAAAAGAAGCAGTCTGCCGGTTGCCATCCCTGACTTCTGCTGTGAGCGTGCCCGCGATGGTTTGAACATCAGCATCCGGGCTGCTTTTCCGGATACGGGATCCATCAGCCACATACAGATTATCAGCTGAATCAATAGCGATACCTTCTGTATTATAAAAGCCGGCTTGATTTGCTTTCCCGTCTTTATAATTCCGGCCACCACCGGCAAATAATACGGCCTTGCCTGCCGGTGTTATTTTAATGATTTTATTATTCCTGCCTGTTACAAAAACATTGCCTTTGCTGTCCACCGCGATTCCCGATGAAAAGTTAAACGCCCCTGTGAGTTTGGGTGTTTGCCCCCTTAGCGGAATGGCAGGAATCAAAACTGATAATGCAACAATGATGAAAAGCTTATTCATGTATTTAATTTTATGGCAGAATAGTTTACTAATTAATTTTTCCGAAAACCACTTTCCCGCTTTGAAATGCATAATCGGGTACGCCAATTAAAAACCGTTTTGAATTACCATCAACGGCGGTAGCAGATCCCATGTAACTTAATTCCTCCCCGCCGGGGTCAGTGATATATTGTAATTTTTGCCAGCCTGCACCTACCCGAACATATATGCTGGCAGAGCCCTGGTTTCCATGGGTACCTACGTCATCCCCTGTAGCTCCGATCATTGCATAATTTCCTGAAAGGGAAACGCTGGTACCAAATGAATCATCGGACACGTCGCCTGAGGTTTTTTGCATAAGTACCCAGGAACTTCCGTTATACTGGTAAAAGCTGACTGAACCCTGCCCTGCATTATCATAATAAGCACCCATCACAACGTAATTTCCGGAGATGGAAACACTGCTTCCAAAATTGTCATTGGCTGCACCGCCGGCATCCGTTATTTTTTGCATCAGTACCCAGCTGCTTCCATTGTATTGATAAATACTGGCAGAGCCCTGGTAATTATTTGTGCCTACAACATCGCTCGGGGCGCCTATAACTATATAATTGTTTGAGACAGACACGCTGGTGCCAAAAAAATCAGTTGAAGCACCTGTGGCATCAGTAATTTTTTGCATGAATAGCCAGCTGCTTCCATTATAGATATATACACTGGCTGAACCCTGGTCTGCTGTTAGTTCATCATCTCCAACGGCTCCTATTACAGTATAGATGCCTGAAACAGAAACAGAGGAACCGAACAGATCACCGGCTGCACCGGCAGGGTCTGTAATTTTTTGCATGAGTACCCAGCTACTGCCGTTGAATTGAAAAATGCATACAGCGCCCTGATAAATGTTGCCGCCATTCGTGGCATACGGGGCTCCCGCAATGGCATAATTGCCTGAAATGGAAACGCTGTTTCCAAAAAGGTCGCCCGAAACACCAGTTGCATCCGTTAATTTCTGCATGAATACCCAGTTGCTTCCATTGTACTGGTAAATGCTTGCAGAACCTTTTGTCAGATCATCATAAGGTGTTCCAATTATGGCAAAGTTGCCTGATATACTTACACTGAATCCGAAATGGTCAACAGTTTCCCCTGCCGGATCTGCCACCGGGTTATATTCTGATATGCCGTTCATGCTGCAATCGCCCCAGCTGCCGAAACCAACAGTTCCGTTTTTTTCCTGCCAGCTTGCATTCCCGGATTCGTCGCTCGTTAATACTTTTCCAGAACCCGCATTCGGAGTAAGCCGGATAGCATTGGGCTTAACGGTATCAGCTTTTATATTTCCTGACACCTGTAATTTTTCGAGTGGAGCAGAGGTGCCTATCCCCACCAGGCCATTACCCTTTATCCTCATTCTTTCCGTCATCGCAGCACTGGATCCATAGCCAAACACTATATCCGCCGCCGAAATATCAGTATGAATTTGTAATTGCGAGCTTTGGATGCCAAAACCATAACTGTTTGTGGAGTTACTCCAGAGTGAAATTTTATCCCCCAGTGCAGGACCGAAACTTATAGGGAATGCAGGTGTACTGGCCCCGATTCCGAGATTTCCGTTCAGATAAGTTGATCCTTCCACATGCAGTTTTTGGACTGGTGTGGCTGTGCCGATACCAACATTCTGCCCAATAGTGCAGATGCTGTGGAGTGTAATGATTGTCAGGAATGTGAATTGTTTCATGCCGCTGGAGTTTATGATGCTCAATGAATATTACGTCCTGTGAACTAAGGCAATACTGTTCAGGTAATGCCGGGTCAGTATTGGCTGCCCAAATGTAGCTTCCTGAAAAAAGCAGCCACTCACCTGAAACAGTGATTCAGGGGTTATCGGATCAGAATCACCCGAAACTGGTATTTTAAGCGGATTGTTTGATTTTATGGGGCATATTGTCAACCTTTATTAGGAATACACGCCATGACTCAAGGTAAAACAAATTTTATTGTTTTCATACTGCTGCTGTTTACAACAGGTCAAGTGCATTCCCAGGGTATACCTGATAGTTTGCAACGGAAACTGGCCACTGTTTCTAATGATTCAGCTAAAGCAATCATGCTCCTTGAAGCCGGCGAAGCTATTGAAGAAACAACACCTGAACAAAGTATGGTGTATTACCAGGCAGCACTGGAGCTGGGAAAACAAATAAAAAATGACAGGGTTATTTTGTCTTCCTTCCACGATGCAGGCGTATGTTATATCAACCTGAATAAACTCGACAGTGCAGTCATTGCTTTTGAACAGGCGATCCTGTTTGCAAAGATTTTGAATGATACCCTCCGGGTGGCCCGGATACTGGCTAATATCGGGAATGTGTACCTGCATAAGAAAGACCGGGCAACAGCTATTGATTATTACCTGCAGTCGGCACGGTTATGGGAAACCTGCGCGGATCAAAACTACTTAGCTGCATTGTACTCAAATATAAATGTATTGCTGGATGAACAGCAGGAGCACCAGCGGGCGCTTGAATTCGGTAATAAAGCCCTGGCTCTCGCCAAAAAAACAGATGACAGTTATTCTATGGTGAATGCACTGGTGAATCTGTCATCCACTTACAGTTTCCTGAACCAGCCTGTAAAAGAGTATGCATTACTGGAAACAGCATTGCCACTAGCCAGGAAAGGCGGAGATCTTGACCAGATTGCAACGGTATATCATAACATGGGGGATTACTATTTCAAGGGAAAGAATTTTTCATCCGCATTGGAAAAATACCTTGAATCGTATCAATATGTGAAACAAATGGGAAACAAGTATCACCTCTGTACGATTTGCATGGCCCTTGCCCGGGTTTATAATAAACTGCATCAGAACAGCAACGCACTTACATATATTTTACAAGCCGAAAAGCTTGCAGGTGAAGTGGGTTCCCGGACTGAAATAAAAGAAATTTATAAAACAAGGGCACAGATAGAAGAACAGGCCGGTCACTTCGAACTGGCCAGTGAATATTATGCAAAAACAATCGTGGTAAGTGATTCAATTTTCAGCACAGAGACCAGTGAAAAAGTAGCCGAGGCAGAAGCCAAATACCAGAATGAGAAAAAGCAAACAGAAATTGTACAGCTCGAAAAGGACAAACAGATACAGACTCTTACAATCAGGCAAAAATCAACACTTAATTATTTCCTCTTCGCATCGCTTGCCGCCGTTATGCTCGTTGGATTTCTTGGATACCGGAACCTCCGGCACCGGCACCAGCTGGGAAAGCAACTGGAGGAAATTCACCAGCAACGGATCAGTGAACTTGAAAAAGATAAACAGCTGGTGGCGGTGGATGCTATGCTTAAAGGACAGGAAGAAGAACGTAGCCGGCTTGCCAGGGATTTACATGACGGGTTAGGAGGTTTATTATCAGGCGTTAAATTCTCTTTAAGTAATATGAAAGATCATTTAATGATCACACCCGATAATATGTCAGTATTTGAACGGTCACTGGATATGATCGACACCTCTATAAGGGAGTTGCGAAGAGTGGCACACAATATGATGCCTGAAATGCTGATGAAGTTTGGGTTGGATGAAGCTTTAAAGGAATATTGTAATACCATCAATGCCACCAAACTGCTGCATGTCAAATACCAATCACACGGTATGGTCAACCGGATTGAAAAATCGGCTGAAATTATTGTTTACCGTATTGTACAGGAGTTGCTGAATAATACTTTAAAGCATGCATCAGCCACAGAGGTATTTGTGCAACTGATCCGCGAAGATCACCGGTTGAATGTGGTAGTGGAGGATAATGGTAAAGGATTTGATGTATTGTCGCCCCGGAATAACACAGGAGCCGGACTGGCCAGTATCCGCTCAAGGGCTGAGTACCTCAAAGGACAGCTGGATATCCATTCAACGCCTGGTAATGGAACACTGGTTAACATTGAATTTAATTTATAATCATGATCCGAGTATTCATAGTAGACGATCACCCGGTGGTTATTGAAGGCATACACGCATTATTGCAGCATGAAAAGGATATTGAGTGGGCCGGACAGGCCATGAATGCCCAGTCATGCCTTGGTTTTTTTGTAAACAATACAGCTGATGTGGTGCTGATGGATATCAGTATGCCTGGTATGGAAGGGGTGGAATTATGTGCCGTGATGAAAGAAAAATACCCTGGCGTTATGATATTGGGCCTGAGTTCTTTCAACCAGGGGCTCTATATAAAAAAAATGATGGAGCATGGCGCTTCCGGTTACATTTTGAAAAATTCATCCCGGGAGGAATTGATAAAAGCTATTCATGCAGTACAATCAGGTGAAATATATTTCAGTGGCGAAACAGGACAAGCCTTACAGGAATACCAGAAATCATCAATGACTGAACTGCCTGTTTTAAGCAGCAGGGAAAAAGAAATACTTGGGCTGATCGCAGAAGGATATACAAACCCGCAGATTGCGGAAAAAATTTTCCTGAGTTCATTTACAGTTGACAGCCACCGGAAAAATTTACTGGCAAAACTCGGTGTAAAAAATACCGCCAGTTTAATCAGGCTGGCTGTGGAAAGAAAATTGATTTAGGGAAATGTTCAGGCTTTGACTGCCACACTGTGCACCGCGTCGCTCATCTCACGGATGAGGGATGCATCTTTTTCAATGGCATTACCCACTACAATTACATCGGCTCCGGCCTTGCAGTTGAGATAGGCTTTTTCCGGCTGGATGATACCGCCACCGATGATCAGGGGCGCTTCAATATGATCAGCCACACTTTTAATCATTTGCTCGGTGATGGGGCGCTTGGCACCACTGCCGGCATCCATATAAATCAGTTTCATGCCCAGCATTTCTCCGGCCATGGCTGTACACATTGCAATTTCATTTTTATCAGCAGGCACCGGTGCAGCATTGCTGATATAAGAAACAGTTGTCGGGGCACCGCCATCCACAACAATATACCCGGTTGGCATTATCTCCAGTCCGCTCTGTTTTACAAACGGCGCCGACACCACATGCTGGCCAATCAGCAACTCCGGGTTGCGGCCCGAAATCAGCGAGAGGTATAATAAAGCATCTGCGTATTTGCTGACCTGTGAAGGACTGCCCGGGAAAAGGATCACCGGGATATCACAGCTCTGTTTGATATGCTGTACACATTCATCCAGGTGATTGGAGATTACCAGACTGCCGCCAACCAGCAAATAATCCACTTTGGCGCCCACAGAAAGCTCAACCAGTTCATCCAATACAGCGGTGTTGACCTTATCAGGGTCAATCAGTACTGCAAAGGATTTTTTTCCCTGCTGTTTTTTGTCAACTAAAGATTGGTAAATCGCAGACTTCATCCGGTACCGGTTGGTTATTGCAAAAATGCGAAAAGTTTTTGAGTATTAAAGAATTCACACAGGTTAAAACGGGTTTATTTCAGGCAGGAGGGTGGGTTAGAGAGGAATATGAGTGGGTTAAAGGCAGGGGGCAGGTTTGCAGGGGGCAGGTTTGCAGGAGGCATGTTGCAGGCTTGCCCCGAATAGATGCAGCCTACGTTGGAAGGTTAGTATAAAGTTCAAGCATCTTATTCGGGGAGCAGGAAACAGGGAGCAGGAAACAGGTAGCAGGATGCGGGAAGCAGGATGCAGGTTTGCTCTGAATAGATGCTATTGATGATTTCAGGTTAGAAAAAATTTAACCATCTTATTCTAGTGAACTCGTGACAACTACTGGCAACTGGTAACTGGTAACTGGCAACTGGTAACTGGTAACTGGCACTGGCAACCGGTAACTGGTAACTACCCTCTTACATCTTCAAAAAATCACAGGAATAAGTATAAGCTATTTAGCGTTCTATAATGAACAAATTATTACTCCTGCATTACCCCATTTTTAATTTTTTGCCCGTTGATTTTTACTGCTGAAAAATTAATGGCGCACATGAAAAAGCTGTAACCCGCATCAGGCAAGGTTTTTCGGCGATAGAAATCCTGAAAGCCTTGCCCAGACTGGTTTTCACTGGATTTATTTTTAAGAATCCTTACTGGATTGGCGTTTCAGGGCAGTACTATTTTTTTTAATAGATGGAGGTGAATTTTCCAAAAAAAATTAGACCATAAAATGGATAAAGATTGTGAAAAAACCCCCGAATGCAGGACTGTAAAGCACTTGGGGATTATAAAGGTCTCTTATCCACACAATGTGAATATTTGAAGGTTTGAATTTCCTTATAGAAAAAATACTTTCGTAACGACCTCCCGCCAGGGGGTTTGTTTTTAGTTTTAACCAGGACCAATAACCCAGTAAATTCTTTTTAGTTATGGCAAATAAGAAGCAGGCATCCGCCAGGGGCGGTTTGCAGTTCAGTCGTCGCTTCACCCGGGAGGATGTTGATGTGTTTGATATGTTTGAGTATGATTACAGGAGTTCAATTATCCGAAATCCAACGGGCGAGATCGTATTCGAAATGAACAATGTAGAGGTTCCCAAACAGTGGAGCCAGATCGCTACCGATATTTTAGCCCAGAAATATTTCCGCAAAGCAGGTGTTCCCCAGCCCGATGGAAGTCTGGGCCGCGAAACATCCGCCAAACAAGTGGCACACCGCCTGGCACATTGCTGGCGTGTATGGGGCCAGCGTTATGGCTATTTCGCATCAGAAAAAGACGCACAGGTATTCTACGAGGAACTGGTGTACAGCATCCTCAACCAGATGTGTGTGCCTAACTCACCGCAATGGTTCAATACCGGTTTGTTCGAAAGCTATGGTATCAAGGGTAAACCCCAGGGCCACTACTATGTGGATGCCAACGATGGCGAATTGAAAAAATCAACGTCTGCATACGAGCGTCCCCAGCCCCACGCCTGTTTTATCCTGAGCGTGAATGATGACCTCGTGAACGAAGGCGGTATCATGGACCTCTGGGTCCGTGAAGCCCGTATCTTCAAATACGGTTCTGGTGTTGGTACTAACTTCTCCAACCTCCGTGGTGAAGGGGAAAAGCTGAGCGGCGGCGGTACTTCCTCCGGCCTGATGAGTTTCCTGAAAATCGGTGACCGCGCTGCCGGCGCTATCAAAAGCGGTGGTACTACCCGTCGCGCTGCCAAAATGGTTTGCCTCGACCTCGATCACCCTGAAATCGTGCAGTTCATCAACTGGAAAGTGGAAGAAGAGAAAAAAGTGGGCGCCCTGATTGCTGCCGGCTATTCTTCCGGTTATGAAGATGAAGCTTACCGCACAGTAAGCGGACAAAACTCAAATAATTCCATCCGCATTCCGAATTCATTCTTCAAAGTTCTGGAAGAAGATGGCGAATGGGAACTCAAAGGCCGTATGGATGGCCGGGTGATGAAAAAAATCCCCGCCCGCGAACTGTGGAAACAGATCGCTTACGCTGCATGGCGCTGCGCTGATCCCGGCACCCAATACAACACCACCATTAACGAATGGCATACCTGCCCCGCAGGTGGTGAGATCAGGGCTTCCAACCCCTGCTCTGAGTACATGTTCCTCGATAACACAGCCTGTAACCTGGCTTCCGCCAACCTGATGAAGTTCTACGACACAGAGAACAATCATTTTGATGTGGAAGGCTATGAATATAACTGCCGCCTGTGGACCGTTGTGCTTGAAGTATCCGTACTGATGGCCCAGTTCCCCTCTAAGGAAGTGGCCCAGCTGAGCTACGAATACCGCACACTGGGTCTGGGTTATGCCAACCTCGGTACTTTACTGATGGTGAGCGGCATTCCCTACGACAGTGAAGAAGCCCGCGCAATCGCCGGTGCTATCACGGCTATCATGACCGGTATCGCTTACAAAACTTCCGCGGAAATGGCCCAGGCACTCGGTGCTTTCCCCCGCTACGAAGAAAATAAAGAAGCCATGCTGCGTGTAATGCGCAATCACCGCCTGGCTGCTTACGATGCCGATGAGTATGAAAACCTCAGCCTGAAACCCGTTGGTATCAAAGCCAAATACTGCCCCGATTACATGCTGAAAGCAGCCTGCAAAGCATGGGACGATGCAGTGGAAATGGGAGAGAAGCACGGTTACCGCAATGCCCAGGCTACCGTAATTGCTCCAACCGGAACAATCGGACTGGTGATGGATTGCGACACGACAGGTGTTGAACCCGATTTCGCGCTGGTGAAGTACAAAAAATTATCCGGTGGTGGTTATTTCAAAATCATCAACCAGTCTGTACCCACTGCCCTGAAAAACCTGGGTTACTCTGAAAAAGAAACGGATTCAATCATTAAATACGCGGTGGGTTCTGCCACATTCGCCGGTGCGCCTTTTATCAATCATCAGTCACTGAGCGAAAAAGGATTTATCGCTGAAGAAATCAAGAAACTCGATGCCGCTGTTCCCACAGCCTTTGACATCGCTTCCATCTTCAACAAATACGCCCTCGGTGAAGAATGCCTCCAGCGTTTAGGATTCACAGAAACACAATACAACGATCCCGAATGGAGCCTGCTGGAATCACTCGGTTATACCGACGAGCAGATTGAAGCCGCCAACGACTATGTATGCGGAACCATGATGCTGGAAGGTGCACCCGGACTGAAGCCCGAACACCTGCCGGTATTTGATTGTGCCAACCGTTGCGGTAAAAAAGGGGAACGTTTTATCCATGCACACGGGCATATCCGTATGATGGGTGCTACACAGCCTTTCATCAGCGGTGCGATTTCCAAAACCATCAACCTCCCCAACGAGGCTACGGTGGAAGAAATTGCAGACTCTTATTTCCTCAGCTGGCAGCTGGGCCTGAAAGCCAATGCGCTTTACCGTGACGGATCCAAACTGTCACAGCCCCTCAGCAATAAGAGCGAGAAAAAGAAAAAAGCCGAAGCTGCTGAAGAAGTGGTAGCAGAGGTTCCTGTTTCAAATATTGTTGACCTCGGCAAACTGACTGTTGAAGAACTGCTGGATGAAGTGCAGAAAAGGGTACAGGCTTCACCTGATACCAAACTGAAACGCAGACTGGCCAGCATCGTTGAGCGCCGCTCACTGCCCGCCAAACGCCGTGGTTTCACACAGAAAGCCAAGATCAACGGACAAGCCATCTTCCTCCGCACCGGTGAATACGGTGATGGTACTTTGGGAGAAATCTTCATTGATATGGCCAAAGAAGGCGCTACCATGCGCAGTATGATGAACTGCTTCGCGATCTCTATCTCGATCGGTTTACAGTATGGTGTGCCCCTGGAAGAGTTTGTTGACAAATTCGCCTTCACCCGCTTCGATCCATCCGGATTCGTAGAGCACCCGAATATCAAAACCACCACTTCAATCGTGGATTTCATCTTCCGTGTTCTTGGTTACGAATACCTCGGCCGCACAGACCTCGTGCATGTGCTGGATAAACCCGAAGTAATGAATACCGGTGCTGACGACTGGGATGAAGTACCCTCCAACCCGCTGGAGTACGTAAAGCCTGAATTGTCTAATGTAAGGATTACACCGGCTGCCAGCCAGCCGCTGAAACCCCAGAAAGTTCAGGCTTCTGCAGTTGGTAAAGAAGACAACGGGATGGATGCCATGAATAAATCAAATCGCAATATGCAAAGTGATGCGCCCGCCTGTAATGTATGCGGACATATCATGATGCGCAGCGGAACTTGTTATAAGTGTAACAACTGCGGCAACCAGGGTGGTTGCAGCTAGTAAGTACGGACGAAAAACCCAGAACTAAGTACCCATTGAGATCCCGGCCTGGCCGGGATTTTTTTTGCGGCTGCTTAATTGTAACTTGGGTAATATGTTCAGGCATTTCTACTTCATATTCGTGATTTGTGTTTTGACTTCACAGGTATTAACCGCCCAGACAAACCCGGAACAAAAAAAATTAAAGAAAGTGAATGTGCTGCCGGTTTGTTTCTCCGTGAACAATATCCCGGGCGATACCGCTGTGCTCAGTTATTTCCAGCAGTCGTTCGCACGTTATAAAGTGAAACTGATTTCCAAAGAGGAGTTCAAACAATTAAATGAAACAGAAATGCAGCGGGTGAAACAGCAGATGCTGGTTCCCGGGACTTCCTATTCCAATTCAGAATCAGTGTCAGAAAGTATCAGCAAACTGCAGCATTATGTATCCAACCTGCTTTCCGTAGGACTGAATTACCAGCGGATCAATGACAGCATAGTTGTCATAAGTGCCACCTGGCACAACGCACCCTTCCCGCCCGATTTTTCTTCAAGCAGCAGTCTTGCTCACCAGGAAACTTTTGTTTTTGAGAATACAAGCGCGGCCCTCCGGGAGAAAGCAGACCTGTTGCTGGATAAAATCCTGCATTCCGGTTTCCTGAAGTAAACGGGTTTTTCCCGGTAATTTTTCATGCGGAAAAAGCAATTTCCAGTCGTAGTTCCCTTTGGATGTTGGGGGTTGTTGTAATTAATTTTGTATAAATAACCCCGACTATGAGAGCCAAAATTTTACTCTTCGTTTTTATTGTATCAATCATTCTTCAAAGCTGCGCACGCAGTTATACGCCTTACCAGGCAGCGAATAATCCAAGGGGGAAGCATTGCGGACAGATAAGGTGATTTTTTTACCACTAAGTGCACAAAGGCTATACAAAGTACACAAAGGGTGAACTGTATTCGCTACAGTCCTATAGGATAGCGGTTGCTGCAGTCTGAGGGCAAACAAAACTTAGCGAAACTTTGTGGTTTGTATTTAAAAAATCACCCGTTTCCAAATACATTATTAACGGCTCCCTCCAGCATCGGGAATTTTTCGACTACATAATTCTTGATAGTTGCAATGGCGGCTTTGGCCTGCTCGTCAGTAAGACCGGCTTCTGATTTCAATTTGTCTACAAGTTCCTGCATAGTATAAAAGTTTGTATTAAAGATCGGAATTATAAAAATTTAACCACAAAGAACACAAAGAAAAATACACAAAGCGCACAAGGTGAAAACCTTTGTGAACTTTGTGTATTTCCTTTGTGGCCTTTGTGGTTAAATGTATTTAAGCCACTTTCAGCAAACTCAACTTACTCTTATCAAACTTCCGCTTCGCATACTCCATATCCAGGTTGAAACTGGTTTCACGGGAAGATGGCAGTTCGTACATCGCGTCAGTGAGGATGCCTTCGCAGATACTGCGCAGGCCGCGGGCGCCGAGTTTGTACTCCATGGCTTTGCTGACCATGAAATCCAGGACCTCGTTCTCGATGTTGAGTTCAATATTCTCGAGTTCAAATAATTTCTTGTACTGCTTGATAATCGCGTTCTTCGGTTCTGTGAGTATCAGGCGCAGGGTTTCCGCATCCAGAGGATCCAGGTGGGTTACAACCGGTAAACGTCCCAGTAGCTCAGGGATGAGGCCAAAGGCCTTTAAGTCTGTGGCGTTGATATATTGCAGCAGGTTCTTTTTCATGGTCTCCTGCAGCTCTTTATCCACGTTAAAACCGATGGTGTTGGTCTGTACCCGGCGGGCAATGATTTTATCAACGCCGTCAAAAGCACCACCGCAGATAAAGAGGATATTCTGTGTATTGATCTTGATGAGTTTCTGCTCGGGGTGTTTGCGTCCGCCCTGTGGGGGAACCAGCACGTCCGGTTCCTTCCAGCAGCTTCAGCATACCCTGCTGCACCCCTTCTCCGCTTACATCACGGGTGATGGAAGGATTGTCTCCTTTGCGTGCTATCTTATCAATCTCATCAATATAGACAATACCGCGTTCAGCGGCAGTTACGTCATAATTGCAAACCTGGAGGAGGCGGGTTAAAATGCTTTCCACGTCTTCGCCCACATAACCGGCTTCCGTGAATACCGTGGCATCCACAATGGTGAAGGGTACATTCAGCATACGGGCGATAGACTTGGCCAGCAGGGTTTTGCCCGTACCGGTTTCACCCACCATCACGATATTGCTTTTTTCAATCTCTACATCACCGGGGGTATAGTCGCCGTTCTTTTGCTGTAATCTTTTGTAGTGGTTGTATACGGCAACGGCCAGTACTTTCTTGGCCTCATCCTGGCCAATGACATACTCATCCAGGAATTTTTTGATTTCCATGGGTTTCTTAACCGTAAGCTTAAACGCGGATGCCGATTTCTCATCTTTCACAGTCAGTTCCTGGTCGATGATTTCCCGGGCATGCTCCACGCAGTTTTCACAGATATGCCCTTCCTGCCCGGCGATCAGGATTTTAACCTCATCCCGGCTACGGCCGCAGAAAGAACAATGAAGTGGATTTTTTGCCATTTTTTTCTCAGGTATAACGAATTACAAATGAATTCGGTCTTGCAAAATTATAAAACAGCCCCGATTGCCGGGGCTTTATTTTATTATCGGTGTTTAAACAGATGCCGGAAAGGGTAAACTGGTTTGTTAACCCGTCATTATCAAGCTGTTAAATTTTTTCTACCAGGTGGTCTGCAATGCCATAAGCAATTGATTCTTTGGCATCCATCCAGTAATCCCGGTCAAAATCCTTCATAATCTGTTCTACGGTCTTGCCGCAATTGTCTGCCAGGATTTTGGCCCCGATCTGTTTTACCCGGAGGGTTTGACGGGCCTGGATCTCAAGATCCGTGCTCACGCCCTGGATATGACCTCCAAGCGATGGCTGGTGGATCATCACCTCGCCGTGGGGATAGATAAACCTGCGGCCTTTCACCCCGCCACTGAGCAGGATGCTGCCCATGGAAGCGGCCAGACCCATGCAAATGGTGCTGACGGGTGATGAAATCATCTGCATGGTGTCATACATCACCATGCCGCTGGTTACAACACCACCCGGACTGTTGATGTAGAATTTAATTTCCTCGCCGGGTTTGTCGGCATCGAGCAGCAGCAGTTTGCTGACTACATCGCGGGCACTTTTATCATCCACCACACCCCAGAGATATACGGCTCTTTTTTCAAAGAAATATTTTTCCAGTTTTTTGCTGAACATCATCAGGTCACTTTTGGGCTCTTCTTCTTTTTCATCAGGTTCAGTGTCAGATTTCCACTGGAAGTATTGAGATTTATTGATCATTGTAGTTGAATTAAAATTTCGGTAATGGGATTAGTCTTTTTTCTGTTTGCGGGGATTGACCACCAGCACTTCATCCACCAGTCCGTATTCTTTTGCTTCCGCAGCGGTCATCCAGTTGTCGCGGTCAAAATCCTTTTCAATTTGTTCGATAGGTTTGCCGGTATGGATATTCACCACTTCGTACAATTCTTTTTTCAGTTTGCGGATTTCATTCACCGTGATTTCGATATCACTGGCCTGGCCGCCGATCGCGCCACTGGGCTGGTGCATCATGATGCGGGAATGTCTCAGCGCCGCACGTTTGCCCTGTGTGCCGGCTCCCAGCAGGATACAGGCCATGGAAGCAGCCACACCAATACAAATCGTAGCTACATCAGGGGTTACATACTGGATCGTATCATATACGCCTAAACCGGAATACACGGAACCGCCGGGACTGTTTATATACATATTGATGTCACGGGTACGGTCGGTTGAATCCAGGAACAGCAGCTGGGCTGTTACAATATTGGCTACTTCATCATTAATCGGATAGCCAAGGAAGATAATCCTGTCCATCATCAAACGGCTGTACACATCCATCACAGCAACATTCATAGGCCTTTCTTCAATGATGTTCGGCGTCATGGCTGTTACCAGGTGGGAGGCATAACTGTTCAGGGTATTACTGGATAATCCACGGTGCTTCACCGCGTATTTCTCAAATTCTGAATTGAAACTCATGTAATGGGGGTTGAATTTTTCTGGAAAACCAGCCACGGTCCGGATTCATTGGCGGATCTGCCTGGCAGGCTTTGCTCTGTACCCTCAAATATCCGTCCAATTGGCGGATTTGCAAAATGGCTGACGGAACGGCAGGGTTTAGTCGCTAGTCGGTAGTCTTTAGTCTTTAGTCGCTGTTCGGTAGTCATTGCGTGGTGACAATATTTCTGCATATACACGGCTATTGGCTTTTAGCTATTAGCCATTAGCAGTTTAGTATACGCTGTCAGCTTATCGGTTCTAGCCAAAAGCTAATGGCCAAATGCCAACAGCCGAGAATGCGTTCTTCCAAACGACTTCCCGGCTGTTGACTAAAGACTAACGACTCCCGACTAACGACTAATGATGATGATGCTGATGCGCCTCCACCATTTTCGTGAACTCGTCGGCGGTAATATCCTGATCGGTGGGTTTTACCTGTGTTTCGGCCCACTGGAATAATTTCTGCGTCTGGATCCTGCTGTATGCGTCTTCCACATACTTGCGGTCTTTCATCATTTTCTCAACGTAATCATGTACCCAGGGCTGGTCTTCTGACATACCCGAGCCGCCCATATAGCTGAACAATTGTTGTTTGGCGAAGGCACGGATTTCATCCGGACCAACCTGCACACCGTTTTCGTTGACGATTTTATCAGAGATCAGGGTCCATTTCAGCTGGGAGATGAATTTGGGGAATTCGGCTTCCACCTGCTCGGCTGATTTGGGCGCTTCTTTGGGATCTTCTCCCTGTGTGGCCATCCATTTTTTCAGGAAAGCATCGGGGAATTCAATCACGGTATGGTCAACCAGTTCATGGAATACCTGGTCGTGGATCTGGTTGCTCGCCTGGCTGTCCCAGTAAGCCCTGATTTCACCACGGATCGCATCCCTGAATTCAGCTTCTGTTTTAATTTCTTTACCGGGATACAGCTGGTTGAAGAATTCTTCATTCATATCCCTTTTCTCCAGCAGGCCGATTTTGGTAATCGTCATTTTGAAGAAACGGTCAGCCGAAGCAGGATCTGCTTTGTCCAGTCCGAGATCGCCGATGATCCACTCACGTTCTTTCTCATCAAAAGCTGTACGGAGATCAGCCGTTACTGCATCACCGGTTTTCTTACCAAGCACATTTTTGCGGAATGATTCAGCAAAATATTTTACAAGAATGGAATTGTCTTTTTTCGCGCCACCTTCTGTTTCGTTTCCGGCTGCATCTGTTTCCACAAATTCCAGGTTCAGCACATGCTCATCGGTATCGGCCGTTTCCTGGTCTTTCATATTGCCGTAACGGTTCTGCAGACGTGCAACTTCGGTATCAATCATGTCTTCCGTGATGGTCACTACATACCTGGTTGTTTTTGCAGCACCCAGGTCAGGCAGGTTGAAAGCGGGTTTCATACCAATTTCAAAATGGAACTGGTAATCAACCGGGTTGTTCATGTCCAGGTTGGCAATGTCCATTTCCATGGGCAGGGGCTGGGCGAAAATATCCAGTTTATCAGATTCCATGTAGGTCATCAGTTCACGGTCAACCGTGCGGAGCACTTCATCCGTGAAAAGAGAATTACCATACATTTTTTTGATCAGGCCGGCCGGCACCATCCCTTTCCTGAATCCGGGGATATTGGCTTTGCGGCTGTACTCTTTCAGCGCTTTTTCAAATGCGGGGAGGTAATCGGTTTTCTCCAGTTTTACTGTCAGCTTTTCATGCAAATGACCGATGTTTTCCCTGGTTACTGTTGCCATGTTTAAAAATTGAAATTTTAAATCGTTTGTACTTAGGCTTTTGGCCTTTAGTTTTTGTCCGGATGGAGGGACTCGAACCCCCACACCTTGCGGCATCAGATCCTAAGTCTGACGTGTCTACCAATTCCACCACATCCGGTCTTACCCGGGAATAGAAAACATGGCTTTGCGGCCATGTTTTCTTATTCCGGGGTGCAAAGGTAGGGCATTTCACCATATTGGCCTTCCGTAAAGCTGTCTGTTTAGGGTAGCTATATATGGCAATTGAATTTATTTTCCCAAACCCCAGAAATTTGTAGTTTAGCCCCTTCCAACTATCCCATGCTTGCTGCCTGAAAACCCGGCCGAATCCTGGCCTTGCGTTAAGATTAGTATCCTGTACGAACTGTGGGGAAAAAATCCCTGTTTTATTTGCAACCAAAACCTGCCTGTCGGAGCACAGGACTACTGCTGATGAGAAAGATATTATGCTGGCTGACCGCCGTTTTTTGCTACATATCTGTAGCAGCACAGAACCCGGCCACCACCCTGATTACCCCTGTACATAATGTTGTGCTGCCTTGCGGTACCACCTGCACCAATATCAGTTTGCAGGCCCCGCATATCAAACAATCCGATGATTATGTGCTGACCCGTCCGGCCTATGTGCCATTTGCCTATGCCACACCAGGCGGAACTGAAATGACAAACATTTATACGGATGACGTTTTCAGCCCTGCCATCAACCTGCCTTTCCCTTTTTGTTTTTATGGTGCGGCTTATAACTCAGTGGTGATGGGATCAAATGCCATCATTACTTTTGACGCATCCAACGCTAATGGAGCCAATGCCTGGCCGCTTACAACCAGCGGCGGAAGCGGAACACCCGTTCCAATTCCATATGCAGGGGGTGTACAGAACAGTTCATTCTCCACTTATTATCCCAAGGCTTCCATCATGGGGCCGTATCATGATATTTATCCCACTACCAATGGCAGCGGCCAGCGCAAAATTGAATGGCGCGTGGAAGGTGTTACACCCCAACGCCGTTTTATTGCCAGCTATAACAGCGTACCTATGTTCAGCTGCACCAGCACCTATGCCACATCCATGATTGTGATTTATGAAGGAACCGGTGTGGTGGAAGTATATGTGCACGACAAACCGCTTTGCACCACCTGGAACAGCGGCCTCGCTATTCTTGGTATCCAGAATTTCAACCAGAATAAAGCAGTTGCTGCAGAAGGTAAAAACTGTACTGCCTGGGGCGGTGCTGCCAGCATCGATTCCTGCTACCGCTTCATCCCCACAAACGGTATTTCCCGCTTTCTGGGTGCTGACCTGATGGTGAACGGAACTGTTGTACAATCAACCACACCGGCTGATACCAGCACCGCTGCTCCCGGTTTCCTGAATATCAATTTCCCCAACGTTTGTCCCACGGCCGACAGCACACAGTATGTGATCCGTGTGAAATATAATCCCTGTAATACGGAAGGAACTGTTATGTTCTACGATACAGTATATGTGAAGAAGAGCGCTGCTCCAACCATGACTGTTTCTAAAACAGACGGTAACTGTACAACAACCGGATCCATCACCGTGAATGCATCCGGTGCCAACCCGCCGCTTGAATACAGTATTAACGGTGGTGTTTCATACCAGTCTTCCAATGTATTTAATAACGTAGCCGCCGGTACTTACAATGTACGTTCACGTACTGTAGGTTCATCCTGCTTCGCTACACAACAGGTAACAGTTGTAACTACAAACAATTTAACGGTGAGTGCTGTTAACCCGGCTTCCGTTTGTTTGGGTGGAAGTGTGTCACCTAACGTAACGGGTAATGCAACGACTTATGCATGGACACCAACAACCGGTGTAAGCAACCCGGCCATTGCGAGTCCCACGTTCTCACCACAAACTTCTACAACCTATACACTCACAGCCACATTGGGAACTTGTACTGTACAAAGAACATTCCCGGTTACTATATTCCCTGGTGTAACGGTGAATGCAGGTCTTGATCAGTCAATACTGGCCGGTGATGTAATCCAGTTAAATGCTACGGCCACTGCCGGTACATATACCTGGACACCGCCCACTGGTCTCAGCGCCGCCAACGTGCTTAACCCGAATGCAAACCCTGCAGCTACCACAACGTATACATTAAGTGTGGTGAATCCCCAGGGTTGCCAGGGCAGCGATAATGTAACCATTACCGTAATCCCTTATTGTATCAAACCCATGGAAGCCTTTACACCAAACGGGGATGGTATCAATGACCTCTGGCTGATTACCAACGGAGCGGGTTGTTTAACAAAAGCAACAGCCTCTGTATTCAACCGCTATGGTTCTAAAGTTTTTGAATCGCAGGATTACAAGAATGACTGGAACGGTACGTATAAAGGCAAGCCATTGCCAGACGGAACTTACTACTATGTGATTTCCTTCTACCTGATCAATGGCAAGCTTGTTTATCTCAAAGGAAACCTCACCATTCTTCGTTAACCCCCAAAACTCACAACAATGAAACGTTTATTATTTGCAGCGATATTTTCTACCGGGGTTATGGTGGTTTCAGCCCAGCAGTTAACTACCGCATCCCTGTACGACCAGCATGGTTTTCTACATAATCCCGCTACCACCGGTGCCACACAACACGGGGTAATCGGGGCTTCTTACAGAACCATGTGGGAAGGCATTGATGGTGGTCCCCAGACGGCCATTCTGTTCGGTTCCGGTTATTTAAAGAATGCCAAAATCGGTATTGGCGGTTATTTATATAATGATGTAACGGGTCCGACTAAACGCACTGGTATCCAGACTTCTTATTCGTATCATATTCCCCTGCGGAATGGCGGTACATTCTCTGTAGGGGTGGAAGCCCGTTTCCAGCAGTACAGTATTGATAAAGTAAAACTCCAGGAATCTCTCGGCAGCCAGGATCCCGTGCTGGCCGGCGAAAGCAAAAGGTTTAAAGGAGATGCAGGTTTGGGTCTTGCCTACAACGGCAAAAAATTCCAGGCCGGTATTTCTGTCAGCCAGCTGATCCAGAGCAAACTCGATTTTTACAACGGCACATTCACGCGCACCGAAGAAGCCCGTTTATACCGCCACTATTATTTCCATGCAAACTATGCCTGGAATGTAGATGGCAATACAAAGATCATCCCCAACGTACTGTTCATTTACCTGCCCAACGCCCCGCTGGAATTCCAGGGTGGTGCCAGGGTAGAACATAAAGAACTGTTCTTCTGGGGTGTGGCTTTACGCGCCCGCCAGAGCTGGATGCTTTCAGCAGGTGTGCATGTTCAGAAAAAATTTACGATTGGGTACAGCTTCGATATTTTCAACACGCCGTTGAGTGTGTTTGATAAGGGAGCGAACGCGCATGAGATCATGCTCCGGTATGATTTTATTAAATAATTTTTTTTACCACAAAGGGCACGACTAAGCAAATCCACGCAAAGGCCACAAGGGTTCTAACCTTGTGGCCTTTGTGCGTTTTCTTAGTGCCCCTTGTGGTAAAGTGTATTTCCCTTCTTTTTTCGTAAATTCGTCAACTACACATGGACACCGTAGCCCATTTCCCCAAATACAATCTCAACGAAGAGGAAGAGAAAAAACTCATCCTCAGGGAGTACCGTTCCCTGTTGAGATCAGTGAAGTCCAAGCTGAAACCTGGTGACAAAAACCTGATCCGGACAGCTTTTGAAATGGCAGCCGAAGCCCACAAAACCATGCGCCGCAAGAGCGGGGAGCCTTATATTTTACACCCGCTGGCGGTGGCAAAAATTTGTGCGGAAGAAATTGGTCTGGGTGTGCGTTCAACGATTTGTTCCCTGCTGCATGATACGGTGGAAGACACAGACATCACACTCGATGATGTGGAGCGTGAGTTTGGCAGTGAGATTGCCCGTATTGTGGATGGTCTCACCAAGATCAGTAACGTGATTGATGTGAATGCCTCGCAGCAGGCAGAGAATTTCAAGAAGATATTACTCACACTGACCGATGATCCCCGCGTGATACTGATAAAGCTGGCCGACCGCCTGCACAACATGCGCACGCTCGACAGCATGAAGCGGGAGAAGCAACTGAAGATTTCTTCCGAGACGGTTTATGTGTATGCGCCGCTGGCGCACCGGATGGGTTTGTATAATCTCAAAACGGAGATGGAAGACCTGGCCATGAAATACATGGAGCCGGATATCTACCGGGAGATTGCACGGAAGCTGGCGGAAACGAGGAAAGAACGGACCCGGTATATCAATGAGTTTATCAGGCCTATTAAAGACAAGCTCGATAAAGCACAGATCAATGCGGAAATTTTCGGGAGGCCCAAGAGCATCCATTCCATCTGGAATAAGATGAAGAAAAAAGGGGTTGACTTTGAAGAAGTGTATGACCTCTTCGCCATCCGCGCGATACTTGATTCACCACCGGAAAAAGAAAAAGAAGATTGCTGGAAAGTATATTCCATGATTACCGATGAGTACACGCCGTCACCTGAAAGGCTGCGCGACTGGCTCAGTAATCCCAAGAGCAATGGATATGAAGCGCTGCACACTACCGTGATGGGTCCGCAGGGAAAATGGGTGGAAGTGCAGATCCGCACCAAACGCATGAATGAAATTGCAGAGAAAGGTTTGGCGGCCCACTGGAAATACAAAGAAGGTACCGCTGATGAAAGCCGTTTCGATAAATGGTTCCAGCAGATCCGTGAAGTGATCACCAACCAGGAAACCGACAGCATTGATTTCCTGCAGGATTTCAAAACAAGTTTCCTTGCTGAAGAAATTTATGTGTACACCCCGAAAGGGGATGTGAAGATGCTGCCCGTGGGTTCCACCGCATTGGATTTCGCGTTTGCGATCCACTCGGCCATTGGGGTGAAAACCATTGGCGCGAAAGTGAATCACAAACTGGTGCCCATCAGTCATAAGCTGCACAGTGGTGACCAGGTGGAGATCATCACCAGTAATAAACAAAAGCCTTCGGAAGACTGGCTGGGTTTTGTGGTTACCTCCAAATCCAAAGGCCGGATCCGCGATGCCCTCCGTGAGGAAAAACGGAAAGTGGCCGATGAAGGGAAGTACACCTTGCAGCGCAAGCTGGAAGGCATGGGGGCTGCACTCAACCAGCATAATATTGAAGAACTGGTGCAGTGGTATAAACTGGCTTCCCACCTCGACCTGTTTTACCAGATTGCTGTTAAGAATATAGACCTGAAGGATATCAAGGATTTCAAAGTGCTGGGCGACCGGATTGAGGCACCCAAACCTGTGAAGCCCCTGCATGAGAAGCATGATTTCATTCCCCATCATACGGTACAGGGCCGGAAGGACAATGAACTCGTGATCTTCGGGGAAAGCAGCGACCGGATTGTGTACAACCTGGCCAATTGTTGCAAACCCATTCCCGGGGATGACGTATTCGGGTTTATCACGACTGGTAAAGGATTAACCATCCACCGGACGAACTGTCCCAATGCAGCCAAGCTCCTGGCCAATTATGGCCACCGGGTGATTAAAACGAAATGGGCCAAGAACAAGGAGATTTCCTTCCTCACCGGTATCAAGATTGTGGGGATGGATGATGTGGGTGTGGTAAATAAGATTACCAACCTGATCTCAGGTGAACTGAAGATTAATATTGCCGCCCTGACGATTGAAGCCAATGAGGGTTTATTCAAAGGGAATATCCGCCTCTATGTACATGATAAAGAAGAACTTGACATATTAGTCCAGCGCCTGCTCAGCCTCCCCGGCATTGAATCCGTAGAGCGCTATGATATGGAAGATATTCCTTCCTGATAGAATATGTTCCAACGTGAATAAATAGGTCCGGAAGCCATTAAATTTTAACCTTTTTTTTACGTATTTTGTTCCCTTTCCGGAACTAACCCCGGTCACGCTAAGCTGTAATTATGACAATGAAAATGTTGAGGCTGCTGACAGTGTCAGCAATTGGTTTCTTTCTGACTGTTCATGCCAGTGCTCAAAGTTGTTTCCCGACTAACATCAATGGTTCGGTGATCAGCCTTCCTTGTGCCCAAAGTTGTACAGATCTGCACTTTCAGGTTCCGCATGTAAAAGGGACGTCTGATTATATAGTTAGTTCAATTCCTTACAACGCTTATCCTTATAATAATGCAGCCGGCGTTGTATTAAGCACTATCTATATTGATGATGAATTTTCGCCTTTGGTCCCTTTGACTTTCCCTTTCTGTTTTTATGATTCAGTTTTTAATAATTGTAGTAGTAGGTTCTAATGGCCTGGTAACTTTCGATGCATCAAATGCTAATGGGTCAAATTCCTGGCCTTTAACAACTTCCGGAGGGTCTGGGACCCCTGTGCCAATTCCATACGCTGGCGGTACGCAAAACAGTAGTGCTTCTACCTATTATCCAAAATCCTCCGTAATGGGCGCTTATCAGCGATATTAACCCCAAGCCTCACCAGCAACAAGGAGGATTGAATAATGTGTTTGGAACAGCGCCATGCAGAAAGTTTGTAGTTAGTTATTAGACGTGTGCAATGTTTAATTGTACAAGTTTAATTTGCACAGAACAAATAGTAATGCATGAAAGCACTGGTATCATAGATGTTTTTATTCTGAATAAACCTATTTGTGCAAGTTGGAATTCAGGCCTTGCTATATTAGGTATTCAAGACTGGACCCGTACCAAGGCCGTTGCTGCGCCAGGTAAAAACTGTACTGTGTGGTCGGAATCAAATACCGGTTATCGTTTTACACCTTCAGGTGCAGGATCACGTTACCTGAGTTCTGAATTATATACATTAGGTGGTACATTAGTACTGGCTGATACAGCAACCACAACTCCCGGATTGCTGGATATTAATTTCCCCAACATTTGCCCTCCCGGTGGTGCCAGCCAGTATGTAGTTAAAACGATCTTTACAGCTTGTGATAACCCTGCTAACCAGCTTATCTCTTACGATACAATCACTGTAAACCGTTCAAACGGATTAAATGCAGCAGCCAGCACTACTAACACGCTCTGTGGTCCTCCTTCAGGTACAATTACAGTAACTGTTCCTGCTCCCCCGGGTGTTGCTCCATATACTTATTCGTTAGATGGCGCCGCTTCTGTAACAGGCCCTAGTCCTTATACTTTTACCAACGTAGCTCAAGGTCCGCATACAGTATTGATTACTGACGCCAATGGTTGTACCAGTACGCTCAATGTTATCGTTAACCAAACCAGTAACATTACAGCAGCCACTTCCCAAACACCCACAGGATGCCCGGGTGTTAATAACGGAACTATTACCGTAACACCCGCCGTGGGCTTAACGCCTTTCACCTATGTGCTTGATGGCGGTGCCCCTGTTTCAGGTGGTAACCCCTATACATTTACCGGAGTTGCATCGGGAACTCATACAATAAACATTACTGACGCCAGCGGTTGTACTTCCAACCCCATCACAATAACTGTTGGTGCAGGTTCGAGTTTAACCGCCAGTAATACCACCACACCTACAACCTGTGCAGGCGTAAATAACGGATCCATTAACGTAAACGCTACTTCCGGTACTGCACCATGGACTTATTCTCTGGATGGCGCTGCACCTGTGTCCGGTCCCAATCCGCATTTATTCACCGGACTGGCAAATGGCACACATACAATCCGGATTACGGATGCTGCGGGCTGTCAGTCAAACCTGTTGAGCGTATTCATCAGCGCCGGCTCCGGTGTGAATGCCACCTTTACAAGCACATCCACTACTTGTCCTGCTTCAACGAATGGTACGATTACCGTAACGGCAACAAGCGGCACTGCACCCTATAGTTTCCAGATAGATGGCACCGGTTTCAACCCCGGTCCCAACCCCAGCACATTTAATAACCTGGCAACAGGTAATCATATTGTAATGATCCGGGATAATAATGGTTGTACGCGCACACTTAATATCAATGTAACATCAGGCCCGGCGCTTTCAGCTATTACTAATACCACGGGTACCACTTGTAACGGTGCGGCTAACGGTACGATCATGATTTCACCTTCCGGTGGTACGGCACCATTTACATTTACGCTGGACGGTGGCACGCCTGTGAGCGGATCTGCTCCGTATACTTTCCTGAACGTGCCTTCCGGTTCTCATACTGTTGTGGCTACTGATGCAGGCGGTTGCGCAACCAGTATCATCAACGTCTCTGTTCCTGTTGGCCCGAATATTTCAGCATCACTCACTAAAACCGATGTGCTTTGTAACGGCGGTAACTCAGGAACTATTACAGTCGGAACACCTTCACCCGGTGTGGCCCTCTTTGAGTACTCACTCGACGGAACCACCTGGCAAACACCCAATACATTTACCGGTCTCACAGCCGGCACCTATACTGTTTATTACCGGGAAGGCGCAGGTTGCCAGGGTACCGGCAGCATCACCATTGGTGAACCCACAGCATTAACAGCTTCTGCAACTTCGGTAGCAGCATTATGTAATGGACAATCCAATGGGATCATTTCGGCATCAGCCAATGGAGCTACACCACCATACGAATACTCCATTAGTGGTGGCATAACCTGGCAGCCTGTCAGTACATTCAATGTGCCTGCAGGCAGTTATACCGTAACTGTAAGGGATGGCAACGGATGTACCACCACCACACCTGTAACTGTTACTGAACCAGCTGCATTAACAGCCAGTTCCGTCAATACCAATGCCAGCTGTAATGGCGGTAACGACGGTACCATCACAGTTACAGCCGCCGGTGGTAACAGCAGCTATACCTATTCACTCGATGGCACTACCTACCAGCCTTCCAATGTATTCAATGTGGCTCCCGGTAACTATACCGTGTATGTGAAAGATAACCTCGGTTGTACATTCCAGTATAATACTTCAGTGGGACTGACCAATGACCTGACCTTTGCCCCATTGCGTGATACAGTGCTCTGCGAAGGCAGTTCTGTACAACTGGCACATACTTCCAATGCCATTCAATATGCATGGACACCCAGACTCGGATTAAGCGATACAACAATCTATAACCCGGTTGCTAACCCCATCGTAACCACCCAGTATATTGTAACTGCCACACTCGGCCGCTGCAGTGCCAATGATACCATCATCGTCAATGTGCATGCTGCACCAATTCCGAATGCAGGACCGGATGGATTTATCTGCTATGGACAAACATATACCATGCAGGCTTCCGGTGGTGTAACTTATGCCTGGGCACCGACTTCATACCTGAACCAATCTTCAAGCCCGACTGCTGTTGTTACGCCTCCGCGTACAACAACCTATACATTGTCTGTATTGACTGACATCAATGGTTGTCCTTCGCTCACTACCGATGCGATGACCCTCGATGTAACACCGCCGATCCAGGTCAGCACTTCACCTTTTGATACGATTGCTTACCAGGGCGACCAGTTCCAGATCAGCGCCAGTTCAATCGCGAATATTTATCACTGGACGCCATCCACCGGCCTGAGCGATCCCAATATTCCCAATCCCATTGTAACTGCTGGAGCAATCGGGGATGAAGCCATTTACCAGGTTGTGGCATCCACCCAGGCGGGTTGCCGTGGCGAAGGTTATGTGCGGATCAGGGTTTACCGTGGTCCGGATATTTATGTGCCTACTGCCTTTACTCCCAACGGGGATGGCAGGAATGACCTCTTCCTGCCCGTGCCTGTGGGAATCAAGGCTTATAAATACTTTAATGTATATAACCGCTGGGGACAGCTGGTATTCACCACCACCAATATGTACACCGGATGGGATGGCAAGCTGATCGGGAAAGAGCAAAACACCGGAACATTCGTTTGGATGATCCAGGGCGTGACCAAAGACAATAAACTGATATCGAAAAAAGGTACAGTTACACTCGTACGTTGATAACTCGCTTCCGGGCGTGTAAAAATAGATCGCGAAGCCACCGTAATAAAACGGTGGCTTTTTTTTTGATCATGTATTTTTGCGCCCGGAACATTAATCCAAAAATTATGGTAGACGTATTACTGGGTCTTCAATGGGGTGATGAGGGAAAGGGCAAGATTGTGGACTTTTTTGCCAAAGACTATGACCTGATCGCCCGTTTCCAGGGTGGCCCGACTGCGGGTCATACTATTTATGTCGGAGACAAGAAAATTGTATTGCACCAGATTCCTTCTGGTGTATTCCACCAGAATGCCATCAACCTGATAGGTAATGGCGTGGTGCTGGATCCGGTAACACTGAAAAAAGAATGGGCTACAGTAACTTCTTTCGGTGCTGACGTAAAAAAGAACCTGTTTATTTCACAACGTGCCCACCTCATCCTTCCCACACACCGGGCGCTGGATAAGGCTGCAGAGTTATCCAAAGGCAACCAGAAGATCGGTTCCACACTGAAAGGGATTGGCCCCACTTACATGGATAAAACCGGAAGGAATGGTTTGCGTGTGGGTGACCTGCTCGATAAAAATTTCACCACATCTTATATCAAGCTGCGTTTAAAACACCAGCGCCTGCTGGATAATTATAATTTCCAGGAAGATATTACCAGCTGGGAAGAAGAATTTTTTGAAGCGGTGGAGAACCTGCGTGAACTGAATATTGTGAACGGCGAGTATTTCATTAATAAACATATCAGCCAGGGCAAAAAAGTGCTGGCTGAAGGCGCCCAGGGCAGTATGCTGGATATAGATTTCGGAACCTTCCCATATGTTACATCTTCCAGCACTATTTCTGCCGGTGTATGTAATGGTTTGGGAGTGGCTCCCCAGCATATCCGTGAGGTGTATGGTGTTACAAAAGCCTACTGCACACGGGTTGGCGGCGGACCATTCCCCACAGAACTCGAGAATGAAACCGGGGAAGAACTGCGGAAGATCGGCAATGAATTCGGTGCCACCACGGGCCGTCCCCGCCGCTGCGGCTGGATCGACCTGGTTGCCCTGAAATTCGCCTGTATGATAAACGGTGTTACCAGTATTGTGATGACCAAGGCTGATGTGCTGGACTCATTCCGTGAACTGGAATGTTCCACGGCCTATTCCATCAATGGGGTGGAGACTGACGAAGTTCCTTTCCAGATGGAAAGACAGCGCCCTGTTCCCATATATAAGAAATTCCCGGGTTGGAATACGCCCACCAATGCAGCGAAATCCTATGCGGAACTGCCTGACACCATGAAAACTTATGTGCAGTTTATTAACCAGTATCTGGGGGTTCCCGTTCAGTATATTTCCAACGGACCGGGCCGGGAACAGATAATCCGGGTAAACGACTGAAAAAAATGGGTGTAAAATTTGGCTAATTAAAAACTTCGCTGAAATTTTACAACTCTTAATCCTGCTATACTATGGCTCCAAAGTCTGAAAAAGAAAAAAAATCCACGGGAAAAACCACCCCGGCCGCCGGAAAGGATGCCGCGAAAAAACCTGTGCCCGCTCCCAAGAAAAATGAGGAGGACGATGACGATGATGATTTCGATGAAGAGGTGGATGCTGCCCCTGTAAAAAAAGCAGGGAAAGCAGCCGGGTCATCAAAGAAAAAAGGTGATGATGATGACGACGACGATGTGGACGACGAACCCGATGATTGGGAAAACCAGAAGAGGAAGACAGCTGGGATCCTGATTTCGAAGAGTTCGATGTACCCAAGTCGAAAGGCAAGAAAGCAGCCGGTGGCGCTGCAGGCGGCAAGAAAGCAACCGGTGGTGAAGAAGACGATTTCAAGTTTGAAGATGATGAGTTCAAGGATCTCTTCAACGACAAGGAATATGACGATGATGAGGAAGATGATTATTAATCATGTCCGTTACATACTTTAAACATTGATCAGCAAAACCAACAGCCCTGACCGGTTTCTCATCAGTGATTATGAACAAACGAAATGGAAAGTGCTGGATCTCGCAAAGAGGTTCAGCACTTTTTGTTTTCTCGATAATCACCATTACCCTGCAAAAGGTAAGGGCATCGAATGCCTGCTGGCTGCGGGTGCTGAACAGGTTGTAAAAACAGATGCAGGTTCTTCCTTAGCTGTACTGGAAAAAATCCTGCAGCAAAAAAAATGGCTCTTCGGGCATTGCAGTTATGAGCTGAAAAATGAATGGGAAAAAAATCCCGCCACCCTGCCCGATGACATCGGTTTCCCCTCCCTGTATTTTTTTGAACCGATATGGCAGATCCGGCTCAGTGAGGATGAACTGGTCGTGGAGAAAGGTGATCCGCAGGAAATTTTCCTGGCCCTGCAAAATGACCTTGAAGAAACTGCAGCTGCTGAAAATGATACAGCGCCTCTGCAAATCCATTCCCGTTTTTCTGAAGCGGAGTATATGGAAACCATCCAGCGGCTCCGGGAACATATCCACCGCGGCGATTGCTATGAAATTAATTTCTGCCAGGATTTTTATGCGGAACATGCCGTGATAGATCCGTTTACGGCATACAGGCAACTGAGCCGTTTATCTCCCAATCCATTCTCTGCCTTATACCGCCAGGATGACCACTGGCTGATCTGTGCCAGTCCGGAAAGATTCCTGAAGAAATCAGGTAACCATATTATTTCCCAGCCCATCAAAGGCACCGTGCCCCGCAACCGGCAGGATGAGCTGCTGGATGAAGCCGCGCGGGAACAACTCCACCGCAGTGCCAAAGACCGTTCAGAAAATGTAATGGTGGTTGACCTGGTGAGGAATGACCTCTCCCGGATTTGCCGGGAAGGCACAGTAAAAGTGGATGAATTGTTCGGTATCTATTCTTTTCCGCAGGTGTACCAGATGATCTCCACGATCAGTGGCGAACTGAACAGTGACACCAGTTTTACGGATATCATGCATGCGCTGTTTCCCATGGGCTCCATGACAGGTGCTCCCAAGAAAAGGGTGATGGAACTGATCAGCAGGTATGAGAAAAGAAGCCGGGGGATTTTTTCAGGTGCACTCGGTTATTTCAGCCCCGAAGGTGATTTTGATTTCAATGTCGTTATCCGCAGTATCCTGTACAATGCTTCTACCGGTTATCTCTCTTTCCCCGCCGGATCAGGTATCACCTGGTACAGTGATCCCAAACAGGAATGGGAAGAATGCCTGGTAAAGGCGGCTGCCATCAGGCAGGTGCTTGAAAATAAAAAGGATTAACGGGTGCCGGAAGAAGGCAGGATGGCTTTCATACTCTCATCCAGGATCTCGTAACGCTTGGCCACGAAAATATTCATCTTCTCAGTCGGGAGACGCAGTTCATACTGTCCGTTGACAGAAACCTGCTGCTCGAAATTGGGGTTGTATCTCCTGAAACCAGCTACATCCATCCCGGTGTATTTCATGATCACATCTGAACTGAAACGGCCTTTGATGGTGTATGTAGATGAATTATTTTTTTCTTCATCGTTCAGGTCTGACAGGACTTCCAGGAACTGGTCTTTGGTCTCTTTTTTAGTAGAGGTTGTAATCCCGCCTTCGCCTTCAAAAATATAATGGGTGGCGATGAACTTCTTTACGTGGTTCATGGTCTCAGCCGGCAGGTAATACTGCAGGGTCCAGAAATCCTTGCTGCCGCTGCGGCGGATTGCCTTGTCTACGTTACCGGGGCCAGAGTTATAAGCAGCTACAACCAGCAGCCAGTCGCCATAACGCTGGTAGAGGTCTGTCAGCAGTTTGGCTGCGGCGTGGGTGCTTTTATAATAATCCAGTCTTTCGTCATTACCCCTTCCGATACGCAGTCCATACTGGCGGGCGGCGGCTGGCATCAGTGCCCAGGGGCCGACGGCACCACTCCAGGAGATCACGTTGTATTTAAGACCGGATTCAATAACGGCGATATATTTCAGCTCGCGGGGAAGACCGTGCTGGGTGAGCACTTCATCCATCATATTGAAATAAGGCTTGGCCCATCCTTTCATGGCGTTAAAGCCTTTACCGTTGCGGGCAATATAGTTATTCACGAAAGTGACGGCCATGGGATTCAGTCGCGCCGGGCTGCTGCCATCTCCGATGACTGCGGTCCGGAACAGGTCCTGGAAACCCTTTTTGGGATCATTCGCCAGGCTGTCATGGAAGCCTACAGTGTCCTGCAGGGTGGTATCAGCCATGTTCAGTTTGATCTTCTGGATGAACTCCTGCTGGGCGCCGGCTTTGACAACCCAAAAGAGGGCGGTCAGCCTGATGGCCGACAGCGTAAGTGCCCACGATATTTGTTTTATTTTTCTCAAGCTGCTTTTTTGGGGCTCAGGATTCCCGGAAACCGGGGGCCAGAAGCTCCTTTGAAATTTGCAGCAAAGGTAACTCATTCAGGCGGTTTGCCATCACCTGGAGGCTGAAGGGCATGCCGTTTGAGTGCTTGTAGAGGGGTAAAGAAATGGCTGGAATACCCGCCAGGTTAGCCATAACAGTATAAATATCAGCCAGATACATGGCAATTGGGTCGTCAGTCTTCTCCCCGGCCTTAAAGGCGGTAAAGGGGGAGGTGGGTAGCAGGATGAAGTCGAACTGGTTGAAAACCAGCTCCAAACCGGCCGAAACTTTTTTTCTAACCTTCTGTGCACGGGAATAATACGCGTCGTAGTAGCCGGCACTTAACACAAAGGTTCCCAGCATGATACGTCGTTTCACTTCCTTGCCAAAACCCTCGGATCTGGTGTGCTTATAAAAACTTGTTAAATCATCCACCGGGGTAGTGGTCCGGTACCCAAAACGGACCCCGTCGTACCGGGAGAGGTTGGAGGAGGCTTCTGCCGTCGTCAGCACATAATAGGCCGGAACGATATAATCCATCAGGGCAAAGTCCACCGGTTCCACCACATGTCCGGCTGCCTTGAGCTTTTCAATGGTCCCAAGGATGGCTGTCCGGATCTCCGGATCAAGCCCGGGGTGGTTCAGGGCCGCTTCAAACCAGGCGAACCTGAATTTTTTGCCGGCTTCCAGGCTGGTGGAATAGGCAGGAACAGGGGCATGGGAAACGGTGCTGTCAAATTCATCGGGGCCAGCCATGATTTCCAGTGCCAGGGCCAGGTCGGGTATGTTTATGCCGAAGATGCCGATCTGGTCGAATGATGAAGCGTAGGCAATCAGTCCATATCTCGATATGCGGCCATAGCCCGGTTTAAGGCCGGTGACTCCACAAAAATCTGCAGGCTGTCTGACAGAACCTCCGGTATCCGATCCCAGTGAGAGCATACAGAGCCCTGCCTGGACGGCTACCGCTGAGCCGCCGGAAGAACCGCCGGGTACCCGGGTTTCATCGAGGGCATTCAGCACTTTGCCATAAGCCGAGTTCTCATTGGAGGAGCCCATTGCGAATTCATCGCAGTTGAGGCGGCCGATGAGAATGGCATCTTCATCCAGCAAGCGCTGGACAGCACTGGCTGTGTAAAGGGATGTAAAATTGTTCAGGATGGAAGAAGCTGCTGATACTTTATGGCCTTTATAGCAAAGCACATCTTTAATACCGATGACAACGCCTGCGAGGCGTCCGGTTTTTTGTCCGGACTGCATACGCTGGTCAATGGCTTTGGCCTGGGTGAGGGCTTCCTGTTCCCAGACTTCTAAAAATGCATTTAGGTGCCTGGTGGCATGTATCCGCTCAAGATAATACTGAACGGTGCCCAGGCATGTGGTAGTTCCTTCCTTTAATTGGGCATGGAATTGCTCAATGGAGGTGAATGCAGACAAACAAGCAGGATTTAGAGGGATAGACCAATCAATTGCTGGCTGAATTCTTCACATCGCTGGCGTGTTCCTCGATTTCCTTCTTGACATTTGTTTTGGCATCGTTGAATTCACGCACACCCTTGCCAAGACCGCGCATCAGTTCGGGAATTTTTTTGCCACCGAACAGCAGTAACACGATGATGAGGATAATGATGATTTCATTAGTGCCCAGCATGCCTAAAAAATAGGGATGTATCATAGTTGTGAAATTGAACTATAAAGATAATAACTCTGGGGGAGAAAGATGTTAATTGCGTGCAATCGGTTTGAAAAAAGAAAATCCCGTCCTGGTCAGAACGGGATTTCTCAAATATATTACTGAAATAATAATATTATTTAGCTGCAGACTCAACCGCTTGTCTTTTCTCACGGATACGTGCGCTTTTACCGCTGCGTTTACGCTGGTAAAACAGTTTGGCACGGCGTACGTGACCGGTTTTGTTGATTACAACAGACTCAATATTGGGTGAGTAATAAGGGAATACCCTTTCAACACCGATACCGTCAGAGATTTTACGAACTGTGAAGCTCGCAGTGTGGCCGGTACCTTGTTTTTTGATCACATCGCCTTTGAAAGACTGGATCCTTTCTTTGTTACCCTCAATGATCTTATAGTTCACGGTGATATTATCGCCGGGTTTGAAAGCGGGAAATTCTTTCTTGCCTGTCAGCTGCTCATGTACAAATGCGATGGCGTTCATAACGATGTTTTTAAGGAGGGCAAAGGTAAGGGAAAACGGGGTTTTTTAACGGGTTTTTCCGGGAAAAGTTTAAAATGTTGGAGGTTGGATGTTGGAGGTTGGAGGTTATTCCCTCAAGGCTCTGATTATCACTAAATTAACATTGGCGTAAAGAAAACCCGGAAGCAGAACTTTCAGATCGCTTCCGGGTTGAATATTTATCTCGCTACGTTGACCGCGCGTTTTTCCCTGATCACAGTTACTTTGATCTGGCCGGGGAAGGTCATTTCGGTCTGGATTTTCTGGGCAATTTCGAAGGAGAGTTTTTCTGAATCCTGATCGGATACTTTATCTGCTTCTACGATCACACGGAGTTCGCGGCCGGCCTGGATGGCATATGCTTTTTCAACACCGGTATAGGCCATAGCCAGGTTTTCCAGGTCTTTGATCCGCTGCAGGTACTGCTGCATGATTTCGCGGCGGGCGCCGGGGCGGGCACCGCTGATTGCATCACAGGCCTGTACGATGGGGAAATCACATATTGCATTTCCATTTCATCGTGGTGGGCACCGATGGCATTTACCACGGCAGGGTTCTCACCATATTTTTCAGCGAGTTTGGCACCAAGGAGTGCGTGGCTCAGTTCACTTTCTTCGTCGGGTACTTTACCAATATCGTGGAGCAGGCCTGCACGTTTGGCGAGTTTCGCATTCAGTCCGAGTTCTGCTGCCATCGTAGCGCAGAGGTTGGCTGTTTCGCGGCTGTGCATCAGCAGGTTCTGTCCGTAAGAAGAACGGAAGCGCATACGGCCTACCATTCTTACGAGTTCTTTATGCAATCCGTGGATACCGAGTTCGATTACGGTACGCTCACCGATCTCCATCACCTGTTCTTCAATCTGCTTGCGTGTTTTTTCAACGATCTCTTCGATACGTGCTGGGTGGATACGTCCGTCAGTTACCAGTCGCTGTAAACTCAGTCGTGCGATTTCCCTGCGGAGCGGATCGAAAGAGGAGAGGAGGATCGCTTCGGGGGTATCATCCACAATCAGGTCAACACCGGTGGCAGCTTCAATGGCGCGGATATTCCTTCCTTCGCGGCCGATGATCTGTCCTTTGATTTCATCGCTTTCCAGGTTGAACACGGTGATTGAATTTTCAATGGCCTGTTCAGCAGCGGTACGCTGGATAGTTTGTATGATAATCTTACGGGCTTCCTTGTTTGCTTTTTGTTTGGCGTCGTCAATAATTTCCTGCTGGATTCCCAGTGCCTGGGTCTGTGCTTCGTTTTTGAGGCTTTCGATCAGCTGGTTCCTGGCTTCATCAGCAGATAAGCCGGCAATTTTCTCGAGACGGCGGATATGTTCTTCCTGGTGTTTTTCGAGTTCTGTCCTTTTGATGTTCACCAGTTCAATCTGCCTGTTGAGGTTATCCTTGATGGCTTCGTTCTCCCGGATTTGTTTTTCCAGGTTGCCTTCTTTCTGGTTGATGGATTGTTCCTTCTGCCGGATGCGGTTCTCCGAATCGTTGATTTTTTTGTTTTTTTCCAGAAGCTCCCTGTCGTTGGCCGCTTGTTGTTTTACAATGCGTTCCTTGGCTTCCAGTTCTTTTTCCTTACGGATGGTTTCGGCTCTCATTTCCGCTTCCCTGATGATAGTCTGGGATTGCGCTTCAGCCTCTTCTATTTTAACCCGGGTATTTTTTGTAAAGATGAGCTTACCCGCTACAAGGCCCAGTATGAGGGCTCCCGCTCCGATGATGATGGCAAGTATATTCGGATCCATGAATCTTGTTGTTTAAAGGGTGCACAATGCTATAGTTTCTGTTCACTGTCATAGTGAAAAACCCGCAAATGGCGGGTAATCAGCGAAGATAATGAAAAAGTCGTTAGTCTTTAGGCGTTAGTCTGGAGTCCGGGGCCAGGCTAGAAATTTACTTATAGAGCAACTTTTGCTGGTTACCGGTTGCCAGTTACCCGTTACCAGAAATTCGTTAGTAGCTGTGAACTTCCAATAAACTGGCAACCGGTAACTGGAAACTGGTAGCTGGCAACCGGTAACTGGCAACCGGTAACTGGCAACTATTTCCCAAGCATCTCATCCATCATCCTATCTAGCTTCCCCAAATCCTCCATCATCCCATCCTGCTCATGCCCCGTCACACTGTGCTCATTTTTCTCCGTGGCATACCAGATCAGGGCCATGGCGATGTAGTCCTGCATATCCTTACCGGCATACCGGGTTTTGAAATCAATGATCTGCTCATTGATGGCTTTTAATGTTTTTCGGATCAACTCTTCATCGGCCGGTTCTATTTTGATCCGGTAGGTGCGGTCGCCGATTAACGCAGAAATAGGAATTAATTCATTCATATACTTGCATTTTTCATTTTCATTTTATTACTTTAGCCTCCCCTTCCTGATCCAGCTACCTCCTGAAAACTTAATTGGTTAATTTTTTTAAGGCTTTAAATCAGGATAAGATGTTTGCCAAAATTAAAACATCGGTATTTATTGATACCCTGCAACTGCAGTTTCTTGCTCCTGCCGGAGAATGGATCAGGGGTGTGCTCAGGGATGATAAGGGTTCAGTTTGCCGCACAATGGAAAAAAATATTCTCAGTGATCGTGAAGAACTGACATGGTCCGGTCTCAATGATCTGCCTTATGGCCAGTACACATTGGAATTATCACGCGGTGATGATGAAATGAGACTGAAGCTTGTCAAAAGAGTGTGATTAAGCCCCCAGCATCGCAATACAACGGTCGATTTCCTTCAGGTATTTATTGATTTGCTTTTCCAGTTCCTTCTTTTCCTTTTCACCCATACCACCTGCATTCAACCGCATCACCTGTAACTGTTGTTTCAGTTCCTGCACATTTTTATCCTGCACACCCAGCTCCGTTTGTTTTTTATCCAGCTCCTTTTGCAGGCGCAGGTTTTCCTTCTGTAACAGCTGTTGCTGTTTCAGTACCTGCTGCATTTTCTCCTGCAGTTTTTTTATTTGCTGGCTTACGTCTTTCATTTCCTGATTTCAGCCTGGAGTTCTTTTTCCAGGGTTTGCATGATTTTATTCATCCAGCCGTCAATTTCTTTATCGGTCAGGGTTTTTTCCTGGTCCTGGAAAGTGAAATTAACCGCTACCGATTTTTTGCCGGCGCCCAGTTTATCGCTTTCGAATATATCGAATAAACGAAGGTCACGCAGTTTGGAGAGTCTGATACCTTCTACCGTTTGCTTCACGCTTTCCCAGGCCAGTTCACGCGGGATGATCATCGCGATGTCGCGCTGCACAGCCGGGTAACGGGGGATTTCAGTAATAGCCGGAGTATGTTTTGAGGCCGCTTCTGCTAAAACAGTCCAGTTGAGACCCGCATAAAACACAGGTTGTTTGATGCCGAATTTTTCCAGCCCCTGTTTTTTCACTTCACCGGCTCCTGCCAGTATCCGGCTGTTCTGCCTGAATACAATATGCGCATCCATCTTGGGGACTTCCACCGTTTCTGTGGTGAAATCGCTGATGCCGAGTAAACGCAGCAGCTGCTCCACCGCACCTTTTGTGTAATAGAAATCAGCCGCCATGCTTTGTTGTTTCCATTGTGCCGGTGTTACCGCACCGCTGATCACCAGGCAGAGCTGGTCGGTCTCCGTGTATTTGCCTGGGGCTACCTGTGCATACGCTTTCCCGAATTCAAATAATTTAAGCGCGTTGTTTTTGTGATTGAGATTATGGGCCACCACTTCCAGCGCGGTTTCAAACAGGGAAGGACGGAGGATATTCAATCCGGCACTCAAACTGTTCATCATCTTTACCATGCCGGCCTGTTCTTCTTCGGTATAATAAGCCGCGTTGGTAATGGAGTTGGTCATGATTTCATTGAAACCAAGCCCGGTTAAGTATTGTGCTGCTTTCTCTTTGTACACTTGTTTATCACCCTGTTCTTCCACGGAAGGCGTAATGGTGATCATATCAGGTATGTCCACATTATCCAAACCGTCAATCCTCAAAATTTCTTCCACCAGGTCAGCGGGTAAGCTGATATCCGTTTTATGGAAAGGCACAGCCACACGCAGTTCATCCACGCCATCTTTGATTACTTCAAAACCAAGACTGGTCAGGATATTTTTCACTGCATCGGGATGGTAATTCTTGCCGCTGAGTTTTTTCAGGTAATGGTATTTCAATCCCACTTCCGTTTTTGCTTTGGGATGGGGATAGATATCGGTGATAGAAGAACTGATTTCACCACCTGCAATTTCTTTAATCAGCAGGGCGGCTCTTTTCAGCACACTCACGGTGGCAGAAATATCAGTTCCTTTTTCAAAACGGGTGGCTGCGTCGGTACGCAGGCCATGACGGAAAGATGTTTTCCGGATGGTTACACCGTCGAAGAAAGCACTTTCCAGGAAAATATTTTTTGTGGCATCACTTACACCGCTGTGTAATCCGCCGAATACGCCGGCAATACAAACACCGCCTTCTGCATCACAGATCATCAGGTCGTCGGCAGACAGTTTTCTTTCTTTTTCGTCCAGGGTGATGAAGGGTGTGTTCTCTGCCAGGTTTTTGACAATGACTTGCCCGCCACGGAGCTGGTCTGCATCAAAAGCATGCAGGGGCTGTCCGGTTTCGTGCTGGATGAAATTGGTGATGTCAACAATATTATTCAGCGGACGGAGTCCGATGGCTTTGAGTTTTTGCTGCAGCCATTCAGGACTTGCCTGTACGGTTACACCGGAAAGACAGATACCGCTGTACCGGGGGCAGGCTTTTTCATTTTCCACTTTTACCTTGATGGGGCCTGCTTCCGTTTCGTTTTTCCAGCCGTTGGCATTGGGGAAACGGGGTTTAATATCTTTTTTATCGTGATGGGAAAGATAAGCGGACACGTCGCGGGCAACACCCCAATGGCTCATCGCGTCCATGCGGTTGGGGGTGAGCCCGATTTCATAGATGATATCTTTCGCCGGTTTGAAATATGCTGAAGCAGGGGTACCGGGAACCAGGGTGGCGGGTAAAACCAGAATGCCATTGTGTGATTCACCGAGACCGATTTCATCTTCTGCGCAGATCATGCCCTGGCTTTCCACACTGCGGATTTTAGCCAGTTTCATGGTCATGGGATCACCTTTCAGCGGATAGATGGTGGTGCCGATGGGGGCCACCACTACTTTTTGACCGGCAGCCACGTTGGGGGCGCCGCAAACAATGTGCAGGGGTTCAGCACCGCCAATATTCACTTTGGTGAGCCTGAGTTTGTCGGCGTTGGGGTGTTTTTCCACTTCCAATACTTCGCCGATAACAAGTCCGGCTAAACCGCCTTTTACTTCTTCATACTGTTCCATGCTTTCCACTTCCAGTCCGATGGAAGTGAGGATACGGCTCAGCCTTTCCGGATCAACGGTTACGGGTAAATATTCACTTATCCAGTTATATGAAATCGTCATGCCGCAAAGATAAGCCCCGGTGGCTTTAAAAGTGGAGGGCCTGATTCCCTAATTTGCGGTCTGAATAGCGGAAAATATGTCGCCCCGGGTAAAAGGAATGCTGATCATTTTAATCATTTTGCTGGCCATCATACCGGTAAGGCTTTGCATGAAATGGATGGAGCGCAGGATCAGGCCTCGTGAATCGGGCAGGCGGTTTTTGTATTACCTGTTGCTGGTATTCGGGTTGATCTTTGTATCCACTTTCCTGCTTGTTTTTGGGATCAGGCTATTGTTTCCCGGTGCTTGAGTCAAACTTCTTATTTTTACGCACCAAAATAAATCACTATGCCGAATCAACTATTAAAGGGTAAGAAAGGAATTATTTTCGGAGCCCTTGATGAGAAATCCATCGCCTGGAAAACTGCACTGAAATGTTATGAAGCCGGTGCACAGATTGTATTGTCCAACGCCCCCGTGGCCCTGCGGATGGGGGAGATCAATAAATTATCAGAGCTGTGCGGAAACGCACCCGTGATTGGTGCGGATGTAACCAACATGGATGACCTGAAGAACCTGTTTGAAAAATCAATGGAACATTTTGGCGGTCCCATGGATTTTGTGCTGCATTCAATCGGCATGAGCCTGAATGTGCGCAAGGGCAAACATTACACAGAGATGAATTATGAGTGGAACCAGAAGACCATGGATATTTCTGCCATGAGCCTGCACCGCGTTTTACGCACCGCCTGGGATATGGATGCGATCAATGAATGGGGCAGTGTAGTAGCGCTCACCTATATCGCCGCCCAGCGTGTATTCCCTGATTACAATGAAATGGCAGATGCCAAAGCCCTGCTGGAAAGTGTAACCCGCAGCTTCGGTTACCATTACGGTGCAAGGAAAAAAGTTAGGGTGAATACCGTTTCACAATCTCCCACCAGAACCACTGCCGGCAGCGGCGTAAAAGGTTTCGACGGCTTTATCAATTATGCCGAAGCCATGAGCCCGCTGGGCAATGCCACGGCAGATGATTGCGCCAATTACTGTGTAACCCTGTTCAGCGACCTCACCCGTTATGTAACGATGCAGAATCTGTTCCATGATGGCGGGTTTTCGTTTACGGGGGTGACGGCGGGGGTGATTGAGAAGATGGGCTGAGAAGTTACCAGTTATCAGTTACCAGTTTCCAGTTACCAGTAGTGTACACTACAATCAAAAGTGAATTTCTAAGGCAGGGGGGAATATTCTCCCTGCTTTTTTTTATAGATAGGTTTCCAGTTTTATTGTAAGCAACTGGTAACTGGTAACCGGCAACTGGTCAACCGGCAACTTTAAATAACAAAGCCTCCCTGTAACAGGAGGCTTCGCATAAAAAGTCTTGCCGCAATTTTAATATTCATCCTCATTAAACAGAAAGTCATCCTGCGTCGGGTAATCCGGCCATATATCTTCAATGGTTTCGTATACATCGCCTTCATCCTCGAGTTCCTGCAGGTTCTCCACAACTTCGATAGGAGCACCTGAGCGGATGGAATAATCGATCAGTTCATCTTTGGTAGCCGGCCATGGCGCGTCTTCAAGATATGAGGCTAATTCAAGTGTCCAGAACATATTCCAGGGAGTTTGTTTTGTTAATAGTTTTCAGGGATCTCACACACCCTAATTTTCCGCAAATGTAGTTGTATTAACGAATCTACCAAATCCGGTATTGGAAGGCCCTTTTGAAGGATTTCTTAAAAAAACCGAAAACCCTGCGTAAAGTGGTTTTGAGACCCCTTTGCTTTTACTGATCTTTGGACGTATAAACAGCCATTCTATGTTAAGCGGCAGGAAGATTTTCAAAAAATTCGGCACAGTTGAGGTATTAAAGGGCGTGGATATAGAAATCCAGCAGGGCGAAGTGGCGTCTATTGTGGGTCCTTCAGGTTCCGGAAAGAGCACTTTGCTGCATATCCTGGGTACGCTGGACCGGGCGGATGAAGGATCAGTATTCATGCTGGGTGAGGAAATCACCGCTTTATCGGGGAAAAAACTGGCGGCTTTCCGGAATAAAAACATCGGTTTTGTATTCCAGTTCCACCATCTTTTGCCTGAATTCACGGCTCTGGAAAATGTTTGTATCCCCGGCTGGCTGGCGGGACGTAAGAAATCGGAAGTGAAGGCAGAAGCGGAAAAATTACTCAATATGGTGGGGCTCTCCCACCGGCTCGATAATAAACCCAACCAGCTATCCGGCGGTGAACAGCAGCGCGTGGCAGTGGCCCGTTCGCTGATTAATAAACCGGCACTGATCATGGCTGATGAACCTACGGGCAACCTGGATTCTGCAAATGCCAGGGAATTGCATCAGTTATTTTTTGACCTGCGTAAAGAATTCGGGCAGACTTTCCTGATTGTTACTCACAACGAAGAATTAGCGGGGTTGAGTGACAGGGTGCTGCATATGAGGGATGGGGTGATTGTTAATTGAGAATGGAGAATTAAAAGAGTCTTTACCACCCTCCTGCGCTTCGCTTCGGCGGGCAAGGCATAGGCACATAGGACACATAGGACCACATAGGAATACAGACGAAGTGTTCCTATAGAAGTGACTTTTCGAAGTATATTGATTTGCGTATTGTATTTCTATGTGTATCTATGTGACCTATGTGCCTATGTGTTTAAGACTCTAAACACGGGGCTTCCACGGCTTCTCCACCACTTTGAGCTGCTGCGTTGCATACCGCGCGAGGATAAAAAGATAATCACTGAGGCGGTTCAGGTATTTTACAACGAGTGGTGATACAAATAATTTTTTGCGGTCCATTTTCACGCAGCATCTTTCGGCGCGGCGGCAAACGCAGCGGGCTACGTGCAGGGTGGAAACAATCACGTGACCGGAAGGAAGGATGAATGATTTCATCTCCGGCAGATTTTCCTGCATGGCATCCATTTCTTTTTCCAGGAGCACGATATCTTCTTCGTGCAGGTCAGGGATTTTCAGTTTGGTTTCTTTTTCGGGATCGCAGGCCAGAGAAGAACCGATGGTAAACAGGCGGTCCTGCACTTCATCCAGTTTATGGGCGATGCCGGCACTGTTGAGGTGATCGAGACAGAGACCGGTGAATGAATTGAGTTCATCCACGGTTCCATACGCTTCGATACGCAGGTAGGATTTGGGCACTTTGGTGCCACCGATCAGCGATGTTTTTCCTTTATCGCCGGTTTTGGTGTAAATTTTTGCAGGCATAGTTAAAGTCCTTGTTGGTGTTCCCGGATTTTTTCGTTTTTCCGGTCTGTTTCAACCATGCCGTCGCGAAGGCGAACCACGCGATGGGCATAGTGTGCGATGTCTTCTTCGTGGGTAACGAGGATAACGGTATTCCCGTTCTGGTGTATATCCCCGAATATATCCATGATTTCGTTGGAGGTTTTTGTATCGAGATTACCGGTGGGCTCATCTGCCAGGATAATGGATGGGTCATTCACCAGTGCACGTGCAATGGCCACACGCTGGCATTGTCCGCCAGATAATTCATTTGGCTTGTGATTGCTCCGGTCGGTCAGGTTCACCATTTCAATAACATGTTTGGCTTTTTCCATTCTCAGCTTTCTGCCCATTCCGGCATACAGCAGGGGGAGGGCTACGTTTTCCAAAGCAGTTAAACGCGGAAGCAGGTGAAATTGTTGGAAAACAAACCCGATTTCCTGGTTACGTACTTCAGCCAGGTCATTATCGGTCATCTGGCTTACATCATGATTATTGAGGATGTATTTCCCGCTGGTGGGAGAATCCAGGCAGCCAAGGATATTCATGAGTGTGCTTTTCCCCGAGCCTGAAGGACCCATCAGGGCTACATATTCATTCTTGTTGATATCAAGGCTGATTCCTTTGAGTACTTCCAGTTCCTGGTGGCCCATGTAGTAGCTCTTGCGGATGTCTTCCAGGTGAATAATGTTACCCATATCATTCGGTGTTACTCATGATTTTTAGTTAGCCGGCTTTATTTGTCTTCCTGTGTGCGCGGGTTTTTGATCACTTTGGGAACCATAAAAAATTCCCCGTTATGCATCGGGGCGTTCAGCAGGGCTTCATCACGGGTGATGCTGCCTTTTACCTCATCTTCCCTGAATACATTCACTTCGCTGCTCAGGTGCACCAGGGGTTCTGTATCGCCCAGGGGGAGTTCACCGAGTTTTTCCACAAAACCGATCATCTTTTGCAGGTCGTTTTTAATTTCCTGCTTTTCGCCTGTACCGAAACTAAGCCGGGAAAGGTGGGCCAGTTTGTCCACCATGTCGTCGTTCACTTCCATCCTGCAAAGATAGTGATTGCATAGCCCCGTCATCCCTTACTGTGCATGAAACTCTATATCTTCGCCGCTTTATGAATAAACAGTCTGCAATTGTTATGAGTGGCATCCGCCCCACGGGTTTTTTACACCTGGGGAACTATTTCGGAGCGCTGCGGAATTATGTGAAGATGCAGGAGGAATACCCCTGTTTTTTCATGGTGGCCGATTTACACTCCCTGACCACACACCCGGATACCAAAGAATTAAAACTGAATGTACAGCGGGTTTTATCTGAAAATATTGCCTGCGGACTGGACCCGGATAAAGTGGCTTTGTATTGCCAGAGCCATGTTCGTGAAACATCGGAGTTATATCTCTACCTCAACATGATGGCTTATAAAGGGGAACTGGAAAAGACCACTACGTTCAAGGATAAGGTGCGCCAGCATCCCGACAATGTGAACGCAGGTTTACTGACTTACCCCGTTTTACAGGCTGCAGATATCATCCTGCACCGGGCTTCGCTGGTGCCGGTGGGTAAAGACCAGGAGCAGCACCTGGAGATGGCCCGGAATTTTGCCAACCGTTTCAATCACCGGTATGGGGATGTATTCCCGGAACCACAGGCATTTAATTATGGCAGCGAGCTGGTGAAAGTGCCCAGTCTGGATGGTACCGGCAAAATGAGCAAGAGCGAAAACCAGTATGCCACAATATATTTATCGGATACGGATGAAATGATCCGCAAAAAAGTAATGAAAGCGAAAACGGATGCGGGTCCCACAGAACCGGGAACCCCCATGCCGGATTATATAGAGAACATATTCATGCTGATGAAGCTGGTGAGTGAGGCGGATGTGATCAGCAAATTCCAGGAGGATTATGACCAGTGCAGGATCCGCTATGGCGACCTGAAAAAGCAACTGGCAGAAGATATGGTGCGTTTTATCACTCCGGTGAGGGAAAAAGCAGATGCGATCCGGAATGATGAAAAATACCTGAAGGATGTGATGGAACTGGGCGCTGAAAAAGCGGGGAAAAGTGCCCGTGCAACGATGGAACTGGTTCGCCAGGCGATCGGGCTCAATTATTTTTAAAGGCAGTGCGGGTGTAATTAAAATTGCACTACTTTTAAAACGGTTGGATAACGATTTAAACCACTGCTGTATGAATAAGAAAGCAATTTTCGCAGTTCTTGGCGTCATCGCCCTCGCCGCATCTGCCGGTATGTATATCATGGGAAAAGATTCTCATCTCACCGAGCTGAAAGATTTTTGGTGGATGCCGCTGCCGCTGGCAGTCCTTTTATTTATCGGTGCCGGTACATCCAAACCAAAAGAATAATCAGCAAAGCAGGCAGTTTAATAGTAATAACAGAAACAGAACATGGCAAAAGCAAAAGCAAAACCAAAGCATATCGCGGTGGCAGGCAACATCGGTGCCGGAAAGACCACGCTGACTGAAATGCTGAGTAAACATTACAAGTGGATACCGAATTTTGAAGATGTGGATCACAATCCATACCTGATGGATTTTTATGAAGACATGCCACGCTGGAGTTTTAACCTGCAGATTTATTTCCTGAACAGCCGCCTGCGCCAGCTGGTGGAAATCCAGAAAGGCACAGAAACCGTCATCCAGGACCGTACGATTTACGAAGACGCCAATATTTTCGCGCCCAACCTCCACGAAATGGGACTGATGAGCAAGCGCGATTTTGATAATTATTTCCATTTCTTCCAGACACTCAAAACCCTGGTGCAGCCTCCGGATCTGCTGATCTACCTGAATGCATCAGTACCCACACTCGTTGGCCAGATCCAGAAACGCGGCCGCGAATACGAAGAGAATATCCGCCTCGATTACCTCAAACGCCTGAATGAGTACTACAACAAATGGATTGGTGAGTATAAGGAAGGGCAGTTGCTGGTGATTGATGTGGACAAGAATAAATTTGCGGAGAGGGATGAGGATTTCGGGGAGATCATACGGAAAGTGGATGCCCAACTTTACGGGTTGTTTTAAATACATTTTACCACAAAGTGCACAAAGAAATACACGAAGGCCACAAGGGTAATACCTTTGTGGCCTTTCTTTGCCCGCTGAAGCGTAGCGTAAGCGGGGTTTTTACTTTGTGTGCTTTGTGGTAAAAAAAATCAATAATCCGACCACGCCACCGTCTCATCCAGCATTTGCTCTATCCTCCCCAGCCACTCAATTTGCTTGTCTTTTTTAATGCTGTGATTCGTTTCCCGGTCGTACTGGTTCTGCTTATTTTCTTTTTCCCGCATGATGCGGTTATAGATCTGGTTCAGGTCGCGGTTGTAAGTGCCGTAATTGAAATCGTAATTATGTAATGCCTCATTGAGTTTGCGTGCATACACTTCAGCAATGTCAAAATGCCCCTGTTCATGCTGCAGGATATAAGTTGTTTTATGCAATCCCCAGGATTTATCACGGGAGAAACGGCATTGGATGGTATAGGAAAAATCCCGGCGGCCGATTTTATAATCAACACCAATGACAGTGGTTGTGGAAGCGGCGGCATCGCTGTTTGGATCGGGTGAGCCTTTGTAATCACTCCAGTGCAGGCGGCGTGTAACAGACCAGTCAACCATGTCTTCACCGGTTACCGCAGCCGTTTGCTGCAGGGAATGCGATGCCAGCAGGAAAAAACACATTGGTAAAATACTGATACGGAACATAAGGTTTGCTTACAGGTATAACGTCAAAAATCCGGCCGTGTTAAAAAGTTTGCGTTAATTAAAAACAAAAAACCCCGGCATGCCGGGGTTTAACGTGGAAAAGGTGAATGGTTATATTTTGGGCGCAGCCGACAGGATATCTTCCGACACGCCGGCAGCATATTTTTCAAAATTGCGGATAAACAAACCTGCCAGGTAGCGGGCTTTTTCATCATAGGCATTTTTATCGGCCCAGGTATTGCGGGGCTGGAGTACTTCAGCGGTACACCCCGGACAGGATACGGGAATAGCCATGCCGAATACGGGATCGTTTACAAATTCAACGTTATCCAGTTTGCCTTCCAGTGCAGCCGTGATCATGGCACGGGTGAATTTTAATTTCATCCGGTTGCCGGTGCCGTAAGGACCGCCGGTCCAGCCGGTGTTGATCATCCATACGTTAACATTATTTGACTGCATTTTATCGCCCAGCATTTTGGCATAATAGCCCGGGTGCAGGGGCAGGAACGGAGCGCCGAAACAGGCACTGAAAGTAGGCTTGGGTTCAGTGACCCCGAGCTCAGTGCCGGCTACTTTGGCCGTATAACCGGAAATAAACTGGTACATGGCCTGACCGGGATTCAGTCTGGATACCGGCGGCAGCACGCCAAATGCATCACAGGTGAGGAAGAAAATATTTTTCGGTAAACCGCCAACAGACGGCTCTTTGGCATTGCTGATAAAATGGAGCGGATAAGATACCCTGGTGTTTTCTGTAATGGAGCCATCATCAAAATTGATACGGTCTGTTCCTTCAAAGAAAGCTACGTTTTCAACCAGTGCACCAGGTTTGATGGCGCGGAAGATTTCCGGCTCTTTGTCTTCCGTGAGGTTGATGGTTTTTGCATAACAGCCTCCTTCGAAATTGAAAATACCGTCTTCGGTCCAGCCATGTTCATCATCACCGATCAGCATGCGGTCGGGATCGGCACTGAGTGTTGTTTTACCCGTGCCGCTGAGTCCGAAGAAAATGGCCGTATCACCGTCCATGCCCATATTGGCGCTGCAGTGCATACTCAGCACATTTTTTTCGTAAGGCAGGATGTAATTGAGAATCGTAAAAATGCCTTTTTTGGTTTCACCGGTATAGCCGGTACCGGCAATCAGGATCATTTTATGTTTGAATGAAACCACAGCCGCATTGTGCTGGCGGGTACCGCATTCGCGGGCATCAAGTTTCAGTCCGGGTACAGAAATCACCTGCCATTCAGGTTCGAAATTGTCCAGTTCCTCTTCGGTCGGGCGGAGAAACATATTATAGGCAAAGAGGTTATTCCAGGGCTTTTCGTTTACTACCCTTACGTTTAAGCGGAAGCGCGGATCAGCACAGGCATAGCAATCGCGTACCCATATTTCCGGAAGTGATTCCAGATACTCCATCACTTTTCCGTGGATAATATCAAACTGTGCCGGGTCCATCGGGATGTTGAATTCATTCCAGTGCACGCTGTCGCTGGTCAGCTCATCTTTCACCGTAAACTTGTCGCGGGGGGAGCGTCCGGTAAATTCACCGGTCATAATCACGAGGGCACCTGTATCATTCAGCAAGCCGTCGCCGATGCGGATTGTATCCTGCACCAGTTGTTCGGGACTGGCCTGGTAATGGATGTTATCGTTGTTTTTCAGGCTGGATGACTTCAGGTTTTTCAGGGAAAAGGTCATAATTGGAACAGACATATCGGGATTCCTTTTTTGGTGAAGGGGCAAAGGTAATGCAGAATGACAATCATCTACAAACAAGTGTTAGTATTACACATTAAATCTGCATTGGTTTTCCGGCGATTCATTTGAGCATATTTGCTTATGATCCCTGATTTTGAACAACATAAAACGGGGGTTCTGTTTTGTTGAAAAAAAACTAAAAATCAGAAATTGAATGATGAAAATGATGAATATCAGCTGCCCAAGCTTTTTGGGGCTTATCTTTAACCTAAAACAGGCTGTATGAAATATTTGCCCCTGAACCCCCGGATATTTTCACAGAACCGCGAACGGTTTTGAGCCGGATGGAGAAACAATCCATCGCCATTTTTGTGAGTAATGATGAAGTGCCTGTGAATGGTGATGCGATTTATCCTTTTAAACAAAACAGTGATTTATTCTGGCTGAGCGGGATTACCCAGGAAGACAGTATGGTGATCCTGTTTCCAGATAATCCGGATCCCAAATTCCGTGAGGTGCTGGTGCTGGTTCGTCCCAATGAACTGAAAGAAAAATGGGATGGCAAACGTTTGCGTGTGGCTGAAGCGAAAGCGATCAGTGGTATGCAGACCATAGTTTGGCTTGACAGTCTGGATGGTTTGTTACAGCCGATGATCCATCTGGCTGAAACGATTTATCTCGACAGCAATGAGAATGACCGCAAGTCAAGCCTGGTGCGCAGCCGTGATTACCGTTATATTGATGAGATGCGGAGCCGTTATCCCCTGCATCAGTATCGCAGGGCTGCATCCATTATGAAAGATTTACGTGCGGTGAAAACTGCTGAAGAAGTGGAAGTGTTGCAGCAGGCTATTGATATTACTGAAAATACATTCCGTCGTTTGCTGAAATTCATCAAACCGGGTGTGATGGAATATGAAATTGAGGCAGAGATTTTCCATTCGTTCCTGAGCCAGCGCGCAACGGGTGAGGCGTATGGCAGTATTATTGCCAGTGGCGACAGGGCGCGTACGCTGCATTATGTTTCCAATAATGCTGAGTGTAAAGATGGTGAGCTGATCCTGATGGATTTTGGGGCAGAGTATGGTGGTTATTGTGCGGATTTAACACGTACCGTGCCGGTGAATGGTAAGTTCACCCGCAGGCAAAAGACAGTTTACAACTCCTGTTTGCATTTACATAATTATGCCAAGAGTATACTGAAACCCGGCATTACTATCCTGGATTATACGGATAAAGTGGGGGAGGAAGCCACCCAGCAGTTCCTGAAAATCGGATTGCTGCGCAAGAATGAAGTGAAGAATGAAGATCCTGAGAACAGGGCGTACCGCAAATATTTATACCATGGCATTTCCCATCACCTGGGTATTGATGTACATGACCTCGGTACCCGCACGGCCCCGATCAAAGCCGGGATGGTGTTTACCGTAGAGCCCGGTATTTATATTGAAGAGGAGCAAATGGGTATTCGTATTGAAAACAATCTTTGGATCACGAAGAATGGCAATAAAGATCTCATGAAGAATATCCCCATGACGGTGGAAGAGATCGAATCGCTGATGAAAAAATAGAATTATCTTGCCCGCATGAAGCAGATACCCAACCTGTTTACCCTGCTCAACCTGGTGTTTGGATGCCTGGCCATCATTTTTACGTTGCAAAACGGCATTATCACTACTGCCAGTGCTGCCACCGGTGTTGAACTGATAGATATACCTGAAAAAATCTGGTTCGCCTCTTTGTTTATCGGACTGGCTGCTGTGGTTGATTTCCTGGATGGATTTGTGGCCCGCTTATTCAAAGCAACTTCGGAAATGGGCAAGCAGCTGGATTCACTGGCTGACCTCGTGAGTTTTGGTGTTGCACCGGGATTAATCATGTACCAGTTTTTAAGACTGACCATTGCACAGGAAGAAGGTGCACTGGATACATCGATAGTTTCGCTGCTTCCCGCTTTGCTGATTCCTGTAGCTGCGGCCTGGCGTCTGGCGAGGTTCAACCTCGATGCAGGACAGGCGTATTCTTTTAAAGGATTACCGGTTCCGGCAGTTGGTTTATTTGTAGCTGCCCTTCCGCTGATTTACTGGAACATCAATGAAGACTGGGTGCTGGATGTGTTACTGAACCAGTGGGTGCTGTATGGTATCATCCTGTTATTATCTGGTCTGATGGTGTCAACCATTCCGATCCTTTCGCTGAAGTTTGAAGATTTTTCGGTGAGAAATAATATTCCAAAGATTATACTGGCGGTCATTGCCGTGGGTTCATTTTTAATGTTGTCGTGGACTGCGATTCCGTTGGTAATTATTTCTTACGTGATCCTGTCATTTATTTTTAAACCTAAAAAGGTTGCATAATGTATACTGTAGAGATTAAAGTAATGCCGCTGAAAGAATTGCTCGACCCGCAGGGTAAAGCGGTGATGGGCGGGTTGGAAAACCTGGGGCTGAAAGGTGTGGAAGATGTGCGGATCGGAAAGAACATAACCCTGAAAGTAAATGCGGAGTCCCCGGAAAAGGCGCTGGCTATTGCGGAAGAAGCAAGCCGCAAGCTGCTGAGTAACCAGGTAATGGAATATTTTGAACTGCGGGTGCTTTAACAGGCTCCTGAAAAAATAAGGCTGCATGCTGTATCTGGTTCCAACCCCCATTGGCAATTTAAAGGATATCACCCTCCGGGCACTGGAGCAATTAAAAGATGCAGACCTGATCCTGGCAGAAGATACCCGCAACAGCATCCACCTGCTGAATCATTACGGTATCCAAAAACCTGTTTCCCCTTATCACCAGCACAATGAACATAAAGTATTACAGCACCTGGTAAACCAGTTGCTGGAAGGGAAAAAAATTGCAGTGATCACTGATGCCGGCACGCCCGGTATTTCAGACCCTGCATTCCTGCTGGTGCGCGAATGCATCAAAGTGGGTGTGAAAGTGGAAACACTTCCCGGTGCAACGGCCTTTGTGCCCGCCCTCGTCAACAGCGGCATCCCCACCCAGCGTTTTTGTTTTGAAGGATTTCTGCCACTCAAAAAAGGAAGGCAGTCGCTCATGAAAAAACTGGCAGAAGAAGAACGCACCATGATTTTTTATGAATCCCCCCAGCGGCTTGTAAAAACACTCGAAGAATTTATCGGGTATTTCGGGGCAGAACGAATTGCATCTGTAAGCCGCGAACTATCTAAAATGTATGAAGAAAATAAGCGCGGTACGTTAGCTGAACTGGTGGAATGGTTCGGATCGAAACCGGTGAAAGGGGAGATTGTGATAGTGGTGGCGGGGAATACATAACCACAAGTAACACGAAGTAAAAACCCCGCTTACGCTACGCTTCAGCGGGCAAAGAAAGGGCACAAAGAAGTAAGTGTAACTCCTTTGTGCCCTTTTTGGTTCTGTATTCGTAAAAAAAAGACCTGCTATTTTTGCAGGTCTTTTTTTTATCAGTTTATCAAATTATTTTGCTTTTTTAGCCGGCAGGTGTAACTGTAAGCCAACCTGAACGGGAATATACCACCTGCTATACTGGCTGGTATAGTTGTAACCAGTTCCGGTAGAAGGCGCGTATTCGTATTCAGTTTTGCTGCTGCCATAGTTAAAGCCTACACTGAAATACAATCCAACATAAGAACTTACAAAATGCTCATAACCGAAAGTAGCACCTGCGTTCCAGTCGCCTTTAGGGTGGGTTGTGGTTTCGCTGCTGCTGCCGGTGCTGGTTTTGCTGGTGCTTTTACCACCATAAATTCCGTACTGGGCATTAGCCTGGATAAAAGGCATTCCTTTTTTGGACCCTGAGAAATAATAACGGGCAAAAGGTCCGATATAGAATGAAGGCTGTGTGGATTTGCTTTCGCTGGTAGTAGTGGAACCGGTATTGCTGCTATTGCTTTTTGAAGAGTAGAAACTAATGCTTACACCTCCTCCTAAAACAAAGCCGTCATTAATGAACCATCCAACGTTGGGGTTAACGCTGATGCTGAAACTGTTACCGTCAGATTTATAAATCGTCGGTGTATTGCTGTAACTGGTTTTGCTGGTTGAATTGGTATAACTCAATGAGCCCAAACCAACGCCGATTAACCTGGAGCCTTTTTCAGTTTGCGCAGAAACAGATATCACAGTGATACATGCAATAAAGAAAAGAATTAGCTTTTTCATAAAAAATAAGTTGTGTTTAATAATTAAGCCACAAAATAACAACCCAAAGCAAATACAGACAATACCCACTTTGTATGATTTTAGTCATTTCCACTTGTTATTCTTCAGGGTAATCACTGTTTTAACTGAAAATGATAACATGTAAGTCAACGTTTATCAATGAATTAAATGTTTCAGAAAATAATCCTGCATTCTCGTTTAAAAATCAGGCGGGGTTGATGTCACAAATACACATTCCGGATTTTCAAGGATAATTTAGACGGAGCCATCCAATTTTTGAACTGTAACCACTGGTCAATTTTCTTTTTTCTTTCACTTTCCTTTGCCGAATTTTAGCGTCTATAACTGATATACTAATACATGAAGAATTTTTTGCAGATCCTTTCCCTCGTTATCCTTGTCAATTCATCTGTATCCGCCCAGCCCGACCGCTGGCAGCAACGTGTTAAGTACACGATGAATATTGATATGAATGTGCAGACGAACCAGTTTACCGGCAAACAGAAACTGGAATACTGGAATAATTCCAGTGATACGCTCACCCGCGTTTTTTACCACCTGTATTTTAATGCTTTCCAGCCCGGCAGTATGATGGATGTGCGGAGCCGCAGGCAGGGCACGATTCTGTTTGGCCGTACCTCGGACTGGGATCCGCGTGTAAAAGACCGGATCCTGAACTTGAAACCCGATGAAATCGGTTACCAGAAAATCAACAGCCTGAAAATGGATGGCCGGGTTCAATCATTTACCGTTCAGGAAACCATCCTGGAAGTAAAACTGGATAAACCCATCCTGCCGAAATCAAAAGTTGTTTTTGACATGGATTTTGAAGCGCAGGTACCTTTGCAGGTACGTCGCAGCGGCAGGGATAACCCCTTGACCAAAGTGCGTTATTCCATGAGCCAGTGGTATCCCAAACTTTGCGAGTATGATAATGAAGGCTGGCATCCGACACCTTATGTGGGTCGTGAGTTTTATGGGGTATGGGGTGATTATGATGTGACCATCCATATTGATAAAGCATACACTGTTGCCGGAACAGGATACGTGATGAATGGCAACCAGGTGGGACATGGATTTGAAACGGTACCGGGTAAAACAACACCGGTGGCCGGCGAAAAACTCAGCTGGCATATCGTGGCTCCAAACGTGCATGATTTTGTATGGGCCGCAGACCCGGAATTTATCCACCTGCAACGGAAAGTCAGGGACAGCCTGACCCTGCATGTGTTTTTCAAACTCAGCAATTTTTCAAGAGGTGAATGGGAAGAGGTGCTCAACAAAGCCGAAAAGGCATTGCCTTATATTGAACAGCATTTCGGTCCTTATCCGTATAAACAATATTCATTTGTACATGGTGGTGATGGTGGCATGGAATATCCCATGGCTACACTGATGTATGGTCCGGGTGCCTGGCTGCATGAATGGATGCATAGCTGGTACCAGGGTATGCTTGGCACCAATGAATCCTTATATGCCTGGATGGATGAAGGATTTACTTCCTATGCAGAAGAAGCCGTTACGGCTTTCATGGAAGGCCGCACAGGATATGTGCAGGCTAACAATTATGCAGGCTACTATGGTACTGTAAGAAGCGGTAAAGAAGAAGCGCTGATTACGCACGATGATCACTACAATACCAATTTCGCACACGCGAATGTATATTCGAAAGGCGCAGTATTCCTGGAACAGCTGGGATATATTACCGGTGCTGCAAACCGCGATAAAATACTGCTGGAATATTACAGGCTGTGGCGTTTCAAACATCCCAATGCCAATGATTTCATCAGGGTGGCGGAGAAGGTGAGTGATATGAAACTCGACTGGTACAAAGAATACTGGATCAACTCCACGCGCACGATTGATTATTCGATTGACAGTTTATGGGAAGAAGGCGGCAAAACAAATGTCAGGCTCACACGCATTGGACTGATGCCGATGCCGGTTGACCTCCAGCTTACTTTCAAAGACGGCAGCCGTGAATTGCATTATATACCCATGAACCTGATGTATGGTGCAAAGCCTGCCGAAGATCCTTCCATTCCCAGGATTGTTTATGAACCATGGAAATGGACGCATTCAACTTATATCATTTCAAGCACACATAAGCTGGCGGAGTTTAAACTGGTGGAAATAGATCCGAGCGGAAGGCTGGCGGATGTGGATCAGAAGAATAATAAGCTGGATTTGAAGTGGTGACCTTGGTCTTCGGCGGGGCTCAGACTTTTTTACCACAAAGGGCACTAAGCAAATACACAAAGGCCACTAGGTTATAATCCTTGTGAACTTTGTGTTTTGCTTTGTGCCCTTTGTGGTAAAGATTTTGTTGTAAAAGCAAAAACCCTGCTCTTCAAGCAGGGTTTCCCGTTTTTGATCAGGCCGTTCGAAAGCCGGTAAAAACTTGTTTAATGGTTACTGTAATAACATCCTAAAATTAGAGAGACGACATACGCAACCCAATACCCTTTTTATGGTATATTTTAATCTGCGGTATTTTGCGGAGCAGGGTATTAGCGGCCGTAGAATTTATTGACGGCTGCAACCCGGTTGTTGACGTGGAGTTTTTCGTAAATATGGTAAACGTGTTTCCTGACTGTTTCGGGGCTCAGGAAAAGGTCAGCAGCAATTTCTTTATACATAAGTCCGCGGGAGAGGAATTCCAGGATTTCTTTTTCGCGGTTGGATAATACGTCGAGCTCAGCGGTTTCGGGAGTAGCAGCGGCCTGTTGCTGGAAAGCGGCAACGACTTTGCGGGCGATGAGGCTGCTCATGGGAGCGCCACCTTCATATAATTCGCGGATGGCATCCAGCAGCCTGGCGGGATCAGTTTTCTTCAGTATATACCCGCTGGCGCCGGCGCTCAGGGCTTCAAATATTTTTTCATTCTCTTCATAGACTGTACACATCATGAAGTTTGTGGCCGGTATTTTCGGTTTCAGTTCACGTACCAGGTCAATACCGCTTTCGCTGCTGCTCAGGTTGATATCCATCAGCACCACATCCGGTTTCAGTTGCGGGATCCTCAGCAGGGCTTCTTCCGGAGTGGCAATTGTTGCCACACAGGTATAGCCGTCGGCCATGTTCACGATTTCTTCCAATGCACTCCTGAGTTCGGCTTTATCATCCACAATACAAACAGAGATATCTTTCATTGTTGCAAAGTTCAGTGATCAGCTTAATTCCAGCAATACCACAAAGTGGTAATTCGGTGCTATGAAGGTATATTAACGGGGGATATATAGCATGAATTTGTCCTTGAACCCCGGCTCCGGGAATATTTCATGGATTTCCATGATCCGGGGGCGGGTACCGCTTTCCTGGATTTCATTAGCGAGATCGCCGCCTTTCAGGCAGATCAGGCCGGTATCGGGGCCGCCGGCCGCCGGGCCTTTGGCCGCCAGCAGGGGCTTGCTCCAGGTCCACAGGTCTTTTAAAGGAGCCACAGCCCGGGAAACCACAAAATGGAATTTATGATGGCGGATCATCTCCGCCCGGGTATGTTCGGTTTGCAGGTTGGTGAGACCGATTTCAGCCGCAATCGCATCAGCCACTTTCAACTTCTTGCCAATACTGTCAACCAGGTGGAATTTAACTTCGGGGAAAAATATAGCCAGCGGCAGTCCGGGAAAACCGCCGCCTGTACCCAGGTCCATAATATGCGTGCCTGGCAGGAATTCAAAAGCGGCAGCAATACTGAGTGAATGAAGGACATGCCTTTCGTACAAACTGTCAATGTCTTTCCTGGAAATGACATTGATCTTTTCATTCCATTCTTTATACAATGGTCCCAGTGCAGCAAATTGTTCCTGCTGTTTGGGGGTGAAGTCTGAAAAATATTTCAGGATGATATCCATATAAAATGGCTGGCTTAACTCCAGCCGGGACGGGGTTTGCGCCACAGCGCCGGTGCAAAGATGAGATAATAAAAAAACATCCACATATCCAGGAATACAAACCAGGGCCAGAGATCCTGCTCACCCATTTTCTTCATGGATTTATACAACACCGGTGCCTGGATGATCAAACGGAGTCCGAATAAACCGGCCACATATTTCCAGTCGTAAAAAATAAAACCAGCTGCCAGCAGCGGATAAAAAATAAACTGGGTCATGAAATACAGTCCCAGCAGGAATTTATGTTTGGGTTTGTAATATTTCGCAGTGGTATAGTGCCGTGATTTCTGCCGCAGCCAGCCACCCCAGGTGGTTTTAGGAACAGAACGGGTAATCGCTTCCGGGTGGATTACCACCACGGTATTTTTTTTAGTGGCTACTTTATTGATGAAAAGATCGTCATCTCCCGAAGGAATGTGATTGATGGAAGAGAATCCCTTGTTGCGGATGAATAAATCTTTTTTATAAGAAAGATTGCGGCCCACACCCATGTACGGCATACCGGCCAGGGCATAAGATAAATACTGCAGCGCGGTATGGAAAGTTTCAAAGCGGATCAGGCGGTTCAGCAATCCTTTCTTTTTATGGTAAGCACCATAGCCCAGTACAATTTCAATGCCTTCATCATAGCCATCCTGCATGATCTGTATCCAGTTTTCGCTGGCAGGTACGCAGTCTGCATCTGTCAGCAGCAATACTTCATGTTTGGCTTCACGGATACCTACAGACAGCGGATATTTTTTCCCTGAAATCAGTTTGGCTTCCTGGGTCAGTTCCACCACATGCAGTGATTTGAATGTTTTTTTTAGTTCCTGCAGGATGTATTTGGAATCGTCGAGTGAATTATCGTTTACCACCACTACTTCCCAGCTGCTGTTGTAACGCTGTACAAGTACGCCGGGCAGGTTGCGGGCCAGGTTCTCATCTTCATCCCTGGCGCAGATAATCACAGAAACAGGGTGGTGGATGGAGTTTTGTTTCACGGGAGCTTTATATAAAGCCACCCTGCTGTACAGTAATGTATAGTAGAAAATCTGGATCAGGGTCACTCCAGCCAGGGCAATAAAAATAATCAGTCCGGGTTCAATGGTGGGCATGCCCGCGAAGGTAGAACCCCCGGCCCTACTGTCCATCCGGAGTTGTCAAAAGCTTTCCACAAACCATTGCCATGAATCTGATTAAATTGCGGGCTTATGGCCAGATTAGCATTCAGTGTGGAACACCGGGACACCAGTTCAAAAGCCCGGGCAGGTACCATTATTACAGATCATGGAGTGATCCGGACGCCCATATTCATGCCGGTTGGTACGGTGGGCAGTGTGAAAGCGGTTACGCAGCAACAGCTGATGGATGATGTACAGGCGCAGATTATACTGGGGAATACGTATCATTTATACCTCCGTCCCGGACTGGAAGTGCTGGAAGAAGCCGGTGGCCTCCATAAATTCAACGGATGGAGCAAGCCTATACTTACAGACAGCGGCGGATACCAGGTCTTTTCATTATCTGGTACACGCAAGATCAAAGAAGAAGGCGTACAGTTCCAGTCGCATATTGACGGATCAAAACATTTATTCACCCCTGAATCGGTGATGGATGTGCAACGGGTGATTGGCGGTGATATCATGATGGCTTTTGATGAATGCCCGCCCGGTGGCAGTGAATATGAATATGCGAGAAAATCCATGGAACTCACACACCGCTGGCTCGATCGTTGTGTAAAACGTTTTTCGGAAACAACAGATAAATACGGATACACGCAGAATTTATTCCCGATTGTGCAGGGTGGTACTTACAAAGACCTGCGTAAACAATCCTGTGAATACATCAGCAGCAAAGACGCACCGGGCAATGCTATTGGCGGATTGAGTGTGGGAGAACCAGAAGATGTGATGTATGAAATCTGCAGCTGGAGCTGTGAACACCTGCCGGCGGATAAACCCCGTTACCTGATGGGCGTGGGCACACCCTGGAATATCCTCGAATGTATCAGTTTGGGGGTGGATATGTTTGACTGCGTGATGCCCACCCGTAACGGGCGAAACGCGATGTTGTTTACTTCAAACGGGGTGATCAATATTGACAATAAAAAATGGGAAAAAGATTTTTCACCCATTGATGCGGAACTGGATTGTGTGGTGAGCCGTTTTTACAGTAAAGCGTACCTGCGTCACCTGATGAAAGCAAAAGAGATTCTCGGACTCACCATTGCCAGCGTGCATAACCTGGCTTTTTACTGCTGGCTGGTGAAAAAAGCGGGGGAAGAGATCAGGCGTAATAACTTTGACAACTGGAAGAAGGAAATGGTCGTGAAGCTGAAGCAAAAATTATAAAAGCAAGGAGGTACATCATGTTCACAAGACTTATTGACAGCGATTGGTTTGATTTTATTTATCCGCTCCTGCTCATTGCTTTTGTGGCTTCCGGTTATTTCCTGGCAAACAAATATTATAAATCCAAAAACCTGACCTGGCAGTCAGCCGGGGTGGAATCATCTGTGATCGGGTTGTTTGCCTTATTGCTGGCATTTACTTTTTCATCTGCGTCGGGTTCGATGCGCGACCGTAACCAGGCCATTCATGAAGAAGCCAACAGCCTGGCCAATTTGCACCGGTCCAGCTTAATGGGCGACGACAGCCTGCGGCAGTTTACCAGCCAGTATCTGCTAAAAGTGATCGGACAGTTGGGTCATTACAGTGATGTGTCCCGGAAAGAATTGAATATCCTGCACCAGGATATTGAACAAACCCAGCGGGCATATCTCAAATCGCTGCGGGAATATAACCAGTTACACCCTGGCATAGGTGAGAAATACCTGGCAGCTTTCAATGCTGTGAATGCTTCTTATTACAGGATGATCGGGGCTTATGACCAGCGGATTCCCCCGGTGATTATGGTCCTGCTGGTTGTTTCTTCCTTGCTGATCGGCCTGCTGATTGGTTTTATGAACGGCCACAGCCGTCAGCAGCATTTCCTGGCACCGTTCATTTTTGTGGTACTGGTCGTGCTGTCAATACAGGCCATCCGTGACCTGGATAACCCGTCCAGCGGCTCCGTCCGCCCTGTTTTCAACAATTTCAACCAGCTGAGCAATTATGTGGAATCAACGGGCCATTAATGCTTTCACAAGCCTGCAACAAATTTTCAGTTATTTTTGACCCGCATGAAGAAGATTGACCGGTACATCCTGCGGAAGTTGTTTGTCACTTTTATATTCTGCATGCTGTTATTCACTGTCATTGCAGTGGCCATTGACAGCAGCGAGAAAACGGATGATTTCGTCAAGGCCAATCTGAGTACCATTGAAATCTTCAATAAATACTATATCGGATTTGTGCCCTGGATATGGAGCATGCTTTTCCCCCTGTTTGTATTTATCGCCGTGATTTTTTTCACCAGCAAAATGGCTGCCCGTTCAGAGGTGATTGCCATATTAGCAAGCGGCACGAGTTATAACCGGTTCCTGCTTCCTTATCTGGTTGGCGGTACGGTGCTGGCGCTGGTTTTATGGACAGGCGGGCGGTACTGGATTCCCAAGGCGAATGCCATCCGCAGTAATTTCCAGGCGGCTTATGTAGATAAATATGATCCTACAAAAAACCGGAGCACGACAAACTGTTACAACTGTTTTTACCGGCGTCTGGATTCCAATACATTTATCGGCCTGCGGCAGTTTGACACAGCGTCCAGGTCGGCCAGTGGTTTTTTCATGGAGAAAGTGAAGAATAATAAAGTGTGGTATAACCTGCGGGCAGAATCCATCCGTTGGGATACGGCGACCAAAAAATGGCAGCTCACATTGGTGGCAGAAAGGACGATTGACAGCTTGAAAGAAACCCTGCACATGTATCCGACCATGACGCTGGATATCAGCCTGCGGCCGGAAGAACTCCGAAAGGATGATTATATGAAGGACAAGCTGACCTCACCCCAGCTGGCTGCCTATATCCGGAAAGAATCCATGCGGGGCACCGAAGGGCTGAATTCCCTGAAAGTGGAGCTGTACCGGCGTACAGCCATTGCCTATTCGATTATTATGCTCACTATGATCGGGGCGGTGATTGCGAGCCGCAAAACCCGCGGTGGCAGTGGTATGCACCTGGCTTTGGGGATTGTAATCGCTGCAGTCTTTTTTGTATCCGACCGTTTTTCAACCACTTTTTCCGTGAAAGGGGATTTCCCGCCCCTTTTAGCCGCCTGGATGCCCAATATCGTTTTTACAGGGATTGCGATTTGGTTATACCGCCGGACTCCGAAATAGGGAAAAATCACGCTGATTGTCGCAAAGAAGAATCCGAAAATTTTGCAGCGGAGGTGCGCTTGACTAACTTTGACCATTCATTTTTCCTCATCAAAAAAGTCCTGAAAATTAGTTTGTATGGGCATCATTAAAGACCGGTTTAAGACCAAGGCTGACGCAATGGGCCTCGAAATAAAAGAGCTCCTGAAAGAACATGGCAATAAAGTAATTGGCGAAGTCCAGTTATCGCAGGTGTACCAGGGTATGCGCGGTATTACCGGCCTTGTTACTGAAACATCCCTGCTGGATTCACAGGAAGGTATCCGTTTCCGCGGTTATACAATCCCTGAATTACAGGAGAAACTGGCCAAAGCACCCGGTGGTGCAGAGCCATTGCCTGAAGGGCTTTTTTACCTGATGCTGGTGGGAGAACTTCCATCTGAAGATGATGTACATCACCTCAGTTCAGTTTTACAACGCAGGAGCCATGTTCCAAATCACGTATTTGATACGATTGAGGCGTTACCGGTAAATACACACCCGATGACCCAGTTTGTGGTGGGTGTAATGGCTTTGCAGACTGAGAGCCAGTTTGCCAAACGCTATGCGGCCGGTATGAATAAAAAAGATTACTGGGATGCAGTGTTTGATGATACGATGGACCTGATTGCGCGTTTGCCCCGTGTGGCTGCTTATATCTACCGGAGGAAATACCGCAAGGGAGAACATATCCAGCCCAATGGTTTGCTTGACTGGGCCGGCAACTTTGCACACATGATGGGCTTTGAAGATGAAAGCTTCAAAGAACTGATGCGTTTATATATGACGATCCATGCCGACCATGAAGGCGGTAATGTATCTGCACATACCACCCACCTCGTGGGTTCTGCATTAAGTGATCCTTACCTGAGTTATGCTTCCGGTATGAACGGACTGGCAGGTCCCCTGCACGGTTTGGCCAACCAGGAAGTGATCAAGTGGATTTTTGATATGCAGGAAGAACTGAAGTCAACGGCACCAACCAAAGACCAGATCGTTGATTACGTAAAGAAAACACTCAGCGAAGGCAAAGTGGTTCCCGGTTACGGACATGCGGTACTTCGTAAAACAGATCCCCGTTTTACAGCCCAGATGGAATTCGGCAAGAAACACATGCCCGATGATCCGCTGGTAAAAACGGTTTGGAATATTTATGAAGCGGTTCCCCCGATCCTGCAATCTGTAGGCAAGATTAAAAACCCCTGGCCGAATGTGGATGCACACAGTGGTGCATTACTCGTGCATTACGGCATGGTGGAATATGAATATTACACAGTACTCTTCGTGGTATCCCGTGCATTGGGTGTACTGGCTAGTTTGTGCTGGGACAGGGCGCTGGGCTTCCCGCTGGAAAGGCCGAAGTCGGTGACAACTGATTTGGTGAAGCAATGGCTGGAGGGAAAGGATAATATATGGGGAGAGTGAGTCGTTAGTCGTTAGTCTTTAGTCGGGAGTCAATACAATTAACCACTAAGGGCACAAAGAAATACACAAAGGCCACAAAGTTTTACGCTTTGTGGCCTTTGTGTATTCACTTAGTGCACTTTGTGGTTAAAAAAATCATCCAAGTTCAATCCTTTTCATCTTCGGCACCAGGAAATGCATCACCAGCCATCCTGCTACATACGCCAGCGCACAAACACCAAACATGATGTAGTATGCAGTTTCAATCTGATTGATCGCACGGTAATGTACAAACAGGTTTTTCTGTACAAACATGGAAAGTAAGATTCCACCCAGTCCGCCGAACATACCACCAATACCGGTAACGGATGCAGTAGTACTTTTTGGGAACATATCACTGACGGTGGTAAAGATATTAGCGCTCCACGCCTGGTGTGCTGCAGCAGCTAAACCAATTACGCCAACGGCGAGCCACATATTTATTTTCCCGAGGATCAGTGCGAAGATGATCGGGAATACACAGAAGGCATAAATCAGCATGGATACTTTACGGGCTTTGAACACCGGCCATCCTTTTTTAATCAGGTACATAGGCAGCCATCCGCCACCAACGCTGCCGAAAGTGGAGATAACATAAACAGCGGCTACCGGCCAGCTGGCTGCGGTGAGTTTGATGTGATAGACACTTTCAAAGAAATCGGGCAGCCAGAAAAGATAAAACCACCAGATGGGGTCGGTGAGGAGTTTACCAAGTGCAAAGGCCCAGGTTTGTTTATAGCCCAGCAGTTTAAACCAGGAAATTTTTGGCTGGTTGCCGGTGTTTTCGGCAGCTTCATCTTTGTCACTGTTGATATAAGCGAGCTCAGGGGCTTTTAATTTTTTGTGACGCGAAGGAATCTGGTAAAATAATAACCAGGCAACGACCCATACAAATCCGAGGAGGCCGGTAATCACAAATGCCCATTGCCAGTGCCAGTTCTCCACGATGAAAGGAACTGTGAGTGGCGTAACAATCGCCCCGATGTTTGCGCCGGAATTAAATATACCGGTGGCCAGTGCCCTTTCTTTTTTAGGGAACCATTCTGCGGTGGATTTAATCGCAGCGGGGAAGTTGCCGGATTCGGTGATACCGAGAAAACCACGTATGATCTGGAAACTCATCACCGTGCTGGCAAGCGCGGTGAGCACACCGGCGAGACTCCACAGGAACGTAAAAGAGCGCATAACCAATGCGGGTGCCGAGTTTATCAATGATACGCCCGGCGAAGATCATACCGAAAGCATAAAACACTTTAAACGTGATTTCCACATTGGTGTAATCGGCATCAGTCCATCCCAAATCCTGGGTAAAGGTGGATTTCATGAAACTGATCACACTACGGTCAATGTAGTTGATTGTTGTGGCAAAAAAAATCAGGCCACAAATAGTCCACCTGTATTTTCCTATGGTTTGCTGCATGATCGTTAGTTTATTCCGCGGATTATTTTCTCACGGACTGTATGGTTTCGAGGACTGCTTTGGTATCTTTTTCAATGGTGGCATAATCTTTTGCCTCCATCAGTTTTTTGCTGATCAGTTTGCTGCCCATGCCTACAGCGCAAACACCTGATTTGAACCAGGCTTCGATATTTTCCTTTGTGGTATCCACACCACCGGTGGGCATGAATAATAATCCCGGGAAAATTTCTTTAATCGTGCTCATAAATTCCGGTCCCAGCATATTACCCGGGAATAATTTGATAAACCGGATGCCTGCATTCTCAGCCGCAATAATTTCCGTAGGCGTCATGCATCCCGGTGCGTAGAGGATATCGTTTTTCACGGCATCTTCCGCTACTTCAGGAACAAAACCCGGACTTACGAGGAAATCAGCACCGGCTGCCTGGTAGGCTTTGGACTGTGCGAGATTTTTAATGGTGCCCACACCCATCAGCAGGTCTTTCATATTTGCATTCCTTTCAGCAACCATCGCCGTGAAATTTTTCAACGCAGCTTCACCACGGTTGGTGTATTCCACCGCTCGGATGCCGGCACGGTAAATGGCTTTCAGCACTTCAATGCTGAGTGTTTCATCGGGATTAAAATACAAAGGCAGGATGCCCTGTGTTTTTATGGCGTCTGTTATTTTTTGTACCTGGCTCATGTTTAGATTTTTACTTTGAATACCGCTTTTTTTATCACATCATCACCGATCATCGGTGCATGCACATCTTCCGGGAAGAAAATGGCAAACTGCCCGGCCCGGAGGGTGAAAAACATATCCGGGGTTTCGGCGTAAAACCGCACATCTTTTTCCGGATTGTATTCGCCTTTGGGAACCTGGCAGTCACTGCGGGGTTTCCAGCCAATCAGCTCTGTGCCGCTGAGGCAAACCTGGATGTCAATGTATTTATCATGACATTCAAATTTGCTGACAGATTCCGCTGCGGTCATTCCTTTTTTCTCGGAGAGGATAATTTTCAGGTTATCACCATCAATATCTGTTCTGTATGGCTCAGCAGCAGCTGCGTTACTGGTGCGGAGGTAATCAAATGCCTTTGCGAAAAGCGGGTGAAGGCTTTCGTACTTGCCGGCATTTTGTAATGAATCAATAATCATAATTAAATTTTTAACGTTGAACACGGCCGCTGCCATCACCTTTCATCAGTTCCTGTACTTCTTTCAGGGTGGCATGGTTTAAATCGCCGGGGATGGTGTGTTTGATCGCTGATGCAGCAACACCAAATTCTGCAGCATCTTTCAGTCCCTGTCCGGTAACAAGACCATAAATGAATCCGCTGGCAAAACTGTCGCCGCTGCCCACGCGGTCAATAATGCGTACTTCGTATTTACGGGTGTGGTAGAATTCTGTGCCATCGTAAACCAGCGCACTCCAGCCATTGTCAGACGCACTGTGGCTTTCGCGGAGTGAAGAGGCAATATATTTAAAGCCGAATTTTTCTTTCATCTGGCGGAATACATCTTTGTAACCTTCCAGGTTCAGTTCGCCTTTTGTTACGTCAGTGTCTTTGGCTTTAAAACCAAGTGTGGTATCTGCATCTTCTTCATTGCCGATACAAACATCCACATACTGGCAGAGCCGGCTCATTACTTCACGTGCTTTTTCCTTGCTCCAGAGTTTTTTGCGGTAGTTCAGGTCGATGCTGGTGGTAATGCCTTTGGCGCGGGCTGCTTTCAACGCGGCTTCAGTTAAAGCGGCAGCTTTATCACTTAATGCAGGGGTGATGCCGGTGGTATGGAACCAGGAAGTACCCTCCAGGATTTTATCGAAATCAAATTCTGCAATTTCCACTTGTGAGATGGATGCATGTGCACGATCGTAAACTACTTGTGAAGCACGCATAGAAGCACCTGTTTCCAGGAAATAAATACCAAGTCTTTCACCGCCGCGGGCGATGAATTCAGTGTTCACGCCATATCTCCTGAGGTGGTTGATGGCAGCCTGTCCGATGGGATTATCGGGCACTTTGGTTACAAAGGTTCCCTGCAATCCGTAATTACACAGGGCAGCAGCCACATTGGCTTCACCGCCGCCGTAAGTAACATCAAAGGAGTCGGCCTGTACAAATCTTTTATAATCGGGCGTTGATAAACGCAGCATGATTTCTCCGAGGGTTACAACTTTTTTTGACATAGTATTGAGCGTTTTAAAAAATTAATGTAAAGTGGGCACGGGTTTAACATCCATATCGGTGAATTCCTTGTTTTCACCGGCCATGCCCCAGATAAATCCATAGTTGGAAGTGCCGCAGCCAAAGTGCATAGACCAGGGTGCAGAAATCACGGCTTCGTTATTGGCCATAACGAGGTGGCGTGTTTCCTGTGGTTGTCCCATGAAATGGAATACACGCTGGCCTTCCGGCACGTCGAAATAATAATATACTTCCATGCGGCGGGTATGTGTGTGCGGGGGAACCGAATTCCATACACTGCCGGGTTTCAGCAGTGTTAAACCCATCACCAGCTGACAGCTTTTAATGCCATCGTTGTGGATGTATTTATAGATTGTTCTTTCGTTTGAGGTGGAGGGATCTCCCAGGTTGACGATTGTTGACTTCGCCTTGCTCATTTTTTTATTGGGATAAGCATGATGAGCAGGGGCCGACAACATATAAAAGAAAGCCGGCGTTTTTTTATCTGCAGAAACAAAGCTTACATTTTTTGTGCCTTTACCCAGGTAAAGACAATCCAGTTTGTCCAGTTCATATTTTACACCATCAGCTGTTACAACGCCTTTACCCCCGGTATTGATGATGCCGATTTCCCTCCTTTCGAGGAAGAATTCAGCTTTCAGTTCATCGGGGTTGGGAAGCGTTACTGCTTTTGATGTGGCAGACAGGCTGCCGATAATTACCCGGTCGAAATGGGTATATACTAATTGCAGGTTACCTGCGGCGGGTGCCCCTACCAGGAAGTTATCACGCAGTTGTGCCGTATCAAATGATTTGTCTTCCTGCGGGCTGCAGGCAAAACGAACCTGCATATTGTCTTTGGCAGCAGGCGCAAACCGGAATGATGGATAGTAATTCAGTTTCATGATAGTTTATTTACCGGTTTTTACACCAGCGTTTTGTTTTTCATCGAGGAATTGCCAGTTGAAATAATTGCGGGCGTTATTAAAACAGATATCCTGTATCACTTGTCCGATCCATGGGATATCGGAAGGTAACTCGCCATTATCTATTTCCTCGCCGAATAAATTGCAGAGTAATCTCCTGAAGTATTCATGGCGGGGGAAGGAGAGGAAGCTGCGGCTGTCGGTCAGCATGCCAATAAAGCGGCTGAGCAGTCCCATATTGCTGAGCGCATTCAGCTGGCGGGTCATACCATCTTTCTGGTCGAGGAACCACCAGGATGAACCCCACTGGATTTTACCTGCTACAGAGCCATCGTTGAAATTGCCGATCATCGTGGCGAATAATTCATTGTCGGCAGGATTGAGGTTGTAGATAATCGTTCTCGCCAGTGTATTCTCACGATCGAGTCTGTCGAGGAATTTAGCCAGTGAACGTGCCTGTGAAAAATCACCGATGCTGTCCCAGCCGGTATCGGGTCCCAATTCGCGCATCATGCGGCTGTTGTTATTGCGCAGCGCACCGAGGTGGAATTGCTGTACAAATCCTTTTTCATGATCCCATTGTGCAAAAGTGATCAGCATCGCACTCTTGAACTTGCGGTTTTCTTCCAACGTCAGCCTGCCACCCGAACGGATCTTGGCAAAAATGCCCGCGATTTCTGTGGGCGTATAATTCTCCGCATAAATTTCTTCCAGGCCATGATCACTAACGCCGCACTGATTGGCTGCAAAGAAATCATGTCTTTTCTTCAGCGCACTGAGATAGTCATTATACGTGCTGATAGAAGTATCCGCCGCCTGTTCTAATTGTGTGAGATAATTATTAAAGCTGATGGCATCATCCACATTCATGGCTTTGTCGGGCCTGAAGGCGGGTAATACTTTGAGGCTCCTGTTTTGTTCACGGATGGCCTTGTGGTATTGCAGGTTGTCAACGGGATCATCCGTGGTGCAGATCAGCTTGACATTCATTTTTTCCAGTAATCCGTTTACGGAAAATCCGGGCTGCTGCAATTGTTCTGCGGTGGCATCATAAATGCGGCGGGCAGAATCAGCATTCAGGATTTCGGTAATGCCGAAATAACGCTGGAGTTCGAGATGGGTCCAGTGATACAGCGGATTGCGCAATGTGTACGGAACGGTGGCAGACCAGGCCTGGAATTTCTCCCAGTCTGATTTGTTGCCGGTGATGTAAGATTCGTCCACCCCGTTGGTGCGCATGGCCCGCCATTTGTAATGGTCGCCGTTCAGCCATACACGCGTGATGTTGTCAAAGCGTGCATCAGCTGCTACCTGGTCGGGAGGCAGGTGGTTGTGGTAATCAATAATAGGCATGTGGCTGGCGTACTCATGGTACAGCCGGCGGGCTGTTTCCCCGTTCAGGAGGAAATCAGCATCCATGAATTTTTTCATTGTTTCCAATTATAGTGATACCGGTTTGCCGGTAATAAACTCAATTATAAACTCACACCGCGTTTCCAGGGAATAAAATCATCCTGGTTCAGCAATACCGCTTTGGGTATTACCTCGCCCGATGCTGCACGGATGCAGTATTCCAGGATTTGCTCACCCATCTCTTCAATTGTTTTTTCTCCTTCCACAACAGGGCCGCAGTCTATATCAATAATGTCATTCATTCTTTTGGTGAGCTGGCTGTTGGTGCTCACTTTAATTACCGGGCATACGGGATTGCCGGTGGGTGTGCCTAATCCGGTAGTAAATAAAATCAGCGTGGCACCACTCGCGGCTTTACCGGTTGTGGCTTCCACATCGTTACCGGGTGTGCAAACAAGATTCAATCCGGGTTTCACAGCGGGTTCCGTATAATCCAGTACATCCACAACGGGTGATGTGCCGCCTTTCTTCGCAGCACCTGCACTTTTAATCGCATCGGTAATCAATCCATCTTTGATATTACCCGGTGAAGGGTTCATATGGAAACCGGAACCGGCGTTCACCGCCTGTTCCTGGTAAGTCTGCATGAGATGGATGAATTTTTTTGCAGCGGCCTCGTCTTTCGTGCGGTCAATCAGTTCCTGTTCCACGCCGCAGAGTTCAGGGAATTCGGCGAGTAATACTTTACCACCGAGGGCGGTGAGTAAATCAGCACAATGCCCGACAGCCGGGTTGGCAGAAATACCGCTGAAGCCATCACTGCCGCCGCATTTTACACCCAGACAAAGCTGGCTGAGCGGGGCAGGGGTTCTTTCGAGTTTGTTTAATTCGGTAAGGCCTTTGAATGTATCGCGGATGGCATCTGCAATCAGCTGTGGTTCGCTTTGTGATTGCTGCTGCTCGTAAATGAAAAGTGGTTTGTCAAATTTGGGGTTGCGTTCTTTTAAATCCTTCATGAAATCATTCACCTGCAGGTTCTGGCAGCCGAGACTCAGCACGGTGATGCCACCCACATTGGGATGGTCAGCATAGGCAGCCAGCAATTTGCTGAGTATGGCTGCATCCTGGCGGATACCACCGCAACCGCCCTGGTGATTAAGGAATTTAATGCCGTCAATGTTTTTGAATACGCGGTTTTCTTTCGCCGTGGCTGCTTCAAGGGAAACGGATGATAAATCTCCGCCCGCTTTATATTCATCCAGTAAATGCCGGGTGTAGTTTTTGTATTTTTCGGTGACGGCATAACCGAGTTCATTGTGCAGGGCCTCGCGGATCACATCGAGGTTGCGGTTCTCACAGAAAACAGTCGGGATGAATAACCAGTAATTGGCAGTCCCCACGCGTCCATCGCTGCGGTGATAGCCGTTGAATGTGCGGTTGGCAAAGGCAGACACATCGGGCGCTGTCCAGCTGAAATGGGAAGGACGATAGCTGTATGGTGTGGCGGCGTGTTTGATATTCTCCGTTGACATCCGCATGCCTGATTTCACAGGCTGCTGGATAGTGCCCACCAGCAAGCCGTACATGGTAACCGTTTCGCCGGGCTGCATATCCTGCATGTAAAATTTATGCTTGCCGGGAATGGGTTCAACGGTAGTGTATGTTTTCCCTTTGAATACAATTTCCTCACCGGCTTTTAAATTGGTGAGCGCGACAAGTACATTGTCAGCAGGATGTATTTGCAGCACTTTATGCTTCATGAGCCGGTTGTGTTTGTTGGATACAATCTTTAATCACTGCGTTAATGCCTTCTTTGAGAATACGGGTGATGTTATGCTGAACGGCAGCCACAAATCCGGGTAGCATACTCAGGTCGGTTTCCCAGAAAGCCTCGTTTTTGCAAACGGCTTCCACCATGGATTCCGGTGTATGCTGTTTCCAGGTTTCATAGAACCAGGCTGCCTGGTCATCGGTGATCAGGTATTTTTCCCCGTTGCGGAGGGCATAATATTTTCCGTTATCATTTTCCACGCTGTGCATGTACAGGATGTAAGCGGCAAATCCAAGGCACATGTGCGGGGGAGGCGTGGTGTTCAGTTCATACCAGCGTTGCAGCAGGGGCACATTCCGCATTTTCATTTTGGAAGTGTACTGCGTGGTGATACTCTGCCACTGGTGATCTATAAAAGGATTGCCAAAACGTTCAAATACTTTATTGGCAAAATCTTTTTTCACGGCCGGGTCAATCGCAAAAGGAATCGAAGGCGCGATTTCATTTTGCATCAGGTTAGTCGTGAAACGGCTGTACACTTTATCACCTACTGCTTCACGGGTCAGGTTAAAGCCTGCGAGGAAAGCAGTACCGCAATTGAACGTATGGGTACCGTTCAGGATGCGCAGTTTGAGTTCTTTGAACAACGTGATATCATCCGTGATCACGAGGCTGGAATCGGCCTGTGCAAATGATAAAACCGTTTTTACTTTATCATTACCCTGGATGGCCCAGAGACGGAACACTTCACTCATCGTGAGCAGGTCATCCGTATACCCCAGTTCCTGCTGCAGTTGCGCCAGCACGGTTGCATTGGGTTTGCCGGGCACAATGCGATCTACGAGTGAATTGCAGAATATATTATGGTTCTCGAGCCACTCAATGAAAGCGAATTCCAGATGGTTGCGGTGTGCCAGTTCCATGATGATGCCCAGTAACTGGTCGCCATTGTCGGTGATCAGTTCTGTGGGTACGATCACCATGCCGCTTGCCGGTGTGCCGCCGAATGCTACATAACGGGCATGGAGAAAAGCCAGCAATTTACCGGGGAAGGAAGAAGGTGGCTGTGCATGGATATTATCATCAGTCAGCCGGATGCCAACTTCTGTGGTGTTAGACAGTATGATCTGCAGTTCCGGGTTTTTAGCCAGGTCAAGTATTTTCTGCCATTCTGTTTTTGCACTCAGTACACGGCTGATAGATGCGTTGATAATATTTTCCTGTACCGTTTTGCCGTTTTCAATACCCCGTACACAAACAGTATATAAACCATCCTGGCGGTCGAATGCACTGCTGTCACTCTCTGTTGATTTTACCACCACCACACGGCCGTTGAAGATGCCTTGTTTATTGGCTTTGTCAATAAAGTAATCCGGCAAACCACGGAGGAGTACGCCTGTTCCGAACTGCAGTACTTTTTCCGGCAGGTTGCAAATTTCCAGTGAAGGAATGTCGAGGCCGGGGGCCGGACTGATTTCCTGCAGATTTTTTTTATTTATCTCCATATATCAGGTCTCCACTTGTTTTTAAAAACCCATTGCTGGTTGATCGTACGTCCGTCAAGACCTGCGGGCAGGTTGTCGGCAAACCAGCTATAATCATTGCCGCCTTCGCGGTGGCAGTTGTAATAATAAATACGGTGTCCCCATTGAATGGTGTTGGTTGTGGGAACACGGTAGATTGCCGTGTCTTTCATGTTCGCTGCAAACTTGCAATTCACCAGATAGATCTGTGCATCACGGTGGTAACGGCCGAGGTAAAATCCATCATAGCCTTTAAACGTGCAATTATAGAGTACGGATTTAGAATCTTCATTGTGCGAACCATCGTGCCAGATGGCAGCAGGTCCGTTATGGCTGATGAATTCACAATTCTCTGCCCAGGCCCAGCCACGGGGACAGTAAAAATCAACACCGCCTTCCATGCGGCAATTGTAAAAATACCAGAAGCCATTGTCCACTTCCCAGGGGCTGACCGTATCTCCGCCCCAGGAAAGGAAATTGCAGTTCATGGCACGGAGCCGGGTTGCGTTCATGGTTCTCATGGCCATCTGGTGCCCGGTCTTTGTCAGTTTTTTCTGGTGGGTCACCGTATCCAGTGCACAGGGAATGATGGTATCTTTTTTCCAGTCGAAACCATAACTGTTCGTGATGGTGAGATTGACCAGTGAAATATCATTAGCGCCCACATTGAAAGTGGCCACGCCCCAGTCGTCCTGGTGGCCGCAGCGCCATTCATCACGGGCAATGGCATAGGTGATGATGGTTTTATCACGGTCATCGCCGATGAATTCAATATTGTTCTTCTCGATATAAATCTTTTCGTGGTAAACCCCTTTGGCAATATAGATGTAGCGTGTGGCGGAAGAAGTATCTGCCAGGCTGTTGATGGCACCCTGGATGGTTTTGAAATCTCCCTTGCCGGAAGGATCCACTTTGATCTTCACCTGGCTTTGCGCCTGCAAGGCAATGCAAAGGGTTAATATGGTTGCCAATAATCTCATTGGTTGAAAATCCCTTTGGAAGGACCTGTTGTATATGGTGTATCCGGATGTTTTGGATTAATGATCCATTTAATCAGGTCTTCAGCTGCTTTATAGTTCAGGTATTCAGCCGGCAGTTTGCGTCCGTCAGTATATTCATTATAAAACCAGGGATCACCCACTGCAAATACAACACCTTTGCCGACTTTGGAAACAGACATCACCACTTCATATTCTCCATTGGGTGAATATTTCGAGGAATACACTGCTTTGGCCGGGGCTTTCAGTGTTTGTGTACAAAGTTGTTTGATATAAGCCAGGTTGCCTGTCCTGAAAACCGGGTGATAAGGCAGGAATACCACTTGTCCCTGTTCAAACTGATTATCAATTACATCCTGGCGCATGTTTTCATTCCAGTGGATGCCGAAACGTTCAGCCAGTTCATTGTAATGTTTAAACTCCACGTTATTGCTGTCGTTGGCCATCATGATCAGGATGCCGCCATTCTTTACATAATTATAAATCGCTTCGATATGCGCGGGTTCAATATAATTCGGTGTTTTGTTTTCTTTGGGCCAGTCGGGATCAATTAAAAAATACGCAGCAGCATTTTTCAAATTGGCAGCAGTTGGTGCATCATCCAGGCTTTCCGTTTTCATACCGAATTTATGGATCACATGGGCCATGGTGGAGAAACCGCCATTGTCTTTTCCCACCATTTGTAATGGAACACGATTTTCCTGCCGAATGAATCCAGTTTGGTTTCCCGGTTGAAATAATTATCCATCACAATGGTTTTGCCTTTACCATAACCCAGTGTGGGCCGCATTTCCATTTCGTTGCTCATGAGCAGGAAGGCGCCGATGCCTTTGGGATCGTTTACAATCACAGGTTCACTCATGTAATACTCAAAACTGCCGTCGCGGTAGGGATTGCCACCGAGACCGGAGACTTTTACCGTGCCGTATAGATTCGTCTGGCCATTTTCTGTTTTGATGAATTTCTTTACAATGCCTGCATACCCTTTCTTAGCTGTTTCGGCGAATGTTTCGGGGAGATAACCCAGCCTGACTGATTTTGCAATTGCGTATACAAACTGGCAGCTGGCTGATGTTTCAAAATAATTTTTCTCTTTGCCGGGTCCGCTGTAATGCAGGATGTCTTTCCATAATCCCGTTACAGGATCCTGTTCTTTCTTTACAGCGGTGAGTACATCTTTTAATATTTTCAGGAGGGCAGGTCTTTGCGGATGGCTGGCCGGGAAATAATCCAGTACATCAACCAGTGCAGTCAGATACCAGCCCATGGCGCGTGACCAGAAAAAGGGAGAGCAGCCGGTTTTTGGATTGGCCCATTTCATCATTTTGCTTTCGTCCCAGGCATGATAGAGTAATCCGGTTTGCGGATCTTTCGTATGGTTGTATATTTCTGTAAACTGATGGGCGATATCATTGAAAGCAGAATCTTCATGTGATAACCAGGCCCATTCTGCATAGAAAGGTTCTCCCATATACAATCCATCGAGCCACATCTGATTGGGATAAATTTTCTTGTGCCAGAAGCCACCGCTGTTGGTGCGGGGCTGGTTGCGTAATTGCTCACGGAGTAACGTTGCTGCTTTCAGGTATTTATCTTTCAGCGTTACACGGTACAGTAACAAAAGCAGCTTGCCGTTATTGACGTTGTCAATATTATAATCGTCTTTTTTATACGTTTTGATGCTGCCGTCGTTATTCAGGAAGTAATCCATTTGCTGCTGGATGTACTGGTAATACTTTGCATCACCCGTATTCATCCAGATACCTTCAAAGCCTTTCAGGATCACGCCCATATCATACGACCATTTGGCGGGCTTGCCATCCAGTGCAAAACTATCCTTCCAGTTTTGCATCACCGTCGCGGCTACCTGTTGCGACAATGGTAGTTTTGCAGTTTGTGCTTTTGCCGTTTGGAGGGCAAAAACGATGGCAACACTGAAGAGGATTTTTTCATGATATTTTTTAAACGAACAATTACCTGATTATTTCAACTGCGTTTACAGCACCCAGTTCCTGTTTAATTTTGTTAGTCAGGTCTGGTTTGCCGAACGAATGGATTTTGATTTCCTTACTTCTGTCACCGCTCACCCGGTAAGCTGTTGGTGATGAAACAGGCCAGGTGATCTGGCTGAATTCCAGTTTATCACTCTGCACGATGTCAATCATCGGCTCAGTTCCCGGTGTTACGAGCTGGATATTTTTAAAGGAGATATTACTGGCTTCCTGGATGTCCATGCCCACTTTGGCCTGGAGGACCATATCTTTCAGTACAATATCTTTTACATGCATTTCAGGAATGCCCCGGATGAAAATCCCTTTGGCAGCACCGTTACAATACACATCGGAGATAACGAAATTCCGGAACACAGGAGTGGTTTCATTTACCGGTTTGAATTCCACTTTGGGCAATTCCCTTTTTTCGCCATCGAGGGGAATCGGGTCTTTCGCCATATAGTACATATCAAACAGGATGGCTTCCCCTACAATATCTCTCATGTAAATGCCGCTCACATAAATATTTTCAACTACGCCACCACGTCCACGGGTGGTTTTAAAACGCAGGCCAATATCGGTTCCGATAAAACTGCAATTGCTTACAAAGATGTTTTTCGCACCACCGCTCATTTCACTGCCGATCACAAAGCCACCGTGTGCGGCATAAACAGTACATCCGCGGATGATGACATTTTCAGTGGCCCTGCCTCTTTTGCGTCCGGCTTCATCGCGGCCGCTCTTCATGCATAAGGCATCATCGCCCACATCAAAAATGGAATTTTCAATCAGCACATTGCGGCAGCTCTCTGCATCAATGCCATCACCGTTCTGCGCATACCAGGGGTTTTTTACAATGATATTCCTCACAGTAAGGTTTTCGCATAACAGGGGATGCAGGCACCAGGCAGGGGAGTTCTGGAAAGTGACGCCCTCCAGTAAAATTTTATTGCATTCATTCAGCACCACCATATTGGGGCGGAGGAAATCTTTTACTTTATTGTAATAGTCGGGCGTTTTCTCCGGGCTGATCACGCCGGGATTCTGCAGTTTGGAACCATCGAATGATGACTGGCTGGGGTACCATGTTTTTTTATCCTCACTGAGCAAACCGCCTGAATTCACCAGTTTCTTCCACTGTGTTTCATTCAGCTTGTCTTTTTTCACCATTCTCCACGCATCCCCATTGCCATCAATGATACCACGACCGGTTATTGCAATGTTGGTGGCCTTGTTGGCAGAGATGGGTGACTGGTTACGTATCTGCGGTGAACCTTCCCAATTGCCTTCCACTAAAGGATACTGGTTAAAATCTTTGGTGAATAACAAAGTCGCACCGATGGCGAGATGTAAATTGATATTAGATCGGAGTACCAGTGGCCCGGTGAGCCAGAGACCTGCAGGCACGAGCACCACACCACCGCCTTTTGCAGACAGCCAATTAATGGCTTCCTGGATCGGGGCCGTATTTAAAATCTTACCATCAGGAACGGATCCGAATTTTTTAATGGAGAGGGTATCTTTTTTAAAAACGGGGCTGGTGATTTTAGGCAGTTTCATGGCGCCAAACTGGGCCATAACTGGCATCATGAATGCCGTAAATAAAATGCCTGTGAGCGTTTTTTTAAGCATAGCAAGTAATCCGTTTTTTTAGTGCCGGAAAGGAGGCCTCCGGCGATACAAGTTTACCCCCAAACTCCGTCATTTTCAACCATTTCGGAGGTGTTTATTTACGCAATCGTTGCCGGTAACGAATGCGTCGGGCTCGGTCTGGCTGAGCCCCGCCGAAGCCGGCCGAGCCCGCTCAGTCAGACCATTCTTCACTGCCTGCCTTCCAAAAAGTTTCCACACCCCACCTTCCTTCACCCAAACCAGCAAAACATACAGATGCACTTCACCGGGTTTGTTATTATCATTGGTTACTGCATCAAGTTTATGCCGCACGATGGCGGTTTTGCCATGCAGGGTGATTTGCTGTTCGCTCAGGGTGATGCTGACAAAATCTGATTTACCGGACACGAGTTTGCTGACAAATGCTTTTTTGTCGTCAATATGACCGCTGGAATGACCATAGCTGAGATCATCCGTTACTAGTTGTGATAATTGGATGCTGTCGCCGCTGGTCATGGCAAGGCGGAGTTTTTCCACGGCGGCGGCAACGGCTGTCTCCGTTTTGCTTTGTGCCTGGATGGCTGTTCCGCCCGGCAGCATAAATATTACTGCAGCGATTATTAATTTTTTTATCATGGTTGATTTTTTTCAATCCTGAACCAGTCAATATCGGCATAGCCGGCATCGTTGGTGATATTGTTCCTTAAACAGAAGAAACCAATACGTGCACCCACCCATTTGCCGGGTTTGGCAGTGAATGCATGCATGATCGTCATATAGGTTTTATCATCTGTGCTGTAACTGAAACGGCAGATGCCGCCTTTCTCCACTTTGATAGTCAGCCAGAATTCATTGCCGGTTACCGGGAATACAGCACCATCTTGTTCCTTGTTATTCTTGTCTGCGCCAAGGTTTTCGCGGATGACCATGTAAATGCCATCGTCTGCTTTCTCAAGCGACATGTAGGAGTAGTCGGTGCCAAGTATCACCAATCCGAATTTTTCATTTTTGAATTTGGGCATGAAATTCACTTTCATCTTCACCGTGAATTCTTCTGCCGGAAATTTTTGCCCGAGGATATTTGGCAGGTTCCAGATACCCACTGCCATTGCAAACCATTGACCGGAGAATTGAATTCATCATTCTCCACGGGATTCACTGCAGGATGTGGTTTACCAATATTTGGTTTTTTATAAACAGGTACGGGTTCGCCTTTACCATCCCCATCGGGATCAGCACCAATCACGGGCCAGTCGCTAACCCATTTCATCGGCTCCAGCCACACCACCCGGCCATAAGCCTCTTTATCCTGGAAATGTAAAAACCAGTCTTCACCGGTTTGGGTACTGACCCAGGCGCCCTGGTGCGGACCGTTAGTTGCAGTGCTGCCCTGGTCCATTACCACTTTACGTTCATAAGGGCCGTAGATATGTTTACTGCGCAAAACCGTTTGCCAGCCTGTCTTTACACCACCGGCAGGCGCGAATATGTAGTAATAATTTTTACGTCTGTAGATTTTTGGTCCTTCAATCGTGGGATCATTCTGGTGTCCGTCATAAACAAGTACCGGTTCGGTAATACATTCTGTTCCTGCAGGATTCATTTGCCGCACAACCAGAATGCTTTTGATGCCTGCCCGGCTGCCGGCATAAGCATGAACGAGATATACATTGCCGTCATCATCCCATAAAGGACAGGGGTCAATCAATCCTTTTCCTGCGGCGACCAATATTGGCGTTGACCAGGGCCCAGTTATTTTAGATGATTTGGTGAGGTAGATGCCGAAGTCAGGATCGGGGTAATAAATATAAAATTCACCATCATGATACCGGATGCTGGGTGCCCAAACACCTCCACCATGTTGTACCGTGCTGAAATGTTCATTGGGTAATATACGGTCGAGTACATAGCCGGAGATTTCCCAGTTTACGAGATCCAGCGAATGCAGGATGGGTAATCCCGGCGACTGGCTGAAACTGGATGCGATCATGTAATAATCATTACCCACGCGGATGGCATCGGGGTCGGAATAGTCGGCATGGATCACCGGGTTCATGTAAGTGCCATCACCACGGTCGGGTGACCAGACCTTGGATATGTATCCGGTTTTCTGGCTGAATACCTGTGGTACTGCAACCAGTAATACGATGATCAATATTTTAAAACCGCGGGTGTTTAGCATGGTTTTTCTTTTGCGCTTTCAGGAAATCCGTCACATGTTTCATGACTGGTTCAAACCAGGGGTTAAAAAACCAGAAAGGATGCGGCGTATCGGGAATGGTATGTATCTCAGAATAGATCCCAAGTTCATTCATTTTCCTGATCATATCATCACGGCCTGCATGAAAACGGGGCAGGCTGCTGTTAATAAACAGGAAGGGGACGGTTTGTTTATCCACATGGTTCAACGGCGAGGCATCTTCCCAGTTGGCCGGTGCTTCAGCATAGGTACCGCCAAGCCATAAGGAAGCAGCAGGCCCTTCTTCCGATTCGGGATGTTTAAAGGCAAGGATGCCGTCCATATCAATTACGGCCTGTATGGTGGAAGACTGGAAAGAATTGCCTTGACGGTCTTCATAAGAAATTTTATTGTTGGTAATTCCCAACATGGCGGCCAGTTGACCGCCGGCAGAACAACCCATCACGGTTACGAATTCAATATGACGGCCGTAGTCTTTGGCATGTCCGCGGATCCATCTCACGGCTGATTTCAGATCATATACTGCAGCAGGGTATAAGGCTTCACCCGACAACCGGTATTCAGCACTTACCACGAAATAACCTTTGGCAGCTAAATACCGGGCCATGGCTTCGTTCTGTGATTTATCACCCGATTTCCAGCCACCGCCGTAAACGAGCAAAACGGCTTCCCGGTTTTTTTTGTGTTTGCGTGGATAATAAATATCGAGTAACAGTTTGCGTTCACCCAGCTCGCGGTAAACAATATCTTTTGTTCTATGATTTTATCAGAGGGGGGAATGGCAGCGATGGTGATGTAAGGTCTTTTCTTCACTTCTTTTTCAAAACTGGAACGTATGGTAAATGAAGTATCCTTTGGCAAAGCAACAGGCTGTGCCATGACCCGGGTTCCCAGGAAGCAGCAAATGATCACCCAGTATTTCATATTATTTCACCGGATCCCAGTCTTTGAAAACTTTTTTCCGGGTATACATTTTTATTTCTTCAGCACTTAATTGTTTCGACCAGCTGATACGGCCTGTAATGGCAGCGCCGGGTCCGCGGTTTTCATATTCTGCAAAGCGCGTTGTTTTAAAATTATCGGTATTATTCCAGTTCGACCAGCCTTCCGGTTTGATATGTGCGCCGATCGTACAATACATGTACACGACTGCCGCAAAGGGGCGCCAGGGCCTGCCCAGTGATACATTATGCAGCGAGGTGTCGCCGGTCAGTACACATTTATTAAAAACATAACCATAGGTTTTATCCGCTGGTGTGGAGGCCGCCGTTACGTGCGAATTCTTTTTACTGTGGATTTTACATTGTTCAAACCAAACCGTGGCGGCGCCGAAAATAAAATCGGTGGTGCCTTCGATATAGCATTTTGAATAATACTGCCGGCTGGTGGGAGAGGGCGTGAACAACACATCCTGGTTGCCAACAAAGCGGCAGTTGATGAAAACAAGCTGGTCGCCCGCAGCCTGCATGGCTACAGCCTGACCGGCAGTGAAGCCAGCGGTATTTTCAAAACTGATATTGATGGCTTTAAACTGGTCGGCTTTAATTCGGCAGGTTTCCGAAGTGTAAGTATTGATGGTGTCACCTGCAGGGGAGATTTTACCCGTGTGATCATCCCAGCTGATAATTGTATTGGCGGGGTTATTGCCAATCAACGTGACTTTATTTTTAGAAGAATCAAGATGCAGTTTTTCTTTGTACAAACCTTTCTTTACATAAATGGTAACAGGTTTGTCGTTACCCATGGGTACTGCATCAAAAGCCGCTTGTATGGTTGTGAACTGGCCACTGCCATCAGCAGCAACCGTGATCTTTTTGGTTTGTGCGGATACCAGGCAGGTACAAAAAAAGGATAATATAATGCACGCTATTTTCAGGCAGGTTTTTTTACCGGTGGTACATAAATTCTTTCTGTGAGTTCAGGCACTGCTTTTTTCAGTTCTGATAAAACCAGTTCGGCAATCAGCCTGGCGCCGAGTTCGGTAAAGTGCGTATTATCTTCCTTTCCTTCCGGATAATTCGGGTGTTCGCCGGGTTTCAGCTGCATAAAAAGCCATTTGGAATTTTCTTTCCCAAACTGCTGGTACAGTTCACGGCTTTTGGCATCAAGATCAATCAGTGTTACATTTTCTGCAGCAGCCACTTCTTTAACATAAGCCGTATATTCTTTGTGGGTTTCAATGGCGGTGCCGGTGGAATCAAATTTGCGGCGGCTTACCGGTGTGAAGAGAATGGGTATGGCTTTGTGTTCACGGGTTTCACGGATAAAACGGGTCAGGTTCATGCGGAAGGTATCGGGTGTGGCATATCTTTCTTTTTTCTCTTTGGCTTCATCATTATGCCCGAACTGGATAATCACATAATCACCTTCACTTATCTGGTCGGTAATGGATTTCCAGAGACCTTCACTGATAAATGTTTTGGTGCTGCGGCCATTTTTGGCGCGGTTCACTATAGAAACAGAGGTGTCCCAGAAATAAACAAAGGGCATGCCCCAGCCGGTTTCAGGATAGGCTTTGGTTTCCTTGATCGCCATGGTGGAATCACCGGCCATGAAGATTTTAATTTTTTTCTTTTCAGGGAACATCAGCAGGGATGAACAGGTCATCAGTAAAATACCGAAAAATGTTTTCATGCTATTTGTGATTATTCTCAGTTAAACTGTTCAGGTAAACTTCAATATTGGTATATTTTTTATCAAGATCGTATTGCGAGGCATCGCCGGCGTTATTGGGATTCAGGCCGGATTTAGTTTCCCATGCATCAGGCATGCCGTCGTTGTCTTTGTCTAACAGGCTTGTGGCAGCCCGCAGTTCCGGCCAGGCATTCAGTGTTTTTTCATATTCTGTGCCGTGCGGGTAACCACCCTGTACATCAATAAACCGGCCGGTTCTTTTTTTAACATCATTTACAATCCGGGCATCCATCGTGTCCCTGGCAAAAGAAGCACCAACGTAAAGCAATACTTCCTCGAATGCTTTTTCGGCAGATTGCACAGGAACAGGAACTGCATCATGCGGGTTGCTGATAACTGTATTCTTTTTATCTTCTGCTGTTCCATTATTGGTAAGATCGGTGCCCAGGAAATTATCACGTGTCATTTCCGGAGAGCCATCCACATAGTTGCCGTCAATAAACCATTTACCGAAAGGGATATCGGGATCCCGTTTACCCGGACTGGCAATATGGTAACGGTTTTTTGCAGGAGTGGAGGGGCCGTATTTGAAGTAGTTGTTTACAAGATTATATTGTCCGCCTTCGCCTGCATAAATGGTATTGCCACCCCAGTTATAAATTACATTGTTGCGGTAATCCACCAGTTCTGTTTTAGCATTACGTATGCCGTCAAAACGCGGGTTGCGGTTATTACAATGGGCAATTAAATTATGATGGGCAGTCAGGTGTGCGCCGCCCCAGATGCCGCCATAACCATGGTGTTCGTATCCGGTATCACCTTTTTCAAAATGATAGGAATAGTTCAACGGTTCAGCAATCAGGTTCCATTGCAGGGTGGTACTGTCGCCTGCATAAATGGAAAAAACTTCATCGGTACTCCAGCTCAAGCTGCAATGATCAATGATGATATTTTTCCGGCGGGTTCCGCCAAATGCATCATCTCCGCCATTGCCATCCACCATGCCGCCTTTCTGGTATTTATCACCCATGCGGAAGCGGATATAGCGGATGATAATATTATCGCCACCGAGGGAAACAGACTGGTCGGCCAGACAAATACCATCGCCGGGGGCTGAATGCCCTGCAATGGTAACATCACCACGGATTGTGAGTTTTGTTTCCAGATGGATGGTGCCGTCAACATTAAGAAGCACGATCCTTTTTCCTTTGGCTTCCACGGCTTCGCGGAAACTGCCGGGGCCTTTGTCGTTAAGGTTTGTTACAATGTAGATTTTACCACCACGTCCGCCCGTTGTGAATTTGCCAAATCCTTCTGCACCGGGAAAGGCCAGCGGCTGGTCATTATCCGGAGCCTGGGTAAGTACAGTTAACTGTGCACAGGAACTGAGCGAACCAATCAGTAAAATGAATAATATGGCTTTGCGGGATTTCATGCTGGTAAATTAATGATGTATGCCGAAAAAATAAGGCTGCATCCACAAGTGGAAAGCAGCCTTATTTCAATGAAAACAGTTATTATCAGTAACCCGGGTTCTGGGTCAGGTTTATGTTCGCATCACGTGCAGGCTGTGGAATGGGCAGCAATTCTGATTTGCCGGGAATAAATCCGGTGGCAAAACGTGCGAGTGCTGTTGTATTCACGGCAGCTCCCAGCCAGGTCACTTTTGTAGTTCCTGTTGGTGTGGCAGCGGATGCAGTAAAATATAATGAATTAAACCAGAGACCACCTACATTATTATTATCAGAAACGGTATTCGTGATATAAAACATGGAAAGCGGTAATGTAGTGCTCAGGCTGTATGAAGGATAACCTGACATGTAAGTCGGGTTTAACATCACCGTACTGGTTGACATTTTCAGCAGGTTGGCTTTTGTTTCTGTCAAAGCAGTACCCAGCAGGTTCCAGCGGATGAGGTCATATTTACGGATGCCTTCACCACCCAGCTCCAGTGATCTTTCACGGGCCAGTGCCAGGAAGAAATCAGATTTGTTTAAACCTGCAGGTATATCCACCGCATCCGGTGTGTTAATCGGTTTACCAAAACCTCTTCTCCTTACCTGGTTTAATGCAGTATAACCGGCAGCAGAAGGTCCGCCATTCAGCTCATTGTCTGCTTCAGCAAACATCAGCAGCACATCAGAATAACGCAGGATCTGCCATTTCAGTCCCAGGTACTGTACAGCGCTGGTGGGGGAAATAACAGGATTCGTTACCCAGTCGCGGCGGTATTTGCCATCGCAAATTGCAGTAATTGCCTGTCCGACTTTTACAGTGCCGTTTGCTCCTACGTTATAAGCAGCACAGGTTACATCACGGCGTGTATCTGTTGAATCAAACAGGTAGAAATAAGTAGGCAGTACGTTGATGCTCTTGTTGCCAAGACCATTCACGGTAGGACCGTTGTAATATCCGAGTTTGGTGTCTTCCTGTCCGGTTAAACCAATCGCACTGGCCTGGAACATCAGTTCTCCATTGGGATCAGCAACAGCATGTCCGTTTACCTGGTCTTTCCACAGTGCACGGTAGCTGGGGTTCAGTGAATGCTGGGAAGAAGTCATGATTTCATTGCACTCATCTTTTGCAATCTGGTAGAAAGTGAGATAGTCGGCAGGCCGGCTCATCACACCACTGCTGTTCAGTTTGTAACCACCGCGGGCGAGGGAAATCCTTGCACGGAGGCCTTTGATTGTGCCTTTAGTGAGGCGCTCATCCAGCTGGTCGCCGATACCGGTGATTTCACTTTTCCACGGAACGAGGTCTTCTGCAATTTTCAGGTCGGCGATGATGTGATTATATAATGTATCTGCATTCACGCGTTTGGGGAACGGATCTGCAGTGGCCTGTGAATAGCCGGGAACAAAGTGTGCAGGAAGGTCACCCCAGTTGCGGATGGCCTCATAGTAAAACTGTGCACGCAGGGCCAGCGCTTCACCATACATCCGCTGGAGTTGTTTTTTCTCCTGGTCGGAACCGCCTGTATACATGGCCATTTTAGGAATATTGTCAATACAGATATTGGCAAATTCAATACCCTGGAATAACTGTTTGAAAGGGTTATTGATTTGCGCGTTACCCGATGTGGCAGAATAGCGGGCGATATCCCGGCGGTCGTTATCGGCTGCACCGGTTGGTCCCTGCATTTCATCATTGTCAACAGGGAAATAAAGGCTGATACGGATACCATACACCTGGTCACCCACGAGACGGCTATATGCACCGGACAGGGCTTTGAGGGCGCTGGGGACATCGCTGAAAACCACATCGGCACTCAGCTCAGTAGTGGGTTGCTGATCCAGGTATTTCCGGCAGCTGCCCAGTATCATGAGTAATCCTACTGAGAGGAGGCTCCATTTTTTAAAGATTCGGGTATTCATACTGTCTGTTTTATTAAATGAATTAAGTTTTTTATCAGAATGATGCATTTATACCAAAAATGAAACTGCGGCTTTTCGGATATGCAGAATAATCGAGACCCGGTGTAAGCGGACTGTTCCTTACACTTACTTCGGGATCATATCCGGAATACCTTGTCATCAGCGCCAGGTTGTTGCCTGTGAGGTAAACCCTCAGGTGACTCATCTTTAAAGAAGAGATGGCTTTGTTTGAAAATGTATAACCAATTGTCAGGTTATTCACGCGGAGGAAAGAACCATCTTCAATCGCCCATGAATGGGGATAGAAAGCGCCTGCACTCTTCAGCGGCTGCCAGATGGTAGCCTGTGCATTCAATGCAGCCAGTTGGTCAGGAGGAATACCGAATACGTTTGTACCATTCACCCACTCAGCTGTTTGACCTGTGGCAGTTACCACTTTCCAGCGGCCTTCCATCAGTTTCAGCATATTTGAGTTATTGGAATAACCATTCGTGAATTCAATTTTATTGGCGTTATAAATATCATTTCCGTAAGAGAAGTTCATGAACAGGCTGATGTCCCATTTTTTGTACGTGATCTGCTGGCTTAAACCACCGGTGAATTTAGGATTGGGGTTGCCAATGATCGTACGGTCATTATTCAGGTCAATCACACCGTCACCATTCAGGTCTTTGAATTTAATTGAGCCGGGCATAACCGGTCCGATGATACCCACATCAGTCAGGCGGCCTGCTTTCAGTGTGTACTGTCCGGTATTGGGATTGTAATCGAAATCGCCCACGCCATAGTAACCATCTGTTACAAGACCCCAGATTGAACCAACGGGATCACCGATTCTTTCAATATAGTCGGCAGGCTGGCCAGACACACCCCAGCTGGGATCAGCAAAGAAGCTGGTCTGGTTCTGTCCGAGTTTAACCACTTTGTTCTTGTTGAATGAAATGTTGAAGTTGGCATTCCAGGTAAAATCTTTTTTACGGATAATACCGGCGACCAGCTGGATTTCAACACCCTTGTTTTCTGTCTGGCCAATATTGCGGAGCTGTGTGGCATAACCATACGTAGAGGCAATAGGCACATTCAGCAACAGGTCTTTGGAAGTGTTTTTATAAATGTCCAGTGTAATGTCAAGTCTTCTTTTGAAAAGGGTGATATCAAAACCCAGGTTGCGGTTGATCGTGGATTCCCATTTCAGGTCGGGGTTTACCAGTGAACCTGAGTAATAAGCAAGGATTGCGCTATTATTAATTCCATAGAAATAAGCACCGTCATTCCTGAAGGAAGTCAGATAGAGATAATCAGCAATCCGGTTGTTACCGATTTCACCGTAACCGGCACGGACCTTGAATTCGTTGATGAATTTCAGGTTCTCCATGAATTTCTCGCGGGAAACCCTCCAGGCAATTGAACCTGCAGGGAATGTACCCCATTTGTGACCGGGTCCGAATTTGGAAGCACCATCCTGCCTTACGTTCGCTGAAAACAGGTATTTGTCTTTGTAAGCATAGTTAACCCTTCCGAAGAAAGAGATATTCGTATAACGTGCTTTTGAATATTTAGGATAGCCTGTAAAAGGAGTTCCGAGTGTGGGATCTTTAAAAGCAGCACCGTAAGTGGTAAATGCGGGGAAGCTTTTATAAAGACGTGAGTAAGCATCAGTAGTGGTTTCATAAGTCTCTTCACCTACCAGTACTGAAAAATCATGTCTGTCTTTATAATTATTCAGTGTATATGTCAGCACATTTGAATTGGTAATCGTTTTGCGGATTACAGTATCCAGTCCGGCGATGGGTTTGGCAGCGCCTTGTATGATGGCATAAGGAGTAATGGAATCATAAAACTGGCGATCCATGGACTTGTTGTAATCATAACCAAAGGTGGATTTGAAACTCAGGTTCTTCACCAGGTTCCATGACAGGAATGCGGTTCCATTATATACATCTGTTGTTTTCTTGCGGTATTCGGCATTGGCCAGCAGGATCGGGTTGGTCAGGTTGAGTCCATTACCTACGTTGGGATCTGCAAACGGATCGGGGTCATCCAGCTCCTGGGCGGTTGACAGGAACGGGCGGTATTTTACCGCATTACGTAAACGGTTGTAAGAAGATCCTTTCGTATCTGATACGCCAGCACCCAGTACATCCTGGTGTGTTAAACGTCCGGAAATACCGATTTTAATATTCTTATTGATTTTATATTCTGTTTTTAAATTCAGCAGGTGCCTTTTATATTCAGAACTGATTACAATGGCTTTGTCATTATTGTATGTGTAGCCAAATGAATAAGTCAGTTTTTTACTGCCACCGCTTACGCCAACATTGTGTGTTTGCGTAACACCGGTATTGCCAAACACTTCGTCCTGCCAGTCAATAGACTGCATGTTTTTATAATTCAGCAGGGTATCCCAGGTATGTCCGAAATGGTTTACAAAATTGGTGCTGTCAACACTGCTGCCTCTTGATCTTTCAGACTGGTAAATCACAAAATCATAAGGACTGAGTACTTCCAGTTTTTTAGGCAGGTACTTCACGCCAATGAAACCATTGTAGGTTACTTTGGGTTTACCGGTACGTCCGCTTTTGGTTGTGATTACGATTACACCATTACCACCGCGTGCACCGTAAATGGCTGTTGCGACAGCGTCTTTCAGTACGTCAATAGACTGGATGTCCTGCGGGGAAATGGCAGAGAGGCCATTTTCAACCTGCACACCATCCACGATATACAGCGGGGAGTTATCACCGGTGATTGACATACCGCCACGGATGCGGATAGTTACTCTTGCATCAGGAGAACCTTCAGAAGTAGTGGCAGTAACACCAGCGAGTCTTCCGTTGAGTGCTTCTTCAGCAGAGTTGATCGGCATATCCTTCAGGTCTTTGGAGCCAATGGAAGATACTGAAGCCAGCAGGTCTTTCCTGCGGACAGTCTGGTAACCGATTACAACCACATCTTCAATCGCCTTTACATCTGGATTGATGGTGGCGTTGATAACAGATTCACCATTCACCGGTATCTCCAAACTCAGTTGACCTGCGCTGGAGAATACAAGTATTCCCGAAGCGGAGGGCAGGGTGATTTTGTAATTACCGGAAGCATCGGTCATGGCTACAGTACGTGTGCCTTTCAGGGTAACAGTAACGCCAGCCAGCGGTTGCCTGGTTTCGGAAGAAGTTACGGTACCCGTAATTTGTTTTACCTGTGCATGCAGCCTGTTCAGCGGAGCCAGTACGGAGAACATAAACAGAAGGCAGGCAAGAGGTCTCAGCATTTTTGTCATAAAGCAATTTTTGTTAATGACCTGGAATTATAATTAGAGAATCATCACCGGTAATCCGGAGTAGCCGGTTACCTTTCTTTACTAACGGGGTGACGTGTATTAAAAAATCAGTGAATGTCGGGGCGGGGGTGAGGATCGTTACAGGGCTGTTGATTTTGGAAGGAAAAGAGTGCCCGCACAAAACGGCATCAAGGCGCATCAGCATCAGGTTAAGCAATCTTTTCATGTCAGCAGGCAATTTTTCGAGGCAGTTGGCTGCTTGAATTGGGGATGAAGCAGCAAAATGCCTGAACAATGCTACTTAGATTAGGCGGCCTGCTGAAAGGAATGAGGTACTTTATTTACGCAATCGTTCCCGGTAACGATGTCATTTTGAATGATTTGGAGCAAGTTAGCCCCGCATCGCAAAAAAGGGCTTCCGGATTCAGTTGGAACAATTGCATTTTATAGGTTGATGAATGGTTTTTTCAGGGCAACTGGGCATTGATGCAAGCCGTTTACGGGAGGGAGAAATCAGTTAACTTTACAAGACGTCATTTATATATTTAAAGACCTGTTTTTGATGAAGTTCGAAGCTGTTACGATAAAGGATATTGCGAAGGCACTGGGGCTCTCTACGTCCACAGTGTCGCGGGCGTTGCGTGACAGCTATGAAATCAGCCAGGAGACGAAAAAACTGGTGCTGGATTATGCTGCAAAAATCAACTATCATCCCAATCCTATTGCTTTAAGTTTGAAAGAAAGGCGGAGCCGTACAATCGGGATAGTGGTGTCTGAAATAGCCAACAGTTTTTTTTCACAGGTGATTAATGGCATTGAATCGATCGCGTATAACAATGGCTATAATGTGATCATTGCGCAGAGCCGTGAATCATTCAGCCGGGAGATGCTGAACCTGCAGTTCCTTACGTCAAGATCAGTGGATGGGTTGATAATTTCTGTATCTACCGAAACCCAGGATTTCAGTTTTCTCCAGGAATTCCATGAACGCGGGTTACCGATTGTGTTTTTTGACCGGATCGTTGACCAGATTGATACGCATAAAGTGATTGTTGATAATTACAAGGGTGCTTATGATGCCACGATGCACCTGCTGGATTCCGGTTACCGCCACCTGGTGGCGCTGGCGAATTCAGAATCTTTGTCTATTACCCGCGAAAGGTTAGCGGGTTACCAGGCGGCACTGAAAGACCGGGGTATTGATTCCGGTGGTGAGCGGGTCCGGTATTGCAAGCATGGAGGCATGATATTATCTGAAGTGGAAGATGCATTAAATGGTTTGCTGGATGAGCCGGTAAAACCGGATGCCATCCTGGCCCTGGCCGATAAACTGACTACAGGATGTTTGCGTTTACTGAAACAAAAAAAGATTGATGTGCCCGGTGATATCGGGCTGATTGGATTTTCAAATACGGACCTGACTGAGTTGCTGGAACCGCCGTTATCGGTGATCCGCCAGCCGGCATTTGAGATGGGTGAAATAGCCACCAACCTGCTGCTGCAGCTGATTGAAAGCAAGCGGCCCGTAACCGAGTTTGAGACCCGGGTTCTGTCAACCGAACTGCTGATCCGGCAATCCACGCGCCGGATAAAATCCCCGGATATCGTTTCCCTCTGAAACCCTTTACTGTAGCGGGTTTCATCATTTACCAGAATTGATTTGGCGGGGCGGTTTTGTGCGAATATATTTGCACTCCCATAAGGGAATTAGCTCAGTTGGCTAGAGCGTCCCGCAGGAAGCGGGAAGGTCAACGGTTCGAAATAAAGTAGGGGAATTAGCTCAGTTGGCTAGAGCGTCCCGCAGGAAGCGGGAAGGTCAACGGTTCGAAATAAAGTAGGGGAATTAGCTCAGTTGGCTGACGTCCGCAGGCGGAAGGTCAACGGTTCGAAATAAAGTAGGGGAATTAGCTCAGTTGGCTAGAGCGTCCCGCAGGAAGCGGGAAGGTCAACGGTTCGAAATAAAGTAGGGGAATTAGCTCAGTTGGCTAGAGCGTCCCGCAGGAAGCGGGAAGGTCAACGCAAATAAAGTAGGGAATTAGCTCAGTTGGCTGAGCCCCCGGCGGTCCGCTTGGGTCAAAGTTGGAAATACAGTGGAATTTAGCTCAGTTGGCTAGAGCGCTTGCATGGCATGCAAGAGGTCACCGGTTCGACTCCGGTATTCTCCACCAAGGGTTCACAAATTTGTGAACCCTTTTTTTATTTGTCGAGGCCAGTTGGATGGAGCGCCCCGCGATGCGGGGAGGTCTTTACAGGTTCGAATCCGGTATTCTCCACCAAGGGTTTATAAATTTGCGAACCCTTTTTTATTTTCATACGCCTGTACCTTTCATGTTTTTTCACCGCTATTAATAAGAAAAACACTGTTCGTAATTCTTCTTCTACTTCTAGTTTTATAGTGTAACCTTTTTCGTAATGCCGTTTAGTGTTTATATTATTTATTCTAAAACTATTGATCAATACTATGTAGGCCATAGTGCAGATTTAACAAATCGGTTATTTCGACATAATAACTCTGGTTCGAAAGCCACAAAGAAGGCTAAAGATTGGAAAATTGTTTATACAGAAAATTATGAAACAAGGGCAGAAGCGTCACAAAGAGAATCGGAAATTAAAAAGAAAAAGAGCAGAAATTATATTGAGAAGTTAAGGGATCAATTCAAGACAAACTGATTTTTAATAATATTGTCTCAAAACACACAGATAATTACATTTCGATTCTTTGACGCCTTTTCAAAACTGCGGTCCCTACACTTTGTGCCCTTAGTTTTGCCTTTGTGCACCTTGTGGTTTTGTATTCCATCACATCTTGTGGTAAAAAACACTCCCCCCTTTCCTGACCAACCTCACCCTCCCCCTCCTCCAACCAGTCTAATTTTATACCGTAAAGCTTATTATATGAAAAAGAATCGCAAGGGGTATCTATTGCCACTGTTGCTGATACTTTTCGCAGGCAGCGGCTTCCTGGTATGGAAATACCTGCTCCCCAAAAAAGGCCCGTCTCAATCTGTTTCAAAAATTGCAATGAAATTGCCCGACAGTTCGAGCATCCAAATGACCCAAAAATTTGGATTAGTGCCCGTTACCCAGTTTGGTATTGTACTGAAAGACGGATTGTCGAAAAGCGATGCCGAAAAAAATTGCGGGGAAGCAGGCGGGGTAATAACAGGTGATATCGATCTGATCAATTTTTACCAGCTGGAAATAAAATCTGCCACTGCAGCTACGTTTGAAAATGTGTTTAACAAATTGGCACAAATGCCGGGCGTGGAACTGGTAAGTCCGAATGGCTTGCTCAAACCTTGTGGATTTAATGAAACAGCCGGCAGCTGTGATCCGATGGATGATCCCATTTACCAGGTAAACGGGCAGGGGAGGAACTACGAGATGACCGGTTTGAAAAACGCATATGCTTATATAAAGGCATCAGGGTTGAAACTGAATCCGGTTAAAGTTGGAGTAATGGATACCAGGGTCTATGAAGGCACTGATGAACTGGGAGGGAACAACATCACTGAATCCTATACTACTGATATCACCGGGAACAGTACTGATCCTGATAAAGATGAAAATGGCAATATACTGCACGGAGGCCTTACGCACGGAACAATGGTGACCCAGATCATTGGCGCAAATGCTGATAATGGCGGTATTACCGGTGTGGCTTCACCATTGGGAAAAGACCTCACCATAGAGACCAGTAATATTTTCACACCGGGAATAAATTTCATGAAACAACGCCTGATCCTGACGATCTGTCCAAATTTGAATTTGGCGGCGTCGCCTATGTGCAGACAACCATAAAAGTGATGTATGAACAGATTAAAAAACGGTGCAACCGTTATTAACTGCTCCTTTGGCCCGCTTATTTATTCCGAGAAAAATGAATTTGAAACCAAACTCTATGAAAAATTCTATCAAAGGGTAAAAGAAAAATATCCGAAAGTGGTAATCGTAGGGGCAGCCGGTAATGATACCGCTTACCTTGAAAAAAACAATGGCATGAATGTGGGCCAGAAAGCAGATAACCTGATTACAGTTGGTGCCATGAACCCTGACGGCGGTATATCAAATTATTCCAACAAGGGAACCAGGGATGGTGAACTCACTATTTCTGCACCCGGTGATAATGTAATCCACGGCATGGATAAAAACGGTAAACCTGTTTTTGCCAGCGGCACCAGTTTCGCGGCACCACAGGTAACAGGTACAGTTGCCATGCTGCAATCCATTAACCCGGATCTGACTGCAGCAGAAATAAAAAATATACTTATCAGCACAGCGCAGGACCAGATCCCCGGCAGAGATGGGAAAATAAGGAACTGGCAATTATACGGCGCCGGTTTATTAAGGGTTGACCAGGCCGTTTTGAAAGTAATCAATGATATGCGGGCAAAAAAAGGATTGCCTGTTTTAACACCTGCCAGCATGATTGCCATGAATACCGTTTCGCTGTCATATAAAGGTGGTCCGGAAAATTATACGATCACCGCCACGATCAATGCCATCAGCGGGAATAATACAAATCTTTCCATTGAAGTAACAGGCAGTAACTACAGCATCAACGGTAACCGGCAGCAAAGTTTAAATACTCCGGGTGCCATTTCCTGGGGACTGAGTACCACAAATCCCGAAGGGAAATTAACCGTGAAAGTCAGTCGCAGTGATACAAAAGCCTGCGCCTGGGTGGTTATTGAACAAGTTGATTTATCAGGCGTATGGGATTTGAAGGCATCATTGGTTTCCGCCGATTTATTCCAGGTGCCACCAGAGGTTGCTGAAAAATCAATCACTGACCAGCAGTTTCCATTCGGCAGCCTGGATGTGGATGCCTGGAAGAAAGCAGGCTGGCCATTAACCAAAGAAGGAGAGACGTTTGTGTTTACTTCACCGGGGGAAGAAGGGGTTACGTATTATGTTGAAAAAATAACGGGGGATACATTTATTGGTAAAGCGACGGCAAGGGCGAATAATAACGGGCATGTGGATGTGGGGTATTACAGATTGGTGGGGACGCGAAAGAGGTAAAATTCTTTTACCACTAAGGGCACAAAGAAATACACCCCCGCTTACGCTACGCTTCAGCTAGGCCAAAGGGAAAAGAGCACAAAGGAATACACACCGATACTTTGTGTCCTTTGTGTATTCCTTTGTGTACTTTGTGGTAAAATAAAACCTCCGACATGCCCAAACAACTCTACCCCTGCCTCTGGTTCAGCGGCGGTGCAAAAGAAGCCGCCGACTTTTACTGCTCCATCTTCCCCAACTCTAAAATCCTCAATGCCTCACCCATTGTAGTAAACTTTGAACTGAACGGCACACATTTCATGGCGCTCAATGAAAAAAGCAAACAGTTCCCGTTCAATGAATCTGTTTCATTTGTAATTCCCTGTGAAAACCAGGCGGAGATAGATCATTACTGGAACAGCCTGACGGCAGATGGCGGCGCTGAAAGCATGTGTGGATGGTGTAAGGATAAATATGGTGTTTCGTGGCAGGTTGTTCCTGTTATACTGGGAAAGCTGATGTCGGATCCGGAGAAAGCACCGCGGGTGATACAGGCGTTTATGAAAATGAAAAAATTTGATATAGAGGCGTTGTTGAAAGCTTGATTTTTTTACCACAAAGGTCACAAAGTAAATACACAAAGTTCACCAGGGTAAAACTTTGTGCGCTTTGTGTATTCCTTAGTGAACTTTGTGGTTAAAGAAATCATTGAATGATATACGTCACCCCCGCAATATTTTGCCTGAACGCCCCCACCTTCAATCCCCCATAACCCTTTCCATCCGTAGAGGTATACCACTGGTAACTCACCCCTGCAATACTTTTCACCTTCCCGCGTATCTGTTTGTCATCAAAAGATGAGTAGTAAGTAATTTCTGTGCTGCCGATGGAACGGATCCTGCCCCGGTACGCTTCATTTTCAAATTCAGAATAATACTGGATCTGACGGGTGCCAACCATCCGCAGCTTGCCGCGGATATTTACATTGTCATACTTCCTGTAATAATCAAACATCACCCGGCCTGCTGTTTTCAGTTTGCCGACATGGGTACTGTCTTCAAATTTGCCATAATAAGTAAACACCACCGTGCCAATGCTTTTAATCTTGCCGCGAAAAGCGGAATCCACATCATTGGTATAATATTCGATGCGCCCCATAAAAGGCTGGAGTTTGGGTGAATAATATTCATACCGGTCGGCTTTCACTTCATAACCCCATTCCAGGATCTTGCCCTGGTCATCCAAACGGATCAGCATGCCATCATCTGTTACCAGTGACAGGTATTTGATGGTAGTGCCGCTGTTGAAATTGACCTGGCCCAGGTCCTGCGACCGGGTTACAATGCAAAGGGCCAGCAGCATTAACAGAATGGGAATTCGTTTCATGGGGAAAATTGTGTTTGAATACAGCAAATTTAGCGTTTTGACCGCTTAATGCCTGTTAAGATATCAGACGTAAATCTTCGTATCCGGGTTGTATATTCGTCATAACCGGAGCCGGTTCCGGCACTAAATAAATCCTGTATGAATTGGCTGATGCACCAGACCATGCGCTGGTTTGGTCCCCATGATACCGTAAAACTATCCGACATCCGCCAGGCCGGCTGCAGCGGCGTGGTAACTGCCCTGCATCATATCCCCGTTGGTGAAGTATGGACCCCGGATGAAATCGCGAAGCGGAAAAAATTGATTGAAGAAGCAGGTATGAGCTGGACCGTCATCGAAAGCCTGCCCGTGAGTGAAGACATCAAAACCAAAAGCGGTGATTATTTCCGGCATATCGGTAATTATAAAGAAAGCCTGCGCAACGTGGCTGCGGCCGGTTTGAAAGTAGTAACGTATAATTTCATGCCCGTGCTCGACTGGCTGCGTACAGATACTGCCTATGAATTGCCCAGCGGTGCAAAAGCACTTTATTTTAACCGGCTTGAATTTATCGCCTTTGATTTATTCCTGCTGCAAAGACCCGGCGCCGAAAAAGATTATTCCAAAAAAGAAATCACCGCTGCTAAAAAAGTTTTTGCAGACATGGATGAAGCAAAACGGGCTGCTTTATACCGCAACCTGCTCATGGGCTTGCCCGGCAGCGATGAATCTTTCACACCCGGTAAAGTAATCAGCTTACTCAATACCTACAAAGGCATTGATGCAAACACACTGAAAAAAAACCTCATTGAATTTTTAAGGGCTGTCGTTCCCGTTGCCGAAGCCTGCGGACTCAGCATGGCCATCCATCCCGATGATCCGCCGTATCCGCTGCTGGGCCTGCCCCGGGTCATGAGCACTGAAGCCGATGCCGCTGAACTGATAGATGCTGTTCCCTCCAAAGCCAATGGGTTTTGTTTTTGCACAGGCTCCTTCGGCGCACGGGCCGATAATAACCTCGTGCAAATGCTCCGCCGTTTCGGGGATCATGTGCATTTCCTGCACCTGCGCAATACCAAACGGGATGCAGCAGGGAATTTCTTCGAAGCCGACCACCTCGGTGGTGATACGGATATGTATGCAATAATAAAAGAAGTGCTGCAGATACAGCAGCGCCGTCAGCTCTCCATTCCCATGCGCCCCGATCACGGCCACCAGATGCTCGATGACCTGCAAAAAAATGCCTACCCCGGTTATTCGGCTATCGGGCGCTTAAAAGGTTTGGCGGAATTAAGAGGGGTGGAGTATGGTATCGTTCAAAGTATAAAAAGTCTTTACCACATAGGAACATAGGCACATAGGAGCACATAGGAATACAGACGAAGAGTTCCTATAGAAGTGACTTTTCGAAGAAACAGAGTGTGCGTGTATTTCTATGTGTACCTATGTGCCTATGTTCCTATGTGGTAAAGACTCTCATCAGTTTTGACACAACTCCGACAATACAATTTTCTTCACCGGTTGCCCAATCAGTTCTTCCACTAACTCTTTCCAGAAAGCATCGGATTTTCCCCATGCAATCATCTCCTGTATACCCGCATTCGACTGCCGGATTTCAATACTGTCTAGTATATAACGGGTCAGTAATTTTTTGCTGGCATAGGAGGTATATCGCTGTTTCATGCGCTACGGTTGTAACTCCTGTACATAAAAAATGATGCCAGTTATTAAACGGGGGAGTGTTTTCCCCAGTATAAGGGGAATGTTAAAAACTTCTTTTTTTGAAAGTCTTTACCACATAGACACATAGTACACATAGATACACATAGAAATACACGCAAACTCTGTTCCTTCGAAAAGTCGCTTCTATAGGAACTCTTCGTCTGTATTCCTATGTGTATCTATGTGCCTATGTTTCTATGTGGTGAAGACTCTTAACAAAACACTAACCCAAAACAACCGTTTACTAAGTCAAACAGCCATTCAGGTTATTTCTTCATTTTATTTGCCCTGTTTTACAGAAACCCCTAACCACTTCCTTATCTGAAGAGCTCCCGTATGGGAGCTTTTTTTTACCACAGAGTGCGCAGAGTGTGGCACAGAGTACACAGAGTTTAGCGATTTCTACTCTGAGAACTCTGTGCCACACTCTGTGCACTCTGTGGTAATCTACGCAAGGCTTTTCTCTATCAACTCCGCAGCCTTTGAAGAAGCCTCTTCCCCCTGCTGCAACATCTCCCTCAATACCCCAAAATCCTCCAGCATTTTTTCCCGCCGCAATTTATTATTCAATATTAAATCCAGTTCCCGCTTCACATTCACCACATTCATTTCGTTTTGTATCAGCTCCGTCACCACCGGCCGGTCCATGATCAGGTTTACCAGCGAAATGTATTTCACCTTAATCACCCGCTTGCCAATCTGGTAAGAAATATAATTGCCCTTGTAGCATACCACTTCCGGCACCCCAAACAAGGCGGTTTCCAGGGTGGCTGTTCCTGAGGTAACCAGTGCGGCTTCTGATTGGCGGAGTAAATCATAAGTCTTGCCCGTAACCGCCATTACATCCGGATATTCTTTTAAAATAGATTCATAGAATGAAGATTCGAGTCCCGGGGCACGCGCCACAATAAACTGGTAATCGGGAAATGATTTACTCACTTCCAGCATCACCGGCAGTTTTTTCAAAATCTCCTGCTTGCGGCTGCCGGGTAAAACGGCAATGATTTTTTTATGGGAAAGGGCAGGGGCGGGTGTGCTTGCCAGGTGCCTGTTCACCACTTCCACCAGCGGGTGACCCACATATTCTACATCCCAGTTCCATTTGTCGTGGAAATATTTTTTTTCAAAAGGAAGGATCACCAGCATCAGGTCAATGCACTTCCGCATGTTTTTTACACGGCTTTCTTTCCAGGCCCATACCTGCGGACTGATATAATAAATCACTTTGATGCCCTGTGTTTTTGCCCAGCGGGCGATACGCAGGTTGAAACCGGGGTAATCAATCAGGATCAGCACATCGGGTTTGTGTGCCAGTATATCTTTTTTGCAGAATGTAAGATTGCGCAGGATCGTGCGGAGATTCATCAGCACTTCAGCAAATCCCATAAAGGCCAGCTCGCGGTAATGTTTTACAATAGTGGCACCAGCCGCTTCCATTTCATCACCACCCCAGGCACGGATTACATCCCCCGGTTTTTTCAGGGCCCTCAGCAGGTTACTGCCATGCAGGTCACCCGAAGCTTCGCCGGCAATCAGGTAATACTTCATACCTAGTTCAGGATTTTAAGCACCAGGATCAGGATACCATAAATCAGCGTAACAATAAAAATACCCTTGAAGGTTTGGTATTTGTCAAGCTGTACATATAATGCAAACAACAGCGCATTGGCTAATAACGACAAGGTGCCTACAGAAGTAATCAGCCGGTTATCATGGATGAACACATCCAGGAAATCGCCGAATTTCGAACTGCTGTATTTTATAAAATAAATCACTACCAGTCCGGCCAGCGGACCCAGCAAACCGAGAATCAATCCCAGTTTCAGGCTGTCTTTTTAAAAATCATGAACGCCAGTTTTTCAAGTTCGGCCTTGAGTTTATAATTGGTGAGGTCAAACTGCACCGGCACCACACTTACATAATTATGTGCCAGCGCCCATACATCCGTATCGCGGGCTTTGTCGAAGTTTACGAATTCGCCGGTCAGCCAGTAATAATGCCGGCCATGCGGGTCTTTTCTTTCAATAAAATCTTCCACATATTTGGCATAAGCCTGCTTGCAGATTTTATAGCCTTTCAGCAGCTCCACCGGACCTGCCGGGATATTTACATTCAGCACCGTGTGCTTGTCCAGTTTACTCGCCAGCATCTTCTCCACAATAATGCGCACGAATTTGCGCGCACCCGTGAAGTCAGCATCAATACTGAAATCCAGTAACGAGAAACCTACCGAAGGAATGCTTTCAATCGCGGCCTCCACAGCAGCCGACATCGTACCCGAATAAATCACATTGATACTGTGATTGGCCCCGTGGTTAATTCCACTCAGGCAGATATCCGGTTTGCGGTGCAGCACTTTATCAACCGCCAGCTTCACACAGTCTACCGGCGTTCCGGTACATGACCAGATCTCTACATTATCTTCTTCACTCAGTTTATGCAATCGCAGCGGCTGGCCAATCGTAATTGCGTGGCCCATGCCCGACTGCGGCTTATCCGGTGCCACCACCACAATCTTGCCGAGGTGCTTCACAGCTTCTACCAGGTTTTTTATACCGGGTGCGGTTACGCCATCGTCGTTCGTAATCAGGATGACAGGTTTGGTGGTGCGGGAGCGTTTGGGGGAAATTGGTTTTTTTGGCATAGTTCGGTGCAAAATTGCTGATTATTTTCTACAAGAAGAAACGAAATAAAGAACGTTTTTACCACAGAGTGCAACAAGACCACAAGCACAAAGGTACACAGAGTTTAAGTTTGACAAACTCTTTGTACTTTGTGTCAAACTTGCGCACTTTGTGGTAAAAAATTTGGATTTTTAGCAATTTTTAGTATTTTGCACTAAATAAATTAGTTTCCCATGGCCATTTCAAATCAAAATCTCCGTTACCTCCGCAAACTCCGCGGCTGGACCCAGGAAGAATTTGCCCGTAAACTCGGTATCAAACGCTCCCTCCTCGGCGCGTATGAAGAAGAACGCGCAGAACCCCGGATAGATGTACTTGAAGTGGTCTGCGATATTTTTAAATGTACCCTCGATGAACTCCTCCGCAAGGATATGAGTGAAACCAAGGGCAGCTACCTAGCCAAACGCAGGATGCTGAAAATGGCCTCCGGCCGCCCCGATATTCCTTTTGTGCCGGTAAAAGCCGCCGCCGGTTACCTGGCCGGATATGCCGACCCGGAATTTATTGATGAACTCAACACCTTCACCCTGCCCATGCTCGCCGGCGGTAACTACCGCGCCTTCGAAATCATCGGCGACTCCATGCTGCCCACACCCAGCGGATCGGTTATCGTTGGTGAAAAAGTGGAAGACCTGGAAGAAGTAAAAAACAACGCAGCCTGTATCGTGGTCTCCCGGAATGAAGGCGTTGTATATAAAAGAGTACAGAAAAACGCGAAAGCAAAAAATAAACTCACCCTGGTCAGTGATAACCCCACTTACCACCCCTATACCGTAAACGCAGAAGAAATCCTGGAAATGTGGATGGCACAGGTCGTGATCTCAAAAGCTGCCGCACAACAGCAATGGGATATGAATCAACTGAGCCACCTGGTTTCCAACCTCCAGGAACAGGTAATTTCCCTCAAAAAAAGGATGAATTAGCGGGTATTATTGCGTTTTTTTGCTGCTCTCTTAAAAACATGGCGGGAGACTGTTATATTTGGGATTGTAACTGAAGTGATGAAGTTTCGGATTCTTATAAGCATATTCCTGCTAATGCTTTGTGGGTCATTGTTTTCTCAAACAAAAACAATATCGGCCATAAAGATCTCCCAGGCGCCAAAAATAGACGGCAACCTGTCTGATCCCGCATGGGCACAGGCACCCGTTCTTACTGACTTCATCCAGAACTTTCCCGATTATGGAAAGCCCTGCTCCAAACCTTCCGAAGTCAAAGTATTGTATGATAATTCCGCCATCTATGTGTCGGCCCATTTATTTGACGATCCCAAACTGATCGGCAGGCAAATCACCGCACGCGACGGCGAAGCACAAACCGACGTGGATTATTTTTCCGTTTTCTTCGATACCTACGAGGATCACCAGAACGGTTTCCAGTTCCTCGTCACCACAGCCAACGTACAATCCGATGCCAGACTCGGCCCCAACCTCGGCGGTATGTTTTCTTCAGGCGATAAAACCTGGGACGCTGTTTGGGAAAGCCAGGTAACCATGAACGCCGATGGGTGGTCCGTGGAAATGCGGATACCTTATATATCATTGCGCTTTTCAAAAAAACAGGTGCAGGACTGGGGCATACAATTCCTCCGTTTCATCCGCCGCACCAATGAAAACAGTTACTGGAATCCGGTTGACCCCAAAGTGGGCGGGTTTGTAAACCAGTTCGGGCAACTGAAAGGACTGGAGAATATTGAACCGCCGCTGCGACTGAGTTTCTCACCGTATGTAACCACCGGTTACCGCAGCACCCCGGTAAAAAATAACGAATACCAGAACGAATGGCTCCGCAACGGAGGCATGGATGTAAAATATGGTATCAGCGAAGGCTTCACCCTTGATGCCACACTGATCCCCGACTTTGGCCAGGTTGTTTCCGATAACGTGGTAAACAACCTCACGCCTTATGAAGTACGCTTCCAGGAAAACCGGCAGTTTTTTACCGAAGGCACTGAACTGTTCAACAAAGCCGGTTTATTTTATTCCCGCCGTGTCGGTGCCACCCCAACGGGTTTTTATGCCAGCAGGGCCATGGCCGATGCTGATCCCAACCTGGAAATCGTAAAGAACCCCGGGGTGACCCAATTGCTGAATGCCGTTAAATTTTCCGGACGCACCCGCAAAAAACTGGGTGTGGGTATTTTCAATGCAGTTACATCACCCATGTACAGCATCCTGCGCGATAAAACCACCGGCGTTGAAACCAAAACAGAAACCGAACCGCTGGCGAACTATAATATCCTCGTACTCGACCAGGCTTTTAAAGACCGTTCATATATCACATTCACCAACACCAACGTGATGCGCAATGGCGCCGCGCGGGATGCGAACGTATCGGCCTTTGATGTGGCCCTGTACGACCGCAGCAATAATTATGCACTCAACGGAACCGTGCGCTACAGCAAAATCTGGGGCACCAATCCGTATGATGGTTATAACGTGACGATGCGCTATGGTAAAGTGAGCGGCAACTGGCAGTATTCATTCACCGGTAATGTGGAGTCTGAAAATTATGATCCCAACGACCTGGGCATTTTGTTTGCCGCCAATGAAATCAGCTACAAAGGTGCGGTCTCATACAGGCAGTTCAAACCCACCAGGAGTTTTATAACTTATTCTTACGGTATCAATTCAAAACTGACTTATCTCTACAAACCTTACGCGTTTAATAAAATTGATATCAATCCGACTTTATTCCTCGTGTTTAATAATTTCTGGGATATCACACTCAATGCTTATTTAACACCCGGCTGGACCCGCGATTATTTTGAACTGCGCACACCCAACCGGTATCTCAAGCTGCCCACCAATTCCATCCTGGAAGCATCCGGCAGTTCCGACAGCCGCAAGAAATTATTCATCAGTTTCAATGGATCCTATGCCTGGGCCCCTAAGTATGATAATTCGTATACCAGCATGGGATTGGGTTTCCGTTACCGCTTCAGCAATAAATTCACGTTAAGCCTGCAGGGGGATTCCCGCACCGAGAATAACCAGCTCGGCTATGCTTTTGAAAGGGAACTCAATGGTGATCCGCTTGTGGCTTTCAGGGATAACAAAGAATTTGTATCGGTGCTTTCCGGTATTTATAATTTCAATTCACGCACCAACCTTACGATACGCGCCCGTCACTACTGGAACCGCGTAACCTATAACAGCATCCATGGTGTGCAGCTCGATGGTATGCTCAGGCCGCATGCATTCATCAGCGGCAAAGATGAAAACGTGAACCTTTTTAACCTCGATGCTTTCTTTACCTGGGATTTCCGTCTCGGCAGCAAAATCGTCATTGGTTATAAAAATGCCCTCGGCGATCTCGAATCCGTCAATTTAACCGGGAAGAATACCTACATCCGCAACCTCGGTGAAGTGTTCAGCCTGCGTCACGGCAATGAAGTAACCATCCGCTTCATTTATTTCCTCGATTACAACCAGCTCCGTAAAAAACATTAATGCAAAGGGGTGAGTTCATCCCCGGCGATGGCAAATACGAGTTCGTCTTTGCCGGGCTTCACAATGTATTGTCCCGTAAAACGGCTGAACGCCGGCAGGATGCCATATTGCAGCGTAAAATAAAAGCAGGGGAGTTTCATAGACTGGCGGGCCAGTCCTTTTAATAACACACCCGGATGCAGGTGTCCCGCAAACTGGTATAATTTCTTGTCTTCATCACTCAGCTTGCGCTGGTCTTTCAGATCATGCAGGATCAGGAAGGGTCCCGCCCGCATGGTATGGGTATGCACGCGGATATTGGCCTCCGTGTACCAGTCATCCGCGAGTATATCATGATTGCCTTTGACCAGGTCAATCTGCAGGCCCGAAAAATCCCTTCTCCATCTTAAGAATAAATCAAGCTCTTTATTGGCGGCGCTGTGCGTAAAATCACCGGCAATGATCAGCCGGTCGGCTTTGTAAAAATATAATTGTGCAATAAGCCTTTGCAGGTCGGCTTTCTGGCTGCCCTGCGGCACAGGTATACCGGCTTTCCGGAAATGCCCGGATTTACCCAGGTGCAGGTCGGCGATGAGCATGGTATTTTCCTCTTCCCAGTACAATACCCGCTGGGGGGATACCCAGAATGTCTGGCCGCGGATGATATGAGGAAGAGGGTTCTTCATCAGACCTTAATTTGATTATTCGGAGAGGATAAGAGTTTCTTGCTAGCAAGGTAAGAATTTAACCACAAGGTGCACAAAGGAATACAGAAGGTTCACAAAGTTTGATTTCTTAGTGGCCTTTGTGTATTTCCTTTGTGCCCTTTGTGGTAAAACCTTCAGTCATTTTTTTTATTCTGTCTTCCAGTTTCTCTGAAGATAAATCCTCCCGCATACTATCCACCTTTATCGGAAAACAAAACGGCGTCAGCTGCCCCGGGAACTCCAGCACAATTTTCGATTCCTGTATCCGCTCCAGCATATCCCGCAGCCGGACTTCTTCCATTTGCTGGTCCATCACTTCCTGGTATGCCTGCCGCATCAGGATGTTTTCGGGATCGTATTCACTGAATACATTAAAGAGGAGGGAGGCGGATGACTGCAAATGCCGCGCTTTCTTTTTTTCACCCGGCATACCCTGGAAAATCAGTCCGCCGATGACGGCCACATCCCTGAATTTCCGCCGCGCCATTTCCGTGCTGTTCACACTGCGCTGGATATCGGCCATTAAATTGTCCGGGGTGAATAATTCATAAACATTGGTATCATCCACGGGGATGGGCTGGTCGCTCAGGAGTTCAAAACCATAATCATTCATGGCAAAGGAGAAACTGATCGGCCGGATCCGGCTGATGCGGTAAGCCAGGATGGCCGCCATGGCTTCGTGAACCAGTCTTCCTTCAAACGGATACACAAATAAATGGAAGCCGTCTTTGGTTTCGATTTGTTCGATGAGCAGTTCATTGGCGGAGGGCACATGTGATAATTCAGCCTGTAAGGAGAACAAGGGTTGCAGGGCTTTCAGTTCCGGACTGTCGGGTGTTAATGCCCGGTTCAGTGTTTCGCGGAGTTGTTTACCCAGATTGGCGCTGAGTGGCATACGGCCGCCGTTCCAGCTGGGCACGATTGATTTTTTGGCTTTGGATGGCCGCACGAGCACCGTCATTTCTTTAATCAGAACAAATTCCAGGTTGCGGCCGGCGAGGGTAAATACATCACCGGGCTCGAGGCGTGAAATAAAATATTCTTCAATCACACCGATGTAGCCACCGCTTACAAAACGCACTTTCAGCATGGCGTCACTCACGATGGTGCCGATGTGCATGCGGTGGCGCATGGCCAGTTTGCGGCTGAGGATTTTATAATGTCCGCCGGTGATGTCAAATTTTTTATAATCATCATACTGCTGCAGGGCATCACCGCCTTCGGTGATAAAATACATCAGGCGTTCCCATTCTTCATCGGGCATATCGCGGTAACAGAATGTGCTGCGGATTTCCGGAAGCACCTCGGCAGGAATAAATCCATCCGATACCGCCAGTGTATTTAAATATTGTATCAGCACATCATAACATAAAATACGCGGCGGACGGCTTTCAATAATATCCAGTTCCATCGCATTTTTCAAAGCCGCTGCTTCGGTCAGTTCCAGTGAATGCGTGGGCAGGAAATAAATCTTGCTCACCGCATCGGGCTGGTGGCCACTGCGGCCGGCGCGTTGCATGAAGCGGGCCACGCCTTTTGGGGAACCAACCTGTATCACGGTTTCAACAGGGCGGAAGTCAACCCCTAAGTCAAGGCTTGCGGTACACACCACTGCTTTTAATTTCCCCGCGTGTAAATTTTCTTCAATCCATTCCCGCAGTTCCCGGTCAATCGAACCATGGTGTAGTGCAATTTGCCCGGCAAGATCGGGGCAGATATCGAGTAGGGTCTGGTACCAGGTTTCACTCATGCCGCGGGTGTTGATGAAAATGAGTGTGGTCCGGCTTTGCATGATAATCGGAATCACCTGGTGGGCGAGTTTAATGCCGAGGTGGCCGGCCCAGGGGAATTTTTCGATTTCATCGGGGATGATGGAGAGGAGTTCGGTGCGCTTGGACATGTTTGCTTTAACGATAACTCCTTGCTGGGCGAGGGGAGAGAGGAGGACTTCTTTGGCTTCGTCTAAGTTGCCGATAGTTGCACTTATACCCCAAATGGATGTAGTTTTTAAAATATTTTTTTTTACCACAGAGGACACAGAGTTAGGCACAGAGTGCACAAAGTATTCGGTATTAACTTGGTCAGGTTTAGATAAAACTTCCAGTTTACTCAGTTTGGAATTTGGATTTTGGTTTTTGGAATTTTCAGACTCTGATTTTTGACTTTTTACTTTTGAATTTAAACTCACTATACGCGACAGTGCCAACTCCACCTGCACGCCCCTCTTAGACCCCAACAGTTCATGCCACTCATCCACTGCTATTGTCTGGAGATTACTAAACAGGCTGGGGTAATCTTTTTGTGCTAATAACAAATGAAAACTTTCAGGAGTAATAATCAATACCTCGGGCATTTGTTTTTTCTGTTTAGTCCTGTCGGCGGTGGAAGTATCTCCGTTGCGGATTCCTGTTTGCCAGGGCAACCCGAGTTCATCAAATACCGATTTCATAGCGCGGGAAATATCGGCGGCGAGGGCGCGGAGGGGAGTGATCCAGAGTAAAAGGAGTCCGTTGTTTTTTAGTTGCTGGTAGTTTTCCGGGTGATCGTTGATAAAACGGATGATGGTGCCGAGGAAAACAGAAAAAGTTTTTCCGCAGCCGGTGGGTGCGTTCACGAGTCCGCTTTCACCCTGTTGCATGTAGTCCCAGGTCTGTTCCTGGAAGGCAAAAGGTTCATGTCCGCGGGCGTTGAGCAGCTGGCGGATAATTTGATAGCCGTATGATTGATTGGATGTTAGCAGGCTGTGAAGTTAGTAGATCTACGTGTTTTTCAGACCAACGGTGAAAACACGGTTTTTATTTACATGGTTTTGTTTAAGATTTGTAATACACGGGCTTATAATTGTTTGACAGGTGCTGTTGTATTGTCGAATTATATAAAAACATTAACGATAGTTTGGAAATACGCAAAAACACTTATAGTTTAGCAACCCCAAACAATCCGTACCAATACTCCTTCGCTAAACCACGGTTATCTGATTACGTCATCCAAGGTTCCTTCTAAAATCTCCAATGATTATGTAACGACCATGAACAGCACATGCTGTTGATGTTTGTAATGGTCCTTTTATCCCCGGAAATCCCGAGAGCAGATTCCTATTGTGTAAACCGGGCATTAAAGACTGAACACCGAACCTGTAATTATGAGAAAATTGATGGCTTCACTGCCTGCCGGACAAACTATCCGCAGCCAGGCCAACCACCCCGCTGCCTTTGAGAACAGTACATCCCGTACTCATTGCACAGGCACGTCAACACGTCAAACCGAACAAATTGCTTATATACCTGATGCAGGGCCCGCGCCTGCATCTTTTTATG
>JADKJV010000009.1 GCA_016720825.1 Chitinophagaceae bacterium | reverse complement strand
GCCCCAAGGGGGAGTGACAAAGTCATCAAATTTCAATCAATCATTATAGAATTGAAAACCCAATTTGAGTTTTCAAACAAAATTTACATTTTCAAAATATCAGGTGCAAGTCTCCCCTTTGGGGAGATTTAGAGGGAGCCCCATGAAAAATTTGGTAAACCCGGATATTGCATTGGAAGCTGGCCAATAAGCTGACCATGGCTATGAAAATGGCATTTATGTTATATACAAAAGCGAAAAATACCTTTTTCAGGGCATGGCAAAATAGCCGGGAATTATTAGTTTTAACGCTCCTGAAAATATTAGTATGAACCGATTTATTGTTTTATTTCTGTTGTGTAGTGTTTGCTCGTTTTCATTCACTGCAAAAGCCCAAAAAGGCTTTGGATTTACATTTTACGTAAATGGGAAAGATACCGTCAGGGTAGAAAAGGTTTTAACTGAAAGTCCGGCTGAAAAAGGCGGCTTGAAGCCGAATGACCTGCTCCGGCAGTTGAATGGCGTTTCACTGCTCAATAAATCAGTTGCGGAAGTATCCAAAATTTTATCTGATGCCCCCGAGCAATCTTCCATTAGTTTATTACGGAAAGGAAAGCCGCTGAAAGTGAGTTTGGTGAAAGCTTTTGCTTATACGTATAACCGAACCTGTTTATCGGGAAATTGTGTGAATGGTACCGGTGTGGCTATCAGTAAAGTGAATAATAATATTTTGGATGGGGTATTTCAAAATGGGGAGTTAGTGGATGGCAGTTGGTATTTGAACGGGGTTGATCTCAAACAAAAGGGGACATTGATCCGTCGCGGGCAATTTACTGCAGCCGGAGAACGGTTTACAGGTATTTTTATTGACCCCAGGATTAACGAAAGCAAATGGTATGAGGTGAGCGGACACGATGTGACGAAATATAAATTTGAGGGCCGCAATAAATTCAACGGGACCGTAAAATGTTATGCCGATCCTGAGAAGAAGAATTTATTATGGAAGGGCACATTCAGGGACGGGGAGCCGGTTGACTATTTTCATGAGTATGATAATAAAAATGATTTAGAGTGGGTGTACTTAATAACCCGGGGTATGAAATCATCTCATAGCCTGTATCAGATAAGTACAGGGAAGTTGATGGGGGATGGACTGATATATAATGAGAAGGATGGAACCTGGTCGGGTTTGTTTACAATGGGTACATCAAGGGTGGCTTATTTGAATAATATAGCAAGCTATAGCCAAATTGAAGAACAGTACAAAAAAGCAACACAAAACAGCAATCCCTCCGGCAGCAGTACTGCCAGTAATAAATATGCACCTATCCAGTCTGCAGATACAGAAGGGTCAAAATCGGCAAGGATTTACTTATACGACCGCATGCGGACCATTGATGGTGCCATGGCACCTGATCTGCGCGACTGCCAGAAAGATGCGAATTATGGCATTAATGTAATGCGCATGAGTAAGGCTTGTGGCAGGGTGTCGAAGTATTGTACTGACTTAATAACGCTCATCAACGATTATCTGAAAAAATATGAAAATATAACGCCGCCGGAACATCTTAAAGATATCAAAGAAAGACTGAGCGAAGCGTATCGCGTGAGATCTGAAATCAGCAAGTAGACGAATGCCATAGCTAAAACTACTGCTGCACTTTTCCAGACCTGATTGCCCCCAAGGGGTGTGACAAAGTCATTACTCTTCAATCAATCATTATAGGTTTGAAAATCCAATTTGAGTTTTCAAACAAGAATTACATTTTCAAAATATCAGGGTGCAAGTCTCCCCCTTTGGGGGAGATTTAGCGGGGGCCGCTTTACTTCACTATCTCCACCAACTCCACCTCAAATATCAAAGTAGACCCCGCCGGTATATCACTTCCCATCGCGCTGTCACCATAAGCCAGGTTGGATGGTATAAATAATTTGAATTTACTTCCAACGGGCATGAGTTGCAGGGCTTCGGTCCAGCCGGAAATGACGCCGGATACTTTAAACACCGCAGGGCCGCCATGTTTGGCGGAGTTGTCAAATTCTTTTCCGTTGATGAGTGTTCCGGCATAGTTCACTTTTACACTATTGGTGCTGGTGGGTTTGGGGCCGGTGCCCATGGTAATGACCTGGTATTGCAGTCCGCTGGCTGTCATGATTACGCCCGGTTTGCTTTTGTTTTCATCCAGGAATTTTTTGCCTGCAGCTTTATTGAGGTCAGCTTTCTTTTTTTCAACACTTTGCTGGAAATTCTGGACGGCAATTTGGCCGGCATTTACATCTATTACACTGTTTTTTTTAGCATAAGCATCTTTAATAGCTAATATAATCATGTTGGGATCCATGTCTCCATAACGATTTGCCAGGTTCTGGCCGATATTATAGCCGATTGCATAGCTGGCAGAGTCCTTCAGGTTACGGCATACAGCAGGTTTGGCTGCATTTGTCTTGTTTGTAATTTTTTGTGCTTTTAAGGCAGCAGTGGAAGCCAGTAAGAGGAGGATTGTTGCAAAATATTTCATAAAGGGAATACAGTTTAATGTATTGTAAAATAGGTATTTTTTGTTTGATATGGCTGGAAGCTTACGGAGTGCAGGTTTCTTCAGGAACTACGTTCCTGACATTCGGCCTCGGTTGCCCTAAAGGGGAGTGACAGAGTCACTAATATTTGAAGATTCACAATAAAGTAAAAAGAAAAATAGGGTTTTCGTTTATTTTTCGATTTGCAAATTATCTGGGTGCAAGTCTCCCCCTTTGGGCAACCGAGGCACGAAGGTTGGGAACGAAGTTCGGGAGGGGGCCGAATTGTGCCCCCGGCCAACCATCTTATTCCTGACCATCTTTTATTTGAAGACTTTATTGATAAACTGGAAGGAGAATTATCAGATCCGGGAAGAGTAAGCAGTACCGGGTCTGAAATGATATTACGATTTCCTGCATATTGCCATCATGTTACAGGTGAGTTATCGTTAAACGAAATCTGTATTACATATTAATAGGTCTATCTTCATTTTTACTAAATACATAAAATGAAAAAAATACTCGCTATATGTATGCTTGCTGTTTCTTTATATTCTTTCAAAACACAAACGGAATATGAAACAACTACAATCGGGAACCAGGTCTGGATGACCCAGAATTTAAATGTTGACAAATTTCAAAACGGAGAGAACATTTATTTTGCAAAAAACCAAAAGGCTTGGGAAAAAGCCAACGGGGATAATAAACCAGCTTATTTTAAGGTAACCATTGTATTAGATGGTAAAGAGTACAGCTGTAATCTTTATAATTGGTATGCTGTTACAGACAAAAGAGGGTTGGCTCCGGCTGGCTGGCATATACCCGGGATAAAGGAGTATAAGCAATTAATTGAAACGCTTGGCGGAGAAAAGGTTGCCGGGAATAAACTTAAAAGCAAATCTGGCTGGAGTGAGAATTTCGGAACAAATACAAGCGGATTTAATGCTCTTCCTGTTTCGTATATAAATTATTCAGGAATTTATGTCGAGCCAGGCACCTCCAAAAAGAATGCAGAAGGCCTCTGGTGGTGTTCTGAAGAGCAATACGGCGGTGGCGGAACGTTGTGGCTTAAAAGCAGTAATATTTCACCTTATCCCAATGTTGGAATGTATATGTCTCATTATACTGATGGATTAGCAATACGATGTTTAAAAGATTAAAGCGTATTCAGCTTTTGGGATTCCAGAAAAACAGCAAAGATTGAAGATAGGACCTTAATATGAATCTTGTGTCTCCCAAATCAAACGATAAAATAAACGGGGGTTTTCATTTAATTTCCATCACAGACTTTTCAAATTGAAACCAATAAGAATAACGGTGAGTTAAAGCAATCATCAGGTGGTCAGGAGGAGATTATCAGGCAATCTCCCTCTCGAGGCACAGCCTTATTAAATCCAGAGAAAACGGTCATACGATAAGATACAATCAAATCCACACACACCGCCACTAAATGAAAGGCCGCTAACCATCTTTTCTCTTGTATCAACCCCACATAATCCATCCTCCTCAACCACTCCCTGAATATCACCACACCCGTCAGCGCAAACCAACCATTAAAGAACCAGGTTATTTTTAACCACGGCGTCAGCAACAGCAAAGGCACACAGGCCATTGTGGTTATTAAAGCCAGGATGGAAATCTGTCCCAGGAATTCAAAACCTTTTTTTACACCGAGGTAAGAGGCAATCATTAAATGAATGCCCACCATGGCGAAATGGGCGGTTTGTAATCCGGTCAGACTATGCTGGTACCAGGGCAGGGTGGAGAATACCCGGTGGTGTAAAGGGAAGAGTAAAAGGGTATTCAGCAGCAACAGGAGGAACATGAATAAGGACCGGTAGCGGATATTAAAATCCGGGGAGCAGTCAAAACCGTTTTGTCCGCAGGGGACAGCTACAATAACTTTGCGGTTAAACGAAACCAGTTTGTATAGTTTTTTCAGGAACCAGTACATGGGTTTAAAGCGCGCCGGTTTTACCAGCAGAGGATGGTGTTGTTCAATGATGAGCAGGAGGGCATCGAGACCATAATAAAAAGAACCGGTGCTGCGGTCGAGCAACGGGATCTCCTGCATTCCCCGGCTGATATCGAGTTGCGGGAATTCGTTGTCGCGGATGGAAGAAAAAGGTTTGCGGCCGTCGGCGGGTAACCAGCCCACGCGGGTGAATAAACCCGAGTACCAGTTACAGAGCGGACAGCGGTCGTCGTAAATGAGCAGGAAGGGTTTCATAACATTTATTTGATGCCAGCCAGGGGCCGGCGGTGAATACGCAGGGTTTCGGTGATACAAAGACCGAGATAGAAACAGGCCATTAATGGTGCCAGCAATAAATGCCAGGCAGAAGAAGCACCAAGGGTGAGGATGAATCCGAATGAAATCCAATGGTAGATCACACGCACACTGCGCTTGCGGGTAAACCAGGACAGACCGGCATGCAAAAACATACTCAACACCTGCCAGCCACCTGCAATGAAACACCAGTTAATCATCTGCTCCAGGTCATCACTGCGGTAAGCGGGTATGAATCCGTAAATAAGGATCACGCTTACCAGGCAATCCGCGGCTTTGACCCATTTCATTTTTATATATTTTAAAGTTTCAGAAAACATTGAAAGTATATTGTTTTAAAAAAAGCTCACCGGGAGCTTTTTTCTTTTTCAGCTTTTTCTTTTACTATCCGTTTCAGCCGGTCCCATTCAACGCCGGTGATCACGGTATATAATACAGTGAGCAGGATGGCGGGGATCATGGCCCAGAGTACAATCCAGGCACCGCCGCTGTCGTATTTATCTTTACTGGGTATGGCAAAGCCAATCACAATCAGGATGATCACCCCAATGGTACCGGCGTAGTGGAATTTACGCAGGCGGATGGTGAAATCATGCTGGCCGGTCATCAGGTGTGCACCAATACTGATGACTTGCACCATACCGAGTGTTACAATAAAGGGGAGGGGGCTGCTGTTGCCTGATTCAAAGGCATACATTAATGCGATAAGGGCGATCAGGATTACCTGTACAAAAAAATCGGCTGTTTTAAGCTTGAGCATGGCATTCGGTTTAGCGGAATAATTTCATCAGTGAGCCTACAAACCAGCTTTCTTCCGCACGGATCATGACGTCGAGGGTCTTGTCGGCCTGTTTACCAAGCTTCTTGATCCCACTCACCACATCCGTGAATGCCTTAACCTGTTTATCTCTTTTATCTCCTTCCACATCCTCCAGTTTATCGAGCAACTGGAGCATGGGTTCAAGTTCGCGTTTTTTTCTCTCTTTCACAATTTGCCGCACCACTTTCCAGATATCTTTTTCTGCCGTGAAATATTCCTTCCGCTCGCCATGCAGGATCACGCGGTCCACCAGCCCCCAGTTAATCAGCTCCCGGATATTCATATTCGTGTTACCGCGGCTGATATCCAGCTGCGCCATAATATCATCCTGCGTCAGCGGGTCAGGACTGATCATCAGCAGCGCATGGATCTGCGCCATCGTACGGTTAATTCCCCAATGGGTGCCAAAGGCACCCCAGTTACTGATGAATTGCTGACGGGCTTCTTGAAGTTTCATGGGATAAAATTAGAGGATGTTTTTGAATTTTCAAAAATTACTGAAAATATAACCTGCCCCCCCTTCGGCACGCTACGCGGCTCAGGGGACTTCGGTACGCTTCACTTCGTTCAGCGACTCAGGGCACCTTCGGTATAATTTAGCCCTGGAGTTAAACAGCAGCACTTTGGTTCTATGAAAAAAGCACGCCACCTGCCATCCTGCAACCTGCGTTCCTGCTTCCCCGAAAAAGTTTCACTTTTCGGGGCAAGCCTGCTTACCTGCCTCCTGTTCACCTGCTTCCTGCATGCCCAACAAAAGCCCTTCCGCTTCGCCTTCATCTCTGATACTCACATTGGTTCGCCAACAGGTTCATCATCAGAAGACCTGAGAAGAACCGTTCGGGAAATAAATAGCCATAGTGATGTTGCCTTCGTTGTACTCACAGGTGATATCACAGAACTGGGTACAAACACCGAACTGCAACTTGCCAAACAAATCCTAGACAGCCTGCAGATTCCCTGGTACATCATCCCCGGTAACCATGATACCGGCTGGAGTGAAAGCGGTGGGGTGATGTTTAGCACAATTTTCGGCAATGATAAATTCAGTTTTGAATACAATGGCATCCGGTTTCTCGGTTGTGCCTCGGGACCTTATGTAAGAATGAGCGACGGTCACGTGCCGCGGCAGGCATTGAACTGGCTGGACAAACAACTGGACTCATTGAAACCCGGACAACCGGTGATCTTTCTCAACCATTATCCAATTGATGAAAGCCTGGATAACTGGTATGAAATCACCGACCGGTTGCGGAGTAAAAATATACTCGCTATACTTTGCGGTCACGGTCATGCCAACAAAGCCATGAACTTTGAAGACATACCCGGCGTGATGGGAAGATCCAATCTCCGCGCCAAAGACAGCATCGGTGGCTTTAACTGGGTGGATGTGTCTGATACAGCCATACAGTTTACCATTTGCAAACCTGGTAAAACAGGCGGTAAAAAATGGACTTCGGTTACAGTTCCAACGACGCATAATTTCCCGGGCAAAGAATACAAAAGACCGGATTTCAGCCTGAATAGCAATCGCGTAAAATTAATTTGGTCATACCAGGCTACAGCAGGGATTATTTCATCACCTGCTTTTGATGACCAGCATGTGTATGCCGGTAACCAGACAGGGGATATGATAAGCTTTACCGCCGAAACAGGTAATGTAAAGTGGCTGTTTAAAACCGGCGCCGCCATATTTTCTTCACCGGCCCTCTCATCCAATAACCTCGTATTTGGTTCTGCCGATGGAATTATTTACTGTCTCAATGCCACAACCGGCAGAGCCAACTGGAAAAAAGCCACTACCGCCGCTGTGCTCGGGTCACCACTGGTGCGGGGTGATACTGTTTTTATCGGTGGCAGTAACCATAACATTTACGCCATCAATATCCGGGACGGTAAAACCATCTGGACGTATGACGGATTAGATGGCCCGGTAGTGAGCCAGCCCGTTTGGTACGATGGTCATTTAATTCTCGGAGCCTGGGATACTTATTTATATGCGCTCGACAGCCGCAACGGCCAGCTGGCCTGGAAATGGAGCAATGGCTCAGCGATCCGGAATTATTCACCCGCCGCTTGTACACCTGTTACGGTGAACGGGATGGTATTTGTGGTTGCGCCCGACCGGTATATCACCGCCATCAATGCCACTACCGGCAAAACCATGTGGCGGAACAATGATGCCACCGTGCGTGAATCACTGGGCATCTCGGCAAACCAGGATATGATTTATGGAAAAACGATGCAGGATACACTGGTGGCTTACCATGTATCCGGTGAGAAACAATCAGCCGCATGGAAACTCAATTGCCATTTCGGCTATGAACATGTGCCTTCGCAGCTTATCGAAAAAGGGGGACAGGTTTATTTTGGTACCCGCAATGGTGTGGTGTATGCCGTAGATCCGGTGGCGCAGCAGGTTACGGCAACGTATAAGATTGATAATTCAATGGTGAATACAGTAAGGGTGACTGATTCCGGTACGGTGTATGCAACAACGATGGATGGGAGGTTAGTGAAACTGTTGTTTCAGTAAGGCGTATTTAATTACAAATATTTTAAGCCACAGACTTTTACTATTGTATTTCGCTGCGTTCGCCGCTCCGCTGCGGCCGTTGCGAGAAATCGCAGTTACAGGGAAACCATAACCTGCCTTTTGTGATAGATTGTTTTCAGTCCGGGTATTTTTCTTCAAACCCGGCAGCCCTTAATCCATAAGCCAGGGTAATACCTGTTAATAATGCCACGCCGCCGATTTTCAGGAACAGGAATATTGGCGATCCTTCAATCGCAATAAAAAATAATCCGAAGAGGAGGAAACTGCAACCGCTTACAATGAGGAAGCCGGCTACGCTGAACAGGTTGGTGTTGGGATTTCCCATGACATTGAATTTGTAACAAGCTAGAATTTTTTTTCACCTATCAATGAGGAAGGGATTTGTTTTTTAGTACAATAAGCACAAACCCCTAAAGGCGATCAGTGATTATTGGTAATTTATAGTAGAAAAAAATGCGGGGGGAAAGTAAAACAGGCAAACCTGTACGTAGTCTTACTGCATCAATTACTGTGTGATTTGTAAACTGAAAGAAGAAATTGTTTCAATACTGGCTGTGCATCCTGGAGTGTTTTCTTTTTTTCCTCTTTGTATTTTCTTTCTCCTGCAACAGTTGCCATACAAAAGAAATAAACCCGGCAACCAGTGCTGCGCAACCAGCCCAGATAAAAAAGAAGGCATTCGTGCCATCCAGTATTCTCAGGAAAGCATAAAACAACAAACAGCTGAACCCTGTTACCAGGAACAAGGCTGTAATAGAAAACGACTTGAGGTTATTTTCTTCCATATTGGATAATGCCGGTGGGGTGCCGGCAATAAATACATGCAAAAATGTTGCCATACTTGGTTTGGGGGCTTGGGTGTTTAAAAAAAAGGGGTTTTGGAAAAGGGGTGGGGGTTATTGGAGGGCGGGGCGAGTTGATTTTAAAGGGGTTAAATCTTTGTATGGTGAGTGCTGATTGCATCGGATTTTTTTGCCCCCGGGTTAAAACCCGGGGCAACCCTGAAGCCTGTTAGCGTATTTCAACTAAGCAAGCAAAATCTAACCAGTGGATGAATCCTCTAAAAAACGTTTCTATAGCAGCATCACTCAGGGGACTAAAGTCCCGGAAACTTTATTCAAAGATTAATAAAGGGGAAAACTGCTGCGTTCGCTGCGAGAAAAAAAGCATTACGATATCAGCATAAAAGCATTTGTATTTCGCTGCGTTCGCCGCTCCGTTGCGTGCGCTGCGAGAAAAAAAGCATTGCGGTATCAGCATAAAAAGCATTTGTACTCCCTTTGCGGCCGCCGCGAGAAAAAAACATTTGAAGGATCTTCCAAACAAAAAAGGCCACCACTTTCGCGGCAGCCTCTTTCTATTTCTCTTTATCGCTTTACAGCAACATCGTAATCGGATTCTCCAGGTATTTTTTTACACTCTGCAGGAACGCAGCACCCGTTGCACCATCCACACTGCGGTGATCGCAGCTCAGGGTCACTTTCATCACATTGGTAACCGTGAACTCATTATTCTTCCGCACAACGATTTCTTTGATGCGGCCAACAGCCAGGATACAGCTGTCGGGGGGATTGATGATCGCCGTGAACTCTTCAATATCCATCATACCCAGATTGGAAATCGTAAATGTATTTCCCGTGAACTCGTTTGGCTGTAATTTTTTAGTCCGCGCTTTGCCACTCAGCTCTTTGCTCTCTGCAATCACCGGCAATGTTTTCTGGTCTGCAAAACGAACCACCGGTACAATCAGTCCGTCTTCAACCGCAACCGCAATACCAATATGCACATGCTGGTAACGGCGGATTTTATCTCCCATCCAGGACGCATTCACCGCCGGATGCTGGCGCAGTGCCAGTGCACAGGCTTTCACCACCAGGTCATTGAAACTGATTTTAGCAGGACTCAGTTCATTCAACTGGGTTCTTGCCTGCATCGCATTATCCATATTGATTTCCATCGTGAGATAGAAATGCGGTGCCGTAAACAAACTTTCACCCAGGCGCTTGGCAATGATGCCGCGCATTTGTGAATTCGGGATATCTGTATAACCTTCTTCACCATTTACAACCGGAACCGCAACCGTGGTTGCTTTTGCTGTTGCCGTTGAAGAGGCAGCAGGCGCTGCTTTATAATTATCAATATCTGCTTTTATAATTCTTCCGCCATCACCGCTTCCCTGTAAACGGGATAAGTCAACGCCTTTTTCCTGGGCAATCTTTTTTGCGAGGGGAGAAGCTTTCACACGGCCATTGGAATTGGCAGCAACCGGTGCCGCTTCAACAGCTGTTTCAGCAGGAGCTGTTTTAGCAGCAGTGGCAGTAGCAGGCGCAGAAAGACCGCCTTTAATAGCAGCCGCTACAGCATCCACATCAATCTTGCCTTTCTCACCAATGATGCAAAGCAATCCGTTCACCGGGATCTTTTCACCTTTCTTTGCACCAATATATAACAGCGTACCATTTTTATAACTCTCCAGTTCCATAGTGGCTTTATCTGTTTCGATCTCAGCCAGCACTTCACCTTTCTTCACTGTATCACCCACTTTTTTATGCCAGGAAGCAATCACACCGGCTTCCATGGTATCACTCAGGCGGGGCATCAGTACCACTTCTTCCATATCTGCATAATTGGTTGTTCCGGCAGCAGTAGCAGTTGCAACAGGTGCAGTCGCAACAGGTGCAGCAGCTTTTTCAGCAACAGGAGCAGGGGCAGCAGTTTTAGCACCACCAATCAGTGAACTGATATCTTCACCAGCTTTACCAACAATAGCCAGCAGGTCATCCACCTGCAGTTTGCCACCTTTTTCAGTGCCAATATGCAGCAACACGCCATCCTTGTAACTTTCCAGTTCCATGGTAGCTTTATCAGTTTCAATCTCCGCCAGGAGATCTCCTTTCTTAACAGGATCACCCACTTTTTTATGCCAGGCGGCAATAACACCTTCGGTCATGGTATCGCTCAGGCGGGGCATTAGAATCACGTCGGCCATTTACTGTAAAATTTCGCCGAAATTAAGGTAAAATAGGCAATTGCCCCCCTTATGTGAAGCGGGTATTCCTCAGCGATAGCTCTGGATGGTAGCCCGGATACCCTCCTCATAAGGGGTGGCTTTCAGGCCGTAACGCTGTTCTATTTTGGAAGAATCAAAAATATACGGGCTGTCATTCTGGTAAAGCATTTCCACCATTTCTTTCAAAATAGGGATAAACAGGCCCAGAAACTTACACATGCCGCTGCCCAGGGTTGTGATTCCGGGCTTTTGGTTTAACTGGCTGGCTGCTATTTCCACCAGATGGCGGGTCGTCGGGGCGGGGCCTGCAGTAGGCATATGCCAGATCTGGTTCCAGGCACTCTCATCCTGGCTCAGGGTCCACAATGCTTTGCCGCAATCTGGTGTATAGGTAAAGGAATGGGGAAGGTCGGCGGTTACAAAACACTGGGCTTTTTTGCCTTTCATGAGTTTTTCAATGGCCATCAGATTCATGCCACTTGTTTTGCAGTTCGGGCCATAAAAATCTGCCGAGCGGGTTATCATTGCTTTTAAGTTGCCGTTCTTTACTTCTTCCAGCACTTTGCCGGCAATATAGGCCCGCACTTCGCCTTTCTTGCTGCAGGGATTGAAGGGCGTATCTTCTTTCATCGGGCCATCCACTTTCCCGAGACAATATATATTATCAAAGAAAACCAGCCTGGCATTGTGCTCTTCACAGGCACGGATCACATTATCCATAATCACCGGCCAGTCCATTTGCCATACTTTCAGTTTATACTGTATGCCTGCAGTAAGGAATACAACCGATGATCCTTTCACCGCTTCGCGGACTTCATCCAAAATCAATAAGTCAGCCGCTTTGCCTTCTGCGCCGGCCATCTCTTTGGGTTTACGGCTCACCAGCCTGAGGGGCTGTTTATTGTCAATACAAACTTTAGCCAGTTCATTGCCAATGGCACCACCTGCTCCAAGAATCGTGTACATATGTTGGGGTTTTGAAATCAGTAATCCAGTTCCAGTCGTAAGCGGTCTTTCAGCTCTTTCACCAGCGGATATTGTTCACTCATTTTGAGAAACTGTTCTTTGGAAGTGAGGGTCACTTCCAGTACCGGGCGGTCACCGGCTTTTTCTTCAATAGTCACCGTAAACTGGAGCACGCGGTTATCCAGTTTCTCCACGAGGTAACCGAATACATGGTTGCGGTCCTGCTCAATAAATTTCTGCTCGATATTATTAGCCGTTACCACTTCAAAGGTATTGGGATCTTTGATTCTTAATACCGCCAGTTCAAAACTCTGTGCAGCCGGATTCCTGGCATCTTTCAGCACCCGGATATAATCGCTCCAGCATTTGCGCAGGTTTTCATCTTCCAGGGGTTTGTTGATTGCATCCTGTCCGTTTGATCCGTTCCCGGTATATTGTTTCCGGATATTGCTGAGTGAAGTGAGTTTTGATTTATTGCCTGATACAGGGATCGCTGCTTCCGATGTAACCGGGTTTTCAGTAACCGGTTTTTTCGCAGCGGGGCTGTGTATACCGGAACTGTTTCAACGATCAGCTTAGCACCGCCCGTGCTTTTTTCGGTTCAGTAAATGAAAGGGGTTGGAGATTTCTGAAAGAAACGGGTCTGGCAGTTTCAGCTATTTTTTTTTTTGAAAGACCACCGTCTCCTGCTGTGAGTTCAAGCGCCTGCTGCAGGTAACAAAGTTTGATGAGGGCCATTTCAACATGCAGTCTTTTATTGCGGGCACCTTTGTAATTCAACTCAGCCTGGCTGAGAATGTTAAGTGCACTTATCAATAATGCCGGTGATGTTTTTTTAGCAGTCTCCACATAACGCTCGCGGAAACTTTCCACCACTTCCAGTAAAATGGCTGCTTTTTCATCACGGCAGACGAGCAAGTTGCGGATGAAATCAGCAAAGCCGTTCAGCACCAGGTCGCCTTCAAAACCTTTCTGGTTGATTTCGTCAAATAACAACAGGGCAGAAGACAAGATCCTGTGTCAGCATCTGGTCGAGGAATTTAAAATAATATTCCGCGTCCAGTATATTCAGGTGTTCGAGTGTATGGGCATAAGTGAGTTCCCCGTTGGTAAAACTCACAATCTTATCCAGGATACTCAGCGCATCGCGCATACAGCCTTCGCTCTTGCGGGCGATGAGCTGCAGGGAAGCTTTATCGGATTTGATTTCTTCTTTATCCGCAATCTCCTGCAAATGATCCACGGTATCATTCAGCGTGATCCGTTTGAAATCAAAAATCTGGCAGCGGCTGAGAATGGTCGGCAGGATTTTATGTTTTTCCGTCGTTGCCAATATGAAAATGGCATAGGAGGGCGGCTCTTCCAGCGTTTTCAGGAATGCATTAAACGCAGCTGTACTGAGCATGTGCACCTCATCTATCACATATACTTTGTAACGGCCGGTCTGCGGTACGAATCGTACCTGGTCCACCAGCTCGCGGATATTATCCACCGAGTTGTTGGAAGCGGCATCCAGCTCAAAATAATTCATGGAAGCGCCGTCGTTAAAAGAAGTGCACGACTGGCAGGTATTACAGGCTTCCCCTTCCGCGGTCGGGTTTTCGCAGTTGATGGTTTTGGCCAGGATTCTCGCGCAGGTGGTTTTACCCACACCCCGCGGTCCGCAAAACAGGAATGCATGCGCCAGTTGCTGGTGACGAATCGCGTTCTTCAGCGTGGTAGTAATATGCGACTGCCCCACCACAGTATCAAAAGCCTGTGGTCTGTATTTCCTGGCTGAAACGATGAATTTATCCATACCTGTTTGCCGGCGGCGCCGGAGATGCAAGATACTGATGAAAATTGGGGAATGGAGGGGTTGGGGCGAGGTGTTGAAAAAAGCTGGGGACCCCCCCGCCCCTCCAAAAAAAAACACCACAAATACAAAACCACAAAGTGCACAAGGATACACAAAGTTCACAACGGCTCTACTTTGTGTTGCCTTGCGTGCCCGCCGAAGCGAAGCGGAGGAGGGTGGTAAAAAATTAATGTAAAATCGGGTGCGCCTTATACTCCTTCGTCCTGTCAAACAGATACCTGTACGTTGTCAAAATCCTGCTCCTGTAAGTCCCCAGCGCCTCCGCCACATTAACCATTTTCGGATTAAACTCCCCGATCCACTGCATTTCATAATCATCATACATGGTTTTACCAATTTCATATTTTCCATTGGTCACATCCATGCTCTGGATCAGTTTACAACCTTCCACAATCATGTAGCTGTCCACACCCTTGCCCTGGAATTCAGGTACAATGCCGAATACAAGTCCGGTGAATTTGGGATTTTTCACCGTGGCTTTAATCCACAGGAATTTGAGTTTATGATACAGGCTGAATTTGCCTTTCAGGTATTTAAACCAGTAGTTGAGGTCGGGCAGGTTGATCCAGATGCCGATCGGTTCACCTTTATAATAGACAAACCAGTTGATTTTTTCATCCATCACCGGTTTCATGGACTTGAACATTTTCAGCACCAGTCTTTCTTCCAGTTGTTTTAAACCGCCATGTCCGGCCCAGGCGCGGTTATACACCTGTGTAAATTCTTTGGCGAACTTTTCCAGTTCGGTTTTTTTCAAATATGCCGAACTGAAATTCGGGTCCTTCGCACATTCCCTGTGACGCTCATAAAATTTTGGCTGCAGGCGGTCTTTGGCTTTCAGGGCAAAGCAAATCTGGTTGAAGAAATTTTTGAAGCCGTAGTTTTCAAATAAAGTCTGGTAATAAGGCGGATTGAAATTCATGCAATACATCGGCGGCAGTTCATTGCCTTTTACCACCAGTCCCCACCAGCGGTCGCGCTCGCCGAAATTGATGGGACCGTCCATGGCCTGCATGCCACGCTGGATCAGCCAGTGTTTGGCCACGTCAAACAGCATATCGGCTGCAGTCTGGTCGTTGATACAATCAAAAAAGCCAACGCCGCCCACAGGCACATCATCACCTTTGTTCTTATATTTTTTTATTGACAAAAGCCGCGATCCGGCCGATGAGTCTCCCTGCATCATCTTTTAATATCCAGCGGGCCAGTTCACCCTGCCGGAAGGTTTTGTTTTTGGCAGGGTCAAAAACCTCTTTGACATCTTTTTCAAGGGGGTATATATAAGCGGGATTCGACTTATTCAGTTCATTATTTACGCGGAGGAATTCGCGGGCAAGTGTTTCGTTGGTAACCTCGGTCAGTTGCATGAGGCAAATGTAGGAAAGAGGGACTATTTTTTGATTATGTGGTGATTTTAGTAACTTAAAAGAATTCAAGCCCAAAACCATGCTTCGTATTCGCCTGTTCGTTTTATGCTGCCTGGTGTATTCAGTTACGGCACATAGCCAAATGGATTTTGGGCTCAATCCCGACAGCGCCCAGGCCTGGTTTCGCCAGCATATAGATTCTTTGCCTATACTGGTACGTGAGGGTCGTACCCGGGTTTATAATACTTTTTGCCGGGCAGCGGATCATTTTGATTATAAGTTTACCTCTTCACAATGGATGCTGTCTGCGGGTGCCTTGTATTTGAAAAACAAGGATAAGGATGAATTTGCCCGGATGTATGCGCTGAACTATCTCGCCGTAATAAATTATAACCAGCAGAAATATGCAACTTCCACACAGTTCTGGCTGGAAGCGCTGGCAATTGCGAAGGAAAGAAATTTCGGGTATGAGGAACTGCATGTATACAGACGGGCATTGAACAACAATTATTTTTATGAAGGGGATTATGGTAATGCCATGAAGATTTCCACGGAAGGGCTGGCCCGCGCGGAAATATTAAAAGACACCGAATCGGTGGCTCATTTCGAAAATGTGATCGGGTTTATTCACATGAAGCAAAAGAACTTTGAGCAGGCGGAACGTTATTTTACTGCCTACCTGACCCGTTCCCGCCAGATGAATGATACGACTTTAGAAGCGCATGCGCTTTTTAACCTGGCAGATCTTGCCATTGCCCGCCAGCGCTACGACAGTGCCATCCGGTTGCTGGATCAGTCGATGAAGGTGTATCGCAGTATCCACATCACAGCGCTGTTTACCCTCAAAGAGCGGGAAGCGTATATCGATAATAAAATAGCAGAGGCCTGGAAGCTAAAGGGGGATTTCCCCAAAGCGCTTTCTTTTTCCTTATCTGCAGCAGACATTTGCGATAATACCAATGTGTCCATCAACCTATACGACAAGGCAGGGTATTTTATCCAGACAGGTGAAATTTATAATTTGCTTCATCTGCCAGACAGTGCCATTTTTTACCTGCGGAAGGGGCTGCGTATTTCTAAAGAGATCCGTCACCGGGAAAACCTGCGTGATGCATTCCGGCAGCTATCATCTTCATTTTCCCAAAAACATCTGTTTGACAGCGCGTATTCATACCTCCGGGAGTATGCCATGTTAAAAGACAGTATTGACCATGACAGTAACCAGCGTGAAATCCTGCAACGTGAGGCGGACCTGAATTTAGCGCGTCAGGAGGCCCGGCAACAGGTTGCACTGGAGCGTCAAAAAAACTGGCGGAATATTATTCTCATTACGGCGGTGGCACTTTTGCTGACATTATTCTTCCTCTATTACCGGAACAGGCTGAGGCAAAAAAACAAGTATCAACAGGAACTGAACCGGCAGCAAAACGAATTATTCAATGCCATTTCAACCGCGCAGGAACAGGAACGGAAGCGGATTGCACAGGATATACATGATGGACTTGGCTCTGGTATTATCGGCAGCCAAACTCAAAATGGCAGAGGTAAAGGAATTGAAACCTGACCTGGCAGATGATCCCAAATTTATAACCGGTATTGGATTAATAGATGAAGCAGCGGCTGAACTGAGGAATATTTCCCACAACATTATGCCGGCAACTCTTTCCAAACTGGGTCTGGTACCTGCCGTGAAAAGCCTTTGCGATATTATTTCTTCCGGGAAAGGCCCCGAAGTAACATTTATATCTTTTGGTATTGACGGGCGGTTGAGTGTACCTGTGGAGTTAAGTTTATACAGGATCGTATTTGAACTGATCAACAACCTTGTAAAACATTCCGGCGCCACAAAGGCCACGGTGCAGCTGATGGGGCATGCGGGTTATATTAACCTGGTTGTGGAAGACAATGGCAGGGGTTTCCGGCAGACTACAGGGGCAAACGAAAATTCCGGCATCGGACTCGGGAATGTGGCTGCGCGGGTGGAATACCTGAAAGGGAAAATGGATATCGATTCAATGCCGGGGAAAGGAACTACAATCATTATTGATATCCCGGTAAATGCAAGCTGAAAATACCAAGATATTGGTAGGATAGCGGATTCGTTCAAGACCTATTTTTAAAGAATAGCATGGACAATACAATTAAATTACTGGTAGCCGATGATCACGCCATTGTGCGGGATGGTATTGTATCCCTGTTGCGATCCATGCCTGATTTTGAAGTGACCGGCACAGCCAGTAACGGATTTGAAGTGCTTGAGCTGGCAGGCAAACAACCGGTGGATGTTTGTTTACTGGATATCAGTATGCCGGGGATGGACGGTATTGAAACTGCCCGGAAATTGTGCCAGTCAAAACCCGGGATTAAAATTATTATGCTGACCACGTACAGCGATCGTGAAATCATTTCGGAACTGGTACATATTGGCGTAAGCGGATATCTCCTGAAAAATTCAGACAAAGAAGAACTTGCTGAAGCCATCCATCGTGTGATGAAGGGCCGGCATTATTTCAGTGAGGATATTGAAAAAATTATACTGGAAGGCCTGACTGAGAAACGCGCTCCGGAAATAGTCCCCCTGACAGACCGGGAATTACAGGTGGTGCAGCTGCTGGCCAAAGAATATACCAACGATAAAATTGCAGAAGAACTCCATATCAGCTTCCGGACTGTGGAAACCCACCGGAAAAATATCATGCAGAAAGCAAAAGCGCATAACCTGGCGGGGTTGCTGAAATATGCGTATGGGAATGGCTTGCTGAAATAAATTTCCACTTAATATTTTTTGACTCCAGATGGTTGAGTGCGCACATCCCCAAACCGGATGACACTTTACATGAGATATGTATCCATGCATATACCGGATTCATGGTAGGTCAAACTACCGGATGATTGGGATAGGAATGAACAAATGGCAGGGATAGATTTGATCAGTGGTAAATCGCTTGCGGGAAGTATGGTTCATCCTTCAAAAACTGATTATGCAAAAAAAAATTTTCCTGGCGTTTTGTATGATTTTCCTGTTTATAATTTCAGGGATGCACTCTTACGGACAAAAATGTACCGTGTATTACTGCAGTGGGTGTGTTAGTAACGGACTTTGTCCGGTCTCCAGAACTTTTTCCAGTTATGAGGAAGCAAAAGCTTCAGCATTGCAGGCCTGTCCTTATGCCACTCCGGATATACGCTGTGGGGGTGATAATGATAAAAGGGAAGTACTCAAATCTCCCGTCGGGGATGGTATCATGGGTGGTCTTTTGCTGGGTTTGGTAGGCAGTTTTATGAAAGATGCCAGCGGTAAAAACCTGGCTCCTGCGTATGGGGCCGGCGGCTATTTTATTTTTTCAACTTTACCACTCGTTATTAATCCAACGCCACGCCCCGTTGGAGTTAATATCATTATCGGAGCGCTCACGTTTGCTGCCGGTGCATATGCCACTGTACATGCAATGGATGTAATAAAGAACCAAAATACAACCACGCCCACTCCTTTAAAGGCAGAAACCGAATTACTGGTTACAGGTGGTGGGGCATTGGGAGGTGCGCTGATAGGTGCAACTTTATTTCCTAAAAAGAAATTGAAAGGGGGACTTGGTTTGCTGAACCGGAAAAGGCATCTTTTCGGAAATATGGCATTCGTAATGTCGGGGAACCGTTTTGGTATTGTAGTCAGATTATAACCTAAAAACATTTTTGTGAAAATTCAATCTGATAAAGTAAGGAAACCATTTATTGTACTATTATTTACCTGTATAGTTTTTCTGGCTGGGAAAAGATACAGCCTCAGGATCCTCCGCCCCCGAAATACCCGCCTATTGGCCACCGGCTCCCAGGCAGGCGATGATAACTTCCCGGGATAAACTGATCAATCACCTGGCAACCTATGATAACAGGGTAAAAGATTTCAATACGAAGTGCGGAGGTTCAATCACCCCTGATCAAACAACACTGATTGCTTACTGTCAGAAGGAGTCAGCTGCAATCGATGCGGAAAGTATTGCTATTGATAAGGAAACTACCGTGTTTTGGGACGATTTCTTCAGGTATGAACTGAAATACCCGCCAAATACAAATCCAATGGTAGTGGTAACTTATAATACCACTTCGGGACTCCCCGCAGCAACGGAGAATGCCATAAACATAGTTTTTAAAAATGCACCTCCGGGTGTAATTGAAAGAGTGCGCAAGGCATTCCAGGCGATTACCGGACCGAGAACTGACTGGCCGGTCGCCAAGGCCTGGCTCCAGGAGGCTTTGCAGATCGATCCCGGGAATCAATATTTAATAAAGTTAATTGCGCTCTGCCCCTGAAACATGTTTATTAAAGGCATAACCATGATAAACAGTTTAACATAGGGTTCTTACATGCATTGCCTGTAGTTGTTTAAATAAACCAGTTCTATATGCCAGCCGAAACCTTTTATTGCCCTCATTGCAAAAGGCAGCTTACAAAAAGCGCCCAGTCGTACGTACTGGGTGAAATGATCAGCAGTAAATCCAGTTTTATCGGCTTCGGGGATATTCCTCCGGTTATCATCTGCCCTGGCTGCAGAAAGGGAATTGACAATATGAAAATGTTGAAAGGGGAGTATGATGTACATCCGGACTACAAAAATCTACTTCCATATAGTGGATTGGGCATAGTTGCCGCTTTCCTGTTATTCAAGCTGGTATTTCACTGGGACTGGATTCCAGCAGTGTTGGCTGGTATGGCTGCCGGGTTTTTTATCGAAAGTCTTTTGCATAGTGCTGTTCAATCTTTGCGGAGAAAAATAGCCATTAAGAAATAGCCAAATGAATTGAAATGTCACAGGTAATGATCTGTAAATATTGCTCAATTCTTTTCAATGCTTAATCCATACAGCCAGTCCGGTTTTGTTGTCACGGAAGAATACATCCGCAACTGCATGGATGGCGCAAAACTTCCCCATGATGATTATGTGATATTAACAGGAAAACAAATGGAAGGGGATTTGTATATCACCAAAGTGGTAAGACAAGGTTTCCGTAGTGATAAGCAGGCACTGGTAACCTGCATGCTCCGTTTTTTACTCCTGCACCTGACTGACCACGCTCAACTGGCGGATAGCGATGCCGAATCTATTGCGGCACTTACCAATAATGTTTGCATCAACCGGAACTGGTACACAGGGCTTGACTTTACCGAAATCAAACCGGAAGAATTCAAAGTGGAGTCGCATTACTGGTTTGAAGATTTCAACAAATATTTTACCGGCAATCCGCCTGAAGTAACTGGTGTGTACCCGAAGGGTTATTGCGGGTATTTCAAAAACTACCAGCCTGTTGTCAATTTTGGTCAAACAGACCCATTATCGGAAGAACAGATACTGAAAGTTTTCAATCTTGTTGACCACGTTGATGGGAAATATTATTTCCTGGTTACTGAACAACATTATATGGTGGTGAATTGGGAATCCGGCGGCCCGCTTCATTTACTCATTAAACCCGACGTTCGCACGCCCGGCACCCAAATGATATCCCAGGAATCATTTTATAAAATGTTTCCCAAAAAGGAAGGGGAGGACTAATCTCGTTGCTTTACATCACTTAAAAAATTACCCGGTATGAAATACCTGTTCTTCTTTATTTCTGGACTTTCAGCATCCTTTGCTCTTGTAGCGCAACCAGATCACCGGTATATTTTAAAAGAAGATACCATCGTGCTGAATGCCGGTCAAATTACCTGGCTGTTGCAGTTTTCTCCCGGCAATGAAAATAATAGCAAAGATTCTGCCAGGCAGACAGTTCCGCAACTGCTATTCAATCTGGCCAGTCTGCAAAAAATAGTTTTTTACGACGCGTTATCCGGTCACCCGGTTCCTGCTACGGAAATTTATACCTGGCAAATGCCGGCTGATACCACAGAAACTTTACTGGCCGGGGCAAACAAAGGATTCACAGTAGTCCGGCAAAAATTGAGTACCGGCTCGTTTACAAGCATGAGAATCTGCCAGCGATTGTATTTGAATACGGAGACGGGAGAAATTTCAGCAACAATAAAATGGGCAGAACTCCTCCGCAACATCTATGCAACTGAAGGAAGCTTCATCGGTGTCAGGCCTTATTACCGGATCCTATATGAAAATGGAGATGCAAAAAATAAGGTAAATCACTAGGCAGATGCCGGAATGTATAAATGGATTACTGCCGCTTCCTGTGCGCCTTCTTTCCTGTACTGAATGGTGCCTTTATAAGAAGAGATACGTGTTTCGATATTGGAAAAGCTGATATCTGAATCCGGGTCTGCGAATTCCAGCCGGGGACCATCCTGCAGGAAAGTGATAATGATTTTTCCGGGTGGCATTTCAATTTCTATCACAACAATTGTAACATCTGGTGATTTCAACAGCCGGGCAATACAATCCTGGATGATCCGGAAAACAGCCAGTTTGTCTTTGGCGGACAATGCATCCGGATCGCCGGATTTAAAAGAAAGTTCAACTTCAAGCGGACTGATTAACTGTACTTCTTTTACAAATTCCCGGAGACCTTCTTTCAGGCCAACATCTTTCACTACGGCCGGGTAAAGGGTAACACATAGCATGGTCAGTGTATGAATAGCTTCGCTGGTCAGTTCCTGGCTCTTGGCAATAAAAGCCGGATTGCCGGGTTCTTCCATACTTTTTTCCAGATAAATCCTTGAGGCATTTAATGTCTGGTTGATGTTGTCACGGAGCTCCAGCATAAGCTGCTCATTATTTTTTTCCTGGGATTCAATTACTGAACGGAGCTGGTTAACCTGGTTCTCTTTTCCAGGTTCATGATCCGTTTGTACAATGTTTGCTGAAAATTGTAAATCAGGAAAAAGAAATACATCGTCAGCGAAAATGAGATAATAAATGTCAGTATAAATATGTACCTCATTTTAGATTCCGGCACATCATAATTCTGGGGTTTATCGGGTTCAAAAACCAGACAGGCTGCCAAAAATAGCAGGTTGGTTACCACAAGGGCCGTCGTATAATAGGGGTTGCTATCTGACCAGAACAGATAAACAAAGGCCATGGTGAAAGGGAAATAATACAGGTAAGTGCCGCCTCCCTGCCCGAGATGAAGGGAGATCAGCAGAAATATAACATTAAACGTCAGTGCCGCAATAACCCGGGCTGCCAGTGTATGACCCTTCCTGAAAATAAACAGGGAAATGATCAGGGAAATGGCAGATGGACTTAACACATAGACGGCTCCCCAATCCGGATAAGCACCGAGCAGACTGTCTATTAGATTGAGAGCAATTGCAAATAATGAAAAATAGATAAACCGGCTGAAACCAGTCAGAACATTGTGCTTCCGGAGAATCTCTTTGGTTAAATCAGAAGCAGGCATAAAGGGGTGTAATAAGTAGTACCTGGTTCACTAACATAATAAAGTTGTCCTGATAAATATAGTGCAAATTCATTGCGTAGTTTATGATTGTTGCCAGCCTTGGTCCGGGTGATCTGTAATGTTATAATTGTTGCTTTTGATGTCAATTCGGCGTGGAGAATGGTTGAAAATCCATTTGATTTCAGTGCTGGCTTAAGATGTTTATAATAGTTTTTGGATGCGGCAGATTGGTCACCGCCGTTCTTACAAACCACGCATTAAGAAAGTTCACTCTGGCAAACGCTGATTTTTGCCAGGAGCAATTGTTGCTCGGGTAATGAGTCGGTGAGTGATAATGCTTTTTCAAATAAATTTTTAGCCTTGCCGGGTTCATTCAGTTCCATGTACAATTCACCCATGCTTGCATAATACAGGTGGTTTTTATCTAGCCCTTTGATGGCAGCCAGTTCAATTAACGCCTGCTCTTTACTTAAGGCATAGGCAGAAGCAATGGCTTTATTCATTGCCACAACAGGACCTGGTTGCAGCTCATACAATTTCTCATATAACTGGTGAATGGCTTTCCAGTCTGTTTTTTCAAACGATGGTGAAACAGCATGCAGCGAAGCAATGGCAGCTTCAAGGTGATAAGGCGAAATGGAAAATAGTTCTGCCCCCGCCACCAGGTATTGATAGCCTTTCTGGATTAATGGTTTGCTCCACTGGCTGCGGTCCTGGTATTTAATTAAAATAATATTCCCTTTATCATCCATCCTTGCCCGCAAACGGGAGGCCTGGAAACAAAACAAAGAAAGCAATGCCTTGCATCTGGGGAATACAGTCCGGTTATTTTCTGTCAGCAGATAACATAGCCGCATGGCTTCATAACAAAGATCTTCCCGGATCAGCATTTCAGGGTGCGAAGAATTATAACCTTCGTTGAATAAAAGATACAAACAGGTCAGCACTGCATCCATCCTGTCCGGTAATTCATTTCCCTGCGGAACGGTCAGTGCGATGCCGGCCGTTTTAATTTTCTCTTTAGCCCGGTAAATCCTTTTGCTGATTGTTTCTTCCGGGCTGAGGAAGGCCCTCGCTATTTCCCGGACACTTAAACCGCACAATGTTTTTAAAACGAAAGCCACCTGTGATTCTGCCGGGATGGCCGGATGGCAGCAGGCAAATATCATCCGCAGCTGGCTGTCCTGGATTTCATTTTCCAGAAAGATCTGCTGCGATTTTTCCGTATCAGTCCATTCGGATTCCAGCAGGTGTGCATACTCCGGTGTCAGTTCCCAAAAACGTTTTTTCCTGCGGATCAGGTCAATCGCTTTATTATGCGCCACACGGTATAACCAGGCTTCCGGTTTTTCGGGAATACCGCCGTAGGACCAGGTGTTCATCGCCTGCAGCAAGGTATCCTGCACCAGGTCTTCCGCCGTTTCATATTGCCCAAAGCCGAGGATATTGGTTAAAACGGCAATCATCTTTCCCGACTCCTGCCGGAAAAGATGATTGACTAATTGATGCATGGCAGGATCAGAAGCTGGCATGCATTTACATTTTCATCACCTGGCGAACCTGGACTGTACCGCCTTTGTCAAAATCAGGATAGCCTTTTGAAATAGCAACGGCTTCATCCAGATCGGCTGCATTGATAATGAAATAGCCCCCTACCACTTCTTTGCCTTCCGTGAAAGGACCGTCAGTTACCGTACTGCCGCCGTTACCGCTTACCAGTTTCCCGCCGCGGTGCAGCGGTTCACCGGTTACATACGTACCGGCTTTGGCCAGCTGGTCAATCCAGGTCATCCATTTACCCATACCGGCCTGCATTTCTTCAGGACTGGGGTTAGAGGCAGTGCCTCCGTGAAAAATAAGCATGAACTTTTCCATACGAGAGTTTTTGTTTGTTTAAAATGAGTTACCTCTTATTGACGAATGGAGGTACCGGTTCCGGACAGGTGTCCGGATTTTTTTATAAGATAAGATTTATCTGGTTTGATTGACTGAAAATGGACAGGCGGCCGGACCCCTGAATGGGTGGTTTTAGCTGAATTTCATGACAGGTTTTACTGAACCTGTTTATTCCGGTTGTCATTTGTGTTTTCCCGCAGGACGAAAGCAGCAGATCAGGAGAAATACTGCATCTTGCTCAGTTTCTTATAAACACCTTCTTCCAGTTCCACCAGTTCATCATGACTGCCTCTTTCCACGATCTCACCTTCGCGCATAACGATAATTTCATCGGCTTCCCGGATAGTACTCAGGCGATGTGCAATCACAAGCGTGGTCCGGCCCTTCATCAGGTTAGCCAGTGCATCCTGCACTACTCTTTCAGATTCGGTATCCAAAGAGGAAGTGGCTTCATCTAAAATCAGTAAAGAAGGATTTTTCAACACCGCACGGGCAATACAAATCCGCTGCCTTTGCCCGCCTGATAAACGGATGCCCCGGTCGCCGGTAACTGTATCATACCCTTTTTCTGTTTCCATAATGAAATCATGCGCATGGGCAATTTTTGCGGCCTGCACTATTTCTTCCAGGCTGGCATCCGGCCGGCTGAGTGCGATATTATTAAAGATGGTGTCGTTGAACAGGAATGATTCCTGCGTTACAAAACTCATCACCTGTCGCAGTGACTCCATCGTGAAATCCCTGATATCTGTGCCATCGAGATAAATACCACCTGATTTTACATCATAAAACCGGGGCACTAAATCGGCAATGGTGGATTTACCAACACTCGAAGGCCCGATGAGCGCAATGGTTTTGCCTTTTGGAATTATGAAATTTATATTTTTCAGTATTGGTGCATCATTGTACGCAAAACAAACATCCCTGAATTCAATAGACTCCTGAAAAGATTTAAGTGCACGGGCATTTTCCCGGTCTTTTACTTCAATGTTTTTATCAATGATTTCAAGGATTCTTTCACCTGCACCGCGGCCGCGCTGGATATTGGCACCGGCAACCACCATCGCTTTGGCCGGCCGCAGCACCTGGGAAAAAATAGCGATGAATGCAATGAATTCACTGGCTTGTATGCCGGCAGCAGTCTGCCCGTTTTTTAAAATGAGACTCCCGCCATATAATAATATACCGGCTACAACCATCACACCTGCTGCTTCTGAAAATGCAGGAGCCATTTCCCTGCGGCGGAATCCCTGCAGGCTGGCATTGCGGTAGAAATCATTTTCGCGCGCAAATTTTTTCAATGTAAAACCGGTTGCGTTAAATGCACGGATCACCCGCATGCCGGTGAGTGTTTCATCCATAATGGTGAGCAACCGGCCAATAGAAGCTTGTGCATCTTTGGCATCTTTTTTCAACTTACGCTGTACCGCAGCAATGCCAAGTGCAGAAATGGGAATGATAAATAAAGTAAATAAAGTGAGTTGGGTGGATATACTGAACAACGCCACAAAATACCCGATCACCAGGGATGGTTCTTTAATCAATACTTCGAGTGAACCGGCTGCCACACTTTCAATTTCAAATACATCTGAATTCATCCGGGAGATCAGATCACCCTTATGTTCATTGGTGAAAAAACCCATGTGCAGGTGATTGATTTTTTCAAACAGGGCTTCCCGGATACGTTTCACCAGCAGGGTACGCGCCTTGATCAACGTACGCTGGGCGAGATAACGAAAGAGATTGGATAATAAAACCGAACAAACAATCACGAGCGTAATAAAATAAAGTGCATAGGCCGGGTTCAGGGCCTTGAGCCGGTACACTTCATAATAAAAACTGTCGCGGAAAAATCCGGCTGACATGGAAAACGCCGGTGCGGCCACTGAATTATGATCCATCCCTGAATTGAATAACACATTCAGCAGCGGGATAATCAGTGCAAACTGGAATACACTGAATATAACCCCCAGTATGGTAAATACAGAAAAGGGGATTACAAACCACCTGTACGGCCGGGCATATGCCAGTAATCTTCTGTAAACTTTCATGCTTGGGTAGTGTTATTCAATATAGTGAACGGTAAACTTCCAGGTATTGCCTGGCAGCGCGGTGCCAGCAAAAATGACTGCTCCGCTCCCTGATCTTTACTGCCATATCTTCTGTTTTATAACTCAGCATGCCGGCATCAAATACCTGCTGCATGTGGAGCGGGTTAAAATCATTAAAATAAAAAGATACATCTCCGCCAATTTCCGGCAGGGCTGTTAACCCGGAAAGAAACAACGGTTTGCCGCAACTCATCGCTTCCACCACCGGCAAACCAAAACCTTCCGATACTGAAGGAAAAGCAAAAGCACGGCAATGATTGAAGTACCAGGATTTTTCTTTCTCCGTAATCCTGCCCAGGATACGAACCTTTTTTTCAACGCCCATTTCCCAGGATTTTCTCCGGAGGAATTGTAAATACTGGCTGTCATCCGGCCGGCCGGCAATCACTAATTCCATTTTCTTTTCCTGTAATAATGGAAACAACACGTGATAATTTTTTTTACGCTGCATTACACCAATAGAAAATAAAAACGGCTGGCCCGGGATATAGGAATGTTCGTCCAGTTCTGGTTCTTCCAGCAGGTTAGATCCGTTCAGGATCACATATACCGGTTTATTCCGGGTGTCACAATGTTTCATCACATCCGCTTTGCTGAATTCAGAAATGCAGACAATGGCATCTGCCCGGTTAATCAGCTGCTGCAGGTGATGCAGGTACTTTTGTTTTTTGCAGGGGATTTTTTGTCATCATACATGAAATTGAGGTCATGCACCGATAACACCACTTTAATCTTCCGGTTCATTACAGGCATATACCGGGTATTCTGGTATGTTGCATGCCATATATCAAAACCGGTTAAAGGCGGCAATACAAACTTGTGCAGGGATTCTGTGTAACATGCTGTCGGTCGTTAAAAAAATGATGTGATTCACCAGGTGGTGTGTAAAAATGGATGGACTCCCTGCGGAGATCTGTATTTTTTTCCAGATATCTCCCCAGGTTCAGGCAGTAATGATAGAGCCCTGTATCAGGATACTTCATCCGCTCACAATCAAATAATATCCTCCGCATGGTATAGTTTAAGAGGGTACACCCCACTATGTGTCATAGCAACCCGGATAAATGTAACTGCATTCAGAAAATTTGCACCCTGTACTCCACAATTGGTGATTACTTAATGCGCCTCAGCGTTGACCATATCAAGGAATCACTGTTATGACAAACCCGAAAATGCGGATTATACTGGATTGCGACCTCATGCGTTACCGGGACTCAGGCCTGTATCACTACTGCCTGAATCTGGGTAAACACGTCAGCCTGCTGCTTGATAAGCCTGCAGGTGAAGACATACGCTTTTATGTTCCCGCTGCTGAAACACAGGTATTCCCCAACCCGGAAAAATGTATTGCAGAAAAAAATGGCACCACCGTTTTTTTAATCCCGGTCTGCGGCATTGTGATATCTGGCATGCCCCTTTCCAGTCCGGACGTATCCTTCCCAAACCGAATCCACGTCTGAAGATCCTGCTCACTATCCATGACATCAATTGCCTGTACGAGGAAAAATCGGCCAAAGAACGGCGTCATAGCCTTCAGCATACCCAATCATTGATTGACCGCAGTGATGCCATCGTCTGCATATCCCATCATTGTAAAAAAGATGTGGTCACCCAGCTTGACACCGGAAACAAACCGGTTTTTGTAATCCATAATGGTACGCATCATGTGAATATCCCGCCTGACCATCCGGAAGGTTACCGGCCCGGCAAGCCATTTGTTTTTGCAATGGGCTATGTAAACCGCAAGAAAAATTTCCATACGCTGGTTCCTTTGCTGGTGCAGCAGGAAATTGAAATCATTGTTGCAGGCAGGCTGGATGAACCTGATTATATCCGGCAAATGAAACAGCAGGCTGCAGAACTGGGTGTGGAAGACCGGCTTAAAATCCTCGTACCAGTATCAGAAGCGGATAAAGCCTGGTATTTTAAAAACTGTGAAGCTTTCCTGATGCCTTCGCTGGCTGAAGGGTTTGGTGCCCCCGTTGTGGAAGCAATGCAGTTCGGGAAACCCGTTTTTTTATCACACCTCACTTCGCTTCCGGAAGTAGGAGGGGATGTGTCGTTTTATTTCAGGAATTTTAATCCCGATCATATGCGCGAAGTATTCAGCCACGGTATGGCCGAATACCGCAAAAACGGCCTCGATCAGAAAATCAGGCTGCGGGGTGAAGCATTTAAATGGGAAGATAAAGCCAGGGAATACCTGTCGGTTTACAGATCACTTATCAAATAATATATAATGGACACCCAGCCTAAAAACCGTGAATGGAAGAGATACCCGCAGAAAGATTTTGGCAGGCGCAGGTCTGAAATTTGTAAAGCCCGCGATTTTAGTATGTCGTGGTACCTGCGCTGGTGCGCTGAACTCCGCGAGCAACCTTACTTCCACCGTAAACAATGGGAGTATGTGTATGTGATACAGGCACTGTGGGAGAGGCATTGTATACGTCCGGGTATGCGCGGACTGGCTTTTGCAGTGGGCACCGAACCCCTGCCATCCATTTTCGCCAACTACGGCTGCGATATTTTAGCAACAGATATTTTGCCGGAAAAAGGAATTGAAAAGGGCTGGGATAACCAGGACCAGCTTTGCCTCGGCATAGATTCCCTCAATAAAAGGGGATTGTGCAAGGAAGAGATTTTTAAAAACCGTGTCGAATATATACCCCTCGATATGAACCATATCCCGTCCGAAATCCGCAACTACGATTTTAACTGGAGCAGTTGTTCTTTTGAGCATTTGGGTGATATGGAAAAAGGGTTTGCTTTCCTCAAAAACCAGCTGAAAACCCTCAAACCCGGGGGATGGGCCGTTCATACCACGGAATATAACCTGTCATCCAATGACGATACCCAGGATCACAATGATACCGTGATTTACCGTCACCGGGATATTGAACGCATTGTAACTGAACTGAGGCAGGAAGGTCATTTTGTGGAAGAAACCGATTACTCCCTGGGCAACCTCCCGGAGGATTTCCAGGTTGATTTCCAGCCCCACGAGCAGAAAGTACACCTCAGGTTGCAGGTGGACCAGTACATCACCACCTCCATCGGGCTGATAATCCGGAAAAAGGAGAGTTAGACCCTGCCAAAACCCCTGTATTTCACCTGTTTTCCCCAATGTTGGCCAAAGGGGGTAAATCCTCATTTTCTATTTTTCATTTCCCCTCCCCACCCTTACCTTTGCGGCCTGAAATACTACCCTGATTTGCCCCCGGGCACAGGCACATTTCTTAAATAAATTTAATTATGGCAAAAGTTGGTAAAGTAAAACAGGTCATCGGTGCCGTAGTAGACGTGCAATTTGATGGCAAACTCCCCGAAATTTATAACGCCCTTGAGCTGATCCGTGAGAACGGTGACAAGCTGATCCTCGAAGTGCAGCAGCACCTGGGTGAGGATAGTGTAAGGACCATCGCCATGGATGGTACGGAAGGTCTGGTGCGTGGTACTAAAGTGGTTGACACCGGTATTGCCATTGCAATGCCTGTTGGTGATGCCATCAAAGGACGCCTGTTTAATGTTACCGGTGATGCGATTGATGGTCTGCCCCAGGTTAGCAAAGTAGGCGGCCGCCCGATTCACAACAAACCCCCCATGTTTGAAAACCTGAGTACGGCTACAGAAGTACTGTTCACAGGTATCAAAGTAATTGACCTGATCGAACCTTATGCAAAAGGTGGTAAAATCGGTCTGTTTGGTGGTGCGGGTGTTGGTAAAACCGTATTGATCCAGGAGCTGATTAATAATATCGCAAAAGCTTACTCCGGTGTATCTGTATTTGCCGGTGTGGGTGAAAGGACCCGTGAAGGAAATGACCTGATGCGTGAGATGATTGAAGCAGGTATCATGAAATATGGTGATGCTTTCAAACACAGCATGGAAGAAGGCGGATGGGACCTGAGCAAAGTGGATATGAAAGAGCTGTCTGAATCAAAAGCCACTTTCGTATTCGGACAAATGAATGAACCTCCCGGTGCCCGTGCACGTGTGGCCCTCTCTGGTTTAACAATCGCTGAATACTATCGTGATGGAGATGGCCAGGGTAAAGGACGTGATATCCTTTTCTTCGTGGATAATATCTTCCGTTTCACCCAGGCAGGTTCTGAGGTATCAGCCCTGCTCGGTCGTATGCCTTCTGCGGTGGGTTACCAGCCTACACTGGCTACTGAAATGGGTATCATGCAAGAGCGTATCACTTCTACCAAAAATGGTTCTATCACTTCCGTACAGGCCGTTTACGTACCTGCGGATGACTTGACTGACCCTGCTCCTGCAACTACCTTCGCCCACCTTGATGCCACAACGGTATTGTCAAGGAAGATTGCTGACTTAGGTATCTATCCTGCGGTGGATCCCCTGGATTCAACGTCAAGGATCCTGATGCCCCAGGTAGTGGGAGATGCGCACTACAACTGCGCCAACCGTGTAAAACTGATCTTACAGCGTTATAAAGAATTACAGGATATCATCGCGATCCTCGGTCTGGATGAATTAAGTGATGAAGATAAAATGACCGTGGCCCGTGCCCGTAAAGTACAGCGTTTCCTTTCACAGCCCTTCCACGTGGCTGAAGCCTTCACCGGTCTGAAAGGTGTACTCGTACCAATCGAAGAAACCATCCGCGGATTCAACATGATCATGGACGGTGAAGTGGATGATTATCCCGAAGCAGCTTTCAACCTCGTAGGTTCAATGGATGATGCAATTGAGAAAGGTAAGAGGTTGATGGCGGCAGCGAATGCGTAATTTGCCAATGTGCAAATGTGCCAGTGTGCCAATTTGAAGGAAGAAGTTGTGGTGTCATTTGCCGAAGGCAAATAAAATTATCGAATTGCCGAATTGTCGAATTGTCAAATTGATTTTATGATTTTAGAAATACTCACCCCCGAAAAAAAGCTCTTCTCCGGCGAAGTGTACGGCGTGCAAATGCCAGGCATCAGCGGAAGCTTTGAGGTATTGGATAAACACGCACCACTCGTTAGCGCCCTGAAAGCAGGCAAACTGAAAGTGCTGAAGGATAAAGTGAAAGACGTGGAGAATTATACTATCCAGGGTGGATTTGTAGAAGTACTGAATAATAAGGTAACTGTGCTGGTTGAATCAGCAGTGCCTGTTGAATAATACTGGAAAAACCCTGACGTCCGAAAGAAGTGAAAACAATTGACCCTCCAGAATTGGAGGGTTTTTTTTTACCACCCGCCTTCACTTCGTTTCTGCGGGCGATGCAAACGGCACAAAGATTATACAAAGTTCACAAAGGGTAGACGTTTGGAATTTGGATTTTGTAATTTGGGATTTAAATACATGTTATGAGAGAAGGAATGGACGCAATCACACAAGCCTGGGTAGATGCTGGCTTACAGTTATCAAAAGATCCCACATTGAAAATTACCTGCCCCGAATGCGGCAAAGGCACTCTCGTCTGCCTCGACGAACCAACCGGCGATCCCAAACAATCGGACAGGTATATGATATGCAGTGATTGCAGGAAATGGAATAAGGTGACGATTGATAATCCTGTTAACTGAAGTCAAAAATAAATTTAAGTTCTGGCTATTGGCTATTAGCTCATTAGCTGTTAGCTGGCAGCGTTACGCGAATAAGCCAAGAGCTAATAGCCAAAAGCCAACAGCCTTCCCAATAAAAAACGTAAACAACCAGCAACCTACTAACTGGCAACCGGCAACTGGCAACCGGCAACTAATTCAGCTGCGGATCAATCGGAAAATTCACCATAATCTCATAATCCCCTCCCAGGTGGCGGAGTGAATCTTTCCAAACTTCATCGTATTTGCTGTGGAATATGAGCCGCCGGGTGGCGGTGGCGGTGAGCCAGGTTTTTTCTTTGAGTTCGCCGTCGAGCTGGCCTTCACTCCAGCCGGAGTAGCCGATGTAGAAACGTATTTTGGTGGCATCAGCGCCATCATTTTTAAGAAGGTTGACTACGGCATCAAAATCGCCGCCCCAGTAAACACCTTTGAGTACTTCTTGTCCGCCGGGGATTAACTCCGGATACTGGTGCAGGAAATGGATGGTATCGGGTTGAACCGGTCCGCCATAGTGTACCGGGATGGTGGAGCCATCCAGTTCAGGGATCAGGTCGCCCAGGGTTTGCTCGTAACGGCGGTTCAGGACGAAACCAAAGCTGCCTTCAGACTGGTGTTCGCAGAGGAATACCACTGTCCGCAGGAAATTGGGATCCTTCAGGAAAGGGTCAGCTATCAGTAATATGCCAGGTCCGGGCTCAATCATAGTTCAATTTAATATAAATGGGATTCTGCGCATCAATCCGGGTAAAAAAAATCCAGATTCGAAAGGTGGCGTTAAAATAGACTGAAATAACAGGAAAGCAACGCCATGGACAGGGCCGGGCACTTATTTTTGTATGCTTGGCCGGGGAACCGGGATGGGTATAAAATTTAATTATCTTGGGGCGCAATAATACATCTGTGAAAAGAATTTTTACCATCATTACGGTGCTGATCAGTTTATCGCTGATCGGAATCATCGTAATCCAGCTTTCCTGGCTCAAGAACATGATGCTGCTCCGCGAAGAACAGATCAAGCAGCGCGTGATCCTGGTAACGGAGAAAGTAGGCCTTGAACTTTCACAGCATATCGGCAGTGTGGCCTCTGGTGGTAATAAACTCAACATCCTGCCCGATGATTACAATTTCGATCTTTTTAAATCCAGCGTTGGACAGAATTTCAGTGTTGACCAGATTAAGAAAAAACTGGTGGCAGCATTTGTGCAGAATGACCTGAAGGATATCCAGTTTGAATTTGGTATCGCCTCCTTTGGGAAAAACGGCATTGATAATTATTTCGAAAAGAAATCTGAGAACTTCATTGCGTATTATGATGATACGGTCCGCAATAAACGTTTTTTTTATCCTTTAACGCCACCCAGCGGCACAGCCGGCGAAAACCTGTCACCGGATGAAATGCTGATCGTAGTGCTGCCCGGCATTAAAAGTCTTGTTTTCAAATCACTGAAATGGCGGATCATCACTTCGGCTTTTTTTACATTGATCATCCTGGCTGCGTTTTACCTCATGGTACGCACGATGCTGCGACAGACAAAACTGGGTGAGATCAAAAACGATTTCATCAATAAAATGACGCATGAATTCAAAACGCCCATTGCCACGATATCGCTGGCGGTGGATGCCATGCGGAATGAGAAAGTGATCCAGGACCGGGCGAAAATGGCTTACTTCAGCGGTATCATCAAGGAAGAAAACCAGCGGATGAACCGGCAGGTGGAAACAATCCTGAAAGCATCTCAGCTGGAAAAGCAGGAAGTGGATCTCAACCTGAAACCATTGTATGCACACGAGATCGTGAAAGATGTGGCAGATAATTTTGTATTACAGCTTGAAAGCAAACAGGGTAAAGTGGATCTCTACCTGAATGCAGAGAAGGATATGATTGACGGGGATGAAGTGCATTTCTCCAACCTGGTGAATAACCTGATTGATAATGCGGTGAAATATGCAAAGGAAAATGTACCGCCACAGATAAAGATCACGACTTCCAATACAGCCAAACATTTTATATTCCGCATAGAAGATAATGGTATCGGTATGAACCGCGATACACTCAAGAAAATCTTTGAGCGTTTTTACCGCGCGCATACCGGCAACATCCATAATGTAAAAGGTTTCGGTCTCGGACTCAGCTACGTAAAAACCATGGCGGAAGCACACAATGGTTCTATCAAAGCAGAAAGTACATTGGGTAAGGGCAGTACGTTTACACTGGAGATCCCGCTTTCAAAATCATAAGGGGTTTGCGTCGAGCAAACAGCCATCCCCGTAACTCAGGAACCTGTATTCCCCGGCGAGCGCATGGGTATAGATTTGTTTCCATGCATCACCGGTTAATGCCGCCACCAGCAGTAATAAGGTCGAAGCCGGCTGGTGGAAATTCGTAACCAGTCTCCGGCAACAGCGGAATGTATAACCCGGTGCTATTAACAACCGGGTAGGGGTGACCAGCCTGTTCAGTTTATTTTTTCCCATCCATTTGATCAATGCAGGCAGTGCTTCAGCAGCAGGGATATCCTGTGGCAGGGTATCATATATTTCCCATTGATCTAGGGTGGGAGGGACCGCTGAATCTGTTTTAGCAGAAATTATTTTTACACCCAGCCAGTATAATGATTCCAGCGTGCGCATGGAAGTAGTACCGACAGTCGTTATTTTTTCAATGGGTGTGGATTGTATTTGCCGGATAAGATCAATTGGTACATCCATCCATTCGGCATGCATCAGGTGACCGTCCATCGTATCTGCAGACACCGGTTTGAAGGTGCCCGCACCTACATGGAGTGTGAGGTAACCGGGCTGGATGTTTTTTTGCTGCAGTGACTGCATGAGCGATTCAGTGAAATGTAATCCGGCTGTTGGGGCGGCAACAGAACCTTCTTCCTTTGCATAAATGGTCTGGTAGCGGTTGGCATCATCCAATTCTGCTTTGCGTTTGATATAAGGCGGCAGCGGGATAGCACCGGCAGCATGCAGCACTTCTGCAAAGCTGAGTGCAGGCAGGTCCCAGGAAAGCCGGATGATAAATGAATCAGGTTTTTTCTCTGCAAAGTGTGCCGATAAGATTCCGGTTTGTCCCTGCCAGTGAATCTCCTTTTCCAAAACCTGTCCTGGTTTCCATTTGGAAGCCCCGCCGACCAGGCATTGCCAAAGCACTTCCTGTCTGGTTTGCAGGGCCGTGGTAATGTCGGCATATTGTTCAAGCGGTGCGAGGCAGAAAATTTCAATATGGGCGCCACTGCTTTTTTGAAAAAGGAGCCGCGCTTCCACCACTTTGGTGTTATTGAATAAAATGAGAGAATCCCCGGGGAGGCAGCTGGCTAAATGACTGTATTGGTCATCTGTAATTTTTCCACCCTGGTACACCAGCAGTTTCGACTGGTCCCTTTCTGCCAACGGATGGTGTGCGATGCGGTGATCGGGCAATGAATAGGTGTAGTTGTGGATGGAAATTTCCCGTGGGTGCATAATGTAGCCCGGCCAACTGCCGGGTAAAATTAAGATTTTAAATATTTGCTGCGTTTAATCGCAGACTAGTTATAACAAAAAGCTATCTCAAGAGTAAAAAAAATCCAAAATCCAAAACCCAAATTCCAAACACCTAACCTGGGTTTGCAGAGTTGAAGTTCAGGAAATTAAAAGCTATCTACAAAGTGAGGAGACTGCATCCTGACTTTTGAGGTAGCTTCTGGTAAAACTAGGTCATTCCGCGTATCGTTTATTTAACGGCACAACAAGTTTCAATCCGCTCCAGTCTTCACTCACAGAACATACTTTCACATCCACCAGCCCGTTAGCCAGTGCATGGTTGCGGATGATATCTTCCGTCATGTCTGATTTCTGGGCGGCTGATTTTTTATACCAGGAAATCCAGATGATCAGCCTCGTATTTTGCCTGTACATTTTTTCCAGCTTTTTCATGGTGGCCAAAAATGTTTTTTGTGTATCAGTAAATGCATGAACGATATCCGGTTTAGATTGTACCAGTTGCTGGGTGCAGTCAGTTCCTAATAATTCCATGTAATCTTCAGGCGGATTAAATACCATCAACCGCGTGGAAGGTTTGATGCCGAGTTTTTGCCAGAGTGGTTTGCCGGAGTATCCGCTGGGGACATGGTTTTATTCTTTAAATAAATTTACTTGGAATACTAATCCCGTAAAAACTTTAAGGCGGCTGTAATAAACACATCTGATCCAGGATTATTTTTTGTTTTCATCATATCAATCACAATTTGCGGTACATATTGCTCCCGGGGCAGGCCATTGATATGATACAGCCGTTCAGCAGTAAATGAAAAATGAATTTTCGTTTCAGGCATTTCGTAGGAATATACGGCACCGTTCAGCCGGGCCATGGCAGTACCTATGATTTTTGTATTCGGACGTTTGAATGCATCGAAGCCAATAGTAATGCCTTCTGCAATACTGCCCGTCCAGTGATTTACTAATATTACCAGTGGTTTGTCATAATACTTTCCCGCTCTGGGGATACAATTTCTTCCCAGCTTCGTTTTTACGCCAAACTGCTTTTCCTCTGCATAATATTCATGCTTTTGATAAAACTGTTCTTTACTTATAAACCAGCCAAGTATCGCTCTGGCTACTGACGTGTTACCACCACTGGGCGTTTCCCGGAGATCTAAAATCAATGCGTTGCTTTTGTCCATAGACAGCATAGCACTATCGAATGCAGAGACCAGATCGTTATCGTATAAGCAATTATTTATCCTGATATAACCGGTATTACCATACATTTTTGTTTCTACTTTACTGGTATAGGTAATATGCTCCAGCTGCATGCCATTTTTGTCAGGGAAATAGTCGCGCACTTTGTCTTCATATTTGAGTGAGAATACCCTGGGCAGGATATGGTTACCCGCCAGCAATAAACGCAATGCAAAACTTTTTGCTTCGATATCCGGTTGTTGTAAACATTTTGGCATAAATACCTGGACAGCTGTTTCAACAGGAACCCCATTCACGGATACTATTTCCATACCTGCAGCAATTCCTTCTGCTGCTGCTCCCGAATTTTTCCTGACTTCTGAGATGATAGGTTTCCCATCAACATATTCAGCCCACACATCCGTACCGGTAGGCACCAGCCTTCTTGATAGATCTGTGTTGGTATTGAAATTACAATGATGGTCGTACAGTTCATATAACACTTTCTCAAGCACACCCACAAAAGCATTCCTGCTTTTAACTGTATCTATCATGGGAGCATACACTTGTTTTACCCTGTTCCAGTCTGTTTGTTTTTTATTGAAATAGCAATACTCGTCATTGATGCTTGTCCAGAAATAATCAAAATCCTTTTTATACTGTTCAGTTGAAAATTTTACTTCCTGTGCAAAGCTTATCACAGGGTATAATAGTATCAATATGAGATTGCAAAATGATTTCATGTTTTAATCATCTTTTGTTGACTTACAAACCTACATGGTTTCATCGATCTATACATTAATCACTCACAAGCCGTTTTCCCGAATAAGATTCAATTCTATTTCTCTAACCTAAAATTGTAGACAAAATTTACTCGTGTTATTTCCTGCAACCTGCCCCCCCGAATAAGATGCACTTAAATTCTTCTAACCTGAAATCATTGCTAGCATCTATTCGGGGCAAGCCTGCATCCTGCTACCTGCCCCCTGCAACCTGTCACACTATTCACACCTTATCCACCGCTATTCACACGCTATACAGTAATTTTTTAGAAATTTTATCCCCCACCGGCTAAAACTCAGTACTGTACTGGTTTTCAGGCCATTTACGGATGGGGAAAAATTAAAAACGGAAAAATTTGGTGGATAAGTGGGAAAAAGTGTTATTTTGTGTCAATTAATTGAAATTTGACCCAATTCCCTGATAATGACAGACTTTCTGGGCGAATTCGAGGCTACTTTGGACACAAAGGGGCGTTTTCTTCTGCCAGCGGGCTTTAAGAAGCAGCTGGGAGAAGGCGATTCGTTGCGATTTGTTATCAACAGGGGATTTGAAAAATGCCTGGCTCTTTACACGGAAGAAAACTGGAAACCGCTCTACGAGAAGATTAAAGGACTGAATGAGTTTGACCCGAAACAGCGTGAGTTCCGCAGGGTGTTCCTCAACGGTGCCACTTATGTGGAACCGGATTCAGCAGGAAGGATCCTGCTTCCGCCCAGCCTCAAGCTGTACGCGGAATTGCAGAAAGATATTGTGATAGCCGCGGCCGGCGACAAAATGGAAATCTGGGATAGTAATAAGTACAAACAGCTCTTTGATTCTGTTTCTTCGGAAGCTTACAGCGACCTCGCTCAAATTGTGATGGTGGGTAAGCCCGATCAACCCAAATCCTGAAGGGGATGACAACACCTAATGACATATCAAACGGTGACCAGTCCTCTTCCTATCATATTCCCGTCCTGCTGCAGGAAGTAATCGACGCCCTGCAGATCAAACCCGACGGCATATATGCGGATTGCACCTTTGGCGGTGGTGGCCATTCAAAAGCCATCCTTGCTAAACTGGGAGATCAGGGTAAACTGCTGGCCTTCGACCAGGACGCCGATGCAAAGAACAACGTACCGGATGACCCGCGGGTGATTTTCATCCCGCAAAACTTCCGGCACCTGCAACGGTTCCTCCGGGTTAACCAGGTCCAGGCACTCGACGGCCTCTTAGCCGACCTGGGTGTGAGCAGCCACCAATTTGATGACGGAAGCCGGGGTTTTTCAACCCGCTTCAACGCGAACATGGACATGCGCATGGACCAAAGGCAAACGATCACCGCCTTTGATGTAGTGAATACCTATACTGAACAACGATTGCATAAATTATTCGAACAGTACGGGGAAGTCACCAACTCCAAAACACTGGCCCGTCGTATTGTTGAAATCCGCAATCACACATCACTCAAAACCATCGACGGTTTTAAGTCAGCACTCCGAGAAACAGTTAAAGGAAATCCCAACAAGTACTTTGCCCAGGTATTCCAGGCGCTGCGAATTGAGGTCAATGATGAATTAGGTGCATTGAAGGAACTGCTCACACAGATTCCTCCAATCCTGAAACCGGGCGGTAGGGCGGCAATCATCACGTTTCATTCCCTCGAGGACAGAATGGTGAAGAATTTCTTTCGACGCGGTTCATTCGATGAACCCGATGAAAATCCCTTTATCAATACCGAAAAACCAAGCGAACTCGAAATCATCACCCGCAAACCAATTATTGCCGGCGAAAAAGAACTGAAAGCAAACCCGAGAGCGAGAAGCGCGAAACTCAGGGTAGCTGAAAGGAAGTTGAAAGTTGAAAACGAAGAGAATTAGAAGGCAGGAGGCAGGAGGCAGGTGGCAGGCAGGAGGCAGGTAGCAGGAAACAGGCAACTGGTAACAGGTAACAGGCAACTGGTAACTATACTCAAGATCTGGAAAGTCTATATCCTTTGATTTGACCATCCGAAACAAAGCGAAAAACCAAAAAGAAACCCGGATGCAGGAAGAGATCAAAAAAGAAAAGAAACTAAAAGAGCCCTGGTTCGACTGGAAGAAATGGCTCAATTACCAGTCGATCGTAAAACAGGTGCCCTTTCTGCTCTTCCTTACCGTACTCGCAGTGCTCTACATCTTTAACGGACATTATGCGGACAATACCATCCGCGCCATCAACAAAACCGCGAAAGAAGTACAAGAGCTGAAATATGAATACATCTCGCTGAAAGGGGAACTGATGCTGCACAGCAAACCCAGCGAACTGGTGAAAGCCGTAGAAGTGACCGGACTCAAAGAACCAGACCGGTCGCCGGTAGTACTGGCAGACAGTACCACCATCAACAACTAAGAATGAACAGGACACCTGCTGCACAACCAGCAGGAACATTGGATAAGGAACACAACTACTAACAACTAAAAAATCCGGCAGCGCCCAACGGCTGCGGAAGGCTGACATTGGAAGTTAAACGGGACATATTGTGGAGGGTCTACCTCAGCTTTATGGGAATCATCCTGCTGAGTGCGATCGTACTGGGAAGAGCTTTTTACATACAGCGCTTCCAGGGTGCTTACTGGCGCGGCATGAGCGACAGTCTGCACCAACGCTTTATCGCCCTACCCGCCGAACGCGGCACCATCTTCAGTGAAGACGGACAAATGCTCAGCATCTCCATCCCCACCTTTGATATTACCATCGATTTAGTGGCCGACGGTCTCCGTGAAAAGAACGGCAAACGCTTCCGCGAAAACCTGGACTCATTCAGCATCGCGATGGCAAACTATTTCAAAGACAAAACTGCCAAAGAATACAAGCGCGACCTCGAAACCGCTTACCGCAATAACGAACGTAACTATCCGCTTCAGTCTAAACTCAGCTTTGCCCAATATAAAGTGTTCCGCGAATTCCCACTCGCCAAACTCGGTAAAAACAAAAGCGGTATTAAAGTGGACGTGAAAAGCAAAAGGCTCACTCCTTACCAGCTGCTGGCCAACCGCACTATCGGTTTATCCCGCGAACATGTGGATGCGGATAAAACCGTACGCAAACAGAATGTGGGTCTCGAAAAAAGTTACGACAGCGTACTCAGTGGCCGCAACGGACAAAAACTCGTGCGCTTCATCGCCGGCGGTACAGCTATTCCGGTCGAAGGACAACAAACCGATCCCGAAAACGGGAAAGATATTTATACCACCATTGATGTAAAAATCCAGGACATCACGGAAACAGCCCTGATGCGGATGATGCAGCAATGCGGTGGTCCCTATGGAACAGCCATTGTGATGGAAACATCCACTGGTAAGATCAAAGCCATGGCCAACCTCGGCCGCCAGGATGACGGCAGCTACTGGGAAGATGATAACTATGCCCTCCGCGCCACTGAACCCGGCTCTACCATCAAGCTCGCTACCTTATTATCTGTACTCGAAAGCGGCAGCAGCAAACTGAATGATATGGTGGATGTGGGTACCTCCGGCCGTGCACAGGTGGGACCCGATCCACGCAACGTAGTTACCGATGCAGAGCATTATGCCAAATCACCACTTACGGTGGAAGAATGTTTTGCCCACAGCTCCAACGTGGGAATGAGCAAACTTGCTTACAAAGCATTTGGCAGCAATCGTGATGAATTCAGGAATTACCTCCACAAATTCCATCTCGATGAAAGATCCCCGGTTGACCTGAGCAATGTGCCAAAACCTTATCTCGCCAGTTTCGATAAAGGAGCCGGTGGTATGAAGAACATGATCTGGATGAGCTTTGGTTACAGCATCAGCCTGTCGCCGCTCAACACCCTTACCTTATATAATGCAGTAGCTAATAACGGCCGCATGATGAAACCGTACCTGGTGAACAGCATCCAGCAGAACGGGATTGTGATTAAACAATTCCAGCCCCAGGCGATGGAAGAGCAACTCTGTAAACCCGAAGTGATTGCCGGTGCACGTGCTTCCATGGAAATGGTGGTGACTGAAGGCACCGGAAAAAGAGCATTCAAAGACATGCCCTTCGCGGTTGCCGGTAAAACCGGTACAGCACATGTGGCTGATGGAAAAATAAAATATGCAGATGGTGTGTACCAGGCCACGTTCGTGGGATATTTCCCCGCCGACCAGCCACAGTATACCTGCATCGTGATCATCCGTACCAAACCGCACGATCCCGTACACTTTGGCGGTTCACTTGCCGCACCTGTGTTCCGCGAGATCGCTACGAAACTCTATTCACTTTACGTGAACGGTAAAAAGCCAAGCATGTATGCAGCCGTGAAAGACAGCAGCAGTTATTACTATGCCGGTTTCACCGCCGATCTGAAAAAAGTATATGAAACACTGCACGTGCCTTTTGCCGACTCCAGCGTACAACAAACCTGGGCCAGCAATTACGCCGTGAATTATAAGCCGGTTATCAAGGCCAACCCGGTTCAGGATAAAGTGATGCCGAACGTAAAAGGAATGGGACTGAAAGATGCGCTCTACCTCCTCGAGAATATGGGAGTTCGTGTACAGGTGAGAGGGAGAGGGAAGATTGTGGGGCAGTCGTTGCCGGTGGGTGCGGCCTTGAAGGATAAACAGATAGTGGTGCTTGTATTGAGTTGATATGAATTGGCTTTTGGCTATTGGCTGTTGGCCATTAGCTAACGGCACGTAACCGGGAAGACAAATTATAAAAAGTCAAAAAAAAGTAAAAAGAAAAAAAGTAAAAAGAGCGCCTGCAGGGCTAAAAGCTAAAAGCCAATAGCCAAAAGCTAAAAACCAATAGCCAGAAAGTGATCCTAAGTGATGTACTATATAACGTAAAACTGACCGCGATCAAAGGATCCACATCACTCGGGCTCACAGGAATAGAAACAGATTCTAGAAACATAAAGACCGGATACGCCTTTGTGGCGGTTCGGGGAGTGAAGACAGACGGACATGAGTTTATTGACAAGGCGATAGCGAACGGAGCAGCGGTAGTGGTTTGTGAAGAAATGCCGGCGGTGTTGAAAGAGGATGTGACTTATGTGCAGGTGGCCAATACAGGAGCAGCTGCTGGGTGGATGGCGGCGAATTATTACGGAAGACCGGGAGAGAAAATGAAAGTGGTGGGTGTGACCGGAACGAATGGAAAGACAACGATTGAGACATTATTATATAAGCTCTTTACAAGATTGGGATATACATGCGGATTGCTGAGCACGGTGGAGAACCAGATCGGAACAACAGTTCTCCCGGCCACACATACCACACCGGATGCCATCAGTTTAAATAAACTGCTGCGCGAGATGCTGGATGCAGGCTGTTCACACGTGTTCATGGAAACCAGCTCACATGCATTACACCAGCACCGGGTAGCCGGACTGTCCTATGCAGGCGGCATTTTCAGCAACATCACGCATGACCACCTGGATTATCACAAAACCTTCGATGAATATATCCGTGTGAAAAAATCCTTCTTCGATAACCTGCCTGCCGGCGCTTTTGCGGTCAGCAATGCAGATGATAAAAGAGGGACAGTGATGCTGCAGAATACTTCCGCAAAAAAGTATTACTACAGTCTCAAAACACTGGCCGACTTCAAAGGGAAAATCCTGGATAACAGTTTCACAGGGTTATCCATGATGGTAAATGATATCGAAGTGCATTTCAGGCTGGTGGGTGAATTCAATGCCTACAACCTGCTCGCGGTATACGGAGCAGCTGTTTGTCTCGGTGCAGACAAACAGGAAGTGTTAACAGCATTGAGTGAGCTGACCGGCGCGGAAGGCAGGTTTGATTATACCGTGTCACCGAAAGAAGGGATTGTAGCCATTGTGGATTACGCACACACGCCGGATGCTTTGCTGAATGTGCTGGGAACGATCCGCAAACTGAAAAAAGGTTTTGAAAAACTGATCACCGTGGTGGGATGCGGCGGCGACCGGGATAAAACAAAAAGACCGGTGATGGCTGAAGCAGCCTGCGAGCACAGTGACCGGGTGGTGTTTACGAGCGACAACCCGCGGAGTGAGGATCCGGAGCAGATCATCCGCGATATGGAAACCGGTTTGGCGGCGGCGTACAGAAGAAAGTATATCTCAATCACCGACAGAAGGGAAGCGATTAAAACCGCGATCTCACTGGCGGAACCCGGAGACATCATCCTGGTGGCAGGCAAGGGCCATGAAAAATACCAGGAGATCAAAGGCGTAAGAAACCATTTTGACGACAAAGAAACATTGCAGGAGCTGTTTGCCCTGCTTGATAAATAATCAGTAAACCAAATTTTTTAACCAGCATGCTGTATCATTTATTTCACTGGCTGTATGATCAGGGCTACAGATTCCCCGGGATCCGGTTGTTTGACTACATCACATTCCGGATTCTGATCGGCGTGCTGTTGTCGGTGATCATCACCACGGTGTACGGCAAGAAGCTGATTAAATTCCTGCAGAAAAAACAGATCAGTGAAAGCATTCGCGAGGAAGGCCTGGCCGGCGAGCACCTGAAACAAGGTACACCCACCATGGGCGGTATCGTTATCATCCTGGCGATCATCATTCCTACTTTACTGCTGGCGGATCTTACACAAGTATATATCCAGCTGATGCTGATCAGCACCGTGTGGTTAGGCGCGATTGGTTTTATTGATGATTACCTGAAACTGATGGGTAAACGCCGCGCCCAGGAGAAAGGTGAAACGTATAAGAAAACCGGTAAAGACGGACTGGCCGGCTGGTTTAAAATTTTAGGTCAGGTTGGATTAGGCATTATGGTGGGCGCCACATTGTATTTCAACAGCGATGTGAAAATCTGGCGTGAGTATATCGGCGGCGCACCCAAAAACCAGACAGAGCAGACGTTCAAAAAAGAAGTCAACGGACACACAAAATATTTTGTTGAAACAAAAACCCCGATCACTACCATTCCATTTGTAAAGAACCACGAGTTTAATTACTCCAAACTGCTGCCTTCATCCTGGAGGGATTATACCTGGATTCTTTACATCGTGATTGTGATATTTATTATCACCGCCGTTTCGAATGGCGCTAACCTGACTGACGGGTTAGATGGTTTGGCGACGGGAACCTCGGCCATCATCGGGGTGTTGCTTGGCATCTTCGCGTATGCCAGCGGTAACCTGGTATTTGCAGATTACCTGAACATCATGTATATCCCCAATCTCGGTGAGCTCTCCATATATATAGGAGCCATGATCGGGGCCTGTATCGGATTCCTCTGGTATAACTCATATCCGGCACAGGTATTCATGGGCGATACCGGCAGTTTAACCCTCGGTGGTATCATCGCTGCGCTGGCCATTATTGTTCACAAAGAATTACTGATCCCCATTTTCTGCGGTGTGTTTTTCGTGGAAAGTATCAGCGTGATGCTGCAGGTGGGTTATTTCAAATATACCAGGAAACGCTTCGGCACAGGCCGGCGCATCTTCCTGAAAAGCCCCCTTCACCATCATTACCAGGTGAAAGGCTTGCATGAAGTGAAAATCGTAACGAGGTTTTGGATTATAACGGTGTTGTGTGTGGTACTGAGTATCGTTACGTTGAAACTTAGATAGTTGAAAGTTGAAAGTTGAAAGTTGAAAGTTGAGAGCAGGAAGCAGGAGGCAGCAGGAAGCAGGTAGCAGGGAGCAGGTGGCAGGGAGCAGGTGGCAGGGAGCAGGTAGCAGGAAGCAGGTAGCAGGGAGCAGGTAGCAGGGAGTAGGTGACAGGGAGTAGGTGACAGGGAGCAGGAAACAGTTAGAAGATAGCAGGGTGTAGGAAACTGGTAACTGGAAACTGGTAACTGGTAACAAGTAACAGGAAAACCATCATAAAAATCCAATCCCAACTGAGAACCAGGCTTATGATCCAATCGAATTGTGGTGCAGTTGTACTTAGAAAACCAATACTTATGAAGAACCGTATTCCGTACATCGTCTGATCATGGGAAAAAGGATAGTCATACTCGGAGGCGGAGAAAGCGGCGTGGGCGCTGCACTCCTCGCAAAGCAGAAAGGGTATGATGTATTTGTATCAGACGCAGGCTCTTTGAATGAAAGGTATCGTAACGAACTGCTGCAGGCAGGGATCGAATTCGAGGAAGGCAAACATGATGTGGAGCGGATACTCAGGGCCGATGAAATAATGAAGAGCCCGGGTATACCGGAAAAAGTGAGCCTCGTAAAACAGATCCGCGCCAAAGGCATTCCGGTGATCAGCGAAATGGAACTGGCTTACCGCTACAAAGGCAACAGCCGCATCATCGCCATCACAGGCAGCAACGGGAAAACCACCACCACCGCGCTTACTTACCATATCTGCAAAACGGCAGGTCTGGATTGCGCACTGGTTGGCAATATCGGTTACTCGTTTGCGCGCCAGGTGATGGAAGATCCCCGCGAACTGTATGTGGCGGAGATCAGCAGTTTCCAGCTGGATGATATTCATGCCTTCCGGGCTGATACAGCTATTCTCACCAATATCACGGAAGACCACCTCGACCGTTACGATTACCAATTCGAAAACTATATCCGGAGCAAATTCCGGGTAACGATGAACCAGCAGGAAAATGATAACCTCATTTACTGCGCAGATGATGAAGTAACAATGAAATATATCGGCCAGGAACTGGCGATTGGATTCAATATTCGGGCTAACCTTTTACCAATAAGTATGAAAAGAGAACTACCTAACGGAGCATTTATTAAAGACGGGGACATGTACATCAGAACAGGACAGGAATTTACTTCTATGAGTGTGTATGACTTCGCCCTCAAGGGCAAGCATAACCAGTACAACACCATGGCCGCCTGTGTGGCAGCCGCAACGGTGGATATCCGGAAAGAAAAAATCCGGGATGCTGTACAGAATTTCCGCACACTCGAACACCGCATGGAACCGGTGGCAACAGTAAGAGGCGTTGAATTTATCAACGACAGCAAAGCCACGAATGTGAACTCTACCTGGTATGCCCTGGAAAGCATGACCAAACCGGTTGTTCTCATCCTCGGTGGAGTTGATAAAGGCAATGACTATTCCCTGCTGACTGAAATGGCACAGGAAAAAGTAAAAACCATTATCTGCCTGGGTACCGATAACCAGAAAATCCATGATGCTTTTAAAGGCGTAGTGGAAAATATCGTGGATGCAGCCAGCGCGGTGGAAGCCGTTCACACTGCTTTCCATTTTGCAGCCAAAGGCGATGCAGTACTGTTGAGCCCGGCCTGCGCCAGTTTCGACCTGTTTAAAAACTATGAAGACCGCGGTAACCAGTTTAAAAAAGCCGTGAAGGAGTTATAATATATAATGGAGCTGAGCAAAAACATAAAACTGAATGAGCTGAGGAACAGTTTCAGCACGGAGAACCTGATCAGTAAAACCAAAGGCGACAAAGTGATCTGGGCGCTGGTGGTATTACTGACCCTGGTATCATTGCTGGCTGTGTACAGTGCCACCGGTTCCCTTGCGTATAAAAATTACAAGGGGAATACGGAGATCTTCCTGCTCAAACAGATCATTTTTATCGGTGCCGGTATCCTGGTTATTTATTTTGCCCACCTGGTGAATTATACATTCTATTCCAGGGTGGCCAAAATTGCGTTCCTGATTTCACTCCCTTTGTTATTCTATACATTGTTCTTTGGCGTTAAGATGAATGAAGGCAGCCGCTGGATCAGGCTTCCGCTGATTAACATGACCATGCAGACTTCTGACCTGGCCAAACTCAGCCTCTTCATGTATCTCGCCCGCCTGCTCAGTAAAAAGCAGGATGTGATCCGCGATTTCAAAAAAGGTTTCCTGCCGGTTATTGCACCTGTGCTGTTAACCTGCCTGCTGATTGCACCGGCAAACCTGTCAACCGCATTATTGCTGGGTGCCAGCTGTCTCATGTTATTATTCATCGGCCGGGTTCGTACCAGGCATATCATGCTGGTGATCATGATTGCTGCCATTCCCATTTTATTCCTGGTTACTGCAGCCATGATCCGTCACGGTAAAACCAGCGGGAAAGAAGTGGCCGCCACAGAAACCGTTGTAAAAAAATCGGGCGGGCTCTTTGGACGCGTGGATACCTGGATCGGCCGCATGGAAAGTTTTATCTATGGCAGTAAGGAAACTGATAACGATGCTTACCAGGTAAACCAGGCCAAGATCGCCATTGCGAAAGGCGGTGTGTTTGGTGCAGGTCCCGGAAACAGTACCACACGTGATTACCTGCCGCAGGCATATAATGATTTTATCTACGCGATCATCATCGAGGAATATGGATTGATGGGTGGTGCATTTATCATGTTCATCTATCTCGTATTCCTGTATCGCTGTATCAGGATATTTAAAAGATGCCCGTTTGCTTTCGGTGCTTTCCTCGCACTCGGGCTCAGTTTCACACTCGCCATACAGGCTGTAGCCAATATGGCGGTAACCGTCAATCTCTTCCCGGTAACAGGCGTAACCCTGCCACTGGTAAGTATGGGCGGAACGAGTTTCATTTTTACCTGTCTCGCCATCGGGATCATCCTGAGTGTGGCCAGGAACGTGGAACAAATTGAAGGAAAGTCAACAGAGGCTTTCGAAAAATAAGGGTTGTATGAGTAAACGGATCATTATAGCGGGGGGCGGAACAGGCGGACATATTTTCCCGGCCATTGCCATCGCCAATGCCCTGACAAAAAAAGATCCGTCGATTGAAATACTGTTTGTAGGTGCAAAGGGAAAAATGGAAATGGAGAAAGTACCGCAGGCAGGTTATAGAATTGAAGGAATAGATATCAGCGGTTTTAACCGGAGTTCTTTGATAAAAAATATTGGTTTGCCTTTCAAACTGATCAAAAGTTTCAGCCAGGTACGCCGCATCCTCAACCGGTTTAAACCGGATGCAGTGGTAGGCGTTGGCGGATATTCCAGCTTCCCGGTATTACGGGCAGCACAATCGAGGAGGATTCCCACATTCATCCATGAATCGAATTCCTTCGGCGGAAAATCCAACAAAATGCTTTCCAGAAAAGCAGTGCGGGTATTTACCGGCACTGCAGGGATGGAAAAATTTTTCCCGGCAGAAAAAATAATGGTCACCGGTAATCCTGTAAGAGTCGCGATCGCACAGTCGGCCCTCAGCCAGGCAGAAGGTTTAAAATTCTTCTCATTGCCTGCCGGGAAAAAGACCGTACTGATTATCGGCGGCAGCCAGGGCGCTTTGTCCATCAACCAGGCGATTGATGGCGGATTAGCACCACTGGCCGAAGCAGGATTACAACTGATCTGGCAAACCGGAAAATCATTTGCAGCTAAAGCGAAGGAACATGCAGCATCTTATTCATCCGTTTGGGTGAATGAGTTTATCACACAAATGGAATATGCCTATGCCGCTGCTGACCTCGTGGTGTCCCGTTCAGGAGCCATGTCGGTCGCGGAAATATGTGTGGCCAGAAAGCCCGTTTTGTTCGTACCCTTTCCTTTCGCTGCAGAAGATCACCAGACTGTAAACGCCATGCAGCTGGTAAACCAGGGTGCGGCGATGATCATGCCTGACAAAGATGCGGCAACGCATCTCGTGCAGGAGATCATCTCCCTCGCCGGGGACGAAAAGAAAATGGCAGAACTGAAGAAAAATATTTCTCCGCTGGCAATTACAAATGCTGATGAAGTGGTGGCCGCAGAGATTATGAAACATATTTAACCCTGAGCAGATTAAATACTGTCCTTATGAATCCCCCTTTTTGGGGGCAGAATGAAAACTAAGATGGAACAAAAAGATAAAATAAACGAAGACTACCAGTTTCCCGCAGGGATCGGGTCTGTTTATTTTATCGGGATCGGTGGAATCGGGATGAGTGCGCTGGCTAAGTTCTTTCACGAAAAAGGTGTAGCCGTAAGCGGGTATGATAAAACACCCGGCGCTGTAACTGCTGCACTGCAAAAGTCAGGCATACCGGTGCACTTTGAAGAAGATGTTGCACAGCTGCCTGAAAACCCGGACTACGTGGTGTACACACCCGCAGTTCCTGCAGCACATGCGGAGCTGGTGCAGGCCAGGGAAAAAGGGATGAATGTGGTGAAGCGCAGTGATATCCTGCAGGTGCTCACCGGAAGTTCTTTTAATGTTTGTATTGCAGGCACACATGGTAAAACAACCATCTCCAGCATGACGGCGCACCTGCTCCGTGCAAGCGGTTTCGGTTGCAACGCCTTCCTGGGTGGTATCTCTGTGAACTATGATACCAACAACTGGAGTGACAAACGGAATGTATGTGTGGTGGAAGCTGATGAGTATGACCGGAGTTTCCTGAAACTCAACCCCGGTATCGCTGTCATCACCGCGATGGACCCCGATCACCTGGATATCTACGGAACAGCTGCCGCGATGGAAGATGCGTTCATCGCGTTCAGCAAAAACGTGGAGCCGGGTGGTTTACTGATCCGCCAGTTTGGACTGAAAAGAGGGAAGGAACTGAAAGCGGACCGGGTGCTGAGTTACAGCTTGCAAAATGAAAGTGCAGATGTGTACGCGAAAAATATTATGATCCACGAAGGCGCTTACCGCTTCGATGTGATGATAAAAGATGTGATACTTGAAAATGCAGAACTCCATATGGGCGGTATGCACAACGTGGAGAATGCCGTGGCTGCGATAGCAGTAGCAGTTTCTTTGAATATTGATCATGATAAAATCAGGCAGGCTATTGCCGGGTTCAGGGGTGTGAAAAGGAGATTTGAATACATCATCCGCAACAACAGGCTGGTGTTCATTGATGATTACGCACACCACCCTGAAGAACTGCGGGCACTGATCCAGGGAGCGAAATCACTGTACAGGCAACGTAAATGCACCGTGATTTTCCAGCCCCACCTGTTCACCCGCACCCGCGACTTCGCCGGCGGGTTTGCAGAAGTGCTGGATGCAGCCGATGAAGTGATCCTGTTACCGATCTATCCCGCAAGGGAAGAACCGATAGCCGGTGTGAGCAGTGAAATGATTTTATCACAAATGAACCAGGCAACAGGGAAAGTGATGCAGAAAGATGAACTCATTAAATGGGCATCTGACTATGCGGCCAACGTAAACCATGAATTCGGGAACATGCTGATCACCGCCGGGGCAGGGGATATTGATGCACTGGTGGAACCATTGAAGAATATTCTTAATAAAGTATAAGTGAAGGCAGGAACAACCATACGGAAAATTTTATTTGTCACAGTGTGGCTTTGCATCGGTGCGGGTATGCTCGTACTCCTGCTCGCGGCTATCAGCAAAAGGAATAAAGGCCGTGTAACCGGTTATACGATCAGCATCCGGGGCGTTGAAACGAATTATTTCCTGGATGAAAAAGATGTGGAAACCCTGCTGGTAAAAGCAGCCGGCGGAAAACTGAAAGGCAAACCGGTCCAGGATATTGATCTCCGTAAAACCGAGAAACAACTGGAAAGCAATGACTGGGTGAGCAATGCAGAATTATATTTCGACAATCACGATTGGCTGCATGTCCGCATTAATGAAAAAGAACCGCTGGCCCGTGTATTCACACAATCCGGTCATTCATTTTATGTGGATGACAAAGGCAACCGGTTACCGCTCTCTGATAAAATGAGTGCACGTGTTCCTGTATTCACCGGGTTTACGGATAAAAAAATTCCGGACCAGGGCGACAGTGTGGTGCTGAAAGGAATCCTGTCCATGGCAAATTATATCATGCATGATCCATTCTGGATGGCGCAGATTTCACAAGTGGACATTGTACCTGAAACCGGCATGGAAATCATTCCCGTCGTGGGCAATCACATTATCCGCTTTGGGGATGCTGACCAGATTGAACAGAAATTCCACCGCCTGGATGTGTTTTATAAAAATGTACTGAGCAAAGCAGGATTTGATAAATACAAGCTGATTGATGTGCGTTTCCGCGGACAGGTAGTGGCATCTAAGAATGGTGATACCGGCAAAACAGATTCCGCTGCCCTGCGTCGCAGTGTGGAGAAAATGCTGGAAGAAGCGGCCGCCATGCGTGATGATACCACGCACAGCGTAACACCGCTGAAACCGATTTACAACCTGGAGGCCGATACAGCAGAAGTGCATACAGCAGATCCCGTAGGTAGGCCAGCCGACAGTGCAGTAACTGTACGCAATGTTCCGGTGAAAGTAAACGCACCGAAACCGGTACAGCAAAACCGGGTAACTGCGCCGAAGCCAAAACCGAACAGGCAACAGGCAAAGCCACCAGTGAAAAAACCAGCGAACAATGAACCCAAAGCGGTGATGCCGCCCAAACCGGCGGAAGACCCGAATAAAGGATATAACTAAAAACAACTAAGTATTTCTAACAACAACTAAACACAAGATTATGAACAACGAACAACCTATTATTGTCGGTCTGGATATCGGTACAACCAAGATCGCAGTAATTGCCGGACGCAAAAACGAGTTTGGCAAACTGGAGATACTGGGTTTTGGAAAAGCAAATTCCAACGGTGTTAAACACGGCCAGGTTCTCAATATTGATGAAACAATCAAAGCGATCCGCACAGCGCTGGAAAACTGCTTCGCGTCGAACCCCGACCTGAAACTGCATGATGTGTATGTGGGCATTGCCGGTCATCATATCAAGAGCCTGCAAACCCGCGGCGATATCGTTCGCCAGCATACGGATGAAGAAATCACGCACCGGGAGATTGACCAGCTGATTGCTGACCAGTATAAAACATATATCCCTGCCGGCGACCAGATCATTGATGTGATCCCGCAGGAATTTACCGTGGATAATTTCCAGAACATCCCTAATCCTATTGGTTATGGCGGTGTAAAAATCGGTGCCAACTTCCACATCATCACCGGTGATAAAAATGCTATCCGCAATATCAACCGCAGTGTGGAGAAAGCCGGTCTTGTTACCAAAGACCTGGTACTGCAGCCGCTTGCCTCATCTTCAGCGGTTATGGGACAGGAAGACCTTGAAGCCGGTGTGGCTATCGTGGATATTGGTGGTGGTACAACTGACCTCGCCGTGTTCTACGAAGGCATCCTGAAACACACTGCTGTAATTCCTTTTGCCGGTGAGAATATCACCAATGATATTAAAACCGGACTGGGTGTACTGAAAACCCAGGCGGAACAAATGAAAGTGCAGTTCGGCAGTGCCCTCGCCAATGAGGCCAAAGCCAATGCCTATATCACCATTCCCGGATTACGCGGTATGCCTGCCAAGGAAATCAGCGTGAAAAACCTGGCGAATATCATCCAGGCAAGAATGAGTGAGATCATGGACTTTGTAACTTATCATCTTAAACAAGTGGGACTTGATAACCGCATGCTGAATGGTGGTATCATCCTTACCGGTGGTGGTTCACAATTGAAACACCTGATCCAGCTGACTGAATATGTTACCGGTTTACCTGCACGCATTGGTTTCCCCAATGAACATCTCGCTGGCGGTCATATTGATGAACTGGCTAAACCCACCTATTCAACCTGTATCGGTTTAATCCTGAAAGGTTACGACGATTATGAGCATAACCGCAAGGATTTCGAAAAAGATTACACGAAAGTGGATGTTCCCGAAGGTTTACGTAAAGCAGCTGCCGATGTACCCGTAGCAGAAGAAGTGGGTGAAGCAGTAGGCGGCCACGAACTGGAAAAACGGAAGAAGAACATGAACGGATTCTGGGGAAAATTCAAAGACAGGATCATTGATCTTTTTAAAGAAGAAGAAGACAAACAATTATAATCAAGCAACCAATACTTACTAACCACTTTATCAACGGCTGTAAGGGCCAACTAAATTCAACACTATGATTCATTTTGATCTGCCCAAAGAAAAATCATCCATCCTGAAAGTGATTGGTGTGGGAGGCGGTGGAGGAAATGCGGTGAACTACATGTTCAGCCAGCAGATTGACGGTGTCAATTTCATTATATGCAATACCGATGCGCAGGCACTGACCAGCAGCGATATTCCCAACCGTGTACAACTGGGGCCACATCTCACACAGGGATTGGGTGCCGGTGCAAATCCTGAAATCGGCCGCCAGGCCACCGAGGAATCCCTCGATGAAATCAGGCGTATACTGGAAGTGAATACCAAAATGGCATTCATTACCGCAGGTATGGGCGGTGGTACCGGAACCGGTGGCGCACCCATCATTGCCAAAATCTGTAAAGACCTCGGTATCCTGACTGTTGGTATCGTGACCACACCTTTTGCGTACGAAGGAAAGAAAAGGCAGCTGCAGGCTGAAGAAGGTATTAAAAACCTGAAACAGTATGTTGACACACTGCTGGTGATCAGCAATGATAAACTGCGTCACCAGTTTGGTAACCTGAAAATGCGCGAGGCATTCGCCAAAGCAGATAACGTACTGGCAACAGCCGCTAAATGTATCACCGATGTGATCAACAGTACCGGACAGATCAATGTTGACTTTGCGGATGTATGCACCGTAATGCGCAATGGTGGTGTGGCTATCCTTGGTAATGCTGAGGCTTCCGGTGAAAACCGCGCCCAGCTTGCGATTGCTGAAGCCATGAATTCACCGCTGCTGAACGACAGCGATATCCAGGGAGCCAAATGGATCCTGATTAATATTAACTCAGCCACCGGTGAACATGAATTCACAATGGATGAAGTGGAAGTAATCCAGAGTTACCTGCTCAGCCAGGCCGGTGAAGGCACTGATGTGATTCTCGGTTTAGGTTATGATAACACACTTGGTGATAAACTGGGTATTACTTTAATCGCTACCGGATTTGAACACAAAGATCCTTTCGCGAAACCCGTTCCCCGCAAGGAAGAACCCAAAGTGGAAGAGAAAATTGTAATGATCCTGGGACAGGAAGAAAAACCGGTTGAAGTAAAACCGGTTGTTGTTGAAAAAGTAGCAGCACCTGTTGTTGTTGAAGCGCCCGTGATGAAAGAACCCGAAGTGAAACCGGCTGAACCTGTGATGCAGGTTGACCTGAGTCCTAAGCTGGTAGACCTCGACGAGGTTCCGGAAGCTCCGGTATTTGACATAACTGATATCCGCGAAGCAGAGCCGGAGATCACTTACCTGGAACTGGAAACACCAACACCGGCTGCCAAACACGAAAATATACTTAGTAAATCTACGGTAGAAGAAGCAGGTACAAATACTGTTGACAACTTGCAGCTAATAGAAAAAAACGAAAGTATAAATTCGGTGCAGCACGTTAGCAAAGAAATCAACACTGTAAAACAGACTGATGCAGAACTGATTTACAGTCTTAAAGATAGTACTAGTACTACCCCGGTGTCTGCAGCATCGGGAGGATATCTGGCCAGACCGTCCAATATTTACGCAGAATCTAAATCAGAGGTCGTTACCTCAAAAACTTCTGCCGAAGAACCATTGAATCCCGTATTGCCCGCAGGCAATGAACAGGACGAGCTCCTGGAATTGCAAATGCAACTGGTAGAACGGGAGGATATTCCAGCGGCGGATGTGCCGTTGGCCCATCAGGCTCATGAAGTTTTGCCTGCCGCGGTAGAGGATCCGACTTTGTTGGACGAAACTGCAGAGCAGCAAAAGCGGGCTGCGGAACGACTGCATAAGTTGAGAAACTTATCATTCAATGTTAACGCTGCTGACCCAAACAATGAGTTTGAGACTGTGCCGGCCTACATCCGCCGCAATATGGAATTGTACAGCAACAACTCCAACGTTGAAAATTTCTACAGCAATTACGAAGTGAAAAAAGAGGGCACCAACCAGGCCCAGATTTCAACCATCAACAAATTTTTAGACGGCAAGAACGCCGACTGATGATATTGTATGACCGCAGAACCCGGTCATCATGATTGTTCGTTCCAATGAAGCTAAGGTTCATTCATTACTTAGTGTTTTTTAGTTGTTACCCCGGTATTCCTGCCGGGGTTTTTTTTGTAATGAATGAAACGGGATTATTTCAAATCCCTTCTCCGGTTCATCCAGTAACATAAAGCCCATACACCAAAAGTGAGGATAACAGTATAGACAGTATACAATGGAATTTCATGCACCGCTTTGTCATAACCGGTCTGGTCTAATTTACCCAGGAAAGCCGGAACAGGCACCAGCCGGTCGGAAATTTCAAAAGGGAAAAAACGGCCAATGTCGTTGGCATTGAATTTCAGGTACATGACAAGAATATTCTCCAGGATAATAAACCAAAACAGGAAAACTGCCAGCGCCATAAAGGCTTTACGTATCAGGAATCCTGTCAGGAATGCCAGTGTCAGCTGGGCAAATGTCTGCATTGCAAAAAGTCCTGTATAATAAAATTGAGACCAGGTATCCTGGATTAAACGATCCTGACTGACCATACCGGTAATAAAACACACACCTGCATACAGTCCGGTAATCATCAATGTGATCAGCAGCACATCAATCAGCTTACTGGTAATAAACTGGTTCCGGCTCCAGCCGTCAATGATATTCTGGCGGTGTGTGCGGAAAGAATATTCATTGGTGATAAACATAATCACCACTACGGCAGGTATGAATACAAACCAGGATGAGAAATATGCCACAGTATGCCATACATCCGGGAAAGTATATGGATTACCGATTGCCATTTTAGCCAGGCGGCTGGCGCTATTCGGCTGTGAGGTAATATTGCCATAAACCTGGTAGAAAATAAAATTAATACCCGGATAGGAGAGGGCCGTTAATCCCATCACCCACCAGAAGGCATTGTATTTTCTCATCTTAAGCCATTCGGTCCTGATCAGCGTTGTCATATTATGCAGATAAAAACAATGAATTAATTATTGGTCAGTTCAAAGAAACGGGCTTCCAGCCTTTTCTTCCTCAGTACGAGCAGTGATAAAATAACCCCGTTATCAAAACAGAATTTATTGATATCATCCAGTCTCGCCGTACCGGAATCAAATGAAACCTGGATACTGCCTGGTATTTCACCGGGTAAAATCGTTTTGCCCTGTGCAGTAAATAAGGCAGTGAGTTTTTCCATATTAACTGCAGCCAGTTCAACCGTGTCATTATCTTTCAGAATCGCTTCAACAGGTCCGGTAGTAATTAACTGACCGGTCTTTAAAATCGCCGCATGCGTACATACTTTTTCCACTTCATCCAGCAGGTGACTGGCCATGATAATGGTATGACCTTTGTCTTACTGAGATCCATAATCAGCGACCTGATTTCTGCAATTCCCACCGGATCAAGTCCGTTGGTGGGTTCATCCAGCAATAAAACTTTGGGGCTGCCCAGCAAAGCGGCACCAATGGCCAGCCTTTGTTTCATACCCAGACTGAATGATTTGAAACTCGTCCAGCGCCTGTCATATAAATTCACTTTCTTCAGCACTTCATCAATTTCCTTTGCTGATCCGCGTCCACTGATCGCACTCGTGATCCGCAGGTTGTCGGTGCCGGACAGGTAAGTATAAAAATTTGGTGTCTCCAGCAGGCACCCGATCTGTTTTCGCATGGCCGGTGAACCGGGCTGACCGAACCACTGGTAACTCCCTGCATTCGCGCGCAACACATCTGTGATAATGCCCAGCATGGTTGTTTTACCACTGCCATTAGGCCCCAGGATGCCAAACACACTGCCCTTAGGCACATCAAATGAAACATCGTGCAGGGCCCTTACACCGGGGTAAGATTTGGAAATATTCCGGATACTCAGAACCGAATTCATACTGCTTAATTTTGCACCAAGATAAATGATTTGTTCAGGCTGATTTCAAACATTTGCTGAGCGGTAGTGTTATTTATACCATAATTCTCCATCATGAAACCCTGCGTGCTGATCACCGGAGGAACCGGACTTGTTGGGAACGCGCTTACCAAAGCCCTGCTGGGAAAAGGATATGAGGTGATCATACTCTCACGTAAACTCGTCAGCCCCGAATCTGCCACACCCGGATTATTCTATGCCTGCTGGGATCCGGCTTCCGGAAAGGCAGACGTGGAAGCCTTCGCCAAAGCCGATCATATCATCAACCTCGCCGGTGCCGGTGTGGCTGATCAAAGATGGACGGCAAAACGAAAAGCCCTGATCCGCGACAGCCGGGTACAGGCAGGACAGCTCATCACTTCTCTTCTTGCAAATAACAGTAACAAAGTACAGTCTGTAATTAACGCTTCTGCTATCGGCTGGTATGGTCCTGATAAAAACCCGGCCAGCAATGATGATAAAGGCTTTTCGGAGACCGATCCTCCCGCAAATGATTTCCTGGGAACCACCTGCCAGGATTGGGAGAATTCCTCAAACCACTTCGTTTTCGGATCGCGGCAGTTTTGGGCAGCGGCAGACAGGTCATCAGCTGGATTCATATGGACGACCTCGTGGACTTATTTATCTATATGATCGAAAACAGGAACCAGGCTGGTGTCTTTAATGCCATCGGCCCGAACCCGGTATCAAACAGGACTTTGGTGAAAGAACTGGCCCGCCAGCAAAAACCGGGTTTTCATTTAACTATACCCGTACCCGCATTTATGCTCCGGATTATACTCGGAGAAATGAGCATTGAAGTGTTGAAATCTGCCCGCGTGAGTTGCCGGAAAATCCTGGAAGCCGGATTTCAATTCAGGCATCCTGAATTACCGGAAGCACTCCGGAATCTCCTCCATGAACAGAACTTTCCGGATTAAAGGATATTGTATATTTTGGCAGGCTAATGCGGGCCCGTACAATATCAGTAGCAAGTTTTTCATCAAAAGGCAAACCGGCAGTCTACCTGCTGGCGGGAATCATGCTGTTGTTGACTGCCTGCAACCGTTCGGGAAAAGATAAGACTGCAAAAAACCTTCCTTCCGACTTCAACGCAGATACAGCCCGGGTTTCATCCCTCATCAAACAGTCCAACGATTTCAGTATTGTCAATTTTGACTCCATGCGTTTTTATGCGCAACAGGCACATGCGCTGTCTACCAAAGCAGGATATGCACCTGGCGTTGCCCGCGCGTTATCCGTAGAAGCCAATTACCAGCGCAGGATGGGTGATTATTCAGGGGCGATTGAAACCGTACTCAAAGCAGTGCATATTTATGACAGCATGCATTTGTGGACTGACCTGGTGAAAGCCAAAACACTGTTAGCAGATATATATAAAGAAATGGGCGGGGAAAAAGGCACGACTGCTTTCCAGGAGCAGGCTTTAGTGCTGGCCAAAGAAGCTGAACAAATGGCAGAAAAAGAAGAAGATTACCCCGGACTGATCAATGCACTCAATATGCAGGGGATCATCCTCCGGGATATGAGTGAAACCATCAACCGGCCAGACCTGATGGATTCAGCATTTGTTTTATACACCCGCGGGATCAGTATCATTGAAAAAACAGGTAAAGGAGAAGAGCAACTGGCCAAACTATATAATAATATCAGCCAGGTTTATAACGAACACCTCAAAAATTATAACAAAGCCCTGGAATACCAGTTCAAGGCCATTGACATCAACCAGAAAAAGAATAACCGGATCAGCCTGACTTATAATTACAACACCATTGCCCAGGTATATCTGAACATGGGTAATCTGCCCCTGGCCGATGAATACGCACACCGGATGCTGACACTCTGCAATGAATTAAAATCCCCGTTCAGGGCCGTGAATGCATATTCCGTCCTGAATGATATCCATAAAACAAGAGGGGGAGTATGATTCTGCCCTTTATTTTTTCCAGATCAAAGTGCAATTATCTGATTCAATCAATAATATCACCAAGAGCAGCCAGATTGCCAATGTGCAGGTGAAATATGAAACCGGGAAGAAAGAAGAGGAAATCATTCACCTGAACGGACTCGCAAAAGCGAGGAGCCAGCGGATGATCGTGCTGACAGTTGCATCCGGCGTACTGCTGTTGCTGCTGGCAGTAGTCTGGATGCAGAAAAGGAAATCACAACAACAGAAACAAAAAATCTCCGAGCAATCTGACAAACTGCAGTGGATGATGAAAGAACTGCATCACCGGGTTAAAAATAACCTCCAGATTGTTTCCAGCCTGCTGAACCTGCAGAGTTACCGCCTGAAAGATGAAGAAAGCCAGTCCGCCATCCGGGAAAGCCAGCTGCGGGTGCAGGCCATGTCACTCATGCACCAGCGGCTCTACCAGGTGGATGATGTTTCCCTTGTGAATTTTAAATTATACCTGACTGATCTGGCAGAGACGCTGATGAAAGCATACGGATATAATTCCGACAGCTTTGACCTGCAAATCCATATAGAAAAAGAAATGATGGATGTGGATACTGTGATGCCACTGGGTTTGCTGGTGAATGAAATCATTACCAACTCATTTAAATATGCATACAAGCAGGTTGACAGGCCATCGCTGCATATAAACTTAACAGACCAGGGCAAACAGCTGAATCTGGAAATACGTGACAATGGCCCGGGTATGCCAGACCAGCAAACATCCAAACCCGGATTCGGACAAAAACTGATCAAAGCACTGAGCGGGCAGTTGAAGGCCAGCTACTCAGTCCGCAATGAACAGGGCGCGGTTTACCAGTTTACAATTCCGGTACAAACAGAAAAAGCGGCATAATATGAGTGAACAGGTACATGTAATGATTGTGGAAGATGAATCCATCGTAGCGATGGATCTTGCTGCAGGCCTGGAGCACGATGGCTATAATGTAGTAGGTGTCGCCGATAATTTTGAAGACGCCATACAATTGTTCAGCAATAATGCGGTTGATATCCTGCTGATGGATATCAATATCCACGGTGAAAAAGACGGCGTGGAAACAGCCACCGCACTCATGAAGATCAGACAGGTGCCGCTGATTTACCTCACTGCCTTTACAGATGCTGCCACCGTGGCCAGGGTAAAAGATACCAACCCGGCCGCTTTCCTCACCAAACCTTACAGCATCGATAATGTGCGTATCGCCATTGACCTCGCCCTTCATCATTTTGCAGAAATGAAGCAGTCAGATGAAAAAGGGAAAGTAGTGCCGATCAAACCGGCACAAACCGCAGAGAAAAAAACCGATAAAGAACAATTCCTGCAGTTAAACGACCAGGTCTTCATTAAACAGAATTACCGGTTTGTGAAATTCAGGTTGTCAGACATCCAGCACCTCGAGGCAGATAACAATTATGTACATATATATACCAGCGCCCAGAAGTTAACGCTCCGTATCGGGCTCACCGAACTCCTGGAAAGAATGGCTTTCCCGAAATTGTTCCGGGTCCACCGGTCTTACGCAGTCAATCTGAATGAAATCACTTCGTTTGACGACCAGCTGATTAAAGTCGGCGCTCATGAAATTCCCATTGGCCGGAATTTCCGCCAGGACTTCCTGGAGCAGTTCAACCTCCGCTGACCACCCACCCTGAATCGTTCACATACAAATTCCCGCTGTTCGCATACATGGGGCTCCGCAGGGCTTGTTGAAGGTCTATTTTCAGGCTGAAATCACCAACCATGCGCTTCAAACTGCTTACCACCACAGGACTATTGCTGTTGGGAATCTGGGCCTCCGCCCAGACGACCACCCCCACTGTAACCAACGCGGGCGGCGGTGCGTACAATAATCCCAATTCATATTTCCGGTATTTTGAATGGAGCATCGGTGAACTCACCCTGATTAATACAGTAACCAGTGCAGATAAGTCGCTGGTGGTTTACCAGGGTGTATTGCAGCCCTGCTCCGATAAGCCCGGCGTATCACCGGCACCCACAGAACTGGATCCTTCGGATTACAGCCTTTTTCCCAATCCAACCACCGGCAAATTTGAAATCAATTTCATGATCAGGTCCAGCGGAACGCTGACGCTTGAACTGGTAGACGGACTGGGTCAGAAAATCGAAACCCGCAGTTTCCGCTATTATGGCTGCTGCCGGGTAGAGCATTATGATATCACGCACCTGCCACAGGGTGTGTATTTCGTTTCAGCAACATTCAAACAAGACAGTAACATAGACGGAGCTCCGGGCGGACTGACGCGTCACAGCGGCATTCGTGTGGTGAAACTCCGTTAACCAGGGTCGCATCCCGAAACAACCAACGAACAAAGACCACCATTGAAAAAAAAGCATCATGAAAAAACTCCTGACCACACTAACTGCTTTTATCCTTTTCGCTGCCATGGCAGATGCCCAGGCACCGGCATTTTTTAACTACCAGGGTGTTGCCCGCAACTCAGTGGGCAACGCGCTGGTAAACCAGCCGATCACGCTGCGTTTATCCATACACGATGGTTCCGCTACCGGACCTGTTGTGTATGCTGAAACGCGTGCATTAACCACCAACGCATTTGGTTTATTCAATGTGCAGGTGGGTGGTGCCGGCGCTACGCTGGTGTCTGGTTCAATTGCTGCAACCGACTGGTACCTCGGTACCAAATGGATGCAGGTAGAAATTGATCCTGCCGGCGGGAAGGATTTCAAAGACATCGGAACCACACAGCTGACTTCTGTGCCTTACTCCCTGTTCACCAAACAATCAGGCGATATCGTATTACCTTTCTCAAAAACACAGAATGACGCGGGTCCGCTGTTCCGGGTTTCCAATGGTGCTAATTCAGCCAATGCACTGGCCATTGAAGGTTCGAGCAGTTCTACTGCGGCTAATGCCGGTGCTGTACGCGGTATCATCACACCCACTTCACCCGGAGGTTTTTCTGCCGGTGTAATCGGCCAGAATAACGGAACCGGTGGAAACGGGATTGGTGTTTACGGTGTGCAAAATGGTAATGGATGGGGCGTTTACGGAACCACACCCGGTGGTTTGGGTGTAAAAGGGGCTTCCGCTTCAGGTACCGGTGTATACGGTGAATCACAAACCGGAGCAGGTGTTACAGGTGCCAGCACTTCCGGAGCAGGTGTTACCGGTACCAGCAACAGTTCAAATTCAGCCAGTTTCTTCAATACAAACAGCGCCAATGCTGCGGCAACAGTTTCTGTAAATACAAATGGCAGCGGCGACGGAATCGCTGTGACCAACACCGGTAATGCCAAATCCGGTTTCTTCCAGAATACAAATGCTGCTAATAACTCAGCTACATTCGTTACTGCAACCAATGGTGCAGGTGACGGATTACAATCTTTAATGACAGGTACCGGTAATGCCGGTGTATTCAATATCAGCAATGCTGCCAATCAGAAAGCAGCGATTGATGTTTCTACCAATGGTATTGGCCGTGTGGCAAATCTTACAAATACAAATGCGGCAAATGCCAGTTCAGTACTTGAAATCCTGACCAATGGTACAGGCCGTATCGCCTGGATGCGCAATACGAATGCCGCTAACCCCAGTAATATTTTTGATGTATCATCCAATGGTACCGGCCGCCTGGCAATCCTGCAGAACCTGAATGCTGCCAATAATGCCAACATGCTGGAGATGCAGACAAATGGTTTAGGGAAAGGGTTATTTCTTCAGAATACAAATGCTGCCAACAATGCCAATGTAATGGAATTGCAGACCAACGGCACAGGCCGCGGACTGTTACTGCAGAACACCAATGCTGCCAGCAGTGCCAATATTGCAGAAATGCTGAACAACGGAACTGGCAGGTCTTTATTCATTCAGTCAACAAACGCAGCCAGCGCCGCAAATCCTTTTGAAGTTGTTTCTGCCGGCACAGGGTATACTGCTTTAATCCGCAATACTAATGCCAGTGCCAAAGCACTGAGAACAGTGGGAGCGCTCCAGTTCACAGGCATAGGTGAAGCGAATAATAAATTAATGGCTACAGATGCTACCGGTAATGCCACCTGGCAATTCCCGGCTGCTATTGGAGTGGCAACAGGAACCGGTACAAATAACTATGTTACCAAATGGACACCAGGTTCTACCAATATCGGAGTATCACAGATTTTTGATGACGGAACCAAAATCGCTTTCGCCGGCGGTATTGACCCCTTCTATAAAGTAAATGTAAATGGTACATTCAAAGTGAATGCATCCGCTACAGATACAGCGGTTGCCATTTTTGAAAACACCAGCAGCAGTTCAAAAGGGGATGGTATCATTATTAAAATCGGAAGGACCCACCCACGCTGGAATGGTTCTGCTTATGCCAATGTACCCAATGTGTTTACAACAGGCGTGCAGACGCAGATGGACCAGATCCGTGACTGGGTTTACGGTAACGATACCTTCAGCTGGGATGATATTATCAACCTCATGCCTTCCCAGTGGGTGGCTGGTACAGTTTGTAACCTGACTAACCTGATTACGGAGAAAATCAATACGTCATTAAGCCTTCCACTCAAAATCGGTCCATATTCAACACCGACTCTTCCTATCTGGGACAAAACAACCATCTTCGGAGGTCTTGACCTGGGTCCCCTGGGTTCTATTCCCAAACTGGAGATTCCGGCGCTGACTATTCCTGCTATGAATGTATTGCCCGAAGTAACAGTTATGCCGCAATTACCCCAAATCAGCTGTGCAGGACTTCCTTCGGTCAGCTGGCCTGTATTTGTTTTCGATGATGTAAACAATACCCTGTCAAAAGAAAATGAGTTTGTTTCCTTTGTTGATAAAGACAACCGCAAACTCGGTGCTGTACGTGCACAATCCATCCAGAATTTCTCTTACGATTATTTCGACGGACAGAAAATGCTGGATATCGCTGCCGAAATTATCGGTATTGACATTGTGGATGATTTCATGAGTATCCTTTCCGGTCTCTCTGAAATGGTGAATGATTATAATAATATTGGTGTTGAATATTCTTCCGGTAACGGCGACTATGCCGAGTGGCTGGAGCGTTCTAATCCCAAAGAAGATATCAGCTATGGTGATATCGTGGCTGTGAAAGGCGGAAAGATTACCAAAGACCTGGCTGGTGCAGAACAAATCATGGCTGTATCCAAACAACCCATTGTTCTCGGTAATGTTCCGGAACAGTCTAAAGTGAAAGGCGGTAATAATATCGCTTTCATGGGACAGATTCCTGTTAAAGTAACTGGTCCCGTACGTGCCGGTGATTATATCGTTGCCCGCAATGATGTGCCCGGTTATGGTATGGCTATCCATCCCGCTGATATGAAAGTGGAAGATTACAAACTGGCAGTTGGCCGTTCCTGGGATACTAACGAAAAAGCCGGTCCGAAAATGGTGAATACAGTAGTCGGGGTTCACAACCACGATTTCCTCAATATCATTGCCGGTTTGCAGCAGAAAGCACAGCAGACCGACGACAGGCTGAAGGCGATTGAGAACATGCTGCAGACAAATGGTGCCGTGAAAGAACAGCCTAAAAAAGCATTCAGATGATTAAAAAGTTTATAACCATTAACCTTGTCCTCCTGCTGTGTCTGGCTGAATTAAGCCAGGCACAGCCTTTTATGAAGATTGACACCACCCGCGAAAGTGTGGCTTACTGGCAGCACTGGCTCGGGGATCTCACAGAGATGGGCGTTGATAAAACCAAAGACTCGTTTTTTGTGAGAGAGGAAGTGGTTAAAATGATGAAAGACTCGGCTTACCGCAAGACTATTTACCCCACTGCCTACAACTGGCCCGCCGTTACCGAACTGCTCGGTAAAATGGAACTGAAAAAAGCTTTCTGGCACATGATCAACCTGTATGAAACAGATACAGCACATCGTGATATCGTGGTAGGCACATTTTTACTGTACGACAGCCTGCTTGATATGGATAAAATCCTCCTGAGCACTTATTACACTTATGCTTTCACCGATCCGGAAGTTTGCCGGATTAAAAATAATAAGCCTGATATCTTCCGACCCGACATCCTGGAGCGTAAACTGCGCACCACCCGCGAACTGGTGAGTTTTGTGTGGGGATACAGGAAACAAAAAAAGACTAAGTAAATCCTGAGCAGGTGAAGCCCTTTTCTTAGAGGACTTCTTTTAACCACAAAGAACACAAAGACTAAACAAAGTACACAAAGGAAAAAACCTTGTGTACTTTGTTTTAACCTTTGTGACCCTTGTGGTTTTGTATTAAAACGCTTTTTTCTCTTCGGGCACTTTCGGCGTTTCCGGCTGGGTAAACAACTGCGGCGTTACTTTTTTGGTATCACCCTGGTAAGTCCAGGTAATGTTGGTAATGTATTTCCTGAACGCATTGTTCATGTCAGCCAGTGTTACTACTTTCATTTCATCTTTAATCGTGTTGGCGCGTTTCCAGTTATTAAAGGTTACTTCATTAAAAGCCAGTGAGCCAGCCTGGGCTTCATTTGTTTCCTGGCGGTAATATACGGCAGAGAGATACTGTGTTTTGATATTCTTAAGTTCTTCTGCTGTAAATCCATCCTTTTTGATCTGGTCAATCAGCTGGCGGGCAACTGCAACATACTTATCAGGGTCAGTGGTACTTACGGAGATGTTGGAATAAGGTGTAAGTCCCTGGGCGAACCAGGTGCCCGGTGCATAGGAGAGACCGTTATTTGTCCTGATTTCCAGGAAATGCTTGCTGCTGAATATTCGCATAGCAAGTACAAAGGCATTATAATCTTTGGTACCCGGCAGCGGACCGCCAGTTATACCCTGGATATAATTAGTGGCATTTTCCCTGGCTGCCGGTTTAAACGTGTTGGCAGCTGGTTTGTAAGTACTGCGGATTTGTTTAAACGGAGTACCGGCAGGCACTTTAGCCAGCATGGCTTTCAGTTTGGCTTCGAGGTCAGCTTTCGGTAAATCAGCTACTTCTACAATCACCATCCGGCTGCGGGTACAAACAGACTGGTAGTATTTTTTGGTATCTGCAGCGGTCAGTTTATTTACCGTTTCAACGGTTCCTTCGGGGTCGGTGGCATAAGGCTTACCGGCAAAGGCTGTTTTACGGGCCATTTTGTCAATTGAATTATCCGGACTTGATTCATTAGCTCGGATGGAATTGACGGCATCATTTTTTATGCGGTCAAATTCTTTGGTATCAAATTTTGGCGATAACAGGGCATCGGTATACAAGGGCCATACTGCTTCGAAATCAGATTTAATACAGTTCATGGTGAAGCTGGCATAATCCATACCGGTACTGCCATCCATCTGGGCGCTGTATTTATCGAGTTTGTCCTGGAAACTGTTTTTATTGTCTTTTGTCGTACCACATTCAGTCAGCGCCGTCATGGCTAAATCCTCAATGCCTGCTCTCGCAGCTGTGTAATTCTGCACACCACCTTTGATAACAGTCTGGATCACCACGATATCATTCCCGCTGGGCTGTACAATTACTTTCACCCCGTTGATGTTCATTTCGTAAGCTTCTCCCATCTGCGCATGCATACCCAGGGGTATAATACCGGCTAGAAAAACAGCAGTGAGAATTAATATTTTTTTCATACAGGAGATTTTTAGTTTTTGAAGTAGTCTGCTGGTTTAAATGTTTTGTTCATGTCTGCATTGATAATAATGCCGCCGACAAAAGGCTGAGCAGTCAGGTATTTCCGGGCGTATGCTGCCAGTTGCTCACGGGTAACCTGCTGGGTAGCGTTGATATAATCCGTATAAAAATTCAGGGAAGTACTGCACCACTGGTAAGTGAGCTGTGATGAAAGCGAAGAAGGCTTCTCCTTGTTGCGGATATCATTCCTTTTCAGGATGTCTTTTGCAGTAGTAATCTGCTCGTCACTGAAATAATCGGGTGATGACATCATAGAAATCTGCCGCATGATTTCTTCATAGCACTCTTTCATTTTTGCCGGGTTGGGAAGGGCATACATCATGATGGGGCCTACAAAGCGGTTTGTGGTATAACCAATATCTGCATACGTAGCCAGTCCTTTATCCACCAATGCCTGCTGCCATTTAGAAGAGTTCAGCCTTAATGCGGAACTGAATACATCAGCCACAATTGTACCGGCTGAATCGTTCCTGAAATCAGGACCCTGCCACTGGAACATGAAATAAGGTGTTTGGGCAATGGATGATTCGGTTACGAAATAATCTGTTTTAACCAGCGGTTTGAATTCCGGTATCGGGTATTTATCGTGCGGGTTATAGCCTGAACTTTTCCAGTCGCCAAAAATGGCAGCTGCGCGATTGAATGCATCTTCATGCTGCACATCACCACAGATCACCAGCAGGGAGTTGTTGGGGAAATAATATTTGTCTTTGATGATCATCATTTTTTCAGGCGTGGCGGTATTAATGACTTCGTGAACGCCAATGGGGTTTTTCCGGGTAACCAGTTCACCCCAGCAGCGCTTCTGTACCTCCAGCCACAGCTGGAAACCGGGATCACTTTCAGCACGCTGGAATTCGCCATCCACCACCGGACGCTCTTTCTGCATGTCCTCTGTACGGTAAATCGGGAAACGAATAGCCGCATTCATGAAAAGGAGACCGGCATGAAGGCTGTCTTTGTCAAACGTGAAAAAATAATTTACCCTTTCCACATCTGTCGTGCCGTTCCAGATCATACCAAGCTCTTCTGTACGCTTGATAAACTTAGCCTGGTCAGGATAATCTCTATTCGCTTTGAAAAACATGTGCTCAAATAAATGCGAAAGACCACTGTATTCAGGTCCTTCAGTATAAGCACCATTCTTAACCGCAATTTCAATTGTAGCCAGCGGCACTTTGTGGTTTTCGATCACCACCACTTCCAGCCCATTGTCCAGTTTTTTCCAGAAATAATGTTCCGGCAACCTGGGTTGGGCCACTGAACCGAGTGAAATAACCAATCCGGCCAATAATAACCAGTTTTTAAACATATATGTGATTTTTAGTTTTGAAAATTACATGCTCCGGGCCGTGGAAAAAAATAAGAATTTGCCTTTGGGATATTCTGTTAGCTGGAAGGAACAACGGGCGAGTGTACTGATATCCGGTATCAAAACATTTCCCCTTCGGCCTTTGCATGATCCGGATGCCAGTAGTTGGTAAACGTACCGATTACTCCCTGGCCTGCCGTGAAATCCAGTTTCTGCAACCGGAGCATTTCAATATCTTCTTTTTTACTTTCCGGTACATGGGATGCATCGTGCCACCGGTAGTACCCGCTGGTTTGGAAGTATCATACTGGAACCGGGCATCCACCAGCGTTCCGCGGGGGTACATGATTCCAGGTACGCCTTTACCCCGGAGGTCTAAATCTTCGGGATGATCCAGTCCCAGCGTATGGCCATATTCATGTGCAGCCGTTGTGCTGCCTTTGTATAAATTCTCCAGCTTGAAATATCCGCTGTTGCAGCCGATGCCGTCAACAAATGAAATATTACCGCGGACAAATTCTTCAATCCTGAAATAATTATTCCGGGGATCGAGGTTACTGTAGATTTCTATATCAGTTAACGCAGGTAAAAAATCAGCCGTAATCCGGAACATGACTCTCAGCCGTTGCTGGTCCAGTTCCACTTCCCCCTGTGGTTCATTCCACATCGTTTCAATCTCATCCCTGATTTCATCGGTGTGCGATTGTGTAGCCGCTGATCCGTATGTGATAATATGTGAGCGGATCACCAATAAACCGGATTCGTATTCTGCTGTTCCCATGCTAAATCAATAATCAGAATCCCTGCGGATTCCAGTTTATCAGAAATAAAATTGCTGACTTTCTGATACAGGTGGGCGCGGTCTTTACCCAGTACATTGTGTTCATGGCCGGGATAAATCATATAATCAATCTGTATCCCTTTATCAACACATGCTTTTACAAAATTCACCGAATGCTGCTGCACCACTACCGGATCCTGCAATCCATGAATCAGTAATAAATCATCTTTCAGATTTCCGGCCTGTTTGGTCAGGTCCGTAGCTGCATAGCCAAGGGGATTTTCTTTCGGCGTATCCATATAACGTTCGGTGTACATGATTTCATAGTATTTCCCGTCCATTACCGGACCACCGGCAACAGCTGCTTTGAATACACCCGGATGGTTGAGCACAAAATCAGTAGTCATGAATCCGCCGAAACTCCAGCCGAATAATCCCATACGGCTTGTATCGGCGTAGTTGAGACCAGAGAGGTAATGAACCCCATCCATCATATCATCCATCTGCACATCACCCAGTTTACGGAACATGGATTGTTCAAATTCCTTCCCGCGGTTATCACTGCCACGGGGATCAATGGAAAATACCAGGTAACCTCTTTCTGCCATGTACTGGAACCAGTAATCACCAGCGCCGCCATTCCAGCTGTTGGTGATCAGCTGTACATGCGGACCGCCATACCAATAAACAATCACCGGGTATTTTTTGGTGCTGTCGAAATTGGCCGGTTTGAACATCCTGCACCAGATCTGGTTGCCTTTGGTATTATCGAAAGTAAATAAACTGAGTTCACCTTTACTGTAACCTTCCAGCGGGTCTTTCGACACCAGCAGGTTACTGGTCTTCCTGGTTTTTACATTTACCAGGTCAATCACCCGCGGGGTAGTGGTGCTGCTGTAAATATCCAGCATCATGGATTTATCATCACTCAGGATCGTGTTATGTGTGTAACTGCCTCCGGTGATTCTTTTCATTGTGCCTGTTTTTACATGCACGGAATACAAATCCTTATTCACAGGAGATTCTGCATTGGCCACATAATACAGGTTCTCGGCATTGGTGTCAAAACCTTTTACATCCAGCACTTCCCATTTGCCTTTTGTGAGCTGGCGCACCATCTTGCCATTACTGTCGTAGAGGTACAAATGGTTATAGCCATCCCGGTTGCTCTGCCATACAAACAGACCGGGGTATTTTGGCACAAACAGCATCGGTACCAGCGGCTCCACATATTTATCATCTGTTTCTTCAAACAAGGTCTTTATAAAATTTCCTGTAGCTGCATCAAATTGTTTCAGCCACATGTGGTTTTGCTCGCGGTTCAGCACGGCCATATAAATGTACTTGTCATCGGGACTCCATGCAATATTGGTAAGATATTGTTCAGCAGGTTCACCTGTTTTCAGCCAGGTTGTTTTTTGGGTGTTCACATCATAAACACCAACTGTTACCCGGTGGCTTTTATCACCTGCCATGGGATATTTAACCAGGTTGGCTTTGGCGGGGCGAACTGACCAGTCAATCACGGGATAATCAGTAACCATCGTCTGGTCCATCCTGTAATAAGCCAGTTTAGTGCCGGCATTACTCCAGAACGTGCCTTTGCTGATACCAAATTCATCGCGGTGTACAGAAGAAGCATATACAATATCCTTTGAACCATCCTTGGTTACTTTCACCGCCACACCGGGAGGTGTTACACGGGTAACAAACAGGTTATTGTCTTCCAGGTAAGCGGCATAGCCGGCCTTGCCCTGGTCAATATTTTCTTTCTCACTCAGGATACGGGGCAATACAATTTTCGACTGTCGGGTAGTGGGGTCAATGGATATTGTAAAACCTTTTACAGTGGTAGTCCAGCCGGTAGCCGCAAACTGCACGGCAGGCATTTGTTCAGCCGTATCGAGTAGTTTCTGGTTGAAATAATTATTCAGCTGGGTGAGTGTGAGTACCGGGAATTCTTCTTTACCATTTCCCCTGACCCAGGTATCCATGCCGTCTATTTTTTTCAGGTACACATAATCACCTGTGCCGCTGAAGAACTGGATTTGTTTCAGGTTCTCCGGCGCCAGGGTGGTGCGGGCTTTCAGCATGGCGTCTTCCATGGTGAGTAATTTGTCCTGTGCAGAAACAGCATTTACAAAAGAGCAGAGCAGGAACAGGAAGAAGAATTTTTTCATAGCTGGGCATTTCAGGTCACAAAAGTAGACAGAAAGGGGGCATGAAAAAACCCGGGAGACCCGGGTTTATCAATCTGTTAGTAAAATGTATTAAACAAAATAGGCTTTGAAAGCTTCTGACAGCCGGGTGAATTCCTTGCGGACCTGGTTCATGCCAATCGCACCGCCCGACATACCCGTTGAATCACGGTACAACATTATAGAAATCAGGTCGCCTTCCTGTTTTAACGTAATACCCTGTTTGTGATATTTGGCAAAAGCCCCAAACAGGATCCGGAGTACACGGTTGCCTTTCTCCCAGGTCTTGGTCTCACCACCATCCGATTTAATCCGGTATCCCTCGGAAGTAAAAAAGAGGTTGATTTTGTTGTCAAGTTCAGAACGGCTGCAGCCGCTGAGGTTATAGACGACACGGTCTTTGGCGAAATCTACTACGGTTAATTGCATATGGAGTGATTTGTGAATGACAAGATACTAAAATACTATTCCAGGTCGAGGAGGTATTGTTCGGTTACTAAAGTTTGCTCACTTAAATCGCCGCCGCACATTACGTAGGCCAGCTTTTTGGCTACCAGTGCATCGTGGTCGGTGGCATAGTTACCGCGCCACATGCCGTTGATACCTGCATAGAGGGCACCAAGGGCTGACTGTCCCAGTACTTTGATATCTTTTCGCTGAACGGGTGTTGTGTAACCCGCATCAAATAATTCAACAACAGATTTCCGGGCTTCTGAAATTCTCCGGCCCTGGTTCATCACAATTTCATCCAGCCCTTTCCTGTAAACACCGAGATCGAAACCTTCGCGCGCGGAAGTAGCTACTTTGGCAGTAGCGATGCTGAGGAAACGGTTTTTCAGCGTGATGGTTTCTGGTTCGTCTTCATGCATTTCATCAGCTGCACGTAAAACAAACTCTTTGGTGCCACCGCCACCGGGGATCAGTCCCACACCGAGTTCAACGAGACCTGTATATGTTTCTGCAGCTGGACAACATTTATCTGCATGCAGGCTCATTTCACAGGCACCACCGAGTGCCAATCCATGCGGTGCCACAACAACAGGCACAGCAGAATAACGCACACGCATCATGGTGTTCTGGAATAAACGGATGGCCATATCCAGTTCATCATATTCCTGTTCAATGGCCAGCATGAATATCATACCTACATTGGCGCCGGCAGAAAAATTGCCGCCTTCATTGGCAATCACCAGCCCTTTGTAATTTTTTTCTGCTTTATCAATCGCGGTTTGGATACCTGATAACACATCACCGCCGATGCTGCCCATTTTGGTAAACCATTGCAGGCCGAGTACATCCTCTCCAAGATCATATAGATGGCAGCTTGCATTTTTCCAGATTTTTTTATCCTGGTAATTGCTCATCACAATAAATGCTTCACCGCCGGGTAATGCTTTGTAGGTGGAAGTGGCATGATCAAAACAAAGTTTTTTGCCGCTTTCAATTTTATAGAAAGACTCATGTCCGGCTTCCAGCATTTTATCAATCCAGGGCGCATAAGCATATCCTGCTTCCTTCATCGCTTTGGCTGTCCTTTTCAGTCCAAGCAGGTCCCAGGTTTCAAAGGCGCCGATTTCCCAGCCGAAACCAGCCATCATTGCATCATCCACGCGGTAGATTTCATCACTGATCTCCGGGATGCGGAATGAGATATAGGAGAACAGGCTGTAATGGAAATGACGGTAGAATTCACCGGCTTTATCTGGTGATGCACAAAGCAGTTTTATACGCTGGTGCAGGTCATCAATGGGTTTAGCGGCTTCAAGACTCGCGAATTTGGGTTTTACCCTTGCTGCATATTCAGCTGTTTTGAGATTCAGGGTCAGGATTTCTTTTTCACCCTTGGCACCTTTGGTCTTTTTGAAAAATCCCTGACCGGTTTTATCACCCAGCCAGTTATTCTCCACCATCTTATTCAGCCAGGCGGGAATTACAAAAGAAGCGCGGGCTTCATCATCCGGGCAATTGTCATAAACGCCCTTGGCCACTTTTACCAGGGTGTCAATACCAACCACGTCAGCAGTCCGGAAGGTGGCAGATTTCGGACGGCCTAATATCGGTCCGGTAAGCGCATCCACTTCATCTATCGTCAAACCGAATTTATCTACCAACCCGAAAATGGCCATAATGGAAAACACACCAATACGGTTGGCAATAAATGCAGGCGTGTCTTTACACAATACCGTTGTTTTACCGAGATAAAGATCGCCGTATTCCATCAGGAAGGAAACAATCTCCGGATCAGTATGCGGTGTGGGAATAATCTCCAGTAAACGGAGGTAACGCGGCGGGTTGAAAAAGTGCGTACCACAGAAATGTTTTTTGAAATCTTCTGAACGTCCTTCCGCCATCAGGTGAATAGGAATACCGGAAGTATTAGAGGTAATCAGTGTACCCGGTTTGCGGAACTGCTCCACCTGCTCAAATACCTGTTTTTTGATATCAAGCCTTTCCACCACCACTTCTATAATCCAGTCGCAACCGGATATTTTTTTCATGTCATCTGTAAAATTCCCGGTGCTGATTTTTTTCAGCACATCCTTATGGTAAACAGGAGAGGGGTTGCTTTTTACTGCAGCCGTCAGCGCATCATTCACAATTTTATTCCGCTCAGCTGGTTTGGCATCTGCCGCCAGTCCCTGGGGAACAATATCCAGCAATAACACTTCAATACCGATACCGGCAAAATGACAAGCGATCCTGGATCCCATTACACCACTGCCAAGTACTGCGACTTTCTTAATAATACGTTTCATGATATGTATTTAAAAACCCGGTAACCACCGGAGAACACGTAAAAAATTTGGTCTGGTAAAATTAGTTAGCTATGCAACTAATTCCAAATCGAAGTTAGGGGATTTTGGGTTTGGAGGAAAAAAATGCATTAGCAGATAAATTAATATATAGGATTTGGCAAGCAGTCCCGGTAAGTGTTAGTCCTGATAACAGGTATTGATATCCCCGGGGTGTTGTAAATCCCGGGAAATCATACTATCTTAATTGCTGGTTGAACATTTATTGAAGCTGTAAAATCCATGCCTGACTCAAAGACTATCCATTCCCGTACTGCGGCACCGCTGACTGTTAGTTACAGGCACACTGCGCCCGTTATCTCCGGTTGGGAGCTGGCGATCATACAAACCGATTTACAATTCAGAATTACCGGCTGGAATCCGGATGCCGAATCATTACAGGCCATCCCCCTCCGGGAAGGAATTTATTTATTCGATTATGTGGATCTCGAATGGGCAGGCGGTCATCTCCGGGATTTTTATAAAACATTTATTGAAGCCGGGCACTGGTCAGGCGAAGCAACCGACCATATTGAATCCGGCAAGGCCAACAAACTATACATCCATGTTTCTGCCGTTCGTAACCCGGATGGTTTACCGACTTCATTCATCATTATCATCCAGAAATTAACCACTGCCGGAAACCGGGAACGGGAATTCGCGGTTGTTGAAAATAAATACGAGAAACTCATGAATTCGCTGTCGAACGGCGTGATCATGATGGATGCCCAGGGATATATTGAAGCCAGTAACAAAGCCGGTGCAGATATACTTGGATTAACAGAAGATGAAATGCTGGGTAAAACAGTAGCAAGCCCCGACTGGAAAGCCATCCAGCCCGACGGGTCCATCCTGCCACCTGAACAATTCCCGGCTATCCGCTGTCTCCGTGAAGGCATTGCCCAGCGGAATGTGGTTATGGGCGTTCAGAAACCCTCAGGCATCATTGTCTGGTTATCGGTGAATGCGGAAGCGCTGATCCGTCGCGGGCAAGCCGTTCCTTACGCCGTTGTGGTTTCTTTTACCGATATTACCGAAACCATGAATGCGGAAAAAGAACTGCGAATGAGCAACGAGCGTTTTTATTACGCGGCGAAAGTCACCTCAGATGCTATCTGGGATTTTGACCTCGAAACAAAACATATTTACCGGAGTGAAGCATTCAGCACACTCTCCGGTTATTCACCCGGCAATATCCAGTCTGGCCTCGACTGGTGGTTCTCCAAAGTGCATCCGGATGACCGCGACCGGGTTAAGAACAAAGTCAACCAGTACATCGAACAGGGTCTCGACCGGTGGGAAGATGAATACCGCTTTGAATGTGCCGACGGCAGTTATAAATACCTGCTCGATATCGGGCAGATCATTTACCGCAATGGAAAAGCCAGCCGGATCATTGGTGCCATCCGCGACCAATCCACCCAGAAAAAACTGGAAAAACAATTAGTACAGGAGCAACTGGAAAGAACCAAAGCCATTGCGCGCGCCTCTATCCGCGGACAGGAAGCCGTGAAAGCCACCATCAGCCAGGAGTTACATGATAATGTGAACCAGATCCTGATGAGTGCCAAACTGTTTATGGATAATGCCAAACGCATTCCCGAACAAAGCCATGAACTGATTGATAAAGCCATCGAATACCAGCTGATGGCCTTACAGGAAATCCGGAAACTTTCCCGGATGTACAGCAGCTCACACCTCGAAGCAGTGGGATTATACCAGAGTATCCATGATGTGGTGGAAAGCCTGCGGATGCTGCCGGATTTATCAGTTGACTTTAATTATGATGAAGAAATAGAACAACTCCTCAATAAAGAACAGCAACTCCATTTGTTCCGCATTATCCAGGAGCAAACCAATAATATCATCAAATACGCTGCCGCTTCTGAAGTGCAGATTGATCTGATGCTAAAGAGCAGGGAAATTCAGCTTCGTCTAAGCGATAACGGAAAAGGGTTTGATGCCTCTAACCCGGCCGTCTCCGGAATTGGTATCATCAATATGATGAGCCGGGCGGAATCGTTGAACGGGCAATTCCGGATTGAATCTGCACCGGGGAATGGGTGTACGTTGTATGTGAGTTTTGAGTTGGGGGAATAGTTTTTTTTACCACGAAGTACACAAAGAAATACACAAAGTTCACAAAAGGCTTCACAAACAGTTTCAATAGTTCCTTGCACTACAATCTTTAGGGTACAGCAGCTTCAGCTGCTCCTTTGTGTCCTATTCGGGTATTCAAACAATCGGAAAGCACAGAAAAAAAGTCCATTACAATCAAACACGAAAAAAATCTTTGTGTTCTTTGTGGTAAAATACTTATTCCTTTTGTTCCCCCGTCAATACAAAAGCCCCCCAGAAATACGGCTCCTTCCACTTATCCCTCGTCGTTTGCTGCGCCACCCTGAAAGCCTTCGCCTGGTCATGGCTTTTCATATACTCCGCATAGAAACTGATCATGAAATCCCGCGTAGCCTGGTCATTCACTTTCCATAAACTTGTCATGATACTTGATGCACCCGCAACCCGGAATGCCCTTTGTAATCCATACACACCTTCACCCGCATCCAGGTAACCGAGACTGGTTTCGCAGGCTGATAGAACCACCAGCGTAGTATGTTGCAGATCCAGGTTCTCGGCTTCATAGGCCGTCAGGATACCATCATAAGTTTCCGGGAAACTGCCCGATGCATAATAATCCACTACGCCCGACAGCAACAAACCCGAACGGGCCATGGCATTGAATAAACGGTAACCGTCGGTGGCATTATTCCCTGCCGGCGACCAGTAACCATGTGTGGCAATGTGCAGGATGTCCGGACTATGCAACTGGTAAATTTTATCTTCCGTTGCTTCGTTCCTGATAAATAATTGTACCGGTGTTTTAGATTGCTCCAGTTCTGTTTTGATGGTCTGTACTTCTGTTTCTGTGCCCGGGAGGTCGTCAATATTATTATTCTTGAATCCGCTGACAAGGGAACGGGTTTTATCACCCGTTACCGGAACATCCGGAACCGTACCTGTTTTATACATTGGCCTGCCAAATAACACGGCCAGTTTGGAATCGCCGGCTGCCGGTTGCCTGTTCAGCAGGTCGCTGGCAGAAGTGGTGTAATGGATTTCCGTTTCATCGAGTACAAACTGTTTGGTATCGGGATTCATCAGGGTGGAAATATTGATGAGGTGATAAATACCATCCGGCGAAAAATAAACCCGGGTGATGCCCTGGAGTTTGTCGTGAATCGGTTTCCAGAAATGATTATACGATTCCGCATCCGGTCTTTTGGTGCTGATCAGGTTCTTGTAATTCTTATACCAGTTCCGGTCGAGTGCATCGGCCTGGTCGGGCAGGTACACCACTTCGGGGGCGGTGCTGTTGTGCCGGATGATATACGCGGCATAATAACTTGAATCACTCAGATACACTTTATCCCGCCAGTTAAACCTGACCATTTCTATGGCGGCCTCACCTTCGCGGAGTTTATCCCTTACGGATTCCCAGGAAGGGGTTTCGATCAGCAGGTATTTCTTAAAATCATTTGAGCCTTTGGTGAGTTCGTTCTCCATCCGGTCCACATTTTCCTGCATACGTCGCAACGTTTCAGCATCCGGGGATTTGGACGAATCTTTCACCGGTGAATCATCGAGTTTCATATACTGGCGGATCAGCTATTGTTTCTGCACCAGCCAGTCGTTATATAATTTTTCAATGGCAGGATCATTATTCTTCAGGAAGGCTTCCTTTCTTTTTTCGTACCTCTCAATGAAATGGATTTGGTGAGCAGGAGATTGTCATATCCCTGTGCCGCCAGTTCAGGAAAAATAGACGGTTGTTCCTGTTTGGCCAGTTTCACCAGGCTGTGGAAATTATTATACCCTTCCCTGAGCTTTGCATTGAAATAAGTGACAAAGGCTTTTTCCCCGAATGTGAAGATGATATCATTGATCCAGTCGTGGTTCAGCGTGAACATTTCTTTATACAATTTCCGGGAATCTTCCCATTTCCTGTCACGCATACTGAAATAAGCAAAATCAGCAAACGGAACTGTTGACTCACGCAGGTTGTGGTTCTTACGGATATCTTCCAGGATGGGCTGGTATAAAGCCGGGTAGCGCGGACTGCCCAGGTAAGCCAGCTGGCGTGCTTCTTCCACGTTTGTGCTGATATCGGCATAGTCACGTATACCGTTATAATATTTTTCTGTTTCTGAGATATAAAAACCAATGGGCTTTGGCAGTTTGGAAACTTTTCCCCGTTTCGCCATAAAAGCCGGATACAATGAAATCGGATCCATTTTCATATTCGGGTAAGTGGTCCGGATACAGTTATACCAGACCATAAAAGAGGAATCCCTTTTTTTCCAGAAGATCTCTGCCTGGTCATACTGTTTCAGCATTTCAAAACCGAATGCGGTAAGTGTTTTATTTATATGGTCATAACTGGGGCAGGGGATCTTGTTGGTTGCATACACCTGCTCCATGAATTTGTATTGTTCTTCGGATGATTTGATATAAGACTGGTAATCGCCAATCGCCAGGAAATAGACCGACTTTGCCGCGATGGCTTCACTGTGATAACCGGTCCGCAGGAATTCACTGGCTTCTTTCGACAATTTTTCCATGCGGCTGATCAGTTCTTCTGCTTTCAGGTAATCGCCCGTCCTGGCGAGGAAGCCTGCGTAATACGCGTAAGAATGGTAATTCGTTTTATCATCTTCCGGCAGCTGCATGGCTTTTTCATAATACTCCCTGGCTTTGATATAATCCCCGTTTCTTTCAAAGGCATAACCCAGGAAGCAGTAGTTCGTATAATTTTGTTTACCAGCATTTGTTTTCAGGTAGGCTTCTGCATCAATGGCATTTTTAGGGTCTTTGGTGCTGAATAAAGCCGGGAAATATTTTTTATCCCATACATCCCCTTCATATTGTCCGGTTAAAGTGTCGGTTGTGACTAACCCCACCATCTCATTCATGATTTTCGTGGCCTTGTCCCCGCATTTTTTAGCCAGTGCCTCATCCTTCACCGTTGTTTCGAAAAGGTTTTTCATGATATAATAATTCCCGTAAGTCTGCCAGGTCTTATTCTGCTCCATCTGGTTGTATAAATCCTTAGCCATCGCCAGTGCTTTTTTGGGATCAGGGGCAGCCATGCTGACGGCAGCGTATTTTTCATAAAAAACATCCTGGCTTTGTGAACTGGCAGTGGCAGCGAAGCAGAGAATTGTCAGGAGGAGAATGAACTGCTGACGGAATCTTAACATACGGGGGATTTGAAGTTTAAGGTATGAAAAAAAACAGAAGGGATGGGTGAGGCTGGTTTTTTTACCACTAAGGGCACAGAGGAATGCACAAAGGACACAAAGATATTTACAATAGAATGAACAGTACTATAGGACTGATCAGTCTTTAGGGTTTAGCAGCTTTAGCTGCTCCTTTGTGCACTATCAGAGTGATGGAACAGATGAGATGCGCAGAAACAAGATTCTCTTCAATAGGTTACGGGAAAAAACCTTTGTGTTCTTTGTGGTAAAATGTATTTAATTAAAATCCACCGGTGGTAAATGCCTTCCCTTCAAATCTTTATTATACCTCCGCATCAGCTTGCGGTTATTTTTCGCACCCACACTGCTCGCCGCCCCGCTGAATATTGTTTTAATGAGGTATTGAACGGCAGACCGGTCATTCATCCTGATAAAGAATACACGGCCTGTGCGTTTCTCATTTTTGTTTCTGATCACAAAGCTATTAGCGATAAAAGTCTGCAGGCTTTTCAAAAATCCCCGCTTGCTTTCCTGGCCGTTCTGGAGGAAACGGACTTTCAGGTCATGGTAGTACATATTCATCTTGCCATAAGCGAGGAGGTCGTTTCCGGATACACGCATGCTTAGCGTATCCAGTACGGCTGACTGCAACTGCACGGAACTGAGTGGCCCCAGCACTTTATTCAGGAATAACAAATCCGTTCCTTTTACCTGTACAGTTTCAATAAATCCATTCAGCGAATCGCTGTATGATTCGGCATAACGTAGTCTGGTTACCAAAGAATCAATCACCATCGCATCAGCGTGGATATTCAGGCTGTCAGCACTGTGGATGCCTGTATTGTGCAGCGGGTAAGCACGGAAATTTAATTGTGTAACAGGAATCGTACCGGCCATTCCGGTTTTTTCATTCACTTCTGTGTACAGGATCCGGGCCCCGCGCATGCTTAAAGTATCCAGCGAAAATTTTACAGGAATCCTTTTCAGGATCGCCGTAGGTAAGTGTTTATATTTCGGTTCCGGCATGGGCGGGCGTTTGTCGCGGTAATCACTCATGATCAGGTCACTGATCTGCAAAACGCCGGCTTTGATGGTTCCGTCTTTTAAATAGGCAAACGGTTCTATGTGATTGAGACTGATTTTGCCCGTATGTATCGTTACATAATCTTTTTCATAAGGGTGCCGTTTTACAAACGCTTCCTGGTCGAACATTGGTGTGAACAACAATGAATCGGCTGTAAATAATCCTTTTGATTTATGGAAACCTGCACCAAACCATTCCAGTTTATTTTCAACACCGGTATAGGACCCATAAAAATCAGTCAGCTCCATTTTCGGGTTCTCCCGGATAAACCATTTGGTGGCTTTCACCAGGTCGCTGTTCAGGGAGAGGGATGAAATCTTAAAACGGTCAATCTTCATGGATGGACCTGCAGGTATATTTTCCGACAGGTTAAAATTCTTTCCTGACATCTGGTCAACCGTTGCCGACCAGCCCCATTTACCGGAAACATCCCGGCTGGCACGTAACCATTCTGTATGGAGCGACAAGCTGCCGTCTTTCATCGTGAAAATTTTATTGTCACGGGTCCTGATTTCAGTATGGGTCATGAAGAAGGCAAGCTTTTCTGTTTCAATGCCTTTTTTCCCGGAACGGAATTCATCCATGGATATATAATCGGATTTACCGGCTTCACCATTCCATGTAAAAAGCAGTCGGGTGGTATCTGTAACATCTCCATACTGGAAATAAGGTTGTTCCAGTTTTACATTGTGCAGTGATACCACCGGCAATGGCGTGGCACCGGCTGCGCTGTCTTTTTGTACAGGAGGATTAACGGCCAGGTGCGGACGGAATAAATAAACATCATTCAAATGATAATGTCCATCCAGCAGTTGTTCAAGTGAAGGTGTAAAAGCCAGCGAAGGAAAACTGGCAGACACCCGGCTCTGGTTCTTACCGGTAACTATTAACCTGCCGGCTTTGGCTGTCGAAGGCTGCAGGTCGGTATATTGAAATGCACCCAGCGAAAAAACCATACTTGGGTTCATCACAGAAATTTCACTGCCTTTTGCTTCCAGCCCGACCAATTTTAATTTTGTACCCGGGTACTTCTCCAGTTGACGGAATGAAACGGATTCCAGTACAGTGGATACCTGGCTGTCCGGCCCTTTCCAGGTAATCCGTGTATCTTTTCCCTTAAGTGAAGTCAGATTAAGGATGGAAGGAAGTTCTTTTTGTTTTCCTACTGCTTTATTGAATAATTGCAGGTTGGCATGATCCCAGCTGATGCCCGTTGCTTCCAGATCACCAGTAGCTTCGTTCACTTTCATTTTTTCAACAGCGGCATTTCTCGCCACCAGGCTGAATTTACCAGCTGTGCTTTCAATGTTCAATTCACCGGCTTTCCATTGTCCGCTTTGACCGGCATAATGCACTTTTTTCATTGACAGGGTAACATTACCGGCCCGGATGCTTCCATTTTCAAATTCAAGGATATTGACAGCATTTTTTACAGCAGCCATATTGCCTGCGTGTAACAGTGAATGGCTTTGGATACCAAGCCTGGCTTCCTGGAGTTTCACATGCAGGTGGTTTTTCAGTTCCACATCTATGTTGCCATCCACAATATCCAGGTATTGCAGGTCCATAAAATCATTGATCTCTCCCAGCGACTGGAAGATATCCTGTTTCTTCCCCTTCCTGTTCTGCAGGTTCATGTCGGTGTACCTGATCGTAGGGTTGAACAGGGTGGCCTGGTCAGCAATCAGTTTGCGGTCAAATACCAGCGCATCCCACGATAATCCGCCGAGGTAAAACCTGGGGATATTAAATGAATGCATGATCCGGCCTTTCTCCAGCCTGTTGTACAGAAAATTGCTCAGGTAAATCCGGTTATCCCGGAACAATACACTGTCGAACTGTACCTGGTAACTGCTGTCCTTAATAAAATTTTCGTAATTCCGGATAGCCATTGCAAAACTGTCAACGCTTACGGGTTTTTCTGCTCCCTGGTTGATCGTAAGCCCCCGCATCTCAAAATTGTTTTCATTGGAATGAAAACTGCTGGGACGGCCTTCACGGAAAGTGGTGATATCAAATGCCGCATTGTTCACTTTCACAAAACCGATCAGCATGTCGCCAGTAAGCTGTTCAATCAGCGTTTCCAGTTTTGGCCTGCGCTGGGCGCTGTCTTTCCGCGTGTCAAGATTTACACGTAAGGTGAATGTGGGATTGAGGCAAATCACCGTATCCGCTTTAATCACTTCGCTTTTATACAGCGTGTCAAAATCAATATTGGCCAGCTGCAGTTTATCAAAAAATACATTGAAGGAAGCCTTGTTGCTGTCTGTTTTATTGCCGGTAATCGTACAGCTGTCAAAACTTACCCTTCGGTTTTTCAGGTTGATTTCAAAACCCCGGAAACTCAGCATATGCCTTCCGTCAGGGAATGTGATCTCCTGGTGATTGGTATTCAGGGTTACATTCTCACTGAAAAATAATTTATCCTGTTCGCTGAAAGGGGAGCCGCCTACCAGCAGGTTATCAATATGGAAATTGATGCGGGTGATGAATACCGGCTGCTGATCCGGACTCGCTTTATTCAGCAAAGAAAATTTTCCGTTATCAATCTGGAATTTTTCAACCTTCAGTTCTTCCAGTGCTTCCTGGATGGATTTGTAAATTTTACCCATCTCATACGGGATGGAAATATCGCGGGAAGATTTTTTGCCGGTGCGGGGTGAGTAACGAAGTGTGGTTACACGGATATCGGGTGATTGCAGGTTGATCGAATCAATCAGTAATTGTTTACGCAGTACAAATGCCAGCAGGCTCTGCAGCCTTACATGTATTTCTTTTACTTCAAAACGGTGGGAAGTAGTGGCCGTGGCAGAATCCGTGGAATAAAATACCGCTTCACGGATATTCATTTCATGGGTGAAATAGTTATACCGGAGATGACCAATATCCAGTTTGAGTTTACCGTGGGATTTTTTTTCAACCAGGTCCTTCAGCATTCCTTTGGCGTGCTGGATAAACCATAGATGGAACACCGCCGCCAGCAGTATCAAACTGCCGGGAACAATAAGAAGAATGTTGAGGATGCGCTTTTTCCGTCGTTGATTCACCTAACTACATGATCGGGTTACACCTAAATATAACAAATAAACACGGGGCTTTGGCATTAAAAAAGGCCCGGTGTTTAGCCGGGCCCTGAATTTAACGTTCAACTTACATTTGAACCGGGATCCACGGGATTTTCCGGCTTCACTAACTGTAATTTCCCGGATTTATCTTCCGCACAAAGGATCATCCCCTGGCTTTCGATGCCTTTCATTTTCCGGGGGGCCAGGTTGGTTACCACAACCACTTGCTTACCCACCATCTCTTCCGCTGTATAATGCAGGGCAATGCCTGAAACAATCGTTCTTTTTTCTGTACCGAGATCTACTTCCAGTTTCAGCAGTTTATCAGCCTTCGGCACTTTCTCACATGATATAACGGTTGCTGTTTTCAGTTCAATTTTCGCAAAGTCATCAAACTGGATGATGTCTTTAGCGGGCACCGCCGGTTTTTCCGGAACAGGTGCAGGTGTTTCGTTTGTTTGCAAGGCGCCTGATTTTAATTTATTGACCTGGTAAGTAATTTCATCATCTTCTATTTTGCGGAACAGCAGTTGCGGTTCACGTAATGCATATCCCACACTCAGCAGTTTCAGCTTGCCGGCATTTTCCCAGTCCAGCATTTTTTCAACCACTTTCATCATGTAACACATTTTCTGTGCAGTGGATGGCAGCCAGGGATTAACCAGCAGAGCCAGGTTTGCCGTTAACTGCAAACAAATGTGCAGGCAGTTATGAATCTGCTGCTGCAGCTCCGGTTTTTCAGCCACCTGCTTGGCCAGAATCCATGGTTCTTTTTTCTGCATGTACTGGTTGCCTTTGCGGGCCAGGTCAATCACCTGGAATAACCCGTCACGGAAACGGTAATTCTCCAGGCAATTTTCAACTGACTCTTTCGCAGCAGCGATATCAGCAATCATTTGTTTATCGTTATCATCCAGTACCGCTTCATGCAGTTTGGGTACTTTGCCGGCGCAGAGTTTATGCATCAGCACAAAAGTGCGGTTCACGAAATTGCCGAAGATAGACACCAGTTCACTGTTCACTGCATCCTGGAATCCTTTCCAGGTAAACTCGCTGTCCTTGGTTTCCGGAGCAATCTGTGTCAGGTAATAACGCAGCATGTCCACACACTGTCCGCCGCCGTTATCTTTCTTCACAAAATCATTGATATAATCACGCATATCCAGCTTCCAGTTCCGGCTGGTACTCATCTTGTCTCCTTCGAGATTCAGGAATTCATTCGCCGGTACATTATCCGGTAAAATATTGCCATGCAGTTTCAGCATCACCGGGAAGATGATACAGTGGAATACGATATTATCTTTTCCCACAAAATGCACCAGTTTGGTATCATTATCATACCAGTAAGGTTTCCAGTCGCGGTTATTATTCAACGCCCACTGTTTGGTGGCACTGATATAACCAATCGGGGCATCAAACCAAACGTATAAAACTTTACCAGCTGCTTCCTCCAGCGGAACAGGCACGCCCCAGTCGAGATCACGGGTCACAGCCCTTGACTGCAGCCCGCCGTCAATCCAGCTGCGGCACTGGCCGCTCACCGTATGTCTCCAGTCATCTTTATGGTCACGCAGGATCCAGTCGCGCAAAAATTGTTCATGCTTACCCAGTGGCAGGTACCAGTGCTTCGTCTGTTTTTTCACCGGTGTTTTTCCGCTGAGTGTACTGAGGGGATTGATCAGTTCATCCGGACTCAGTGTACGTCCGCAGGTTTCACACTGGTCACCAAAAGCGCGGTCGCTGCCGCAATTGGGACAAGTGCCTTTAATATACCTGTCGGCCAGGAAAGTGGCCGCTTCCTCATCATAATATTGTTCAGATTCTTTGGTCTCCAGATCGCCGTTTTCATGCAGCATCGTAAAAAATTCACGGGCTGTTTCATGGTGCAGGGGTTCACTGGTGCGGTGATAGACATCAAACTGGATGGACAGGTCATCAAAATCCTGTTTCATCGCTTCATGGTATTTATCAATAATCGCCCGGGGTGTGGTATTTTCTTTTTTGGCCTGGATGGGAATCGCCGTTCCATGCTCATCACTGCCGCATACAAAAACCACATCTTTTTTACGTGCACGGAGATAACGGGCATAGATATCAGCCGGGATATAAGCACCGGCCAGGTGACCCACGTGCTTCAGCCCGTTGGCATAGGGCAGGGCCGCGGTTACCAGGTATCTTTTGGGATCAGTCATAATTGTTGTTCTGTGTAAAATGACTGCAAAAATACCCATTGCGCAGCCAATACCCAAAATGAAGGGGATGCGGTAACTTTAGGGCTATATTCATCAATATGATCAAAACGCCACCATATCTCGTACCCGGCGATACCATCGGACTGGTTTGCCCCGCCGGATTTATGCCCATGGAAAAAATAACCACCTGTATCAGCACCCTGGAAAGCTGGGGATACCGGGTCAAATTGGGTAAAACCCTGGGCGGTGATTCCACTAATTATTTTTCTGGCTCAGATTCGGAACGCCTGTCCGACCTGCAATCCATGCTGGATGATGATGAAATAAAAGCAGTACTCTGCGCCCGCGGCGGATATGGCACAGGCCGGATCATTGACCAGGTGGATTTCAAAAAATTCAAACAAAACCCGAAATGGATTATCGGCTACAGTGATATCACTGTATTACACTGCCATCTCTACAGCAATTATTATATCTCATCCCTGCATGCCCCCATGGCCGGTGCCTTCAACGACGGCGGCGCTGAGAACGAATTTGTACAATCCCTGAAAACAACCCTCGAAGGGAAAAAGCAGAAATACAACTGCCCGGTTCATGCATTCAACCGCAAAGGTGAAGCCATCGGCGAACTGGTAGGCGGTAACCTGTCCTTACTGGCCCACCTCAACGGTACCGATTCCGATATCAAAACCAAGGGCCGCATTTTATTTATTGAAGATGTAGGCGAGTACACATACAATGTTGACCGGATGCTTTATCAGCTGAAACGCAGCGGTAAATTATCCAAACTGGCCGGACTGATTGTGGGCGGGTTTACTGATATGAAGGATACCGAAAGGCCTTTCGGGCAAACGGTGGAAGAAGTGATCAGGGATGTGGTGAAGGAATATGATTACCCGGTTTGCTTTGGATTTCCGGTGAGCCATTCGGATAATAATTATGCGTTGAAAGTTGGAGTGGGGTATAAGTTAAAAGTTACCAAGACAAAAGTGTTGTTGGAGGAGTAATTTTTTTACCACAAGGTTCACAAGAAATACACAAAGTTCACAAGGTGTAAAGCTTCGTGAACTTTGTATTCCTTTGTGCCCTGTGGTTCTGTATTTAAAAAAATCCAAAATCCAAAATCCAAATCCCAAACGGCTAACAGGTTTATTCTGTGTTTGGATTTTGGAATTTGTTTTTTGGATTTTCGAGATGTGCCCTTTGTGGTTCTGTATTTATTTCAACAAAGAATCAATCTTCTCCGTAAAAACAGGATAATCTGCCAGATCATTATGCCCTCCCTTCTCTATCGTCACTAATTCTATCCCTTTTTTCACTTCTGATAACCACACGGCATGTTTATAAGGGATCACCCCGTCTTTTGTTCCATGCAGGATGGTAACCGGTGCCTGTACAGTAGAGAGGTATTGGTAAGTAGGTAATTCAAATTTCATCATCGGTCCGGTGGGGAACATGAAAAAATAACGGGCTGCCAGTTTGGACATACTGTAATACGGGCATTCCAGGATGAGTTGTTTGCAATCCCTTGAAGATGCCAGTTCTGTTGCTATAGCACTGCCCAGGGATTTACCGTAGATGATAATACTGTCGGATGCGATGATCGAATGCGCCATTTTGTAAAACAGGTGGGCATCATCATACAGGATTTGCTCTGTGCGTTTGCCGGTGGATTTACCGTAACCGGGGTAATCAATCATCCAGACTTCATAATTGTTTTTGGTAAACAGTTGCGCAAAGGGTGCATAGCGGTTGATATTGCCGCGGTTGCCATGGAAATACAACACAATGCCTTTACGTACTGAATCGGGGACCGTGAACTGCACGATGCTGAGGTTTTTGTCCTCATTCACAGCCAGGTCAATTTGTTTAAAGGGAACAGTAAAACTGTATTTGTAATCTGCCGCCAGTTTTTTGGGACGGAAGAGGATGAATTCCTGCATAAAATACAATATGGTTCCGGTGATTATATAAAACAGGAATACCCGCCAGGCCCAGTAACCCGTTTTTTCCAGAATGATTTTTTTTGCATAGACCGGCGCAAAGATACGCGCCTGCTTTAAAGTAACCGCCCCGGACTTACAGGTCCGGGGCGGCGTTTTCAATCGGGATTATAATTTATCACATGCGGTTGAAATAAGCCCGCAGGCGGTAGAGTGCGTCATTGCTGATCTCATCAGTCAGGCAGCGGATAATATCTTCATCCCTGGGTGAAGCCTGTGCCTGGCGGTTGATCATTTGTTTGTCAGCCTCGCTCAGGGCCCTGGCATCACCGGTAAAGCTGCTGAACTCGGTATTCCAGCTGTGACTGGCATTGATCCGGTCGTTCCATAACCAGTTACCATCGGCATCACGGATATCAACAGCCAGTGTGGCTTCAGAGGCCATGGTACGGGTAGTCGTGATGATGTTTGCGTAAACAGTACCATATTCCTTAATTACTGAGTCAGGCCTGATCACCCTTTCCTTAATCACTACTTCTTTAGACACTTTACGGGTGCTTGTCATATCCCGGTAGTGGCCAATATGCATGTTTGCCATGCGCATATCAACTACCATATCGGTCCGGATATTCCGGCTCTGCACATCCCAGGGTGTATAGAACTTTACAAACTCATTGCTGTTGCCATATTGCAGGCTGCGGATCAGCTGGTCTTCCACATTATGGATACCTGAGTTATAGTTGCTGAACCTGAAACCACCGGGATCTTCAGAAGCAGGCAGGAACACTACATTGGTAACTGCATAATCAAAGGCTTCATCCATCTTCAGCTGTATATCCCTGTTGCCGGGTTTGAAACGGATGGCAATCTGCATCTCACGGTAAGCATTCCGGTAGTTCTGTTTGTCGCCCAGGAGCATTAAACTCATACCACGGTCAAAACGAACGTCACCGGCTTTATCGGCATAGGTTACCAGGTAAGATGAATAATCCATAGGCTTTACCAGGTCCATGATAGAAGGCACTTTGTAAATGGCTTCATACATTTTCTGCAGGGCAGCATACTCGTTATACATCCATTCCCATTTCAGTTCATTGGTGCTCTGTGAATGATTGCGGATGTTTTGTTCGTGATCGTTCACCGCATAGCTGTAAGAGCTGCGGATGATGTCAATCAGTTTGGAATCATCGGGCTTTTTCTGGAGTTTTTTGGCAGCCAGTTCAACGGCTTCATCATAATTTCCTTTTTCGTACATCTTGCTGGCCGTTTTACAGGAAATTAACCCGGCGCTGAATCCAATAAGAAGAATTGAGTAAAGTTTCAGTTTCATAAACACCTCCTTTTTCTACTAGTAAATCCAAAAGGTGAACCAGATTGAAGTTGGAGGCTGTTATTAGAAAATCCTTAACTATTCCGGGGTGAAACAGGGGGAAATGTTAAAGATTTTATGAGAAATTCCAAATAACAAAATCCAAATCCCAAACTTCTAACCTGGTAGTTTGCCGTTTGGAATTTGGATTTTGGGTTGTGGAATGTTTATTTATTACTCAGTTTTCAGTATATCCCTCACAAAATTGTGGTACTCATCAAACTTCGGCAGGTTATTATGCCCCCGCCATGAATCCGTATCAGCGTAATCATCCTTGGGTTGATTTTCTGCAGGCTTTCACTGTGCCGTATCGGAATCAGTTTATCGCGGGTGCCGTGAAGGATATAAGTATGGCATTTTACCTGTCCGATCCATCGGTCGGTGCGGAGGTGGAAACGAAGTACAATGCGCAGGGGAAGTATCGGCAGGAATCGTTCAATCACCCGCAGGAAACTGAAATATGGCGCATCCAGGATCAGGTAACGGGGATTGTTGTCCGAAGCCAGTTTGCTGGCAAAGCCGCTGCCCATACTGCGGCCGTAAATAATCAGGTGTTCTTCCGGGTATTTCTCCAGCAGCCGGTCATACACAAACTGCATATCACTCAGCATTTCTTTTTCACTGCGTTTACCTGTGCTTTTCCCGAAACCACGGTAGTCAACCAGCACCACATCATAATCATACCGGTAAAAATCCTTGGCATAGCGGGCCCAGCCTTTGATGCTTCTTGTATTGCCATGGAAGTACAGGATCAGTCCCCTGGGTTTCTCGCGGAAAAAATGCAGGCCATTGATACGCACGCCCGGCTCTATATCAAAAAAATATTCGCGGAAGGGGGCGTCATATTTAAAAGCAAAATCCTGGCTGAGTTTCTCGGGTTTGAAAATGAGTTTTTCCTGCAGGAAATAGGCCAGCACTGACAGGAATGCAATCCCCCCGATGATATACCAGATGAAATTTGGGATGGAGGGAAGGTAGAATTTTTTTGTCAAGGAATACAATTAACCACGAAGGGCACAAAGAAATACAACAAAGTACACAATGTAAATCCTTGTGACCTTAGTGGTATTTCTTTGTGCCCTTTGTGGTAAAATAATTACTCTTCCGTTCTCTTAAGTTTCAGGTTAGTCACGGGCGCTACAATCAACGGGAATTTCTCGATCGTTACATTCGCCACGTCAAGCCCAAAGCCTTTTTCTTCCGACAGGCTATGTTCTTTCAGCCAGAAGTGGAGTTTCATCACCACACGCTCAAAGAATGGCAATTCATTATCCTGGCTCAGGTATTTTTCCATCACGATAAACTGGAAGTCGCCCACGATCTGGCTGCTCGCCAGGCTTTCATAACGGCTCATGATATTCACTTCCTTGTTGGCTACGAGATCTTCCACCACTTTACGGAACATCAGGTTCAGCCGCGGCTCCATGCGGAATCCCAGCCTGAAATCAATGCGGATGATATCATTGGGAATGATATGTTCCACTTTATACTCGCAGGTATATGGATCATCCATTGTATCCACGTGTACAAACCAGTAAATCTCGGCACGTTTGGGTTTTTTATTCAGTATGGAATAAATCACTTTGTGCTCAATCTCCTTGGGATTATTGGCACTGGTGAGGTAAACCAGGTGGGTGGCATATAACGGGACAGACCGGTCGTTGCTGAGATCCTGGATCTTGGGGATATAATGTTCCATCCGCACAAATTCCACGTAACGGTTTTTGATCTTCCTCGCCCTGTACCAGATATACATAATCAGGAACATCAGCATCCCGATCATTAGTGTGATATAACCTCCATGCGTGAATTTTTTCAGCAGCGCCACCAGGTAAGCACTTTCCACAATTGCGTAAGTGGCCAGGAACACATAGATCCATCCCGATCGCGCCCTTTGCAGGACAAGGTAATTGGCAAACAGGATGGTGGTCATCAGCATGGTTACAATGATGGCCAGGCCATACGCAGCCTCCATACTGGATGATTTCTGGAAATACAGCACCACACCCACACAACCCAGGAACATCAGGCTGTTGATGGCAGGAATAAACAACTGGCCTTTTTCTTCCGACGGATACCTGATCCTCACCTTGGGCCAGAGGTTCAGACGCATGGCTTCACTGATCAGGGTGAAAGCACCGGATACCATCGCCTGGCTGGCAATAATAGCGGCCGTGGTGGCAATCAGTACACCGGGTATAATAAACCAATGGGGCATCAGGTCATAAAACGCATTAATGCCCATGGATTTTTTCAGTTCATCCGTAATCGTCATGCCATCCCGGTGGGAAATCAGGTATCTGGCCGAAATAGTTTATCAGGAGACAGGCTTTTTACATAAAACCACGACATCCTGATATTGCTCCGTCCGCAGTGACCGAGATCACTGTACAGGGCTTCCGCACCTGTTGTACAAAGGAACACGGCTCCCAGCAGCCAGAATCCATTCGGGTAATTTTGCAGGAAATTAATCGCATAATGCGGACTCAATGCTTTGAAAATGGACAAATCATCCATCAGGTGCGATGCACCTAAAACGGCCAGCATGGTGAACCATATAAACATGATCGGCCCGAACATCTTGCCGATAGAAGCAGTACCGAATTGCTGCATGAAAAAGAACAGGGCCAGGATGGCCAGTACTATAATAACGACCGTGTCGGTAGTCATGCCATGCAGGGCAGGCAGTTCTTCCAGACCTTCAATCGCTGAAGTAATAGAAATAGGGGGGGTAATAATGCCATCTGCCAGCAAAGCAGCTCCCCCGATCATGGCCGGTATCACCAGCCATTTCTTGCGCCTGCGCACCAGGGCATAAAGGGCAAAAGTGCCACCCTCACCGCGGTTATCGGCCCGGAGAACCATCACCACATATTTAATAGTGGTCTGCAGGGTCAGCGTCCAGATTATACAGGATAAACTCCCGAGAATCAGGTCTTCAGTAACCGTTCGGCTTCCAATAATGGCATTGAATACGTACAGTGGCGATGTACCAATGTCTCCATAGATGATTCCAAGGGCAATGATTAATCCGGCAGCAGTGACTTTGTTGGTCGAAATTTTCACTTGGTGATGTAGTTCCCCGTTCTTAACCGCCGTTTTCAGTTCCTGTTTTGTTTCTTGATTGCCAGTAAGCTGATTACAGCCGGTATGCCGGGAATTGTCGGCAAAGGTATATGCAAAAACCAATTAATACTATCAGGAATTTATGCAGATGCTTAAAAAAGAGCAGATTTCTTACTTATTATATACAGCGTCTTCCGGTTTTTAAACGTCATTTAGGTAAAAGCCCGGTGATTTGCATCCTGTGTTAAATTTGCGGGGTTTTGAGAGGCAATTGGTAACTTTAATAAGCAAAAAATCAAATTCTTATGTCCTGTAAGCGTTGGTTTCCGGTGATTCTGTTCCTGCTGGCCGGACAGGCAGGCATTTCCCAGAAAATTATTTATTCTGAGCCCGACCGGGATGACTCCCGCCGGATGAATTTTGAAATAGTGGGGAAAGTTGGGGGCAACTTCATGATCTATAAAAATACACGCAACAAATACTGGATGACGGTGTACGATAACGACATGAAACAGGTAAGCAAAACGGAGATGGACTATATCCCCGACAATGACCGCCTGATCAACATTGACTTCTTCCCATATCCAGACCACGTGTACATGGTGTACCAATACCAGAAAAAAAATATCATACACTGTATGGCCGCCAAACTGGATGCCACCGGTAAACTGAGCGGGGATGTACTGGAACTGGATACCACCCAGCTGGGTTTCGCCTCCGATAATAAAATATATACCGCTATCACCAGCGATGATAAAAGCAAAATATCGGTTTTTAAAATCAACAGCCGCAACAAAAGGAATTTCCTGATGACCACCATGCTGCTGAACGATAAACTGGACATGCTGAAAAAAAACAGGTATGCCATCCCGATGGAAGAAAGGAATGATTACCTCAATGAGTTTTATGTGGACAATGAAGGTGACCTGGTATTCTGCAAATTCACCCGTGGGAATAACGACAATATCAACCATGGCACACTTTATATTAAGAAAGCCATGGAAGACAGCCTCTTCACCCGTGACCTCGACCTGACCGGTATCTGGCTGGATGAAATCAAAATCAAAATTGACAATTTCAATAAGCGCTATTTCCTCACCGCTTTTTATTATAAAGAGTCCAGGGGTAATATTGACGGACTGTATTTTTTCGCCTGGGATAAAGTGAAAGGTGAAGCAGCCCTGCAGGGTACCAGTTCGTTCCCGGAGGACCTCCGGCGTGAAGCAAGGGGCGAAAGCGGTGTGAAAATGGCATTCAATGATTATTTTATCCGCCATATCATCACCCGCCGGGATGGTGGTTTTATTATCGGCAGCGAAGCTTATTATACCACGTCCCGTTTCAATAACTGGAACCGCTGGGATTATCTCTACGGTTCACCTTACCTGTCATCTTACAACAGTCCTTATTATTCCCCTTATTACAGCAATTACCTCTGGAATAACCGCATCAACAGCAGCCAGGCCGTCCGTTACCATGCCGATCATATCACCGTTTTATCATTCAGCAAAACCGGTGAAGTGGAATGGAGAACCGTACTCGCTAAAAGCCAGTTTGATGATGAATCCGATGAACTGGTTTCTTACCAGCTGATGAACACCGGCGGCTCCCTGCATTTCCTGTACAATGAACAGGAAAGACGGAATAACCTCCTGTCTGACTATAGTATTTCCCCGGAAGGAGTCATGACCAGGAACCCTACTTTGAAAAATCTCGACAAAGGATATGATTTCATGGCTAAATTTGGCAAACAGGTAAGTGCCAGGCAGATGATTATTCCCTGTTACTACCTGACCAACCAGGTTTGCTTTGCCAAGCTGGAGTATAATTAACAGAACAAATTATCCATATCCGTGGTCGCTATATTCAGACAAAAAACGCCGGTCAATTTTTTCACCCTGCTTATTTTCGGTATCGGGATCAAACTGCCCATCTTCCTGCATCCCCATCTGGAAACAGCAAAGAACACCGACAGCCTGTTTTATAAACAACTGCTGACGGGGCTTTCCAATGCCGGAGCCACACCTTTTATTTACTCATTAATAGCTTTTGTACTTCTCTTTGCCCAGGCACTGATGCTGAACCGGTTTATGAACGTGCACCGGATGATGAGCCAGCCCAGCTATTTCCCCGGGATGGCTTACATGCTCATCACCTCCCTGCTGCCGGAATGGAATTATTTTTCAGCACCGCTGCTGGTAAATACCCTGCTGCTGCTGATCCTGAACCTGCTTTTCAAAATGTATAATATGCCCAAAGCGCGGGGACTGATCTTTAATATCGGTCTCATCCTTGGTTTGGGCGGTTTCCTGTTTTTCCCCGCACTGACATTTATTTTCTGGATACTTCTCGGGCTGATGGTAATGCGTCCGTTCAGGCTGAACGAATGGTTTCTATCTTGGCAGGCCTGGTCACACCACTTTATTTTTTCGTGATTTATTTATTTGTAACGGGTCATCTCAACCGGGAAAACCTGGTCCCGTATTTTTCAATCAATATTCCCACTATCCAGCAATCAGTCTGGATGGCCGGAACCGCCTTCCTCCTCCTGGTGCCTTTCCTGGCAGGTGGTTACTATGTGCAGGATGGGTTAAGAAGGATGCTCATCCAGGTGCGCAAAGGCTGGAGCCTCCTCCTCTTATTCCTGCTGGGCAGTATGTTCATCCCTTTTGTAAATGGAGGTGAAAGCCTTGAAAACTGGGTGTTGGTGGCCATTCCCTTTGCCGCCTTTCATGCCTGCACCTACCTCTATGCCGGTTTGCGGATTCTTCCCCTGTTGCTTTTCTGGGCTACCGTGGCGTTTATTATTGGTTTCCAGTACTACGGACCCGGCTGGTAGGTCTTACTGTGGATTTTTGGTTGATGAAATTACCCGGCTTTCCTGCCCGTCATGCCGGGGTTCTGACTGATAAAATTTATCTTTGGTCCTTAATCAATCAGCATATGAAATTTGGTGTGGTCGTTTTCCCCGGTTCCAACTGCGACCGGGACATGCAGGATGCTTTACAACATGACCTGAAACAGGAAGTGATTATGCTCTGGCATAAGGATAAAGACCTCTCTGCTTTTACTACAGACGACTGCATCATCCTCCCCGGCGGATTTTCCTATGGTGATTACCTGCGCTGCGGCGCCATTGCCCGTTTCAGTCCGATGATGCAAAGTGTTATTGATTTTGCCAACCGCGGCGGGAAAGTATTCGGCGTTTGCAACGGCTTCCAGATCCTTTGTGAATCCGGCTTATTACCCGGTGCTTTATTGCGCAACGGACACCAGCAGTTTGTTTGTAAAAATATTTACATCACGCCCGGACAAGGTGAGATTTATAAAATCCCTGTTGCCCATGGTGAAGGCCGTTATTATGCGGAAGAAAAAATCCTGGATCAGCTTGAAGCCAACGGACAGGTAATTTTTTATTACTGTGATGAAAATGGGCAAATCACCCCGGAATCAAATCCCAACCAGGCGAGCCGCAATATTGCCGGGATCTGCAATGCAGGCCGCAATGTATTTGGAATGATGCCGCACCCCGAAAGAGCCTGTTCTGTGGAATTAGGTAATACGGACGGACAGGCCATTATCCGTACGATGCTGATGGCAGAACAGCTGGTTGGCGGGTAAAGCGTTTGTTAAGTTGATGCTAATCAGGCGTTTTGGGGTTGATTGAAGCGCTCTTCCCTTAATTTTAACAAACAGCAAGACGATAAAAGCAGGATTTTTGTATTAAGTATATTAAACACCAAATGAAAAAATTTCTATTAGCTGTTCTCTTACTGGCAGGCACAGTTTACGCAAAGGCACAGACCCCGATTACCTGGTCATTTACGGCCAAAAAACGGCGGATAAAACCTATGAGATTCACATGACTGCCACGCTCACCGGTCACTGGCACCTTTACTCACAGACCCAGCCCGAGGATGCGATTGCAGTACCCACCAGTTTTGAAATTACCACCAACCCTTTGCTCACCCTTACCGGTAAAATAAAAGAAGTTGGCACGATGGAAAAATTCAAAGATGAAAAACTGGGTATTTCTGCCAACCAGTATTCAGGTAAAGTGGATTTTGTACAAGTGGTAAAACTGAAAACCAATATCAAAACCAATTACGCGGGAGTTGTGGAATACCAGATCTGTAATGACGAAAAATGCCTTCCGCCAAAAAAAGTTACCTTCAGTGTGGCACTCCAATGATACGCCGTGCACACTTCAATGAAAAATGAATTAATCAGCTTAATATACAAACGAGTTCTTTAAAGGAACTCGTTTCTCTTATCTGCCAGATACTATGATCAGGAACAGCATCAAACCAATACTGACAATCGCCCTCGTTTTCATTTGTACAATCGGCTGGTCACAGGATAAACCCGTTCAGTTCAGTTTCAGCAAGGAAAAAACAGACAGCGGCTGGACCGTAAGCATGAAAGCCAATATCCGGGCCGGGGCACAAATTTTCTCCATCAAACCTTTTAGTCCTGATGCGCCACTGAATACAGTAATCAGTTTTGATTCAGTATCACTTCCCTTTGTAAAAAAGCCTGCCGTTGAAAATGGCAACAGCAAAACTGAAAAAGATTCCAGCCTGAACAACGCTGAGCTTATCTACTTCACCGATTCCGTCAGCTGGATACAGCCCCTTGAGATCAAAGACGGCGACAGTGCCGTGATCCGTGGGAAGATCACCTATTTTGTAAAGACCGGCGATGAATACAACAGTTATGAAGAGCCCTTCAAGCAAACGATAGTTGCTTCGGCTTCTGCCGTCGGGAACAATGATTCCCTGACTGAGAACCTGAAAAACAAATCGCTCTGGTGGATTTTTATCGCTTCGTTTGGCGGTGGTTTGCTCGCATTGATTACACCTTGTGTCTTCTCTATGATTCCTGTTACGGTCAGTTTCTTTACCAAACGCAGTAAAACCAAACAGGAAGGGCATCCGCAATGCCATCAGTTATTCCATTTCACTCATACTTATTTTCACGATACTCGGTTTACTCATTACATTGATATTTGGTCCGGCCGCATTGAATAAAATGGCCACGAACTGGATTGCGAACCTGGTCTTTTTTGCCTTGTTCCTGCTGTTCGGGTTTTCATTCCTCGGGGCATTTGAAATCGGCCTGCCTTCCTCCTGGACAAATAAAGCCAGCATGAAATCGGGAACGGGCAGTTTCTGGGGTATATTTTTTATGGCACTGACACTGGCCCTGGTATCATTCTCCTGCACTGGTCCCATTGTGGGCAACCTGATTGTGTTAGCCTCCAACGGATCTTATATGGGACCACTGGTGGGCATGTTTGCCTTCTCACTCGCACTGGCATTGCCATTCTCACTGTTTGCTTTATTCCCCGGTATGCTGAACAGTATCGGCAAAGCCGGTGGCTGGCTGAATGCCGTTAAAGTAACACTGGGTTTTATTGAACTGGCACTGGCTTTGAAATTTTTATCGAATGCAGATTTGTCGAAGAGCTGGCGCCTGCTCGATCGTGAAGTATATCTCGCCCTCTGGATTGTTATTTTCGCACTGCTTGGATTATACCTGTTAGGTAAACTGAAATTCCACCATGATGATGATCTGCCGAAAAACGATTTCGGTCATCCTTACCTTTCTGTAACACGACTCACATTTGCTATCGCCACTTTCAGTTTTGTAGTATATATGATTCCGGGATTGTGGGGTGCCCCGCTGAAAGGCATCAGTGCTTTCCTGCCGCCTTACGGTACTCAGGATTTTGTCCAGAACAGCGGCAGCGCGTATGCACCTGTAAGCACCGCACCAGGTGTTTTGCCTCCGGAGAAGTATGTAAAACAAATGAGGATTTATGAACCGGAAGTCGTAAGAACGGCCGGACTGGTTACTTATTATGATTATGATGAAGCCCTGGCTGCTTCCCGTGCTTCCCATAAACCCCTGATGCTTGATTTCACCGGCATCAATTGTATCAACTGCCGCAAAATGGAAGCCCAGGTATGGAGCGATCCGCAGGTGATGAGAAGGCTGAAAGAAAATTTTATCGTGGCTTCACTTTTCACAGATGTGCAGCAGATAGAAATACCGGAAAGCGAGGAGTTCTTTTCAAAAGAGCTGAATGAAAAAGTAAATACAGTGGGAGAGAAGTTTTCACACCTGCAGGTAAGCCGGTATGGCACCCTTTCACAACCTTTCTATATTTTCCTGGATGACAAGGAGCAGAAACTCGCGCCTGATGGATATCCTTATATTCCCAATGTGCAGGAGTTTGTGGCGCATTTGGATAAAGTGTTAGAGGAATATAAGAAGAGGACTGGGCAGTGAAAAATTCCAAATGCCGGATTCCCATTCAAAAGTCAAAATTAAAAAGTCAAAAAAGGAATCCGAAAGATTGTGAAATCAATTTCAATTTCCTGATTTTTTAAAAATTGCAATTGGCAATTAGCACTTGGCTTTTAGCTATACACGAGAATCTTCCAGATTATTCTAAGCCGCCAACAACCAATAGCTAATAGCCAAAAGCCTGTATATAAAAAAGCCCCTGCATTTAAAAACGCAGGGGCTTTTTCAATTTGGCGTCATTCTGTACCAGCATCGCGGAATGGCAAGCTCGGGAAAATTGTATAACAATAATCAAGCCCCGGTCAGAGATACAGAATGACAAGAACTTTATAAGGCAATTTGTTTCTGGGTCATCAGCTTGCGCAAATTAATCAATCCGTAGCGCATCCGGCCTAAAGCTGTGTTAATACTGCAGTTTGTTGCGGCAGCAATTTCCTTAAAGCTCATGTCGGCATAGTGACGAAGAATAATTACCTCGCGCTGGTCCTCGGGCAGGCTTTGCAGCATGTCCCTTACCCGGTCATGGCTCTGCCGGCGGATCATCACGGTTTCAGCACTGTCTTCAGAGAAGTTCAGCACCTCAAAAATATCTTTGTCCTCACCATTGCGGATGGTGGGGGTTCTTTTCATTTTACGGAAATGGTCCACGCAAAGATTGTGCGCGATACGCATAGCCCAGGGCAGGAATTTACCTTCTTCCGTATAACGACCGCCCCGCATCGTATCAATAATGCGGATACAGGCGTCCTGGAAGATGTCCTCGGCCAGGTATTTGTCTTTTACCAGGAACAATATGGAAGTATAGAGCTTGTCCTTATGCCGCAGCACCAGGGTTTCCAATGCTTCCAGGTTTCCGTCCCTGAAAAGGTGGATCAATTCGTGATCAGTCTTTTTGTTAAAAGCTTTCATGACTCCTACAGTTTAGTTTTTCCTCACAGGCAGTGCCGGCGGGTTCAAAATGGATATTGGTTACAACAAATAATCGGTAAAAAAACTGTGTAGAAGTTCAGACGATAGGCGGGTTAATTTTTAGGTTTTTCATTTTGGTTGATATTGGACTCTAAAAGTATGTTATTTCCGGAAATTGCCAAATAATTGTAAATCCTTAGTCTACATATGTTTCCTAAGAAAATGTTAATGATTAGTTCTTAACATATGAGATTACAGGGTGTTAGAGTAGGGCGGGAAGGACTTACATTTGCCAGAGAAACAATGGAAAACACAATAAAAGGGAAAAACCCCGTAACAGGCGGGACCGTAAATTCCGCAGAAAATATACAAATCAGGGGTGCCCGGGTGCACAACCTGAAAAACGTGTCTGTCAATATCCCCCGAAATAAGTTGGTGGTTGTCACAGGCGTATCGGGTTCCGGGAAGTCATCCCTGACCATTGATACGCTCTACGCCGAGGGCCAGCGGAAGTATGCGGAAAGCCTCAGCGCCTATGCCCGCCAGTTCCTGAACCGGATGGATAAACCGGATGTGGACTATATCAAAGGCCTCTGCCCGGCCATCGCCATTGAACAAAAAGTAATCACCCGGACGCCAAGAAGCACGGTGGGGAGTATGACCGAAATCCAGGACTATCTCCGGCTGCTGTATGCAAGGATCGGTAAAACCATTTCCCCGGTTTCCGGCAAAGATCAGCACTGCTTTTTATGAAGGCGAAGGCGATATGCTGCTTGAGGTCAATGGTACAAAACGCCATGATTTCAATAACCGCTTTGAAGCAGATGGTATGCTGTTTGAAGAACCGGTACCCAATCTTTTTTCTTTCAACAACCCGTTTGGTGCCTGCCCTACCTGCGAAGGGTTCAGCCAGGTGCTCGGTATTGATGATGACCTGGTGATTCCCGATAAAAGACTCAGTGTGTACGATGGTGCCGTGGCTCCCTGGAAAGGGGAGAAGATGGACTGGTGGCGCCAGAATTTTATCAAAGGCGCAAAGAAATTCAATTTCCCCGTGCATAAACCCATTGCTGATTTAACAGATAAACAAATCACCCAGCTCTGGAAAGGCGCTGAAGGCGTAATGGGCATTGATGATTTCTTTAAAGATGTGGAATCACAATTGTACAAAGTGCAGTACCGCGTGATGCTGAGCCGTTACCGCGGACGGACCGAATGCCCTGACTGTGAAGGTTACCGCCTGCGTAAAGAAGCACTGTATGTACAGGTAAATAAAAAACATATTGGCGAAGTGTGCGAGTGGCCGGTGAAAGACCTGAAAAAATGGTTTGATGAACTGGATCAGAAATTATCTGAACATGATAAAGCCATCGCCAAAAGGATATTATCAGAAATACAGCACCGCCTGCAAACCCTGCTGAGTGTGGGTTTGGGATATTTAACCATGAACAGGCTGGCCAATTCGCTCAGTGGTGGTGAAAGCCAGCGTATACAACTTACGAGAAGCCTGGGTTCTAACCTGACCAGTTCTTTGTATATCCTGGATGAACCTTCCATCGGTTTGCATTCCAGGGATACAGCGAACCTGATTAAAGTGCTGAAAGAATTGCGTGACCTCGGCAATACCGTTGTGGTTGTTGAACATGATGAAATGATGATGCGGGAAGCAGATCATATCATTGACATGGGTCCGCTGGCCTCCCATCTGGGCGGAGAAGTGGTGGCCGAAGGAGATTACGATGAAATCGTGAGCAACCCGGCCAGCTTAACCGGAAAATACCTCGATCATGTGCTGACGATTGACCCGCCCAAACAGGTGCGCAAATGGACGAGATCAGTTACGGTGGAAGGTGCGCGACAGCATAACCTGAAAAATATCACGGTGGAGTTCCCGCTCAATGTGCTTTGCGTGGTGAGCGGTGTGAGCGGCAGCGGTAAAACCACTTTGGTCAGGCAGATATTATATCCCGCACTCCGTAAACTGAAAGGTGAATTCGGTGATAAAACCGGTTTTCACAAAGCCATCACTGGTGATGTGGAAGAGATTGCGCAGATTGAAATGGTGGACCAGAATCCCATTGGTAAATCTTCCCGCAGTAACCCGGTTACTTACATCAAGGCTTATGATGAGATCAGGGATTTATATGCCGACCAGCCACTCTCCAAAATGCGCGGCTTCATGCCCAAGCATTTTTCATTCAACGTGGACGGCGGCCGTTGCGACACCTGTAAAGGCGAAGGTGAACAGGTAGTGGAAATGCAGTTCCTGGCTGATGTGCACCTGACCTGCGAAGCCTGCGGCGGGAAAAAATTCAAGGAAGAAGTACTGGAAGTAAAATACCAGGATAAAAATATTTATGATGTGCTCGAAATGAGTGTGGACGAAGCACTCGACTTTTTCCGTTTCGAAAAATCCATCGTCAAAGCCATACAGCCATTGAGTGATGTGGGCCTGGGTTATGTCAAACTCGGTCAGTCCTCCGGTACTTTATCCGGAGGTGAAGCGCAAAGGGTCAAACTGGCCTCATTCCTCGGCAAAGGCAAATCGGCCGGGAAAATCATGTTCATCTTCGATGAGCCTACCACTGGTTTGCATTTCCATGATATCCAAAAACTGCTCACTTCATTCCAGGCGCTCATTGAACAGGGACATTCGGTATTGGTCATTGAACATAATACGGATGTAATCCGTTCTGCGGATTGGGTGATTGACCTGGGGCCTGAGGCGGGCGATGGGGGGAGGTTCATTGGTGTTTGCAGGTAAGCCAATGGATTTGAAAAAAGTGAAGGGGAGTTATACGGGGAAATACCTCTGATTTAATATATGTTTTCCTTTGTGCTCTTTGTTGTGGTTCTGTATTTCTCTTACCTCAATTTGTCCAAAGTTTTTATCAGCTTTTCATCTTTATGTATATACCTGTACGCCAGAAAATAACATGCCGGTATCATAAAAGGAAATATACAAGACAACGCCAGCGTCGGCTTGAGGATATTATTCATTTCAAGGATATACATCACAATGATCAGTACAGAAATCACCAGCCCTAACCAGCAAAGCAGCATTTGCTGCTTGCGGTTGTTATATAAAAAGATGATTACGGCAGAAAGCACCAGCGAAGCACCGGTTAACAGCAGGATTAAAAAACGGCTTCCGGCTTTCAGTGAAATATCTGTTGGTACACCTTTATCCATTTCCTTGCCGGTTAAAAAGGGGAACATAAAGCTCAGCAGGGCGGCCACGGTGGCCAATAGCAGGTAAAGAGTCTGGCGGCGCTGTATCATATAATCTATTTATACAAAGTTCGTGAAATAATGATTAACCCAGTTCAGGATAAAGCGGGAACTGCTGCATGAATGTTTTCACTTCTTCATTCACCGCTGAAACCTCGGCTTCATTATCTATATTCATCAGCACCCGGTCAATCAGCCCCACAATACTTTCCATGTGTTCTTCCTTCATGCCACGGGTGGTAATGGCGGGTACGCCTACGCGGATACCTGATGTGACAAAAGGCGATTTATCGTCAAAGGGGACTGCGTTTTTGTTGAGTGTGATATGCGCTTTGTCCAGTGTTTCCTGTGATTTTTTACCTGTCAGGTTTTTATTCCGGAGGTCAATCAGCATTAAATGGTTGTCGGTGCCGTCACTGATCAGTCTGTAATCCCTTTTTACGAATGCTTTGGCCATGGCCTGCGCATTGGCGATAACCTGTTTTCCATAAGCCTCGAAATCGGCGGAAAGGATTTCACCAAATGCTACAGCTTTGGCTGCAATCACATGTTCAAGGGGTCCGCCCTGGGTACCGGGGAACACTGCGAGATCAAGCAGCTGGCTCAGTGTACGTGTATTGCCCTTGGGATCTTTGATGCCCCAGGGGTTTTCCATATCATGACGGAGCATGATGATACCGCCACGGGGTCCGCGCAATGTTTTATGTGTAGTGGAAGTGATAATATGGCAATGATCAAACGGATCATTCAGTAAACCGGTGGCAATTAAACCGGCAGGGTGGGCAATATCAGCCATCACCACAGCCCCGATTTTATCTGCCACCGCACGGATGCGGGCATAATCCCAGTCGCGGCTGTAAGCAGATGCACCGCAAATAATCATTTTGGGTTTTTCTTTCAGGGCTGTGGCTTCGAGTTGTTCATAATCCACGAGACCCGTTTCCCGGTTTACACCGTAGAAATGTGCCTGGAAGTTTTTACCGCTGAAATTCGCAGGGCTGCCATGCGTCAGGTGTCCGCCCATGCTGAGATCAAGTCCGAGGATTTTATCACCTGGTTTTAAACAGGCCAGGAAAACAGCCGCATTGGCCTGTGCACCACTGTGGGGTTGTACGTTGGCCCAGCTGGCTTTGAAAATTGATTTCAGGCGGTCAATGGCCAGGTTTTCCAGTTCATCCACGATTTCACAACCGCCATAATATCTTTTACCCGGATAACCTTCTGCATATTTATTGGTAGCTACAGTGCCCATGGCCTGCATCACCTGCAAAGAAGTAAAATTTTCTGAGGCGATCAGTTCAATGCCATTGCGCTGCCTTTCCAGTTCACGCCTGATCAGTCCGAATACCAGTTGGTCCTGTTGTATCATGTTTCAGTGATTACGGGATTTTAGTACTTTCCCGGAATCCTGCAAATGTAAACCAGCGGGGCTTTTCCCGCCCCCGGGAGCCAAAGTTTTTGTTTATGGTAAAAGTCTTACATTCGTTGGCTTTTGATTAGTAACAAAACCACTGCAACGCATACATGAAAGCGATCATTCCTGTTGCGGGGGCTGGCACAAAATTGCGTCCCCAGAGTTATTCGCAGCCTAAGGCCCTCATACCTTTGGCCGGTAAAACGGTGCTGAGTATCATCATCGACCAGTTGCAGGAAGCCGGCATCAACGAATTTGTCTTCATTATCGGTTATCTCGGCGAGAAAATCCGGGATTATGTCCGCCAAAAATACCCCCACCTCCAGGCCCATTATATTCACCAGGTTGACCGAGAGGGTGTGGGACATGCCATCCGCCTCACACGTAATATTGTAAACGGGGATGAGGTGTTTGTTGTGTTGGGTGATACCATTGCCGAATATGATGTAAAAGAAGTGGTGAACAGCCCTTTCTCCATGATTGGTGTACGAAAAGTGGACGATCCCCGCGAATTTGGTGTGGCTGAAATCAATGAAGCCGGATTCACGGAACATGTGGTGGAAAAGCCGCAAATCCCTAAATCTAAACATGGCGATGGTGGGTTTGTATAAAATCAGGGAATCTGAGCAGATGTTCCAGTGCCTGGAGAATAATATCCGCCAGGGGCTTCGTACACATGGTGAGTACAGCCTGACTGATGCACTGGAATGTATGATCCGCGCCGGTGTGAAATTCCAGAGTTTCAAAGTGGAAAACTGGTTTGATTGCGGCCGCAAAGAAACCCTTCTTGAATCAAATGCCCTGTTGTTAAAAAAATATGCAGACCAGAGTATCGCTTCTGATCGTTTTGAGAACACAGTAATTGTGCAACCGGTCAGCATTGGTGCCGGTTGTGTGATCCGCAATTCGATCATCGGTCCGAATGTGGCCATTGGCGAAAACTCCACAATTGATTATTCGATTGTCAAAAACTCCATCATTGGTGCTTATTCCAAATTATATGATATCGTACTGGATGATTCTGTGATCGGCAGTGATACCAACCTCCGGGGGGAAAGCCGTTCGGTGAATATCGGCGATACTACCAGCATTGACCTGGGTTGATTTTCCCCGCGCTTCCTGTATTATCTTCGTCCTGTAAATTTTTGTATGGAACCATTCAGCAACCGGGTTACCCGGTTATTTGGTATTGACTTCCCCATTATACAGGCAGGCATGATCTGGTCAAGCGGCTGGGAACTCGCCAGTGCGGTGAGTAATGCGGGCGGGTTGGGTATTCTCGGCAGCGGATCTATGTATCCGGATGAATTGCAGGATGAAATCCGCCGCTGCAAAGCAGCCACCTCAAAGCCGTTTGCCGTCAATGTGCCATTGCTCTATCCCGATATTGAACGGCACATGGAAATTATCCTGCAGGAAGGAGTGAAAATCATTTTTACTTCTGCGGGCAATCCCAAAACATGGACGCCGATGCTGAAGGAAAACGGGTTAACCGTTGTGCATGTGGTGAGCTCCACCAAATTTGCCCTGAAATCAGAACAGGCGGGTTGTGATGCTGTGGTGGCTGAAGGTTTTGAAGCGGGCGGACATAACGGAAGGGAAGAAACCACGACCATGGTGCTGGTCCCGGCTGTTGCAAACGCGGTAAAAGTTCCCGTAATAGCTGCAGGTGGTATCGCAAACGGCCGGCAGATGTTTGCAGCGATGGTGCTGGGTGCGGAAGGTGTTCAGATGGGAACCCGGTTTGTGGCTTCGGCAGAATCATCAGCCCATCCGGATTTTAAAGCGAAAGTGATCGCAGCGGGCGAGGGAGATACCAGGCTGAGTCTCAAAAAGCTTACACCGGTGCGGTTGTTACATAATCATTTTGCAGAACGCGCCCAGGAAGCAGAAGCCCGGGGTGCATCGGTTGAAGAGTTACAGCAAATACTGGGCAGGGCCAGGGCCAAAAAGGGTATGTATGAGGGAGATATGGAAGAAGGGGAGCTTGAAATCGGGGAGGTTTGCGCCCTCGTCAGGGAAATATGGCCGGCAGAAAAAATTATACAAACGGTATGGAATGAGTTCCGGACGGCAGTTTCAAATCCACTCAAAATGCCATAACTTTAAATGACCAAGCCAGGAAACAAAAACAAAAACAAAACCTTGAACTCATGAAACCGAAAATTATTTTTCTCCTGCTGGCATTTTTCGGATTTGCCAAAGCCAATGCCACCCAGGATGATCCTGGAATCAATGGCAAAAAAGATGAACTGAACGGGGTTGTAATTCATGCGGACACCAAAAAGCCGCTGAAAGATGTTACGGTTACTGCTTACCTGGTTACCAAAAAGGAAAAAGTTCAGGTTACAGAAGAAGATGGCAGCTTTGCCTTCGATGAACTGAAACCCGGCACCTATAAATTTGTGTTTGAAAAAGCCGGTTACAAAAAAATCACCAAAGAAAAAGTGGTTATCAAAACAGATGAGGCATTCCAGTTGAATATTGAGATGCTGGAGAACAGTGAATTTGAAATCATGCCTTCACCTTTTTATTTTTCAGGGGTGAGATAAATACAAACCACAAAGGTCACTGTGTAATACATCTTCTAATTGAATAGTCTGACTGATTCGGTTTCTTCCTTTAATTGAATTCTCCAATAAGGCCACTATGGCCCGCCCCTGGCGGTCGAACCCTAAAGAATGTGCGGTCTTTAAAGACTAACTGAGCTATTGTAAACCCTTTGCGTCCTCTGCGTCTTTGCGTATTCTAAGTCCAGGATTCAGCAAAAATTTATTTTTAAGTTCTAATGGATCTGGATTGCTTATGCTGCTAAAGTGATTGTTATATATGGCGTTTCGCGTTTTACAACTGCGTACATACGGCTCACGATTTTTGATCGGATAATATTGAGACAGGCCATTTTTTTCATACCCTCTGCCACCCTTTTTTGGTAGTAAGTCTTCAATTCCGGGTCGAACTGGATAGCAGCAAACGCTGCGAGATTTAAAAGTGTCTTGACCTCTTTATTTGCCAGATGGCTGACCCTGGACCGACTCTTTATGCTAGTACCACTTTCGTGCGCAAACGGAGCAAGTCCGGCATAGCAGTTAAATTTCCGGGCATTGGCAAAACGGGTAAAATTATTGGTGTTTGCAATCATATAAGCAGCTACAATCAACCCAACACCTTTAATGCTAGTGAGTAATGTGCAGGTTTTTTTAAGCACTTCATTGGTACGGATAATCAAGCGGATTTGATCTTCCGTTTTTTTGATAGCCCGGGTAAGCTCCTGGATAATTCGTTCCTGGATTTGTATAGTAATATCAGACTTGGAACAAGATTCCGTGGCCCGCATTTCCTTAAGCCGGCACAGGTAGCCACTTCTGTCTTTTACCAACTTGGATCGCAGACTCAATAAGTTACGTAACTCAGCAATGCCCTGCAGAACAGGAACATCGGCCACCAATAGATCTCGTCGAAGCCAGGCATACTCTGCGATACGGGCAGCATCCACTTTATCATTCTTGCCTCTTGCTACACCGATCGATCGTTTGATCTGCAATGCGGGTACTTTGCAAAAATCAATGGATTTAGATCTTAAAAACATTTCAAAACGCGCTGAATAGCGACCAGTATGTTCCATCACAACAAAAATTGGCAACTCCAACCCGAACAGTTTGCGGATCCCAGTAAGCCAAAGTTTAAAGCCGGATAATTTGTTCTCGGTCTGTAAGGCAAAATCACCCGGTTTGCAATGAAAGTCCAGTGTTAACTTGGATACATCAACACCCACAATCAATAAATCTTTCATAATTTAGATTTAGGTTTAAAAAATGTTGACAGTCTCCAAGACCTTTAACAGACCTGACCTTTGTCTGAAATTCTAAACGGAGCACTGACAACGTTAAAGAGAAGAAGTGGGGACTAATACGCAAAATGAGTCACAAGCTCATGTCTCTGCCTAGTTCACCCCGCTTCTTCTTCTAATTTCTGCTAAATCTTACAAATAGAAAATATTGGGAAACTGATCTAAAGGTCTTTGCGGTTATTGTATTATCTACTCCATTGGCAGAAAAATATTTCCGAGTTTAAGTTTGTGTTTATTGGGTTTTATTAAATACAATAACCGCAGAGACGCCAAGACGCAAAGTGATTACTCCTCAATCTCAGTCAGTTCGCCAATTACGTAAAAACAAAATGTCTGTAGTGGTTTTAAAACCCTTTGTGTCCTTTGTTTTGTTGCTTTGTAAACCTAGCTGGCATGATTACGGCTTTATCCCATTAGAAGAACCGACAAACCCGAGTATCGAACATCTCCCCGCCCCCCCCCCCTTCTTCCCGCCCTCCAGCCAAAGCAAAACAGTCAAAACCCCCCCCCCCCCCTTCCCCCCCCCCCCCCCCACCCCCCCAACCCCACAAGGGCCCCCCCCCCCCCCCCCCCACCCCCCCACCCACCCCCCCCCCCCAACCCCCCCCCCAACAATCCCCCCCCCCCCCCCCCCCCCCCCCCCCCCCCCCCCAACAACCCCCCCCCCCCAAACCCCCCCCCCGAAAAAAACACCCCCCCCAAAAAAACCCCCCCCCGAATTTTTTTTAAAAAAAAATAAGCCCCCCCCCCCTTTCCCCCCCAAAAAAACCCACCCCAACACCTAAAAAACCCCCCCCACAATTCCAAAACATAAAAAAAAAACCCCCCCCCTTTTTTTTTGATGAAAACAAAAAAAAAAAAACCCCCCGCCCCCCCGAAAATTTCCCCAAAAAACCCCCCCCTTTTTTGCCCGTTTGCCCCGCCCCCCTCCCCCCCCCCCCCCCCCCCCCCCCCCGGGCCGGGAAACCCCCCCCCCCCAAAAAACAGAGGAAGAAGGAAGAGGGGACGCCCAAAAAAAAAAAAAACATCCCCGGGACCCCCCAAATTTTTAACCCCCCTTAAAAACCCCCTTCCCCCCCCCCCCCAAACCCCCCACCCCAAACCCCACCCCCCCCCCGGAAACCCCCTGGTGGGGGTGGTCGAAAAAAACCCCCCCGAAAAGGGCACCCCGGGGGGAATTTCCCCCCGGAGAACCAAAGGCCGCCCCCGCGATCCCCCCCCCCCCCCCCCCCCCAACCGGGCCCCCCCGAAAACCCCCCCCAACCATCCCAACCCAACAAACCCCCCTAAAAACCCCCCCCCCCCCCCCCCAACACCCCCCCCCCCCCCCCCCCCCCACCCCCCGCCCCCCCCCCCCCCCAAACCCCCCCCCCCCAAAACCACCCGGGGGCCCCCCAAAAAACGCCCCCCCAAAAAACAGGGGGGGGGGGGAACAAAAAACCCCAAAAACACCAGAAAAAAAAAAAAAAAAAAAAAACCGGGGGGGATTAATTCCCAAAAAACAGTTGGTTTTTTTTGAAAAAAAAAAAAAAAACCCGGCAGCCCCGAAAAAAAAAAAAAAAAAAAAAACCCCCAACAAAAAAAAGAAGGAAATTTTTGGGGGGGGAAAAAAAAAAAAAAATAAAAAAAAAAAAAAAAAAAACAAAATTTTTAATTTATAAAAAAAATAAAAATGGGGCCGAGGGAAAAAATTTTTTGATAACTTTTTTCTCCCCCAGCGGTTGGAAAATCGGCCCGGGAAAAAAAACACCGTGACAGATTTATTTTCCCCCCCCCCACCCCGCCGCCCCCTTTACAGGCTATCCTTTGTACTTGCACTTTTCACCGTTGCAAATCTGGTCTTCAGTTTCAGGAACCATTTCTCATAATACTCATAAGAAAGATATGCCATCAGTATAGTAGCCGTTGTAATCAGGAGATAAACAAACAGGTAGTTTGCAAAATTGTCTTTTAAATTCCCCAGTAATTTCGAAAAATAAAATATCAGTATGGGGTGGATAACGTAGATACCGTAGGAAATCTTTCCTATAAAATCACACACTTTATTTTCCAGGTTGATGATATTATTTCTTTTGGTGATTTGCCCCATGATTAAGATCACAGTAAATACAGAAACGATTTCCCCGTTGATGAACGAGGCGATGTGGAATTTATTCAGTCCTATTAAAAGCACAACACCCCACGCCATTCCCTGGGTGATTATATGGGTGGTGACCTGCAGAAATTTCTGGTTCTTATAATAATAAAGTATGGCTCCTGCCACACCAATCAGCATGGTATGGAAACGGGTGATGCCCATTGCAACGTAAGGTATTTCCTGACCGGTTTTTTTATACAATAGCCAAAAACCAAACTTCAGGCCGATTAGAGCGCAGATCAGCACCAGGGTTATCTTCAGCAGTTTTTTGTTGTTGAGCCTGGCTAATTGCGGGAAGAATAAATAAAACTGTTCTTCCACGCCCAATGACCAGTAGTGTGTAAGCAGGGGTAATGCCTGATCGAGGATAGTCGGTACATTGGCGGCGAGGAAAATGTAAAAAGGGATGGATGCGCTTGTGTAGGGCAGTCCGTAAATCAGGATCGTTGCCAGGCTAATCAGGAAATACAAATAATATAAAGGCCAGATCCTTAAAATGCGGCGGATATAGAAGTCTTTGATTTTTATCGGGTGGACTTCTTTTTCTTTCAAAAGCAGGAAAGTAATTAAGAAACCACTGAGGGTGAAAAAGATGGTTACGCCGTGTCCGGCGAGTGGTAAACCACTGCCATGTCCATCCCTGTCGGTGCCGAATAATTTATTGTCAAGACCGAACCCTGCAAGTCCGAGTGTAATATGCGAGATTACGACAGCCAGCGCGGCGATGGCCCTGAGTCCGTTTAGTCCCGGCAGGTAAACAGCCTTTTTATTACTGGAATTACTTGGTTGGTTTTTATCTTCTGTAATTGAATCCCGCATAAAGTGCAGAAATTTAAATGCCCGAAATGGCGAGGTATTACAGAAGTCAGGATATTACTCCCGGAGCTGAATCCTGGCTTTATTTGGTGTTGAAGGTAAGGATAATTGCCTTGTTTCTTTCTGGGCGTTTGGACTGAACTTTTTGGTGTGAGTCCTAAGCCGGGTTTATAATTTTTAACAGGGTAAAATCACTTTCCTGGAAATCCGGAAAAGAATATATAATCTCAGAGTGTGGCAGCTTCATCGTATTTCCGCCGAAATCATATAGGAAGCTTTCATTAGCGGCATTAGAAACAGAAACATTGTCGAAGTCAGTGTCGGTTTTTGAAACATACAACTGAAGCCACTCACCGCTTTTGAAATACCCGGTGTTGTCAACCGGTTTTACCAGGTAAAAACCAGTTACTGTACCCTCCCAGATACTCATTCCTTCCGGGTAATTTATATAATTTACAAAATAAGCAAAGTGTTCAAAATCCGGTACCTGCTTAAATGTGACCAGGAATGTTCCTTCTTTTTGGTTGCTTGCATGCAACATGATTCCGTCTGTATATCCTGTTTCAGCATATAGATTTGCCAAATTTGAAAGTACTGTTTCAATATCAGCTTCATTTGTATTGTCTGTCAGGATAAAACTGTCTGATGGCATGTAGTATTATTTAAGTTCGGGTAAAACAAACAGGTTTTCAATGAGACCGGTAATTCAATGGCCGTCATTCTTTATATCATTTTTTCTTCGCTGTATTTCCCCTGGGTGTTTTTGCCATGAAAAAAAGGCCTGCAATAACTCCGGTTAGAATGGCTGAAAAAACGGTGCCAGGGTAATCGGTTGGTACAATATCCTTTAAAAGAAATACATGGTTTGCGAACAGCAATACCGCCATGGAAGACCCGGTAATGAACCCGGCTTTTGTTCTGTAAGTCATAAAAATATTTTATTCCGTCCCGTCCATTGAGAGGCTTAATTTTTTTTCTGATCGTTTTTATTCTCCCGGTTAAGCTTTGAAAAAATTACAGAATCTTCAAATACCCCATTGGTAAGCCAATGCTCTCTCATAACCCCTTCCTGAATGAAGTTATTTTTTTCCATCAGCCGCAGTGATGGAATATTCCAGGTGCCGACCAGCGCCTCAATCCGGTGCAATTCCATTGTAGTAAACCCGTGTTCAATGATGGCTTCCACGGCTTCAGACATCAGGCCTTTTCTTTTGTATTGCTCATCTTCCATGGCATAGCCGATTTCAGCCCGGCTGTGTTCCGGGTTCCAGTTGTGGAGCCCGCAACGGCCGATAATCGTGCCGGTTGCTTTATCTGTGAGAAGGAATAATTTAAACCGGCGGTTATAACAGCTATATCCGTTTTGTTGTTTGTAGGCTTCTTTTTGGTAATCCTCTTCCGACCGGTGGCCTAACAGTTTTTTTATTTCCGTTTTTGAATATTGTTCAAAAATATCGGTCATCCCCTCGGGCGTAAGCCCTTTGAGGGTTAACCGGTTTGTTTCAATGATTTCGAAATCCATCTGTAAAAAATTTACGTTTAAATAATGGATGGCAACCAGCCACCCGGGTATGTAAGAATGAAGTTAGTGGGAAAGCTTAATTGATATTAACGTTTTAATATCTGTTGTTAGTGCTTTATCAGTAATATCAATCCGTATTCCCCGCCCTTCGGCATATACCCTGGCATTTTGTAAGTCCTGTTTGATCATATCAGCAACATTGCTGTTTAAAATTTCATTTGTTGCTTTTTGCCCAAATACCATGGCCACTTTGAAAAACTGTTCACGGGGCAGCAGGTAAAGAATAACCCGCTTTTTGTCTTTTACCCTGAAACTCCAGCCGTATTTGGGGCTTGAAAAATTCCATTCCTCCACGGCGCCCGGATATGATTTTTTTGTGTATTCCTGTAATTCCTGCCAGATAGGAAAGGTACTTCCTAAAGCTTTTTTAAGATCCTTTTGGGAAGGGGTAATTTCTTTCTCAGTAAATATGCTCTTCATGATTATAAAACAGTACTCGCGATTTCACCCGTTTATTACCTTACATTGTTAGTCTGATACAGTTTTTAGTCAATATAAAATTACATTGAATAGCTGAAATAGATACGGTTTTTGCAGCTACTATTTTTCTCATGATAGACAGAATTGATGGTAACGGCACATTACAATCCCGGGCTTTTCCTGACTATATCATTTTTAACGGTGGCTTTACAGCTGATTCAACAGTTTGATTGTTATTCCTATTTGCCCCAGGTGGTAAATATCATGCTGGATAATCCCTTCAATCAGGTAATGATTATTATATGCCTCGTCCGCAAATTTTATTTCCAGGTAACTGTCGTCCTGGTTTTCCAGGACTTTAATTAATGTTACGGTACTGGCGAAAAACTGTGCTTTTATTTTCTCCCAGCCGGTTTCAATTAATACCTCGTTGTTTTTCCAGTCTTCAGGACTGTTCATTAAATCTGTCCTTTCCCCGCGGAAACGGAGCAGGCATTCCTGCCGCCAGGCCAGAATATGTGACATATGTTCTGCTACACTGTGCACTTGTGGAATCGGCCGGGTGAAAGCTTCAGCATCAGTAAGTGATGAAAGCTTTTCCTTAAAGCACTGATCAAACCAAAGCGATCCATCCTGGATTTCGGTAAGCTGACGGATAATGTCTTTTATTAAAATCTGAGGCATATAAATAAAATCGGTTTTTCGGTCTTAATCGTTCATCATTCAATCTCGATATCATATTTACCTAACAAACCAGACAGGCCATTCATTGAAAACCTTGCTTTTTTAAGCCGGTTATTTTCAGGGTCTATTGAATAATTATAAGATGTCAGGAAATTCGCCTTTTCAAGTACAGTACGGTCAAAAACTGCCAGGGTAAGATCGCAATTGTCAAACGTGGCATTTGTAAGGTCTGATTCAGCAAAATCAATTTCCTGCAACTGCGAATTTATGAATTGCGTTTTTTTGATTTTTGCCTGGTAAAAGGACGAATGGTTTAGCTGGCAGTTTTCAAATGAAAAAGATAGCCCGAAGGGGTCACAGGTGTCGAAACGAAGTCCAAGCATTTTACAATCCCTGAAAATGGCATCACGAAATACCGTTTTATTCATTTTAGCCAGACTCAGATTACAGCTACTAAATGTACAGTCAATGAATTTATAGCCGGAAATGTCACAGTTTGAAAAATTACAGTGGTTGAACTGGCAGTTTTCAAATTCGCCTTTAGCCAACGGGGATACTGTAAAATCAATTTTATCGAAAATTTTATCCTGGGTATAAGTTTCCTGCATGGGGTTAATTTGTTTTTTGGGAACGTGGTTTTATAAATTTATAAATAATTATGTGAGTTTGTGTCGCGGGAAACCTTTTATGCCAGATTGTATTTTCTAAGCAGGCTAATAAATCCAGGTAATATGGGATTCAATAACAACCCACCCATTGTTTGTTTTCGACAATCTCGCCTGAACCCCATTGTTGCACTCCCTGTATTCAACCACAGCATTTTGAAACTGCGCATCTACGGTTACTGAAATACCATAAGGGGGATTGCCAATCCGGATGGTGCCATTATCACCATAGCAGAATTGGATATCGTTTAGTAAAAAAATCAATCGTTTATTTCTTTCCGCGAATTGCTCCGCAGTATTATACGTATACGGCACAAATGAAGTTAAAACAGAAAAATAGTCATTTGTTAAAGGGAGCACTGTTTTCTCTTTGTATTTCAGGTTTTGTGTGGATATCCTGATTGATCCATACTTTAAAATAGTGTAAAAGGCTAGGCCGTTGTCTTCCGCTAAATTATCATAAGCGCCAGGTTTTGATAATGCCAGGGCATAAACAGAGTCCGCGTTTTTTTTAAACATCGAGTATATGGCCCGCTTCAGCAATGTGTCTTTATTCAGATTGTCTACAATATTATATTTTAATTCCGGCTGCATTAAAATATACTTAGTTCCGGAGGTTGGTGGCTTGTAAACGGTGTTCAGGATTCCGTAAAGATTGTTCAGCGTATCATTTAAGCGGATAGCATTGCTGTCAGTTTTAATGGTGGCTTCTTTGAGCCACATGTCAAAAAACTGCTGGAGTTTTTGGGACGATTTTGCCTGGTAGGCCTGTAATAAAGTGTTTTTACCAGTTTGCCCCTGGCTGATAAGTGTGTAAAGAAAAACGGGTAAAAATAGTATTTTAAAACGCATCAATTTGATATTACATCTTGTAGATGCAGTAAAGGTTAATAATTCACAATAACCGGCGTGAAAAACTCACCATTCTCCACTTTAAGTGAATTCCCCTCCTGGTCATACAACATGCAAGTGACTGTTGCTTTCCATATTTTGCGGCAGGAGATTTCATGGAAAGGCTGGGGCAGGAGCTGTTCGGATTTAAAAACGCTGTTTGCCTGGTTACCGGAACCCCAATGGGAGCACCAGGGCTTGCCGTTTTCGTCAATATAAAATACATATATACCGTCTTTAACCGGGTCAGTAATTTTCATCCTGGGTTTACCGAAAGTTTTTGGGCCCACGGCAAACTGGCTGATGATTTCATTCCTGTCACCGGTTTTGGAGCTGATATTAAAGCCGGCAGCGATATAATTTTTCATGGGATTTAACCCGTTATTCTGGAAAATAACCACGTCTTCAAGCATATACTTGCAAACGGTATTCACACAGTCACTGCTGAGCGTATCTACTCCCGACGCGCTGTTGAAACGGTAGACCAGGTTTTCGCCATTTTTAATATCTGTGACTGTCCAGTCTTTATAATTGCCATTGATGGTACCCCTGAAATAAAATTGGATGGTTGGGGTTTCAGAAACGGTCTCTTTGGTGTTTACTGTACTGATCGCATCAGTGTCTTTATTGCAGCTTACGGCAAAAAGAATAATAACAATCAATCCGTTCAGCCTGGTTATGGTTAGCATTTATTTCGTTTTGCAGTTTTTAAAAGGCGGGTAGTGAACTTTTGAATAAGTCCGGCCACTGGCCATAAATATAGTTAATAACACCAGCATAGTATGTAACTGCCGCAATGGAGAGACACAGTATTGTGTTAAAATCCTGTGTCGAGAAAAATGCCCGAATCAATGACCTCCCTGTTTCCTTTCATGACTTATATGCCTTGAAGTTTTAAATGTCGGGAGAGAACAGGCGCGGAATATCATTCCAGGCATCATTTACATCAAATTTTTTCCAAACTGTTCATCTTCAGACCTATGAGGAATTGCTTTGATCCTGATGGATTATACCAGTAAACACGGCAACAGATCAGCATTGTTAGGTGGTGGCATTGCTGTGGTAGATGTGATTACCGGTCAGACTGTGTACATAGCATCAGGCATCGCCCTGTCAGGCAGGGCCAAATATTTAGGATTAGCTTATGGTATTTACCGAGCAACAGTAATTGTGGTGGCAATGCTTCCGGGAATGTAATTGAAAACGGAGTTGCATCAATTAAAGTGCAATGGCCATGTGTGTAATTTAATTTGATTGTAAACTGAAAAATTTATCCTTGCGTGGCATAGATAACCTTTTCTGTTTTTTGAAAGGTTCCGAGAGTGCGTTTTTACTGGTTTAACTCTTTGTTCATTATTTCAATACTACTCATGATATTTTCCTTTCCTGCATTCCACTTCTTTGTTTCAGCTATCCACAAATTAAAATTGGCTTTGTCTTTTTTCAAATATAATTCATGGAGCAGGTTATAGCAGTTTTCGCCATGGAAAGTTACGTCCGTGCAGATGTTGATAGCGTTTTTACAACTTACAGCTGCTTTGTCCAGGTCGCCCGACCTGATCTGGGCATATATCAACTCTTTATTTGTATAAGCATCTTTGGGGTCCTGCTGTAATGCAATTTGCAGAACAGAAACCGCTTTACTGTACTGCCCCAGGCAATTATAGGAGAATGCAAGTTCAACGGCCAATCCTTTAAAAGCCGGATTTATCTGGTTGGCTTTTTCCAGATAGGTGAGGGCTTTTTCACATTCTTCCCAGCCGTTATACAAAAAGCCCCAGCGGTACAGCCTGCTCACTGAATTGGTATCCCTTTTATAATTCTGCAACCATTCAGGAATCGCTTCAATTTGAAGTTCACTGAATTTACTTTCAGGGATAAAAGCAACCAAAACGTTATTAGGTTGCAGGCGAACTTTCATGATTGCATTTTCCTTTTTGGCAGGAATAAATTCGCCGGAAGGGGAAATCGTAAATGTCCCTTCGTAATTCAGTGTCAGTCCAGCCTGGGCGTCAATATATATAAAACCAAAAGAGTGAGCTCCTTCCTTGTTCGCTTCAAAAGCCACCCATTTATCTTCACTGTCAAGAAAGCGTTTGTCAAACTGTAAAGTGGTTTGCGCATGGAGGTTTGTGGTAAGCAAACAGGCAATAAAAAATATACTTTTCATTTTAGTAGATTTTAGATCCTCGGTTATGAAATTAGTTAACAAATACGCTGGTCAATTCCTGTCACATTAAATAAGATTCATTAGCTTATTCTATCGTGGCAATTTATCTAAGTATCTATTCAGGGCTTCGCCTGCATCCTGCCCCCTGCCACCTCTCCCTGCCTCACTGTCTTCCAATCATCTTCAAAGCGAATACCAAGACCATATCCATTTTATTTATATAACCTGGAACATCTTCTTCCACTATATAATCCGGCACCAGTCCCCTTCCATCATTCCCACTCACACTGGTCATTACAAATTGTTTCGACGGAATCTCAACTTTTATTTTCGTATTGGGCAATTCAAAGCCTTTTGGAAAGCCTGTTAAGACATTCGGGTTGCCGCCGGTTTCGGTACCTATAAAAACAGCCCGCTGGTTGACACGCAGGCAGGAAGCGACAATCCCTGAGTTGGAAAAACTGCCGCCATTTACTAATACATAAAGCTTTCCGCTGAACGGAGTTTCTTTTGGGTTATGACTGCCACTGGATGGGCCTTTGCAACTCACTAACTGTTGTGACTCCACGCAATTGTAGCTGGTAACAACTTTAAAGGGCTTGTTGAGCAGCCAGGAGAGGAGGTAAACCCCGTTTTCTATATCTCCGCCCTGGTTATCCCTTAGATCAAGCACCAGGTTATCAACTTTGCTGTTTACTATTTCCGAAAAATACCCGGTAATCGTTTCGTTAAATGGCTGGTGATATGTTTTCCGCAACACATCATTATGGAAATCCCGGATTTTTAATAGTGCATAATGATTGGATGTATCCAGCTTTAAGGTAATCCCTTCACCGGGCTTTTTGTCGAAACGGAAGTCCGGGTACCGCTGTGACCGGTAATACACCAGGCTGTCTTTGGCCAATCCGGGAATGCTGGTTTTTTTTACCCCGTTTTCAGACTCATATTCTATGGTAAAATTGTCCGGATGGCCAAAATGATAGCTGTAGTAGTCACGGAAATAGTTATCCAGTATCCAGTAAGCGTACGAAAGGTTATTCCCGTCACGGACTTGCCTTTCAGTCAGCTGTTGTATGATTTCTTCACTGGTTTGCCCGTTAATGCTGACAATCCTGGATCCATCGGGAATCGGTGCAGTTGCGCTGCAGTTCATTTTTACAAACAGTCCATTTTTATATACGCCTATTTGCAACGGGAGGAACGGGCTGTTCTTATTATGATAGGCTGTAGTTTCAGAACCGGGCAATAACAAAGTATGGCCGTCCCGGATTTTGGCGCTGGTCAGGGTAATTATTCTATAAAACTCCAGATCGTCGAGGGGCTTGGTGATTAAAGCGGACAAACTGTCAAAATAGCTGTCAATGCCTGCTTTGGAACTGTATAGGTACAGACCGGGATGGAATTGTTCAAGTTTTGATTTATAAAATGCCAGGTCAGACTTAAGCTGGTCAATTGAAAATATAGTCTGTCCTGTGAGAGATAAGGCATACCCAAGGAACAGGAATTTTATTAGTAGTATTTTTTTTAGCATTATTTATTTATTGCTTTGCAGTAAGTAGGTCATCGATAATACAAAAAAAACCTTCTGTAATCATGAAAAAGTAATATCCCATGTTAAAAAATTAGTATTCTGTGGGATAAATGTAAATTGTAGTGACTTCCGCTCCTTTTTTATCGGTATACCTTAAGCGAATTTCAATATTGTTTTCTTTAAAAATGGCAACTTTCGGATTATTCTTTAATTGGGTGATCATTATTTCTTTTGCGGAAGATTTTAATTGGTTTGTATCAACCTCAGTACGAAGGACAGTTAAAAGGGTATAATTATATTGAAAAGTAGAGCCTGAGAGTGCGTTGACATTATCCAGTCTGGTTGTACTATCTATTATTATTGGAGCATGCTGGTTGATTTCATTAGCGGCTTTGATCAAATCATCATTTAGAGTGGATGATCTGTTAGGAATTGCCATATTTAGGACAGCTGCAATAAAAGCGAATATAATTATCCCAAAAATAATCCGAGACCCGGTACTTTTTTGTTTTGTTAGTTCGTACATCGAAAACTGATATAAAATATCTTGATAATTGATTAAGTGCTATTTCAGGAAAATTCGCCTCAGGAAATACTGTTAACTACTAATTCAGATCTTCCCTTTCGCATCCTCCCAGGCTTTTGCATCCTTTAACGCACTTACGAGATAGGTTATTACAATGATGCGGATTAGGATTCCGCCGATCGCAGCCTGAAATCCTGTGGCCACAATGGCAAACACCCAAAGACCGATAAAAAGGACAAGGCCCAGTGTAATGGCGGTAAATGGCCTGGTATTGGCCCAGAAGCCCAGGGCGACAAAGGAGCCGCACTCTAAACCGACAATTAATAAAAGGAGCGGCGAAAACGGAATATTGTTCGCATTTGCTGAAATGATTTCGCCTAACAGTAACAGGACTGCTACTACAAATAATGCATTCCTGGCTTTTCGGATTTTGGGTTCATACCCCATCATTTCAATTTGCTTCAACTCTTCAAAATGATCAGCAATCACATCTTGTTGTTCCTGTTTGGGTGCGCCTTCATTCATACTGGTGGTTTTATATTAAACATAAAAAGCCCCTCGCGGAGCCTTTCTCAAATTTATTGGTTTTTACCGGATAATCAAACCTGGGACTAACGGTATTTATGGCCTGACCGAAAAAATTACTTTAAAGCCATCCGGGTCCGAAATCATAATCCCGTTTTTTACCCAATACGGGTTTTTTGGAGTTTCCAACCCGATATTAGTATTTAAAATCCTTTCCCTGATTTTTAATAACTCGTCTTCAGATTTTACATAGAAAACCAGCGCATCGTCTTCGTCAAATGTATGATCCGGCTTTTCATCGGATACAGTAAACTCAAGATGCCAGTCCTTACCGGGGAATCCCAAAAATAACCCGTCGTAGTTTTCGTGTTCCCGGAAACCGCCTAAGTTTACGAGCCCCACGATTTGGATATAGAATTGTTCTATTCGTGATAATTCAGTGGTGTGTCTGGCGTACCTGAATTCCATGTTTGTTATTGTTTAATCGTTTAATGACCGGTTTTATATCATTTACCTGCTTATTCCGTGGCCGTACCCACTATTTCAATCCCAGTTTTTTATAGCCTTCAAATACCATGGTAATCTCAAAATAATAGGTTTTATTTTCTCCCTCTTCTGTTTTCACATCCATTTTATCACACACACCACCGGTATGATCAATGCTTTGCTTCTGCAGGGCAGCACCAACCATTTGCAGGATAAAATATTCTTCCTTAACCTGGATCACCGGCCAGGCTGTTGCACAGCTTTTGCCATCTCCGTTTTTTACAATAGAGTTTAATAACCCAAACTGGATGGTTTTGTACTTTTTGGCGTTCAGGGAGTCGCCGAGGTAGCCATACGTTTGCCGTAATATTTTATGCGCGATCATACTGGTATAATCAATGCTGAGCATTTGTTTGGTCACTATTATCAGTGCCTGGTAATCCTTTATTTTCATCTTTTCATACATCACATTCTCCAGGCTGTCATATTCCATAGATTTGCCAGATGCAATAATAAACTGCTCACTCTCAATAAAACTTTCCCTGAACTCTTTGTAGTTGATATCAGTCTGGCCCGCTTCCAGTTGTTTTACAAAAGCAGAATACTTATCAGTCAAAACAGGAACCTTGACTTCAATGCCGGATTGCGCAACGATAACTGTTGCTTTCAAAAGAACTGCAAAAGCTAAAATGAAATTCAGTTTCATGGTTTCAAAGTTTAAGTTGATGCAGGCGAATAACAGTCGGCACTCTGATGTACAAACCGGCCCCAGGGTTGAGGGATGGTTACTGTAATTCAATTGGCAGGATCAACCGGTTGCTTTTCCGGAAGGTAAACCTCCCCCCGGGAAAGGTTGCCGCGAAGCTGAAACTGCCTGAAGAAAGCGTTCGGGTGCGCAGCTCCCGGCAACACCGCCGCCTCGCCCTTCCTTGCATATCATAAAATTTCGGTTACGGAGCCGGGCGACATATATGCTTCAAATATTTTCCGGACATCTGTGATTTTATAACCGGTTTCGTTTCCCGCCCTTCGCTTGTCTTTGTCCAGCAAACCCGCACAGGCTTCTCTCAGCATACCGGTTTTATTCCCGTTTAGGATCACTGTTGCTTTTGTATAAAAAATGGTTGCCCCGGTCGTAAGCTTCCCGGCTTTGCAAGGGTTGAGCCGTCTTTTGTGTATTCGTGGATTTTCTGAGTACTACCAATTGTAGGTTTCGGTATCCGGTTTTGTTTACATGGTAAACGCGTAAATCCGGCTAAAGATGCCGGCGGTAAATTATGGAAACTTCCGGCGGAACATTACCGCGAAAATTCAATGCCGTGTTAAAGTTGTTGGGGCAAAGCCCACCCCGGCTCAACAGGTGTCGAAGTACATTAAATGACCGCGATACAGGAATGGATTAATTTAATCATGGGTATCTGGCCATTTGCCCGCATATCAATTCGGCACTGCTATGTTACTGCCCGATAAGCCTTCCCGTACACTGTAATCATCTATTTTAAACGTTTCATTTTCCCATTTAGCAGTTATCAGTTTAAATTTTCTGTTGTCTGAATACTGTTTATATGAAAGTGTTTTTGTCCTGTGGTCAAACAGGATATCGTTTATATCAGCCGGAGCCGACATAGTGTATTCCATATCGCAATCCAGCTGGAATTGCTCCCGTTTTTTTACATACTTTTTCGTGAAGTATCCTGCCGGGACTTGACCAAACGCCATGCCTTCAAAAGCTTTCATTTTCGCCCAGGGCAGTTTTTTGGCAGATAATACAAAGGCCGTCCTGCTGGAGTTCATATCACCATCTTTTTCAATTACCATGAAATGGGTGCTGTCAATGGCATAAATGTGATCTACATAACAGCAATTGGAATTGCCTTCATACACAATGGTACTGGTTTCTAATTCCTTGACTATATAGTTTTTTTTATCCTGGGAACTGTAACTGTATACAACATACGTTTTGTTATTAACCGGAAAAGATTTCAGATGGATATAAATCCTGCCATCCAGGTATGAAAACTTAATGCTCGCATCATTCCGGGCAACAACATACTTATCATACTCATAGCTGTTTTTATGCTGAACGAATGTTTTAAAGGCTTCATCCGTCTTTTTGCTGTACTTAACCTGGTTTGCCTCGTTTAGTTTCAATGAATCAACTTTCCCCAGGCGGAGGTCAATGTATAAATTCAGTGTGGTTTTGAAATCGGTTAATTCTTTTTCCTGGGAGTGGGAGTGGACTGCTAGTAAAGTCAAAAACCAAAAGGCAAAATGGGTTTTCATTAAATTATACAGTTTTATTCCTGACAGGTTTGTCAGTCATTTTAATTTGCTCAGCCAGTTTCGCGGGTGCAACTTCACAATATGCAGTAGTCAGCGCATCAATAAATAAGGATTTACGAACCCTGGGCATTTCAATCAACGTCCAGCCTTGTCTGCCCCACTTATTGTCCAGAGGGAAAATAATGTTCTTGTCTGCAGAAGAAAATACATTTTGGTCAATCTCAGACAGTTTAACACAAGCCCGCTTCAATTTACTGTCGTAAGTTGCAAAGATTTTTTTCTTTACCCTGAAGGATATTTTTTCAAAATGGGGTTCTTCTGTCACTTCCGGGAAAGAAAGAGCCGTTTTCCTTAAAATTTCAAGGGTTACCATATTTGCAATATTACAGTAACATTTTTATAAGGCTGGCAATAGGCCAGCTTGGCAGATAAAACTATCTATTGTTAAGCTTCCCGTAAAATCTTCTCCATTTTCTTCCCCTTCGCTAACTCATCCACCAGTTTATCCAGGTATCTCACCTGCCTGGTTACGGGATATTCTATGTCTTCAATCCGGTATCCGCAGATCACCCCGGTAATGAGATTGACATTCGGGTTGAGTTTTGCCTGCTTGAAAAACGCTTCAAATGTTACTTTCTCTTTTATCAGTTCCTGCAGTTTCTTGTTATTGAAGCCGGTTAACCATTCAATGATCTGGTGTAACTCTTCCTTAGTATGTCCCTTTTTTTCCACTTTTTGAACATATGCAGGATACACAGAGGCGAAAATCATTTTCGCAATACGTTCTTCCTGGGCAATGGTACTTTGCATGGGAATATTTTGGGGTTAAACTTAGTATTTATTTCAATGTCGAGTAGTTGCCAGTTACCAGTTGCCGGTTACCAGTTGCCGGTTACCAGTTACCTGTTACCAGTTGCCAGTTACCTGCATCCTGCCGCCTGCTGCCTGCCCCCAACCTGCCGCCCTCGGCCCCTGCATTCTGCTTCCTGCAGCACCTGCACCCGGCGACCTGCATTCTGCATCGGCCCCTGGTCTTTTTTGATTGTAGCAGGCTGAAATTCGCCCCCCAAAGTGGGAAGAGAGTATGAAAGAAGAGTGGCGTACACCCTCTGGTCGGTTTTAATTGTTACAGGTTGAAATTCGTCCCCCTGAGGGGGAAAATTAACAATAGCTGATTGTCGTAACTTGCTTCTTGCACTCTGCTTCCTGCCCTGCCCTGCACCTGCTCCCTGCCACCTACACTCTGCTACCTGCTCTTATGTGCTTCCATATCAATCTCAATCATCTGTCCATTTATCGCAAGTCCTTTAACCTCCAGCCAGGTGCCGGTCGGGAATTGCTTCTTGTAAATTGAATTACGAAAACCGGATACCCTGATAAACTCTGCCATGTCTGTCGTGTAAACATTTTCGGCTACCACATCATCATAGGTGTAGCCATAATGTGTCAGGATTTTTTCGAGGTCGGTGTAACAGTTTTTCATTTGCTGTTCCATATTGCCAGGAGCAACAATAGTTCCTGAATCGTCCATACTTACGGCGCCTGAAATTTTCAGGTCATCACCGATTCTTACGGCATGGGTATAGCCATATTCTTTTTCCAGTTTGGGACGCAGGTTAAAATATTCCGGCGTGTCAACGGAAGCTATTTTCAGAACGGTCCCGGTAGTGGCTTTGGTTTTGTCATCATGATGACAACCGGTTATAATCGATAATCCCATTAAAAAGGCAGCGGCGAACAGGGAAAACTTTGTCATTGGTGTAGTGGTTTTGTTTCTTTAAATTATTACTTGTCAGGTTAAAAACCCGTTTTCCATATTTTATCATGGGCAGGGAGGTATTCCGGAAGTGCTGCGGATCCATACCAGGGATAGAGCTCAGGTTTTAATAATTCTGCTTTAATGGCCGGATCGGTTGCCAGTAACAGATTCGCCTCCTCCCTGGTTTTTACATTTAAGATGAACAAGCCCCTGAAGCTGTTGTCATTTTTCCCGAATGGCCCGGACACTACAAGCTGGTTCAATGCGGCTAATCTTTTGATATTATTCAGATGCCCGAGAAAACAGCTGTCAATAAAGGCTTTGTCTTTTGTTGTGTTTGCACCTGTTTTCAGGATCACTAAAACATAGCTTTTCATGCCGTATTCATCGCCACCTAACTTTTTGGCCAAAACGGAATCCAGTTGTGGATTTTGGGTTTGACTCCTTGATGAACTAGATATCATAAGAACGATCAGGATAAATAAAATGGTTTTCATTTTCATATGCATTTGTTTGACCGGAATAAATGTAATAAAAGAACAAATCACCGGTGAGCACTTTATGTGGACGGTAAAACGGTGATATATCTAATCATTCGCCAGGTTCCAGGTTGTCAGAAAAGCCAACTTTACCTGGTCGGAAAGAAGCACATAATTAATTTTATCCGGCGTGTCTGTTGGCTGGTGATAGTCTTTACTGAAGCCACAGTCAATCCGGATGAACGGAACCCCTTTCTGGTAAAATGGATACTGGTCTGAACCCAATAACCTTCTTTGCATAAACTGGGGCTGTTCATAATACGTGTCCAGTTTCAGTTTTCCCAGTTTGTCATTGGCAGAAAATAAAGCATTTCGTAAACCCCGGTTCACAGAATCAACCACTAAGATATATGCGTAATTGCTGTCGGGTCTTCGGCCGCTGTAAAAAGTATCTACACGACCCATCATATCAATATTCAATACCGCATGAGTTTTTTCTATCGGGAATACGGGATTCGCGGCTAAATGGTAAGAGCCCAGCAGGCCTCTTTCTTCACCCGTATAAGAGGCGAAGACGATCGAGCGTTTTGGCCGCAGGCCTTTTTGTGCCGCTTTATTCATTAAGGCAGCAATTTCCATAATGGCCACTGTTCCGCTGGCATTATCAACCGCCCCGTAATAAATAATATCCCCGTCACGGCCCACATGGTCATGGTGTGCCGAAAGGATAACACAGCCTGCAGCAGTGTCTGTCCCTTGGATCATACCGATAACATTCGGTGCCTTTTCTTCTATGATATCAACCTGGATATGGCAGCCGGCAGTATTGTTAATCGTAAATGATTTTGGCTGGCGTGTATTGGTGATCTCTTTCAACAGTCCTTTAATTGTTTTCCCGGAATTGGCTAATAGCCCATTGACTCTTTCTTCCGAGAGATTGAGCACCGGCAGGTTCGTATTCTGGTTAAATGGGTTTTTATAGGCGGGCTGGAAAGCAGACCTGCGCTGCTGTAAACTGTCTGCACTAAACCGGTTGGCATACATTAAAATAAGAACTGCACCTTTTTTCTTTAATGTCGCCTGGTAAGTAGCGATGCTGGCTGGTTGTTTTGTGCCCGACAGGATATAATTCCCCGCAGTGTCCTGTGGTTGCCCGTTCAGTAATAAAACCACTTTTCCTTTCACGTCAATATCTGCAAAATCATTGTATTGGCTGTTTTCAATACCATATCCGGCAAATACAACGGGCAGGTTCTCGAGTTGTACGGTTTCTATGCTGCGCATCGCAAATCCCCAGCCATTCCAGTTCTCAAATACCTGGTCACCGATTTTCAGCTCAGCATGTTTCAGGTTCTTTTTAAAAGCATCAACAGCCTGGAAATAACTGGTGCCGTTCTGGTAAGGTGCAGTTAAGTTGTTTGCTTTAAACCAATCGCTGATATATACTGAGGCCAGCGTATCACCGTGACTGCCCATGGCCCGGCCTTCCATTTGATCACTGGCAAGATAATAAAGGTTTTTCCTCAGCTGTTCAATGGAAACATCATCTGCTATTTTCTGATTTTTTGCTCTTGTCCATAGCAAATTGTACCAGTAAGCAATAAAAGGGAGTATAAAAATCTCATCACTTTGTTATTTGATTAGAATTATTTGTTCGTCAAAAGTTTTATATGCTCGTTGTGCGTGGCTAAATGCTGGCTGTGTGATGATAAGTGATCATCATGTGCCTGCAGGTGATCACTGTGAGAATCTAACCTGGATGTAAGCAGTTCATTCGACGTCAGCAGGGATTGAATCGTTTCGTTTTGTCTGTTGAGGAGCGCATGTACGTCTTCCAGGTAAACCAAAATATGTTTAATCTTTTCGCTGTCGCTTGGCAGCAGGTCTATTTCACCTACTTTATAATTTGTCAGCACCAGGTTTTTTTGATCCATAATAAGGGATTTAATGTATTTCAGGGATACATGGCAGGTGGTAGCCGTGTTATGAACAGGCCATCTGCCGGTGAAGTATTATTGGTTATATTTTAAGAATTTTGTGCCGGTATAAACCTTGCCGGGTGTTCTTTCTATTGTCAGTTTTACACTTCCGTCTGCCTGTGGCTCAAAAGCCGCTTTGGGATAACCGATACCGCTCACGAAAGTATTGTTGCCCGTATAAGAGAGGCTGGCTGTGAGTTGCCCGTTTCTTTTCATGAACAGCATGTCGTCGTTTTTTGTGAATTCCAGTGTATTATTCTCATCTATTGTATAAAGCCCCGTTATATTATCATACACTTTTTGATCGAGCGGGATTTCTTTAGCCAGGATTACATTGAATTCAATTTCACTCTCTCCGCTGTTTTGGGTGATATTGAGTATCCGGTTCACTGCTTGTGGTGCAGAAGCCCATCTGTCGGTTTCAACGTATTTGCCTCCTTTAAAATAGATCTGGGTAATTAAGTCCTGCTGGTTTGGTACAGATACCCGCATGTGTATGTGAGCAGGTCTCCAGGATGCATCATCATTAGGATTGGCTTTATAGGGAACCGGCAGGATAGATTTAAACGAATATTTTCCGTCCGCTTTTGTCCGTTGACCGCCCCGGTATTTGTAGTCATCCGAGATATTATCATACACCTCATTTTCATCACAATGCCAGATTTCAACCAGGGCATTGGCGATAGGGGTCTTGCCATCTTCTTTAAATATATTCCCGCGAACAAGGGAACCCTGGGTACGGGGAGACGAAGATTGGTCTAAGGGGCCCGGCCGGACCAGGTCGTGGCGCGTATCACCTTCAAAGCTGCCGTCCAGTGATGTCCAAAACACCGATGCTAGGCGTCGGGGGAATTCCTGATGAAAGTCCTGCGTTGCATGGTGGTTGGTTTTTGTTGTTTAAAATATTCTCACAAATACATGCCCACAGATAGACATAGCCGCGGTTGGGAGTTAGCCCGCTGCAGTCCAATGCTGATCAAGTTATGTAAAATTGCTGAACCGGAGGCTTAATCCGGATAACTGGTAAGAGGGGAGTAGCTGGATCCATAATACCGGTCCAGTTACAAAACCGGCCTTTATCGTTTGGAGATACAGGAAATCAGGACCTGCCTGTTTTTGACGGCCTGGTAGTAAGGGCCCTATTAACAATACCGGGACAAACAAAACTGATCAGTTCGCTGCCAGTAGCAATTTTGTAGCTGAAGCTGATTTTGTAACGGACTTGCAGGTCAGGCGCGAAAAGGAAATCCCCGTTATAAGCCACCCAGGTATCAATAGGAGGGAATGCAAAAAGACCGTCCGGGATCTGGTAGTTGGCAACAGTATCTTTTGTGGCTCCATTGTCTATTTCTATCACAAATCCGTATCCGTAAACGTGGGCTGGGTCTTTATAGTAACTGCATGGGTCGAAACCAATAATGCGGCCGGTAGTTGTAGTGCTGTAACATTTGAGCCGCTTGTCCTTTTTACAACTGGTAACGGTAATGATGATTAATATAACAATAAGGAGGCGGCTCATGGAGCAAGTTGTTTGGAAATATGACAATAAATGCGGTTTAGTTGCTGCTTGGCATTTACAGCCATTTTACTGTTTGACGGATTCCAGTTCCGAGGTTAGCTGTAACAAAGGTTGCTTCATGTAGGTAATATTGCCGTATCAATCCTTTGGCTCCCACAGTTCTATTTTGTTCCCTTCCGCATCCAGGATGTGGATGAATTTACCATAATCATATGATTCGATGCTGTCCACAATAGTTACCCCTTCTTTTTTTAAGTCTTCCACCAGGGCCTCCAGGTTATCCACCCGGTAATTGATCATGAACTCCTTGGTGGAGGGCTCGAAGTAGTTGGATGTTTCAGAAAAAGGCGACCATTGTGTCAGGCCTTTTTTGGTATTGTCCGTGCCTTCATACCATTCAAAAGTGGCGCCATAAGGGTTTGTGTTTAAGCCAAGGTGCTTTTGGTACCATTCTGTTACCTTCTTTGGGTCTTTGCATTTGAAAAAGATGCCGCCAATGCCTGTTACTTTTGCCATATTGGTTGGTTTTTGTTTTATAGTTGAGTCAATGCTGTACAATCTATATGCCTAACCGCATGCCTAATAAATTGGGTTTGAACCCTGCCTTTAAATAGGCGTTTTTAGCTATCAGGTTTTCGTCATACACATCTAACCGGACTTCCGTTAATTTTTTGCTCTTTGCCCAATCCATCAATGCAAGCAATACTTTTTGATTGATGCCCTTCCCCCGGAATGCCGGTTTTACATACATAAAACCCAAATATGCATATTCCGTAAATTTTTGAAAGGGTTCCGCCGGCCGGATTTTGGCATACCCTGAACCGACAATCTCATCATCGACTACAGCAACTAATACTTCTGCAGTGTCAGACCTGATAAGCCCAATTAAATCGTAATAATGGATTTCACCCTCCTTTAAAGGGTCATTAAAAGGCCTTTCAGCTTCTACAATGCCCTGCTCAAAACCCAGCAAAATGTCAATGTCAGTTTCAACTGCTTTCCGAATTTCAACTGTCACGCTGTTATTTATTTAATTAATTAAATGAAATGAAGTATTCAGGTTCCTCCGTTACCTGCAACCTGCTACCTGTTCCCTGAATAAGATGCTTTAGCGCATCATCGCCAATTCCATTCGGGCCCCTGCTACCTGCCCCCTGCAACCTGCTCCCTGCTCCCTGCTCCCTGCTACCCCTGCTTCCCTGTCAGCCATTCTTCCACACTCGCACTAATACTATACTTCTCTCCGCTATAAAAACTGTTCAATGCGTCTTCAAGTATCTTGACAATGTTAATCCAGTTGTCATTATACCGATATGGTGTTGCAAAGTATTTTTCAAATACACGGTCGACCTGCAATTTGCCCACAGGGATAAAAGCAGATTCTGCTTCTTTATTATATCGCCGGCGTTTGGCTTCCAGGGCGAAGATCCAAAAATATTCCTTGCGGTTTTCTACGGATCCGATTATTTCAATATCCCGGCCAGTCAGAATATTGGCTTGTTTAAAATCTGAAACGCCGGGCAAACTGTTCATATTGATATCAGTAGCGGCTACTATGTTTTCGCCTTCAAGTGTATCAGTATCCCTGATTAAAACGATGAGCCCTCCATAGTTGCCATTGGCCATTTTGATTGCCAGGCAGGTGCCGGGTTCATATATTCCCGAATAGTAATTAATTTTCTTTCTGGCCTTTGCCTTGGGCCGTTCTGTTGAAAGGGATTCCAGGAATTTATCCAGTACTTTCTCTCTTGATTTTATGTCTTTATCGGATGCGTCCAGCTCTTTCCAGACTTTCAGGTCTGACCTGGATTCTATGATATGTTTCACAGTATTGAACGTAGCTGCGTCCAACGCCTGGCATTCCCACAGTGCTTTGGATAATGCAAACCAGTAATCATTTGATGTTTGGTTATTTGCTATTATTTCAGCAAAGTGCAATGACAGTTTTTCCCTGATTTCTTCTATGGATAAATTATGATTATAGTAATGGAAGAATGTTTCATATACTTCCATGAATGTGTCGTTCGAAGAAAGGCCGGTTCCCCAATGTCCCATTATTAATTCAGGTTTTTGATGAATTACACTGCAGTTTTCCAGAGCTTGCGAAAACAAATCAATTGTTTTTATTTTATCCTTATATATTCGGTATCCCTTCTTTCGCCACCCGAAATAGAAATTGGGAATGCTACAATCAAAAGTGCCCCGCGCCACCCGAATTTATAACTATTAGTTATTTTCATTGGTAAGGCCAATATAAATAATATTCTCTCCAAATATCCATAACAATGGCCCCAGTAAACCATGTAGTGATATATGCCTGTTCGCTTTAAAATAACCTTCCTTGTATTTTCCTTTTAAAGTTATTTTCCGGACAGTAGTTTCATTGGTTTTCAATGCTATTGTCAGGGACCTGGAGTCAGTTGAGAGGAGTTCAACAGTATATTGTACACCACTGCATATGGAGTCTTTTCTTTTATTCTCATTCGTAAAATGGCAATACAGCGTTCTGTTAAGGTAATTGGTATCAGCCGGCAGATTTGAAAACGTTCCATTTAATTTTTCAAAGCTGGAAGAGGTAAGTTGCTGGTCTTTTCCATTTCTTGTTTCCAATTTAACAGACGAGCATGATGATAACTCAACGATTAGTAGTAAGAAAAATATAAATTCCGGATATCTCATATGATGAATCCCTATTTTCTATGACTCATTAATTGCAACGTATACAGAGGGGCTTGTTGTTCGTGTCCACTTATGCTGCTCACGAGCTGTATAAATTTACAAAAAATAAGGATTTGAAATGTCCTAGCGACCCTGGTGGGTTTGACTGCATGTTTGGAAAATATGCAGAGTAATTGCGCAAAGATCGTTGCGAGATATCCTTTGGATGGTATTTTAAGCCAGTAGTTTATTGTGGAATAAATGGGTTAAGGTAAAATTTCACGCAGCCTCGTGTCATTTATGATATTTATGGCTGAGGATTGTATTTCCTTAGCCGCTTTTTCATTATTTATCCAGACTGCAAATTCTATAAGACGTAAACACTTTAAAACAAAACCTTCCCGAAATGTGTTATAGAGTTCCTTTTCTTTAGATGGGTCAAAAAGTGAAATTTGTAGTTTATAGTCTTTTTTTATTGCAAAATATTCAGTGAGTGGATTTGTAATATAATTCTTAATAACTCCAAATTCTTTTGTTTCAAATAAGGATTCCTTTGCGAAAATCCAGCAACGATCGGCCAAATAAGGATATTTTTGATGAATTAATTTAAAAACTTCAGCAGTTATTGAGTCCTCACTGAGTGTTTTATCAAAAGCTGAAATGTCCTGAAACAAATTAATACTTTCTTTATTGTCGGTAAGCAGCTTTATCTTTTTATTTCTCAAATCTTTCATAGCTGTTAAGGCAGGCGGATAAATATCTCCAAGTTCTTTCCAGTAGCCTAATGCGAATGAAAGACGAACGCCTGTCATCGATTCATCATATTCAAGTGCATGTTCGTTAAACCATATAAAACGCTGCAGTGCTTCTTTATACTGGCCTTTTTTAACCATTTTATTTGTCTCATTGAGATAAACCTGCATATCATTTTTTTGATGATCAGATTTACAGTTTGTCAAAAATAAAATCAATATAAATAGTATGGTAAAAAAATGTCTCATTGTTAACTGCTGGCACGTTAAGCAGATTCTTTATGTTTTGGTGTTTCTTATGTTCTACGGTTTTTAGATGATAAGTAAATTTAAATCAAATACTTGTTTTTAGATTCCACAAAATATAATCTGTTTCCGGTTATTTTGTTGTTTTGGTACCCATTTGTAGTCCAAGTTTTTCGTATTCAATATCGTTTGGCTCCCATAGCTCGATTTTATTGCCTTCAATATCCATAATATGGATGAATTTCCCATAATCTGCTGTTTCTACTGTATCAACAATGGTAACACTGTCTTTTCTCAGCTGCGCAAGCAATGCTTCCAGGTTTTCCACCCGGTAGTTGATCATGAAATCTTTAGTGGAAGGCTCAAAGTATTTTGTGGTTTCTTTAAACGGACTCCATTGGGTGAAACCCTTTTGGGTAGTATCTGCGCCCTGTCTCCATTCAAAAACAGCGCCATACGTGTTTGTAATTAAGCCAAGGTGGGTTTGGTACCATTCCCTGACTTTTTTGGGGTCTTTGCATTTGAAAAAGATGCCACCGATGCCTGTTACTTTTTTGAAGGGCTGATCAGCTTTGGTATCTGGCATGATCGACCTGAATGCATAGCCCAGGGCGAATGTGCCTGCCAGTAAAACGGTAAGAAGTAATTTTTTTTGCATGCTTTAATTATTTATTAAAACGGAAATCAGTATCAAAATCAAAAACAAGCCCTAATAAATATTTTAACCGGATGCTCTTGTCTAATTCTGCTGTATTTGCATGATGTTCTTTGAACCATTGCTGATAAGCTTCCACATTATTCATGTAGATGATGTGTGATCTTTTATGTTGACTAAATGTGAAACGATATCCGATTTCATCCTGCGAGGCAGAAAAATAAGTTTCACCCGGATTGGTGAGCTGGATTTTCTTTATTTCTTCCATGGGATCGGACAGGGAATTCAGGCCTTCAAGCCGTATCAGGCTGAAAACAGAATCCCATGTACGGCCAAGCGGGATATTTATCTTTTCGATCTGGGTAGTGTCCTGGTCGCACAGGCGATGCCTGTAACTGTATGCTGCCCATTGATCATTTTTATCCTGGCTGATAAAGATGAATTTGGAGATACAGGTAAAAGGGTTCCCAATGGCAATGGTAATCCTGTATTTACTGTTTTCAAATTGTGCGTGTGGAATGTTTAAAAAACCGGGATCCTGCAGGCGTTCCAGGTAAGTAACAGATTCTTTCTGTTTGGCTCTTCCGGGTACCGAGCAGCTGAATGTGTGTATGGACAGCACCAGGAGGGTATAAAAAACAGCTTGTTTCACTAACCTGTGGGTTGTTTTAAAAAGTTAATTGTCGGTATGTTTGATGCCAGCACCTTTCGCACAAGTATCTCATACATGCAGTGTAAGAGATGTTTCCCTGATTAATTTTCTTTTTTGACTTTATCCGGATTCAGTTGCCTGAACACTTCATCACATTGTTCCAGGTAATCTTTAATCGGAATCAGGCCAATTGATTTACGTCTTTTATCCAGGTTCAGGGTATCTGTACAAGGTTTAAGTTTTGTTCCATTCTCACCCATCTGGACCTGTGTGCCATAAATTTGTTTCTTACCTGTGTTCAGGTTGATTCTGTCAACCAGGTATCCGTAATTTGACCCGGTAGCATTCTTCCTGTCAACTTGTATTTTCATGAGCTTCAGTGCCTTTTTCTGGAATACCACATTCGAGTCACTGTGCTGTACCAGTACAAAATAATTGTCAGATACTTCTTTACCGACTACATCATATCCCGGGAACCCATATTTATCCAGGATTTGTTGAACAACCGGAAAGTTTGAATGAGTGATCCGTTTATATGCAGCGGATGCACTGTCGGTTTGTTTGATCTGGGCGCAAGCCTGTTCAGCATTGTATAAACTGTCGATGGTGTGTGCTAAAGCTTTATTGGCTGGCTCATTTTGACCGAAAGCGCCTGTTGCAGTAAAGCATACAATTGACAGGAGTGATTTAAGGAATCTATTCATATAGCAAAGTCGTGTATATACCAAAACGTTCGGGTGAAGGCGGGAAAGAAATTCAATATTGAATTTAAGACATATAATTGAAAAATTTCAGCAGCATATTTGTTACTGCCCTATTAACTGTTTATTTTCTGTTCCGCCAGGTAGTTTTTTATTTTAAATGACTCAACCTTGCAGTTTTCCCATTTCTGGATAACAAAGTCTATGTACTTATTCTTATCCGGGTTCCCGGCAAGCCTGTCAATGCCAGTGGTAAGCATGGGCGCCACCACAAAATCACGGTCTGTGCCAAACAATACCTGTAAAATGGTTGCCTGGTTGGTTTCAAATTCACTAAACGGCATTGTACCCAGGGCATGCCACATTTCTATTCTCCCTGTAAGCTTTGGAATCAGTGTGGTGTCAATCAGTCCGGTAATTTGCGCTGTGTAAGCATCCGGCCGCATTTGTTTTGTTTTGTCGAACAGGGAATCGAATAACTTATTCTCCGACAGGTAAAATTCACCGGGTGTATAATATTTTGAAAAAGGGCTGTTCCCGGTTTTGTAAATGGCTGTTACATTAATATACCTGATAAAATGCGAATTCATTTTCTCAATCTGGATATGGAAGTCAATTTCGTCTGAATGCCCGAAAATCAGATTCAGGTTATTAGTAGCCAGTTGTCCGGCCGCAGTTTCTGGCCAATTTAATTTTGATGCGGGCTTTGCTTTTTTAATATCATTCCAGAATCCCTGGAAAAAAGGATAGCTGTTGCCAATGAAAGTGAAAAGTTTGCTTCTGCAAGCCTCTGAAAGGGCATTTCTTAAATAAATACTTCTCAGGGAAGCGATGATTGTACCGCGAACCTGGCCGTCCCTTGATTTCTTGAAGACTTCCATTAATAATTCAACAGAACTTTCAGTACCATTTAAGCCCAGGCCCTCAATGGCGTTCACAATTACAATACTGTCGGCATCCGACTGTATAATCCCCTTAAAATATTCCTCCAGGACAGGAGAGACATAATTAGCCAGGACTCCGGTGGCAGACCATCTGATTTCTGGTGTTTTGTGTGCTGCCAATTGTTTTACCCGGTCCATGTAATTGCTGTCCGGTTCCAGCAGGCTTAGCTCCCTTAGTAAATTAGAAATTCGGTGTTTTTCCTTTGATGTGTTTATTTCGAAAAACGCTTCTTCAAATGTCATGTTGAGATTGCTTTAAAAATTCAAATCATTTCTGGCCGGATTGGGAAGTAATAACTTTTTTTATTGGAAGCGTTTTATTGCCCTGCGGTCAGCTCTTTCAGCCTGTTTCTGGCCTCTTCGAAGCCGGGTGATATTTCAAGGGCTCTTTTATAGAATTTTATCGCCTCTTCCTTTTTGTTTAATGCCAGGTATACATTAGCCATCGTTGCCATGATTAAGTCTTTATCCGGAAACGTTGCTACATTATTTTCGGCAATTATTTCAGCATCTTTCAGCCTTTTCAGGCCCAGTAACTGTTCCGCAATAAAGTTCATCGAAATCCAATCCACATAATAATGGGCCGTGTCTGCTTTCATTTTTTGGAATTCCTCCATGGCTTTTGATACCCCCAATGCCTGAATATCCGTTTCCACTTTTTTATGTGCCGGTTGCTTTATGTGTACCGGTTGGTTATATAGCACATTGAATAAGCTATTCGTGATCCCAAAAAAATCCGTAGGCGAGCTGTTACATAGAATGACCACCATACTATTGGTGGATGGAATCCGTCTGATAAATGAAATAAAGCCTTCGGTCATTCCTAAATGGAAATTGGATGCAATACTGTCGGTGGGCGTGTATTTGAATTGTTTATTAAACCAGCCATACCCGTATTTTGCCGGCGGGATGCCAGGCATAAACATTTCATCCGTTAGTTCTTTATTCAATATCGTGTTATTGGCTAATCCCATGTGGAATTTAAAGAGGTCTTCAACTGTAGAGTATATGTCGCCGGTTCCCATAGTATTTGACTGGTCCCTGAAATCAGATGATGTAAAGCCCCCAAAACTATAGTCATAACCAGTAGCCCTGCCCGGTACGATCTGCATATGGTAGTATGATCCCGAATTCGTCATTTTTAGCCTTTCGAAAATATCCTCAGACATTAATTTATCATAAGATTTATTAGTCACCCTTTCCATAATATAACCCAGGGTGAAATATCCCCAGCTGCTGTACGCATACTGGCTGCCGGGGGTAAATAACAGTGCAGAATCCATGAATACTTTGATATAATCCTGTCTGGTGAAATTCTGACGGCTAATTCTGGGAAAAAAGTCTTTGATAATATCATAATTGGGTATGCCGGAAGTATGATTCAGTAATTGCCTGATCGTGACTTTAGCAGCCGGTTTATTTTTGAATTCCGGTAAATAATCTTCAACAGTTTTGTCCAGGCTTAATAAACCTTTTTGAGCCTGGATGAGCGCCAACGTGGCTGTCAGCGGTTTTGACACAGACCCAATCATGAATTTGGTGTCAGTCTTATTGGGGATATTCCATTCCCGGTTAGCTGGTCCAAACGCACCCTCGTAAATAATTTTCCCTTGATCTGCCACCAATACCGCACCATCAAACATATTATAGCTGTGATAAGTCTGCATGATTTCTGCTAATGCGGATTTTTTGTTTTGAGCATACAGGGAGTGCCCGAAATGGAGACTAACGAACAGGAGAATTAATTTTGAGTACATACTTTTTAGTCTTAATGGGGGGCTGATTTTATGTTTCGGGATGCTTTGTTGATTCAGGCAATCACCCGAAGCATGATGTTTCTTGCCGTCAATAAATTTATTTAAAAAAACTGATTCTGATTAATATATCCCACTTCAAGTTACATGACTGAACAAATCTATGAAACCGGACAATTTAATCAATAGCTGAATCAGTTTCATACATCATAAACGATTTTATTCAGCCACCGCCTTAAAATATCTCCGATCATTCAAAAAATACTGGTCTGTAGTCACGTCATAGTGGAATTCCTCCCTGGTAATAGCAATCGGGTTCAGCATCGCTTTTCGGTTGAAACAGATTTTTATTCCATCATTACTCTTTTCAGGTAATAACCCTTTGGATCAACAACCGGAGGCGTACTGCTTCTTATCCAGACAGGCACACCCGTTAGAATTTTTTGCTGTGTGCCGGTACTGGTAATTATATCCACGGGTAAAGGCATGGATATATTTTTTACCTGCACGCTATACAGGTTATAGCCGGTTTGGGAAATAACAAAATCAAGCTTACCTGTTGTCCGTAAATAGAGATCAAACAGCGGCCTTAAATCCCTGCCGGAACGGGCACTGAATAATTGCTGTACATCATCCGTTGTAACAAAATTGTTGTACGTATATTTTTCAGCCGTTGCCAGTTCTTTTAATGTTGGGAAGAATACACTATCACCTGTAACATACCGCAGGGTATGCATAAAGAAAGCCCCTTTAATATAAATATCGCCGGTATAGGTATCCCCGCTGTTAACTTCTTCTCCCTGCACAATGGGTTTTTTGTTTTGAATACCCATTTTGAAATTTAGAATCATGCTGTCGTACATGTTTTCACCACCCATTTCACGCATGGCCAATGCTTCTGCATAGGTGGCGATTCCTTCCTGGATCCACATGTGTGCCCAGTCTTTATTGGTCACTTTATTCGCCCACCATTCATGGGCGTATTCATGAAACAGGTTGTCGGAATACTTTTGCCCGGCAATTGTTTTGTACCTGAATTTGTCGCCGTAAGTGATCATAGTCTGGTGTTCCATGCCGGGGTTTGGCACTTCAGCCAGGCCGATTTTTTCTTTCATCCAGGGATATTCACCAAAATATTTCTCCAGTATCCTGGTGTCTCTTTCCTTGAGGAGTAGTGCCTGCATGGCATAGGCCGTATCCTCTTCCAGTACATAAAATTGCATGGGGACAGTATGTCCGTCAATACTGGTATAGGTCCGGTTTACCACTTTGTATTTCCCGATATTAAAAACAAGACAGTAATTACTGATGGTGTAATTGGTTTTCCAATGATAGGTTGTTTTATCATTTTTAATATTGGTGGTTTCCTGTAATAATCCCGGGCCGGCTACCACAAGCCCTTTGGGAACGGTGATAATCAAATCTGCTCCTTCATTCGGTTCATCACCCGGATGGTCTTTGCAGGGGAAATACACTTTGCCGCCTTCAGACTGGCAATTGATCGCCACCCAGGGATTGCCGTTCGAATCCGTTTTCCAGCTAAAGCCGCCGGCCCAGGGCGGATTTACTGCAACAGGTGGATTACCGCCATACTCAATTTTTACGGATTGTTTGCCGGGCTGGAATCCATGAGCGTTAGTTATAAATATATAATCCCCTTTTTGGTAAAATGGACTTGTTGTATTGTTAACTGTTATTTTAGTCACGGTTAACAGGTGAACAAAATCAAACAGCAGGGTGTCGGTTGAACGGGATAAAAGCAAATCAATGGTTGTATAGCCGTTAATCTGCTGATGTTGTATATCCACATCCAGGGCAATGGTGTAATGCCGTATGTCCATAATTGCCTGCAGCGGGTTGAGTTTACCGCCGGAAACCATGTAACTGATATCCCTGTCCTGGGCCTGCAAGGGATGAGCAGGCGCAAGCAGTATCAGGCATAAAGAGATAAGTATACTATTTTTCATTTTCCTGGATTGAATCGTTTTTAAAAGGTTTGGTTTCCTGATAAGTCTATTTGATGGTTCATGTTTGTAAAACTTTGTAAGTGTTTTGAACAGCGGACGATGTTGTATATCCCGGTACAGACAGAATGTTTTCAATTTACACAGAATTACCGGAATTGAGGTATACCCGGCCAGCCTGTGAACTTAGTAAGATCTGGTTCTGGCTGGAATATATCATCTTGCAGGGAACGTTGAGAGACCTAATAAAATCAGTCTTCATGTCCATGATAAACTAAAGTGATATTTGATCCGAGTGATGTTTCCTGGTTTAGATGTAATTTTCTGCAGATATGATTTTACCTAAAAAAAAATACGCTTAGCCATCCTGATGCGACTGATAATATTAGTTACTGATCAGATTACAGGCTTCTGCCAGTTTTAAGTCAAACCGGTTTTGTATATCATCTTCATTTGTCCAGCTGGGTTTGTCTTTTATAAGCCAAACATCCATTAAGTAATTCTTTTCCCCGCAGTGTAAAGTATCTGAGGAATATGGGATTTCATATCGTGTAAAAGGGGCAGGTAAATTTTGTATTTCCCCCAATGTACTGTCCAGGAATATTGCGGGATCATCATAGTTGTCACTGGGTTTACCTGATGTCAGGATGATGCCACTAGAAGGAACATAGAGTTTAATCTTATTCCGGAAAAATGGCTTTTTCAATTTAGATGCATGGTCAACCCCATACACGACTACAACATAACCACGATAATTATGCGGAAGGAGAAATTCATATTTTCCGCTTTTCTTATAGAAATAAAATGCCAGGCCCGCAATGATTACGACTTCAATAAGAACCTGCGTCCAGATTCTTGATTTTAGCGTGAGCCTTAGTATGCTAAAGACAACAAGTCCAGCTATCCCGGCCCCGCAAAGGATCATGGCAACAAGCGATCCCCAGCCTTCTTCACCTGAGTCGCCAAACATATTCATGAAAAGACCATAAAGGAAAAGTCCAATGGAGATGATCAGAAGGGGAGTAGGTATTATTCTTCTCATGGGCTTACACTGACAGGATGACCGGTGTTGGAATAAGTTTTCTCAAACCCTGATACCCGGTAAATTAAATATACAATTAAATTACGGATAGGTAATTTCCGGCCATTGCAATTATTGCTGTTTGTCCGCTTTCATTACCCACAGTTTCTTTTTCAAATTGTATTTGCTTAACAGGGACTCATTTGGAATGGCCCATCCAAAGTTTGCCTGGTTTTCATCAGCAACTTTCAGGGTATAAGTCGCCCCAATTTCAAAGAAATTATTTTTATAGAATTCCGGACAGGTAAAAATTACCCCTATCGAATCGTTTTTATAGCTTGTATCTGAAAATGAAATAATTTGAAATTCAATAACCGTTCCCCAGGCTACGACCCCGCAGTGAGGAGTCAGTTGAATCTGATTGATGATTTTCCCTTTTAGCTGAAACTGCTTCCCGCGAATAGAATCAGTCTGGGCAAATGATATTGCGGCAATAAATGTGAACAAAAGAATAGCCAATGTTTTTTTCATGATGCTGTTGTTCTGTTATTCAAATTGTTCCTCAACATTTGCAAGGATTTCGCAATCACATTTGCCACCATGGTCAGCTAACCAGGCCAGCACTTTTTCTGCAGTTTCATTACTGAACTGTAATAAAAACGACATTGTAAGGGCATTCGTATCATCACATCCCTGCTCATTTAATTTTTCATCTAAGTAATCAAACAATAATTTGAATTTATCCCTGCTCATCGGGAGGCTGTTTTCAAATTCCAAGGCCTCTTTTTGCTGGAGCTCCTTCATGATCCGATCCCGCCTTTCTTTTTCGTTTTTGTCTGGCATATTTAAATAATGAAGAGTACTGTAATAAAACTGACTTTTTAAATGGCTTTTCCCTGGTATTTTAAATTTACAAATAAATGTGGATTTGAAAGATAAAAGCCATCTGGGTAACCTTTTTTGTGTGATATATTCATGGATAGGTAAGTCCGTTTAGACGGTTAGGGCATGAGGCCATATACGATTCAATTGCCCATAATAAATACTCCCGCTTATCTAACCGGAATTTTATATTTTACACAACAGATGAAACCAGTTGCCTTTCTATTCTTACTGATATTATTCGCCTCAAGTCTGACCGCCCAGTCCCTGGATGAAAGCGCATTGCTGAAAATTTTATCTAACCGCAAGGAAGTTAAAATGGCGGCCAATGATTCGCTGCTCATTACCTATTACGAACTTGCCGATTCTGCAACCAGGGTCGGCTACCTGGACCTGCTTGATAAACAAGCCGCCAGCCACGACCTCTATACTGCCGCCCGCAGCCTGGCCTGGAAAGGGATTGTGCTGCACCGCAAGCCTTTTAACCGCGGTGATGCTGCTGTTTATATACAACAGTCAATCAGCAAAGCCGTGGAAAGCGGTGATGAATACCTGATGGTGCAATGCTTTGAAGTGTATGGATACCACTGTAAGGGAACCGGTAAACCGGAGACCTCACTTTTTTATTTCCTGAAATCAGCTGAACTACGGAAAAAACTGGGTGACCAGTACTTCTTCGCAAAGAATATGGAGTTGTTCAGCGTCCTGGGCGACCTGTTATTCAACATGCAGGAGTATGAACAATCCGTACAGTATATCCAGCTCACCAACAGCCTGGTTCCTCCCGGGAAAACGGTGTTTGCCGGTTCGCTGAATACACTTGGTCTCGATTACCAGCGCATGAAAAAATATGATTCTGCCCTTTACTGTTTCAACCAGGGACTGGCCAGTGCCAGGATTACCGGTGATTCATTGTGGGTGGGAATCGTAAAAGGTAATATCGGTGCCGTGTATTTTGAGCTGGGCCAGGATGATAAAGCACTCCCTCTTTTGTGGAGTGATTATTATACCTGCCAGGAAACCGAAAAGAACAATGCCGGGAATACACTACACCGCATTGCGCTGATCAGCCTGCGGCAAAATAAAACAGACAGCGCCCTGCTGCTGGCACGTAAAGCTATCCAGTTGGTCAGCAGCGGTTTGCCATATAATGCCGCTTATGCCCAAAACGCCAATTTTGCCCTGGCGGAAGTATTTAAAAAAACGGGGAAAACGGACAGTGCCTTCTTTTATTCCGATAAGTACCATTCCATAAAAGATTCCATTGACCAGTCCATAGCCAGGAACCGGGCTGATATTGTGCAAACCCGGCTCGATTTTGAAAAAACAAGTAACCGCATCAATACCTTACTGGATGAAAAGAAAGCGGAAAAACTAAAACGCAACCTGCTGCTTGGTGGTTTATTCCTGTTACTGGCAGCAGGCTGGTTCTATATCCGCTGGCAGCGCCAGCGTTATTTTACCCGGCAAGCAGCTTTGGTATTTGAAAAAGAAAAGGCCGAGTCGGAAATCCAGTTTGCCCGGCTGCAGCTGGAAGAATTTACACAACACAGCATTGAAAAGAATGAACTGATTGAAAAACTGCAGGGCCAGCTGCAACAGCAAAACAGGCAGGCCAATGATGAACTGGTAAATCAATCCATCCTCACCGAAAACGACTGGCTGCGTTTCAGGGATATGTTTGACAAAGCCCACCCGGGATTTATTGCCCGCTTACGTTCCCTGTCGCCCGATATTACTACTGCTGAAATCCGGCTCGCAGCATTAATCCGGCTGAATCTCGGCAATAAGCATATCGCATCTATGCTGGGTATTGGTGCAGATGCTGTCCGTAAAACCAAAAGCCGTCTCCGGCAGCGGTTGGGACTTACGCCGGAAGCCGAACTGGAGGACTTCATCAAAAACATACAGTTGGGTTCTGGTGGCGATAAATTGTCTTAAAAGTTTGCTCGCGGCACTTGCAGCGAAAGATTATTTCCACGTTACTTTTTTTTCTCGCAGCGCCCGCGGAGGAGCGGCGACCGCGGCGGCAGATTAGTCCCATACTTCAAGTTTTTTTCTCGCAGCGTTCGCAAAGGGGCGGCGACCGCAGCGTTCATTGACCACCTGGCTGATTAACGACCTGCTCTGTTTCCCCTGAAATCCAATCGATCAGGCTTTGTCCTGTTTTGTCACGGCCCCTGTCTGCTTATGTCCCGCCCAAAAATAGGAATCGCTTTTGTCCGGTGTTAGTTTCATTTCTCAAGATGAAACAAGTGCATCCCCGTAAAAATTACCCCATCTGGCTGTTATTGACCATCGGCATAATGGCCATCGTATTCCTGCTGCTGAAAAGCTGGCAGCGGAGCCGGGAGATTGAAGGGGCGTTGCATCAAAACACCGCTATTCCTGAACGTAAAAAATAAAGTATATGAAACAATTGCTGATGTTCCTGATCCTGATTACAGTGTTTACTGCCGGTGTTCTGGCGCAAAATGTAGGTATCGGAATCAATTCACCCGAAGCAAAACTGGATGTAAGGGGTCCTGTACTATTCAGGGGCAGTAACGTCAATTTCTATTTTTCCCCTTTTTCAAAACCGGCCGTGGAGTTTTATTTTGGTCGTGGTGCAACGGGGGCCAAACCATCGGGCGTGACAGAAGCGGATCTGGCATTCAACTGGGGAGGTCCCGGATCCGGCTTCAGGCATTATATTTCAACAAGGCATGATGTCAACCAGTACTCACCCGGTAATGCCATCGATTTTTATATCAATAATGCATTTGATCAGTATGGATCTCTGGCACCTGATACCGGCAATATCAGGATGTTGTCAATCACTGCAAACGGTGTGAAGATCCCCGGCGGTAACACGCTTGAATTCGGGGAGGGCAGCTCGGGGAAAAGCCCCGAAACCGGCCGGATAGGTTATAAAGTCTTTTCAGCGGATGCATTGGATTTTGTTGGTGCGGGAACTGACAGTACCGACCGGAAGCTAAAATTCTGGAATGAAGGCGGCGCTTCCTTTACCGGCAATGTGGGCATTGGCATGAACCATCCCAATGCACCCCTGCAGTTTAATAATTCGCTGGTCAGCCGGAAAATTGTTTTATGGGATATGAAAAATAATGATCACAATTACCTGGGTTTTGGAGTGAATGGGGGTATGCTTCGTTACCAGGTGGGAGTGGTTGATGACAGCCACGTGTTCTTTGCAGGTGTGAATGATTCTACGTCGGCTGAACTGATGCGCATTACCGGCCGCGGAAAACTGGGTTTGGGTACTTCCTCCCCCGGCGCAAAAGGTTTGACCAGTTCAAGGTTTGAGATCGCAGATGAGAACGGCAGTAACAGCGATATGCAAATGAGGGTAGCCGGCCCGGGTTATGCAGTGATTAACCTGATTAAGTCGACAGGTTCATTAAATACTCCCACAGCAGTAGAGCCCGGCCAGTTCACAGGTATATTTCAAAGTGGTTATTATGCAGATTCAACTTTCCGGACATCCGCCAGTATAAGTTTTGCGAGTGGCTCAGCAGCAGGAAATGGAAAAGCGTCGGGAAAAATGATCTTTACAACGACAGATACCAGTGCAAATCGTGGAACCAATGTTTTTGTGATGAATGAGTTTGGTAACCTGGGCATCGGGACCTCCAATCCCGCAGCAAAATTGCATGTGGCAGGTAATCTGAAAATAGATTCTACTTATACGCTCGAGTTTGGCGCCGGTTTATCCAAAGAAGAGAATGCCGGGAAGATAGGGTACAGTGTATTTACACCCAATGCACTGGATATTGTTGGTGGGGGTCATGTCCAACTTTCCCGGAAAATAAAATTCTGGGCCGAAGGCGGGGCCGAATTCATCGGGAATGTAACGGTGAATGGCAACCTGGATGTTGTATCAATACAACCTGAAGTAGTAATAAATCCGATACTCAGCAATAGCTGGGTGAACTATGGTTCGGGTTACGCTGATGCAGGTTACTGGAAAGACAAAGAAGGGGTAGTGCACCTGCAGGGGTTAATAAAAAGCGGGATCACCAGTACCGGTACCCTGCTGTTTCAATTGCCAGTGGGTTATCGTCCTTCCGGTGGGCGACTGATATTTACAGCAGATAATGCCGGTGTTCAGGGCAGGGTGGATGTATTGGCAGACGGACAGGTGTTATTAATGACAGCAACGAGTAATGCTTTTCTTAATTTGACGGGGATTACGTTCAGGAGTAATTAACATGGGTTGGTAATCATTTTCAGTGATTTTAATGCATCAGGGTGAGGTTAATGTTTGTTAGCAGGCATTGACCTTGCTTTTTTGTAAGTAATCTTACAAATGAAACCCTTCCAACGCTTCCTTCATCTTTTCCAAATCTTCATCTGTTTTATAAATCAGCCGTATGTATAGCGTATATCCCATGTAGTCTGTTTGCCCCAGTATCATCCGTCTGTTTGGTGCGCTGTTTTCTGTAGCCTCAATACAGGAGAAATTATATCCGAAAAAATCCTTCGACACGCGCTGGTATTTATTTAAATCAGCTTCTGTCGGGTAAAAGTAATAGTACATGTTGTCAATGATCCTGAGTTCACGGCTGAAGCTGACCTGCTTTTCTTCTTCTGTATTGTTTTTCTCAATGGAAAAGGACACTTGCCTTTCGTTTTTCTGGATATTCAAATATTTAATGGTGGTGTCCGGCGAATAATACATGCCGAATATAAAACTTGGCGGGATTCTCGTGTTTAAGTCTTTATATAAGATATACCGCTCGTCAAGACTTTCAATCCTGCCAAAAACGGCCCTTTTTTCATTTCTGTCAGCAAAACCGGTAATCAGGTAGCAGGGTCTTCCAATGCCAACTTCGGTGCTTTCCAGGAAATAGTAATTGTTAGGGATTTTATACTGCAGATTAAAGGTTTCATTCTGATAAACCCTGTTTGAATCTGCATATCCGGTATCAAAACGGACTTTCTTTTCACCGGGTTGATGTTTTTCAGTACATGAAATAATCAAAAACAGTAGACCGCAAAATTTCAGCTTTCTGATCATTAAAGGTTTTTAAAAATGGGTAGTAGAATACTGAGCCTGGATTTTGTGTGGTTATATTCACCTGACCGATGCAGGGTAATTTAAATTTACAAAGAATAAGTGAATTGAAATGCCCATTGTCCGGTCCGCCAGACAGAAGGACTTGCAGGAAATCTAATGACGCAAATACCTAATATTGTTTTAAGGAAACCAGCGCCTGGCATCTTTCAGGTATGTATAAGCCATCTTCAGGCATGATTCTGTTGCAATATTTAACACGTTATCAGGCTTTGGTGTCAGCCAGGCAGTGTGAAACCCGTTGTCTTTATTATAGTAAACCTGGTAATGCAGGTTTCCATACCCGGGTTCTCCTTTGAAAGTTTCACCCATAGGAAACCGGATGAGTTTTTCGTTTTGATAAAAGAGAAGGAGATCAGTCCGCCACGTTTTAAATTTATTCCAGGCACTGATTTTCACCACTTGCCTGTTCTTGAAGAAAATTTTCCGATGGAAAAAGGCGGTATCAAAAAGACCCGTTTCATCATCCTTTAAATAGCTTGTACTATCATGGACTACCCTCGTGATTGCCGGGTCTGATTCAATAGCAGTAACGATGCTGTCAATTTTTATGGCCCGGGAAAGATTTTGCCCGTTAGTAAATAATGGAAATACTAATAATAGAAGGATAGTCCTCATGGCAAGATTGAATACATTTCAAATATATTACAATAACAGTTTTTATGAGAGAGAATATGCATATTCTCTTTTGATTGCAGTATTTAAATAAACGGCAGCAAATCCGGTTCTACATACTCCCGTTTAGCAACCTCAGAATGATAAATATCCATTTTATAATGAAGCGCTATTAATTCCCTGAAATTTGTATTCAAGCGGGGGAATTTCAGCAATAAAATCCGGGAAGTTATTGCTGGAAGATTTTTGCATGAAATGATTTACCGCTTTCACTGCGGCAACGGTCAGCGTCATATTGTACTTCTCAGTTTCCCCGATAGCTATTACATATGCCATAATCTGACTGGTAATATTTTCAATAGCTATTTCACAGCCGTATTTTTTGATGTGTATCCAGGCCAGCCTCACATGTGCTTCATGGTTGAATAATGAAGTGGGTAATTTGGCTGTTTGAAATTGCATTTCAAACTGGTCATCGCTGAGGTCATAATGGGATTCCATACAAGGCAATTATAATGCAAATATAATTGCTTTCTTTTCCGGCAGACTGTTTTCCGGACTAGTTCACCAGCCAGTTGCTGATATTGGAATAATAGTAAGTAGAATAAATCAACCCAATCCCCTGCGCATACCAGAATATATAATTTTCATGGGTATTGCCGGGTGGTATGCCTGCGGCAGCCAGCTGGGGTACCAGGCTGACTTTATATACATGCACAAAGGCCTTGTTATTGACAACGGCTGATACGTCTGCTTCCACACAGGTAAAGTGGTATTGCAGGTTTACATCCTGTCCAAAGGTGGCATGACCGGTATAGAGGGGAGAATACCAGCTCATGCCGGCAGTCATATTCTCTCTTAAGAAATTGATATCTGCATTTACCACAGGGTTGAAAATAACTGTGGTGGTGTATTTCTCTGCATTGGCATACTCATAATAATTATCACCCTGTTTCCGGAATAAAAGATCCTGTGTGCCGCCTGGTGTAATCACCTCGTGCATTTTTTTGTAGAGATTACTGATAATAACCACTGAATCTATAATGGACCTGGCTGTTGTAACGGGGAACACATACCCGTTATAGTTCCAGTAGCTGGCGTACGTCAGCGGGAACAGATCCGGACTGGTAACTGTTTGCGGTATATACACGGTAACGGTCAGGGTACAAACAGAACTGTCAGCCTTAACGGTAAAAGTATTGATGCCTGTCTGTAAGGGTGTACCGCTGGCCTGCAGGAAAACGGTGTCAATGCCAGTGGTTGTCAAAATCCCTTGCCCGGAAAAACTGTAACCATTTACTGTATCAGTATGGATACTATAACTGCCGGGTCTGGTGACGTTCAGCTGCACGGCGATTTTGTTGCTGGTATCTGTAGCGGCACCCTTTATATACGCCCCATACACGGAGTCGCTGATGCAGCTGGCGCCGGCAGCCGATAAGGAATAACTGGCGGGTAAAGCCGGATCATACACCCATACGGAAGCAATACACTGGCTGGTGCCAAAACGGATTGTAAATACATTCACGCCGCCATGCAGCGGTTTTCCGCGTCCCCTGAGCGCTATGTTTACAAAGCCGGTATCATTTACATTGCCGGTGAATGAAAAAGAATAACCATTTAAAGTATCTGATACAATCCGGATAATGCCGGGTTTAACCAGATGGATATTTACAATAGCAGTATTACTGTCAGTGAGCGAAACCCCGGCCTGGTACCGGCCATTCAGCGTAATGGGCATGCAATCCCCGGCGGCGTTTTTAACCAGTGTTCCCTCGCCAGTCAGGCCGCCTTCAAAACTTATTTCTTTTTGGCAGGCGCAAATGAGCAGGAAACTGAAGAAAATGATATGGACTGGATTAATTTTCACCATTATAAGCTGCTTTTAGATAATCAATTTACCCGTGGTTTTTCTTATAATGTTCCGGGGCATTCAAATTGAATTCCTGTATAGTGTCGTTTTAATTATTAGTCACAGAAATATAGGATTAAACCGGATTATATTTCATATTATACCATCCCTGTTTTAACTGATTAGTCTTTTTGGCCATTGCTCCCGAAACAGAAACTTGTCCAAAGAAACCTTTAGCCAACCTTTTGACTATTTAAATCCAGCGTTTTTACGGCAATCCGGTCAATTTTAGTTTCGTCTGTCTTCAAAAACTAAGCATAAATCCAGTCAATAAATGCTTTTTGCTCCCCGTTTGTATAATTCAAAAATTTCTCAAGGCCATTGGGTTCATCCTCCAGGCATAACTTAAGTTCTTCCGGGATTTCGGTTGGTAAATGGTCTGCTGGCGATGTAGGGTATCTCTGAAAGTCAGCGTCGGACAAGTATACGACCTGCCTGTTTTTATTTTCTTCCTGATTTCCCTTTAACTGGCAGAAATAGATTGCCATTGCCCATTGGCATGAGATGATAGTTCTTAATCTCAAAACTGTCGATCGTTCGCGACAACCCTGCCCAGTAAATGGCCTTTCTGACAACCGTGCCTATATTACCTGTTCACAAAGTGTGCATGTTTGTCCTGTAAAATTTCCTGGGATCCGGGCATACGTCCCAAGAAACCAGCAAAGGGATATTTTTCACTTTTCCCGAAATAAATCGTATTTTTAAGTAAATATTTTTGGGGGACCCGGGGGGGGGGTCGGACTCTGTTAATCCGGGTTTAGTTTTTCAATGCTACACATATTTTGCCATGGAAATTTCGAAAATTTCTTTCACATCTGTATGGAGGTTCTGGGTTTTGACATACCCGTAGAAAGAGTCAAAGGGAATATGGTCAAACCGGTTTTTAATCCTTTTTATTTCAGCTATCGGCAAAGGGATACGATTGGGGGAACTATAAACCACTGAAAAATGTTTTTTGCTGGGCGAAAGAAACAACGTGTCACCGCAAATAATGGTCCCTTCATTTGAAAGAAACGGAACATGTAAAATGCTGCTGCCGGCAAAATGCCCGCCAATACATAAAAGCTTCATTCCGTCCCACAGGTCTTTTTCTTCACCGTCCCAGAGCCGGATGTTAGTACCCCTGACCATGATGTGCGCTTCATCATTTTTATGAATATAAACCGGGCAATCAAAGTGAGTGGCCCACTCATTCATATTGCTGTAAAAATGCGGATGCGAAAAGGCTATGGCTTTTAACCCGCCTTTTGATTTAATAAATTCAATGGTCAACTCATCTAACAGGGGGATACAATCCCAAAGTACATTCCCTTTTTCTGACAAAACCAGTAATGCTCTTTGTCCGATTGCAAACATGGGATTGATTTCCAATTCATATAATCTATCCTGTAAACGGGTTAATTTGACGCTGTGTTTTTGCAGTAGTTCTGCGGTTGTTGTCCAGCTTTGTCCGCCAGGCGGAACCCATTGACGTTCGTCTTGACAAATTGTACATATTTCAGGATGGGAGTCTTCAAAGTAGGTAGTGCCGCAGGTGCTGCAAATTAAATTGTATTTCATTTTCCTTGGTTATAATATTTCTACTTCTTCAGGTATTACAAACAGCAGGATGCAACCTGTTTCAGAAGTAACTGAGTGTTTAAAATTTACTGGTGTGTATAAATAATCTCCCTCGGATAATGTTACATTTTCCAGTATGGCTTCACCTTTTATGACATAAATCTCTTCACCACCCGGGTGATTATGGTATGGATAAGCCGCCCCTGGCTCAAATTTCAGCAATATGGTGGTTGATCGCTGTTTGGCTTCATCATATTTTAAGGAAATCACTGATATACCCGTATAGTGAATACCTTTTTCAATCAGCGGCTGCCAGGCTGCAGCCTGATTACGCCTGATGTAACAGTTAATGTCTGTAGTCATTTTAAATATATTATTTATTTATTAATTGGTCAAGGCTCCATTTATAGTAAGGCACTGTGGCTAACAGAAACGCTCCCGCACTGGCGGCAAACACGGAATAATCAAGCGGCTCTTTTATTCCGCCGGAAATAGCCATAGCCAATGCAAACAATAGTAAAAGAATGCCGGAACAGGCAGCTGAAAACCCCGTTTTAAACCCTATCAGCAATAAAACCGCTAACCCGATTTCGAGAATAGTAGCCAGTACAGCGATGGATGGAATCATGCTTTTCGGCAGAAAAGTGTTTACTTCCCCTGTATAACTGATAAATCCATTCCATGCTTCCGAAAAAGAGTTTTTCCTGCCCCAAAGGTTAAACCTGGCAGCAACGGCTGATAAAAACCCCGCCGCCAGCGCAAGTCTTAAAAAAATTGTAGTGATGTATGCAAATTTCATTTTCTATTTCTTGAATTATTTAATAAACTGTCGGATACAAAGATGATGTACCGGCCGTTTTTAAAGAATAGAAAATGCTGAGAAAAGCATGTAATATTTACAAGGCAAATTTTTCTTTATATAGCTTGGGGGAAAGCTTTGTCTGTTTCTTGAAAAAATTGGAAAAATAAAAGGGATCAGCAAAACCAAGTTTGTAGGCCACTTCTTTTACTGACAGATACCCGTACGTAAGTAATCTTTTTGCTTCGGAGGTTATCAATCCATATATAACATGCTGGGCCGTTTTTCCTGTATGAAGTTTTGACAGCTGGTTTAGTTTTATTTCTGTAGTACGCAGTATCCCGGCATATTCAGCAAGTGAATAATTATTTTCAAAATTATTTCTTACCGCCTCTAAAAATTTCAAAAACAACGCTTCGGGTTTCCATATTTCATCACCGCGGTTTAGCTTGGCCCTGTTAATTTCAACCAAAACCAGTTCAATGCGGCTATGGACAGAGATGAGATACTGATAGGGTTGTTTCAGCATTTCCTCCCTGATACTGTTGAGTTGTGGCTCAATAACCGATTTGTCAACTGCGATTACTTCGTTCATGGCAAAATGACAAAACAGCCCATTCTGGAAAATTAACTCGATGTCATTGTCATTTTTTACAAAAAAGTCTAATGAAAATTCAAGAATAAGACCCTTGGCTTTTGTAGATTTAGTTATGTGGTGTATCTGCCCCGATGTAATAGTGATGACCTGTCCGCCAGACAGCCGGTAAGAATTTTCATCAACCTTCAGACTTAAACTGCCGGACGTACAGTAAATTAATACGTATTTCATGATACGCCGGGGTTGTTTTAAACCGGTAACGTCTTCCAGGTTTTTTATTTCTAACATCTGATATGAATGCGGGGCAAGTTTTAATTAGTTAGTCAAATGGAGTATCAGGTATCGCAGACCATGTTGCCTGCAATACATTACTTTGGAAGATAAATTTACAAAGAAATCGGGGAATTGATTTGCGGTGTAATTGGGCCATGGGAATGGGCATATTTACTTCCCGCTTTATAACGCTCTTGAATCTGAAGGACATTTCGTCATTCAGGCTCTTTTTTTAATTTTGCCTTTTTAATTTTTCCGCCAGCTTTATCGAGTGTTTCAGGGAATTCAGGTTATTCCAGTCACTGTGTGATATAATGATAAACGCCGGGTTCCGGAATTTATCCCTGACGTTTTTTAATGTAGAGGCATACGCTGTTACATTGGCATCCCCAAGAAATCCCAGGTTTTTCGCATCTGCACCTTTGATTAAACAACCGCCGTAAATTATTTTTTCTTTCTCAAACCAGATTACAATATTGTCTTGGGTATGTCCCGGTCCGGGATAATAGGTTTCAAAGGAGTAGGGCCAGCATGGAAAACAGTGTCCTGGTGAATTAAATATTCAGCCCTTTTCTTGTCATTTATTCTACTGAGTGAATCGGTAAGGAGGGTGGTATAGCTTTTTATCCCTTGCTGCCGGTAATACTCCAATCCGGCTGTCCGGTCACCATGCCAGTGCGTGGCAATACATACTAGCACTTTTTTATTATGTCTGGATTGTATGCTGTCCAGCAAGGGCTGGAATTGCGTGGTGTCCCAGGGCGTATCAAACAACACAACACCGTTTTCTGTATTCAGGTACATGCCATTGGCAGGTATCTGTTCTCCTTCATAAGCACTATATGTGGTATATATAAAAAAATCCCCTGTTAAATGGGATATTTTCAGTTTGGGTGCTGTGGATTGTCCAAATATATTGGTCATGGACAAGATGAATGTTACAGTTAAAATAAAAACCCGCATGCTTATATATCTGTTTTAACAGGATGAATAAAAAGGTAATATTTGTTTGATCTGTAATGAAAGGTTTCGCACCCGGGCTGAACCTTCATGGATGGTGTGAATTTATTACGTTTTGAGAAAATCCCCGTCAATAATCAGCAGTTTAACGCCGTTTTTCGAATATGACTTATGCGAACTGAGATTGTCTGAAACAACGTAAGTCATATTTTTTGTTAAGAGATGCTTTTCCCCGTTCTCCATCAGGCTTTCAAATTCCCCCTCCAGGCAATGAACGATATGGCCCTTTTGGCACCAGTGATCAGCAATATAACCTGCTGAATATTCTACTAAGCGAATACGCAGTCCCTGGCAACTGTAAAGTTTTCCAGTATGATGTCCCTTTTCCCCCGGTATGCTCAGTTGAGGGGATGTCTGGCCAATTGATGGTTTGAAAGTTGAATCCTGTCATACTGATGGTTTAAGCTTTGCAAATTGGTTGCGCCTGGAACTTTAGTAATTGTGTCCGGCTGCCCGGTATCGGCCTGATTAAATTTACACAGAATCAACGGATTTGAGACCTTATGGAAGCCGGTTTTGGTTAATGATTTATAAATCTGGCGTCAGTACAATGTCTCATTATAACGCTGTAAAAGAACAGGCATTTTGGTAAACAGGGTATCAGTGAATAGATAGTAATCCCTTTTATGATATTATGTTTTTTCCTCACGGGTCCGTACATTTGCACAAATTTTTTGCATGAGAATAGTGTTTATGATGGCAATGATCCTTATTGCCGTGACAGGTTCAGCACAGAACAATGTTGGTATTAAATCAGACGGCAGCCAGCCAGACTCTTCCGCCAAACTGGATATTCAAAGTACCACCCAGGGTGTATTACTACCCAGGATGACGACCAGCCAGCGTAACAGCATGCCTAAGAAAGCGGCCGGACTGCTGGTGTACGATACCGATAAACAAACCCTGTATATGTACAATGGGCAAGCCTGGACACCACTTGCCGCGGTGACCAACAGCGAGCTCCAGGCATTTGGTACAAGCGCAGTTCCCGGTTCACAGTTTGAAAGCTTTGGTTGTTCCGTTTCCATTTCGGGCGATTGGGCGGCCATTGGCGCTTATGGATATGATCTTCCCGGAAAACCTGATTGTGGTGGCGTGTATTTATTCCAACGGGTAAGCGGAATCTGGCAGCAAAAACAAATCATCACCGCTGCGGATGCATTTTCCGGCGACCGGTTTGGTTATTCAGTATCTATTGATGGCAACCAGCTGATAACAGGTGCCCAGCTGGCCAACACGCCTTCCAAATCATGGGCCGGTGCTGCTTATATTTTTGAAAATACCGGTGGCGTGTGGACCCAAAAAATAAAACTGCAACCGGGTGATGCGGATAATTATGATTACTTCGGTACCAGTGTTTCGATTAAAAACAATTTTGCGGTTGTAGGTGTACCCAATGATGATGGCGCTGGTGCTGATGAAGGAAGTGTGTATCTGTATAAACATAACGCGGGTCCTCCGGATCAATGGGTGTTCGACAGGAAGATCCTGGGCACGTTACCTGCTGCCAATGATAATTATGGCAAAAGTGTGGCGATCACTGCCGATTACCTGGTGATTGGTTGTCCCGGCCGCAGCAGCAGTACAGGTTATATTGCAATCCGTCGCTGGTCGGATAACTGGATGAGTGAACTGACTTTTTATGCATCCCAATAACCAGCCAGGTGCCCAGTTTGGTTACAGTGTAGCGATAAACGGCTTTACCATTGTAGCGGGTGCTCCCGGCGAAACCGTGAATAGTCTGGCCAACAGGGGACGGGTCTATTCCTATTACAACTATGCGTTCTGGCAGCAGAATGGCGACATTACATTACCCTCCAGTGTGGCCGGTGAACGCTTTGGGTCTTCCGTGTCATTTGCCAGCGGATTCCTCATAGCAGGTTCACCGGAAAAAACAGTAAACGGGAATACCTACCAGGGCGAAACACACCTGATTAAACAAACATCGTTACTGCCGGCTACTCCAGTGTGGGAATACAAAAGGAAGATAGGACTTGAGAATGCGGGCGCCAATGATTATTGGGGCAAGTCGGTTGCAATTGATGGCTACAATATTATCACAGCGTCTGACCAGGCGCAGAACTACCGGGGTAAAGTGATTTTTATGAATATTGAAGAGTAGGGGATACTTACGCTGCTATCAAATAAAATGAAATGGGCTGTCTGGGAAGACGGCCTATTTCATTTATACTATTCCGTAAACTTCCTCATGTGACGTAGTTTATGGCTTACCGGTTACGGAAACTCCATATAATATAGCAGCTTCAAGAATATCCATATTAATATCCTGCAGCGTTTTGAATTTAATACAATAACCTGTCACACTGGCCTTGCCGATTTTTTTCCCGTATGCCTGGACTAAATGTTTCTTATCCTTTAAACCCAGGATGTAAACAGAGATGCCGGTTGTGTTTGCGCTGACCCCAATCTGGAAAAACTCCCTGGTTTTCCCATCCGCATATTTCAGGGTTTGTAATCCGTATCCGATGGTGGGATTGGCAACCGTTTTATTGTCGCTGTTCTTACCATCGTCGAACCATTGTTTGCATTTGGGCAGGATTTTAAGTATGCGTTTGTGCAATACGTCCATGTCAGTGCGTTTGGGCTCTGGTTGGCTGGCGATGTGAGTTTTGATTTGTTCCTTTACAGTCATATAAAATAGTTTATAGCTTAAGCTGAAGGCTTGAATGATAAGGCAGGGACAAGATAACTTTTTGAGCTAAACATACTCCTGTCCACAATATAGCGCAGCATTGCTATTGCCTGTCTACTGTGTAATTCAGTTCAGTTACGCCACAGGTAAACGGCCGGGTAGACAGCAGATTTAATTTTACTTTGTCTTTGACGTCTTTAAACAAAGGAATACCGTGACCGAGGATAACGGGGTTAACAAAGAGCCAGTAGCCGTCAATGAGGTTCTGGTGGATCATTGAATGAGTGGCTCTCGGACTCCCAAAAAGCAGGATCTCACTTCCTGGCTGCTTTTTTATTTCGTTGATTCTCTCCGGAAGGTTTTCGCTGATGATTACGGTGTTAGGCAACTCCGCATCTATCATTGTTTTGGATAAAACAATTTTGCGGGCATTTTTATACCATTTTGAATGTTCTATATCGTGCCTGGATGCATTGGGTTTGTCTGCTGCCGTGGGCCAGTAATTTTCCATCATTTCATAAGTAACCCTACCGTATAATGCTGAATCGGTTTCGCTGATCCGCTTACCAACAAAATCAAAAATTTCCTGGTCAACTTTAATCCAGTTCATTTCACCGTTGGGCCCTGCTACGAAACCATCAAGGGATATGTGCATGAAAGAGATTAGTTTTCTCATATGGGTTGTATTTATTTCTGTTAATGGAATTGTACTAATTTATCATTTCCCAAAGCCAGTATTGAGGAATGTTATTTGATAATGGCTAATTTCTGTTCAACCTCAGTTATTCTTTTAATCCAATAGTTTATTGCATCTTCTTTACCTACGGCTCCTTTCTTGGGCCGGATTGCTGTGGGTACCTGACTGATATATTTCCAGTTTAAACTTTTATCCCTGTCAACTTCACTTTTATTGGTTGGTTCTTCTCTTTGTCTCCAAAAAGCCAGGTTGTGATTGTAGTCGTCTTTAACACCTTCCAGATAGGCAATGAGTTTATCCGCTGTATTGGGTATGTAACCCGGGCCTGAGCAACCGCATGAATGGAACGTAATGCCAACTGAATACAAGCGTTCAATATGCGCCCATTCTTTCAAACTTCCCTTTTTAGGTGCTTCAAAATCTTTACCCATATTAGCCATCAGGCTTCCACAGTCCGGGCATTTAGCTTCATTCGCATAAGATGCATCTTTACCCGTTATGTCGCTTAAAAGTTTTCGCTTGAAAGTTTTACGGCATTTAAAGCAGGCATAGTGCGGCTTATATTTTATCATTGCATATCGGCACATTTGCTATGAATATTTATGCGGTTTCTAAAATATCCGTGGCTGTTTTATTACTGAGTTGTTCGGCTAAACCGATGAGCAGTCCTTCCACTCCACGAATGTAGCAAAGCCGGTACATGTTTTCAAACTGAACCACTTCGCCAACAAGCTCAGTGCCATGTTTCAACAGTCTGGATAGCAATTCGTCAAGATTTTCAACCCTGAACATGATTCGAAGATAACCAAGCGCATTCACCGGAGCAGTCCGGTGATCTGCGATAACAGGAGGGGTGATGAATTGTGAAATTTCAAGCCGGCTATGTCCGTCGGGAGTAACCATCATGGCAATTTCAACAGACTGGTTGCCGAGTCCCGTTACACGCCCTGCCCATTCCCCTTCTACCATCATTCGCCCTTCCAGTGTAAGTCCCAGTTCTGTGAAAAAAGCAATCGCACGATCAAGGGATTCAACAACGATACCTACATTGTGCATTTCCATTAATGTACTTTTTGCCATATAGTGGGTTTAAATTGCGTAAAGGGCAGGGAGTTGTATTATTTTTTAATTAATTCCAGTTTTGTTATAGAAGGTAAATAGGCTTTGGCCTTTCCATATTCCCCATCACAGCATAAAAAGTCAGTCAATTTCCAATCCCAGTAAATGTTGAACTTCTTTCCCAAAAATTTAGGATTGTCTGCATATTGTCCGGAAAGTTCATGGAGTTTATAGGGTCCATAGTTATTATTCGCCTGGCCAAAATCGTAGGTAACACCGTTGGCGGCTTCGAAAAGGATGTGATGGTAGTCACCAAATTCATTTCCCTGGTAGGTTGCGGTTATTGGATTAGGCACGTTTTGCCATTCCTTTCTCAATAAATCCATATAATGTCTGAATCCGGCTTTTTGACCAGCGGGATATTGTTGTATAAAATCATCTGTTTTTACATGGTGTCCATTTAATAATGGTAGTGTATCGCTGTTTGCTGTCGCTGAATCCGGCGTATGACTATCAGATTTCAAAACTGCAGAATCATCCGGTTTTGTATGAACTCCTGCCGTTAATGAATCAGCGGGTGTGTTAATATTTGTTTTGTTATGGTTTGCACAACTCGTGACGAAGAAGAAAACAGCTGGTAAAAATGCGAGACGGTAGTTGTTCATTGTTTTCCTGATTAATGCCGGGGGAGGGGCTGGAATCCAGTGTTTGTCCGGCCCGGAATCACTGCAGATTAAAGATATACAAGTACAAGTGAACAAACAACAGCCCGGGGATGATTGTCCTTCCCAGGTAAAGTTAGCTTGTCAATCGAGGGGATTGTTCTGTAGTACTTGTTGGTTGCATCTTTTCAATGCCACGAAATTGTATCCAGGATAACAGAAATCAGGGCCTTGTTATCACTGTTGTTAATGAGCGTAAGGGCATATGCTGTGCATTTGTCCAGGTCATCCCAGACCATTGAGTGAATGCTTGCGTCAGGTGCATCCGGGCGGAAAACAGACAAACCTTCAACTGGCTGATTCCAGTCAGTTCTGAATTGTTGAATGGGCTTTTGTGTTGTAATGATATACTTCCCGCCGGTTTGCTCATCTCTGATATTATCCGGGCTTTCAAATATCCACTCCCGCTTTACCTGGCTATCTTCAATTAAGGCCATGCGATGGCAGACAATGATGGTTTTATAGCCTGTTGGGATGTTGGCTTCAAAAGTTTGCGTGTTAAAATCGGAGATATCGCCGGATAGATTGGAATACCCGTTTGCAAATACGAAGTAGTTGCCTGCAAAATTTCCATTAAATGGGCCCGGGTTAACATTTGGAAAATTATATTTTATATATGAATCCATAATATTGATGCCATTTTTGCTGACCTGTTATTTCTGGTGAATGAGCAGGCCGTTCTGTACAATATTATTACATCCCCAATTTGAAAAGATTGATATTTTGTTTTTCGGGTGTATTCAGTACAATGCTGCTATCGCCTTTTTCTGTATAGTCAGTAAGCCCCTTCAATTTTAAATTGTCGATTTTATCTTTCATGTCAGCAGCGAAAAATGTAATGGTTGGCACTGAAAAATTATCTGTTTGATGCAAACCAACTATTCCTATACAATCAGATAATATGGCCCATGGATAGGGAGATGATTTCTTCGACAGGGTTTTGTAGCCCAGTTTCTCCCAAAATGCAATTGAATTGGAAAGGTTTAAAACAGGTAATGCATATTCTCCAAACATGCCGCAGGTTTGATTGGTGTACTTGCCGGGGTTTGAAAAGTCCTGTGGTTTCATGGTTAGCATCGTTGTGCCTGAGGGCTGTGCAAACCCCTCCACATAGGTTACTAGTGTAATGTTGTGCCCCTCATCCGTTGTAATAAGAAAGCGCTGGATCATTTTGTCAGGTGTTGGTAATGACTTACATGGAATTCCTGACTCTTTTAATTCGGCAACAACATTTTCTATGTCATTAGTATAGTAGGTTATAGCAATGTATGGGTTCTTGTCTTGCCGCAACATGATGAGCAATGCGCCGTCAGATACCTGAATCCAGGGAAAAGGGAAGTCGGCACGATACAATTCGCTGAAGCCTAGTTGCTGGTAAAACTGTAACGATTTTTCTAAGTCAGCCGATGTAATTGTTATTGCAGTTACGTCACCCAATTTTGGTTTTGGAAAATTGAACATAATCGGAGGTGTGTTTTGTTGGTTTATTTCAATTGATTTTCCTGCGACCTGTTTTATGTTCTCGCTGGGGCTATGGGCGGTCTTCACCATCCGTCGATTGGCCGTTAGAATGAATTTACAAAGAAATACCGGATTTGAAATTTAGTGTCATATCGCTCTTGCGCCGTACCCCAAATGGGCTTGTTAATGAATTTGTCTTAGTCTAATTTCCTAAATGAAAAAAACACCCAGTGGCCCTTGACTTCATAATTGTCTAATACTTTATAATAAAATAGTTTGTCGTTTATAAAAACAATGTCCGGCAATGTTTCCGGAGGGTATATATAGTTTGGGTGTTTGTCATATACTATTCTGATCGAGCCGTTTTCTGACTTCCAGGTTCCTGTTACTGGAATTGTATCACCCATAATGATGATCTCCCCATGCTGGCAGGTTCCATCAGCACGAAATGTATAAAAATTAAAAGGAGTCTTGCATATTGTATCTAGAGTGTCTATGCTGTAACAGATACCCCATTTCCCGGGCATTTTTCCGCTTAGGGTATCCTGACTGATAGCTGGCATCATCAGGCTAAGCATCAGGAAAAAGACCAGAAAGTGTTTAGTCATGAATTATCTTTTATGTATGCCAGTACAGATGCTGCGTAAAGATATGAAGACGGGAACATTTTCTATAGCCAGCTCTTTTCGACAAACGGATATATAGCTGGGCAGCTATACGTTGACAGGAACATATTCTGAAACCCGCCAAAATGCCAAACCCTTATTGGCTTGAGTCTTTTGTTGCGCTAGGTTTTTGGTAGAATAAGCCCGTAATAATCGGCCATTTTCCGCTCCTCAGTTGTCAACGAGCTGTATTTTCCTATGCCGCAATGCCCGGAGGTGTGGATTTCAGTTGCAAAAAAAACTTCTTCGTTCAACTTTTCATTGATTATAGTAACAAGTTGTAAATAGCTTTCACCGGCCGGGCGACTGATAGAAAAATCAGCGGGGATGAGTCCTTTCGCTCCATGGTTTTCAAAATAGGACTCCAGCGTGTGGGTGTCAAATACGCCGGGATCTGAAAGGATAGTATCTTTTAGCTGGTATTTAAAATAATAGCGTAAGTCAAACAGCGGTAAAACCCCCTGGGGTACATTTTCTACTATTGGAATACCACTATACAGCGCTTCACCCCAATTAGCGTAAAGCTCATTGTTACGTGAGATAAGAATGTCCGCAGCTTTTGCTCCGTGAAATAAACCGGATAGTGAGTCACCGATCTTTTTTATGCCTCTCGTGTCGCGGGATTTGTAAGTGGCTCTTATATAGATTTCAGACTTTTCCTGTTTGTCATAAAGCAGGTAATATTCATCATCATCCGGATTGGTCGAGCCTACAGCAAAAATCTTTTTACCTTCTATAAGGGGATTCCGGTTGTATTCGTCAAATTCAGCTTCATCCAGGATTTTGAAGAAACTATAGTTATATAGCCAGAAATACCGGAACCCTTTTTTGAATTTTAAGGATGACAGGATTTCTGTCAGTTCAGTTTCAATCGTCGGCATATTTTTATTTTGTCACTTTGTATTAGATATGTGATCCCCTGAACTCAACGCCTGTTTGCTTTCAGCAACTCAATTTCCTTTTTCAAATCTTCATTTTGCCGCTTTAACTCTTTTACAGATTCTATCAGGTACGGAAGCAGTCCGCTGTAATTGACAGCTTTGTCCCCATCAGTATCTGTAATTACTAATTCCGGCATTTGTTTTTCCACTTCCTGTGCCAGCACACCGGTTTGAAGAGCTTTGCCCCGGTTTGCATCAGCCCAGTTATACTGATAGCCATTGAGACGGGTTATTTTCTCCAGGCTGTTTTGGAGCGGTGTTATATTTTTCTTAAGCAGCATATCGCTGTTTTGTGTTAATGTACCGTCAATAGTGAGATTACCTGTACTGGTCAGGGTCATTCTGGTATTGCTGGAGTTGTCTCTCCATTGATAAGTGGCCGTGGCCTCGGAAGTCCTGAATTTTAATGAGCCATCATATAAAATATTGCAATAACTGGCGGGGCCCAGGGCGCTTTCCAGGCGGATTGACTGGTCAAATGAATTGTCTACTGCTACAATATGTAAACCTGCCAATGGAGCAACTGTGTTGATACCCGTTTTCCCATTTTTTAAAACGGTGATTGCATTATTTTTATTTAGGGAATTGATACCATTGCCAATAATAAAAAGTGGATCAGTGAGTACCCAGGTTGTTTGGGAACTGCTTGCAATTGGGTCATTAAATTGTCCAATAGCTAAGGAACTATATGCCCTTGCCGATAAATCTTTACCAATTGCGGTTGCAGAAACTCCGGAAGCATTGGAAGATTCTCCCATCACTGTAGAATTTTCTCCAGAAGCAGTGTTGCCGCTACCAAAGGCTGAAGAACTAATACCTGTAGCATTGGTGAAACTACCCATCGCAGTAGCATAATTAGCTGAAGCTTCAGTTAGATAACCCATTGCTGTAGATATATCCCCTGAGGCAAATGTACTAATACCCATTGCCGTAGATCCATCTCCAGAAGCAACTGTATTTTCACCTATTGCCGTTGAAGAAATCCCGGTAGCTTCTGTTATATTTCCTAAAGCCGTGGAATTTTCTCCTGATGCTATTGATTCTTTTCCCATTGCCGTAGAATAGTCTCCTTTAGCTCTTGTATTATTTCCGCTTCCAAAAGAATAACTACCTATACTATCCTTGTTCCAGTTGACATTTGTAACCCGCCCCACCCTGAATGCAGCTTTAGCCGGGTACCACATCATTCTTATACCTCCCCCGCTTGTGGGTGTATTGCCGGGTGTAACAGGAATCGTACCGGGACCTGTAAACAAAACACTGCTGTCTTTTACATGCAGCATGGCCTGCGGCGTGACGGTGTTGATACCTACATTGCCGGTTTGTGCATGGGCAAAAATTGCATAAAATGGGAGGAACAGGAAGATGACCTTTTGTTTCATATTTTATTTTGGTTTTGGGTGAGTAAGCAACCAACCCTGTAGCTATAAATATAATATGTTTTCAGGAATGAAAATGCCATGGTGGGTTTTTTTGATATATCAATGGAAAAAAAGTTAGTGAAATTATATTAAATGGGGGAAATACATTAACCGCAGAGACGCGGAGCCGCGGAGGTCGCAGCGTGTTCACTTAAAATGACGATCCTATACATGAGTAGATCTCTGTATTTTCTCTGCGCCTTTGCGTCTTTGCGGTTATGTATTCAAAAAGCTAAATAGAGAAATTTAATTTTCTTGTGATTAGAAATGTCAACAAAAGCAATTTGCCCTTTCGGGCAATGCTTATTCGTTGTAATATACCAGGCTTCTGAATAGTTTCTTTGCCTGAATTAGAAAAAGGCCTTACAAACCACAATGATTTGCTTTACTCCATTAATTTATTCAATTTTTTCCTCGACTCCGGGTTTTCTTCTATCGCCAGCGCCTTTTTGAAATATTCTATCGCCCTGGGTTTATTCCCAATGGCCTGGAAATAGTCGCCATAAGAATCATAAACATTCGCACTTGCCGGGTAATTGTCAACATTCATTTTAAAAAGACTGCCCGCTTTGGTGAATTGCTTTTGCTGCAAAAACTCATACCCCAGGCCATTAATCATATTTTCAGCAGGGGACACTTTATAGCCAAACAGTTTTGATACTTCAAGGTAATGGGCTGAATACTTAGCCGCTAAATCAACCGTCGAATCTGTAAATTCTTTAAAAGAAAGTTTAAACCGGTACTTCTCGAAAATGAAACGTAACCCATCGTATTCAGCTATCAGCGGTACCGATCCATGATCATCGTTATTGTAATATTTGCTGCTGTACCTGAGCCCGTTTTGCTTCTGGCTGCTGATAAATTTATCCAAATCAAGAATAGAACGGATATGCCTGGTATCAGTGGATGTATCGCTCTGGACTTTATTGATGTCCATGTTTGCATCCATCGTATTGGCAATGCCTAAGTACATGGCAGTGCCTGAAAAATTATTGGCTGCGAGTTTATCCTTCGTGGCTTTCAAAAAATTCATTTTATCCCACCACATGCTGGGGTCTATACAAATGTAGGCGTTGAACAATTTGGTGTGATTCACGGCAATGTTAACAGCAGTCAACCCTCCAAATGAATGCCCGATCAGCATCTTGAATGGTTGTGTGGGATATAGTGAATCAATATGCGGCATCAGTTCTTTTTCAATAAAAGCAACAAACTGTTCACCGCCACCGGATGTTTTTGAAAATGCACTGTCCATAAAGGGCGGGTCAGCATCCACATGGGTGGGAGTCAGGTCTCTTGTGCGGTCAGTATTTGTAATACCCACCACAATCATCTCCGGGCAAATCGTATTGCCATTTACCTGGCTCAGCTGCTGTATCATACCAACCACTGATTGGAAATGCCCGTCACCATCCAATAAATAAACAACCGGATACCGCTGTTTGGAGCCTGGCTGCCCGCCATTGGGCAAATACACCCAAACTTTCCTTTGTTCATTCAGGATTTTCGACTGGACGCTGTCAATAACCCCGATCGTTATTTTATTGTCCTGCTGGGCAGCAGCGCAAATAAATAAAAAGGAGGCCAGGAAAGAAAGTGTTGTTTTTTTCATGTTCAATGTGTTGGTTGGTTTGTAGAAGCTTACAATGTGGGAGGTATAAGGTCATAGACGGCCATGCCGTACTGGTTATTGTATAGTTTAATTCAATATACAGAGAAATATGGGTTTAGACTTCAGAAAGCCGGGGCAGGTTACCGGAAAATGGGAAGATCCTGATTATTTCTTTCTAATACAATTCATAACCGCAGAGTCGCAGAGTTCGCAGGGTAAACAAGCTGCGAACTCCGCGACTCTGCGTCTCTGCGGTTATTGTATTTTAAGCCGTATAGAAAAAAAGAAATTTTCAAACTAATGAAACAAATCACAAAAAACCCCGGCATCACCGGGGTTCTTTTTTCATGGCCACACGTCTCTCTCACCTTTCTTAGTCGAGGTCTATATTGAAATCGTCTGCGGATTTTTTGATCGTAAAGCTTTTGTGCTTGCTGAGGAAATTGCTGTACTTGCTGTACACTTCTTTGGTGGCAGGCTTGCCGTTGATGGTCAGTTCATTGTTCTTGTAAACAATTTCATACTCCTCTTTCTTACTGATAATACCATCCTGATCAAGACCGTCAACAAAAGATTTGTACTCCTTCATCTCGGCCTTGGCTTTTTCAATTTCTTTTTTGGCACTTTCCAGGCTCTCTTTGATTTCAGGGCCGATTTTATCCATCTGCACCTTCAGCTCTTCCATCTGTTTGTCAAACTGGTCCAGGTTGATTTTCTTCACCTGTTCAAGTTCTTCTTTCAGTTTGTCGAAGTTGATGGACTTCAGCGACTGGTTAATCTCCTCCTGGATTTTCTTTGTATCTATTTTGGCTAATGATTCCTGTGCTTCTTTCATCGCCTTCTCCATCTCCAGTTTGATCTCCTGCAGGTTTACATTGGACAGTTCTTTTTCCAGTTCTTTCTTCATCTTCTCCACATCAATTTCCTGCATAGCCTTGTCCAGTTCAAATTTGATCTTGTCCTTGTCAAAACTCTTCATCGCTTCCTTCATCTCCGCTTTGGCCTTCTCCAGCTCTTTTTCCATATCCACAGCATTCAGCTCATCCAGCACATCATCCAGGTCACGGATCTTTTTCTCACGCTCAGTGGATTTGGTCTTCGGCACCGTATCCGTACGGTCATACTTTACCTGCAAAGGGGATTGCTTGAAATCCCACGACACCAGGGAAACTGTCAATGCGATTACTGCAATAAACAACACCCAGCGGGTGCTTTTTACTAAGGTTGGTTTCATACTCATGTTTTTTATGGCTTTGATAATGTCTTTCACTCACGAAAGATTTCGTATCAAATATACGAGCAAATTCGTATTTGCAAAACAAATCGCCAATCCCTGCAAAATTTTAACAATTACGGCTAGTTCTTCCGGAATGCCCAGCGGATCATCTCTTTCCAGCTGGGTTTCTTGCCATACATCAGGATACCCGTGCGGTAAATTTTACCCGCAAACCAGGTGGTGAATACAAAACCGGCCACCAGCGTAACCATGGATAACGCCAGCTGCCAGATCGGTACCGCGCCCCCTAAACCAAACGGTAAACGGGTCATCATCACAATCGGTGATGTAAACGGAATGATACTGCCCCATACTGCCGCCTGGCCGGTCGGGTCTTTCAGCACCACACCCATCATGGCCACCGAAAAGATAATTGGCATCATCAGCGGGAAACTGAGCGACTGCGCCTCACGCATGTCCTCATTCACCGCACTGCCAATGGCCGCAAAAAAGAGAAGCATAGAAAAAGAATCCACCGAGGAGGTAGAATATAAAACAACCCAATATCAAAGGCATATTGGTGGATGTAAACACTTTCTGTATCCCGCCCACCATCTCATTCATGCCACTGCTGCTGCCGGTGGCCGCTGTTACATTATATATTACAAAGATGAACGAGATCCACAGCAGGATCTGTGTCAGGCAGACTAAACCAATCCCCACAATCTTACCAATCATCAGCTGGAATGGTTTCACTGACGATACAATCACCTCTGCAATCCGGTTCGTTTTCTCTTCCATCACACCCATCATCACCTGTGAACCATATAACATCAGGATAATGTAAATCATAATCGCGGAAAAAGTACCAATCAGGCTCGCAATACCCGAATCAGCTTTTTCATCTTTCAGGTTACGGGGCGTTATTTCCACATCGTAATCCTGCATAATCTGAATCTTCTCCTCATCCAGATGCAAACTGTCATTCTTCACATGCATCCATACCTTATTCAGTTTATCCTGCACCGGGAACGCACCTGCTAAACTGATCGTACTGTTTGTATATAAAATCAGTTCCGGTAACGGTTTATTCCACGTAATTCCCGCCGGCACTACCACGTACCCATCATACCCCATGCTTGCTGCTGTAGTTTTCAGTTCTTCCGGACTGCTTTTTACCAGTGAGATGGTGCTTGAATGGTCAGTAAGTGATTCAGCCTGGATCCGCTCCAGCGTAAAAAAGCCGGATGAATCCACCAATGCAATATTCAGGCTCTTCCCGCTTTTGGCTGCCATATAACTGGTACCAAAAATCAAACCCAGGTAGAGCAGCGGGAATAAAACCGTACTGAGGATAAAAGTTTTCTTCCGGACTCTTGTCAGGTATTCTCTTTTTATAATGAGGCGGATCTTGCGCATAGTAATCTTTTAAGCTGTTACAGGTTGGAACTGGCGGGCTGTCGGTGTGCCTTCTACCAGTTTGATGAAAATTTCATTCAATGAAGGGAGGATTTCATTAAATGCATGGAAATCCACATTGTTATTCAACAAGTGACGCAGCACATCCGTATGTGTTACTCCATCGCGGATACGGATGATCATACTGTGATCTGCTTTACCTGTGATATCATACAATGCCGGGGCAGGAGGGAGGCTTTCCGTACCTATCCGGTATAAATTTTCCTTGAATTGCTGTTTTACATTCTTCACTGTACCATCCAGGATCTTTTTTCCCTTATTCACCAGCACGATCTGGTCACAGATCTCTTCCACCTGTTCCATCCGGTGAGTACTGAATATAATTGTTGCACCGTTTTTCGCCAGCCTGTAAATTTCATCCTTAATCAGATTGGTATTCACCGGATCCAGTCCGCTGAACGGCTCATCCAGGATGATCAGCTTCGGTTCATGCAGCACCGTTGTTACAAACTGCAGTTTCTGCGACATTCCCTTCGACAAATCTTCCACTTTTTTATTCCACCAGCTCTCCATCTCAAAACGGATAAACCACTGTTTGATTTTCGTCAGCGCTTCTTTCGATGACATGCCTTTTAACTGGGCGAGGTACATCGTCTGCTCCCCGATCTTCATTTTCTTATATAAACCCCTTTCCTCGGGCATATAACCAATCCTGCTCACATCATTCAGCGGATCAAAAGACTTGCCGTCAAAAATAATCTCCCCTTCATCGGGGTAAAAAATCCCGGTGATCATCCGGATCAGGGTGGTTTTACCTGCGCCATTCGGGCCCAGTAAACCAAAGATGGTTCCCCGCTCCACATTCAGGCTGATGTCATCTACAGCACGCTGTGTTGCGAAATACTTTTTTAAATGATGCAGTTCAAGCAGGTTCATACTATATATTATTAGTCAAAACTAAGGTTCCGTAAAAATAGCAGCACAGAGATTAGGTAAATGCGGGAAAAAAGACGGTGAAACGGGTGTAAACAGGGACAAATGATCAATGCTTACATCCTTTACTTCGCAATTTTATCCTCAAACGGTTATTTACGATCAATTCTCTGAAAATTACGCATAGGTACTAACACTTAAAAATAGAAAATAAAATACACTCAGCCATTGATCAGTGTTAAGCCTTAGTAAAACCAAAATTTTCACTTCGTTGAAAATGAAGCACATTGAAAATGGAATAAGTAATTCTCCTCATCTTGTCGTAAACTGAAACGTATATTTTCTATTGCAAGATTACGAACCCGCAGGTAGTTTTGCTAAGTAATTCGTACCCATGACACCCAGAAAACACTTATCCCTGGTGCTGTTTTTAGCAGCTTTATGCCTCAACGCAGGCAGCCAGACGCCCATTAACAACTTTTCAACTGTTAGTAACCTGACTCTTTCAGGCGGAACCTCCACCCAGTCGGTTGTTTCCCATGCAAGGTCATATAACAGTGTTAATCCCACAACCGGTTATACCGTTAAGTATAACAATACCAGTAATGTGAACCTGGTTGATTTCACGATGTCAGGTAAAACCTACATCCGTTACAAGAATTTTGACACGGTAATCCTCCGCCGCGTTGCCAACGCATGGGAACCCACCGGTGGCAACAAACAAATGGTATACTGCCAGGGCCCCAACAGCATTGACAATGGTTCTTACCAGATCCCGATGCCTGTAGGTTTCCCGGTTGCTGCCAGCAGTAACTATATGCAGAAGGTGATGAAGGATTCTTATTTAAACAGGGGCGTACCCAACCTGTTCCTGAATGATTCAACCGACGATAAAGTATATAATAATATAGAACGCGCCGATTTCGTGATCTTATCAGGTGTTTCCACCAACGATACTATGTTTGCCGGTTTTGTAATCGCAGAACGCGGTGGTAACAACTCTTTCAAAATGGCCGCCATCACAGCCATTGACGCCAGTGGTAACCCTACGGCGTTTGGTAAAGTGATCACCGTTAACAGCTGGTCATTCGGTAATACTTTATTCTCTATGTCAAGCGTGATCATGAGAAAAGATGTAGCCGATAACACACTCCGTCCTTATACACACTCCAACAGTCAGAGTGTAAAATCCCTGTTTGTCCGTTTTGCCGACCTCGGAATCCACCGCCAGCAGAAAATTTACGGTTATGCCCTGATGGGTACTGATGTAACCGCTACTACCAGCGCACAACTGCTGAATGTGAACAGCAATACTTATTTTCCCCGCACCACTGATGCTAACCGCGGTGGTTTTGATCTCGCCGGCACACCCGGTGTATTCCATACCAACCAGGTACTGGCCGGTCATTACCTGAACCTGAATGTAGATGTAAATAATTGCACACCTGTGCTGGGCTGGACAGATCCTGAAGCTTCACAGGTTAAAGAATACCGCATTGAAAAATCAGAAGACCAGCAGCTGTTCACTGAAATCAGTGTGGTACGTGCAGGCAGTGCCCTGAACTTCACCGATAAAAAATTTACGGCTACTTCTTTCTACCGCGTGAAAGCTGTAATGCATGATGGTGAATCATATTATTCAACTACTGTTATGGCCACTAACCGTTGCTCCATGGTGCAGATCAGTGCTTATCCCAACCCTGCCCGTGAAAGCATCACTGTATCACTCGGCAGCGGCAGCCATCCCAGCCAGGTTAGTGTTCTGAGTTTACAGGGACAACTGGTAAACCGTGTTGCAGTCAGCGAATCAACCGAGAAAATGCAACTCGATATCAGTAAACTGAATGCCGGCGGTTATATGATCAGTGTATCTTATAAAGACCAGGCTCCGGTAACTACCGCATTCATCAAGATGTAATAAAAATATTGTTAGTTAAGGTTTCATGAGGGAACGTGAACCTGAGAGTCCTGCTTCTGCAGGACTCTTTTTTTATTGGATCAATTGTTAGGTATTGACCGGGTTAATCCTTGTCCCGGGTTGAAACCCGGGGCAACCGTGTAGACTGGGAGCATGAAAAACTAATGAGAGATATGGCAAACTGCTTGCCAGTAAGTATAAAATGGTGGTCTGTAGCAAAAGCAGTAAGGGGACTAAAGTCCCGGAGGCTATTTCTTAAAAGAAGAAATTAGATGAAAACTGTTGCGGGGCTTTAGCCCCCGGCCTAATTTTCAAAAGAAACGGAAACAAAAAAATCAATCG
>JADKJV010000008.1 GCA_016720825.1 Chitinophagaceae bacterium | reverse complement strand
ACTTTATCATTTAATTTTAAAAGACAGGGATTATCCGGAACCACACCTGAATCATCGTTACTCACGGCATTGACGTAAGATGTATTGATTACATCCTGCAGGTTGAAATAATTCCGCATGCCGGATACATTCGTCATCACAGCGCAATCACCCAGGGCGATCAGGATCTTCGCCTGCTTACGGATATGAATAATCTCACGATGGTGTTCATCGCTGGTGATAGCACCTTCCACAATTGCGATATCCACTTCAGGTAATGTTTTCCCATCCACCACCGGGCTTTTCACGATATCGGCGAGCTTCACCACATCCAGTATCCTCTCATCGATATCGAGCAGCGACATATGGCATCCTGAACATCCACCCAGCCAGATCGTGGCTAATTTCTTTTTTTTCATAGATCAGATTCGTTTATAGTTTCATTTTTCTTCTTGCGATCAGTTCAGTGATCATTGCCGGATTTTTTTGCAGCTGGCCCTGTACAATGGCTTTGGGCCAGATCGCCCCGGTCGGGCAGGCATGCAGGCATTTGCCGCAGGATGTACAGGAAATTGATTCACCCCAGGGTGTATTGAAATCAGAAATGATCCGTACCTGGTGTCCGCGGTTCATCACATCCCAGTTATGAGCCCCTTCCACTTCATTGCAAACACGCACACATCTGGTGCACATGATACAGCGGTTATGATCCATCACATACCAGGCATGGGAAGTATCCACATCGCATTGCGGATACAAGAATGGATAACGGATACTGTCTAACCCGACTTTATAACCCAGCTGCTGCAATTCACATTTTCCGTTCGACACACAAACCGCACATACGTGATTGCGTTCTGCAAAAAACAATTCAGTAGTAATAAGCTGGTAGCGCCTGATCCTTTCAGTACTGGTCTTCACAACCATATTAGGCGCCACTTTGGTGGTGCAGGCCGACATCAGTTTATGTACGCCTTCCACTTCCACCAGGCAGAGGCGGCAGGCACCGATATCAATAATACCCTTGAGGTGGCACATGGTAAGGATCTCAATATCATGTTCACGGCATACTTCCAAAATGGTTTTATGCGGATCCACTTCCAGTTTTGTATCATTGATGACTACAGGTATCTTATTCATACAAACACATTAAAATGCTTAATCAATTTATTCCGCCGGCAGGATTTTACTTACATATTCTTCCCGGAAATGCCGCAATGTGCTCAGCAAAGGATTCGGGGCCGAAGCACCGAGACCACACAAACTCGTGTCACGCACATATTCTGCCAGTTCTTCCAGCCGGTCAAGATCAATCTGCGTCGCTTTCCCGTCCCCGATCTTCTGTAACAGGTCATGCATCATTTTCGTGCCTACCCGGCACGGAATACATTTTCCGCAACTTTCATCCATGCTGAATTCCATAAAATAACGCGCCACATCCACCATGTCGGAACTTTTATCCATTACGATCAAACCACCGGAGCCCATAATAGATCCGAGACTCATCAGTGATTCATAGTCCATCTTCACATCCAGGTGTGCTGCAGGTATACATCCGCCGGAAGGACCACCAGTCTGGGCTGCTTTAAATTCCGCCCCGTTCTGTATGCCACCGCCAATATCAAAAACGATTTCCCGCAACGTGGTGCCCATAGGAACTTCTATCAGTCCGGAGTAATTAATTTTCCCCGCAAGCGCAAATACTTTCGTTCCTGCACTTTTGGGTGTACCGGTTTCACTGTACCATTCACCACCATTTAATATAATTGGTGCGATCGCTGCAAAAGTTTCTACATTATTAATTAGTGTGGGTTTTCCCCAAAGTCCTGACTCAGCCGGGAATGGCGGACGGGGTCTGGGTGTGCCTCTCTTTCCTTCAATCGAAGCAATGAGTGCCGTTTCTTCACCACACACAACTGCACCGGCACCGATACGCACTTCCACTTCAAACCTGAAATTGCTGCCCAGGATATTCTTGCCCAGCAAACCGGTTTTGGTGGCTTGTTTGATCGCCAGTTCAAATCGTTTAATTTCCAGCGGGTATTCCCCGCGGATATATGCATATCCTTTTGTGGCACCAATGGCATATCCGGCAATCGCCATACTTTCCAGCACCCGGTGCGGATTCCCTTCCAGCACACTGCGGTCCATAAATGCACCCGGGTCGCCTTCATCCCCGTTGCAGATAACATATTTCTGGTCACTCACATATTTATATACTGTTTCCCATTTCAAACCAGTGGGATAACCGGCACCACCCCTGCCCCGGATCCGGCTTTGTTTAACCTCCGCAATCACTTCTTCGGGGGAAAGCAGGAACAGCGCTTTATCCAGCGCCTGGTAACCACCCGCGATCAGGTAATCCTCGATGCTCTCCGGATTAATATCACCACAATCTTTTAAAGCAATTTTCTGCTGCTGTTTGAAGAAAGGATCCTCATTCGCATTCACAAAAGCCTTTTCACGTGAGTCAGCAAATAAAAGCAGGTCTTCCAGTGGTTTATTCTCAACCAGCTGGCTTTGCACGACGCGCTGGATATTATCGCAATCCACTTTTTGGTAAATGGTCTGCTCGGGAAGGTATTTCACAAGCGGTCCCTGGTTGCAGGGGCCCATACATCCCGTGGGGATTACTTCCACTGTCTCTTCCAGGCCGCGCGATTTAATTTCTTCCTGCAGTTTATGCAGTACCTCTTCAGCACCTGAAGAAATACAACTCGCACCACAGCAAACGCAGATCCTGTGTTTGAAATGTTCTTGTTTTGCCTTCACTCTTTCTGTCAGGGCATGTAATTCATGGCGGATCATACTATTCCGGTTTTCATGTTTATGGTTTGGATCAATTCTTCTGCATCCACTTTGCCGGCTACTTCATTGTCAATCACGGCTGCCGGTGCAAGTCCGCAGGCGCCGATACAGCGGGCCACCTGCACACCGAGTTTATTATCTGCTGTTACCTGCCCGGGCTTCAATCCGAAACTCGATTCCAGCTTATTGAGTAACGCCTGTGCCCCTTTTACGTAACAGGCTGTACCTGTGCAAACGATACAGGTATGTTCTCCTTTTGATTTCAGGGAAAAGAAATGGTAGAACGTGACAGTGGAAAAGACCCTTGATAAAGGGAGGCGGAGTGACTGTGCTATATAAAGGAGTATATCTTTCGGCAGGTAACCATAAGCACCCTGCGCCGTGTGCAGTATCTCAATTAATGAATCAGGCTTGAATCCTTCTTTTTTCATCCTGGCTGCGATCAGTTTTATCCGTGGGTCCGTTTTCGCCGATTCCTTAAATGAGACAACCATATCGCTTTTCATATAATGTTCAGCATTTAGAGAGTTGAAAATAATTGGCAGCGTAGTGTGCCGGAGGGATGTAATGCTCAGATTTCATGAAGTTGTGTACCAGTTGGTACAGAATTAAACTACAACAAAGCTATTCTTGTTACATACAACAGGATATGATTAATGTCAGTTTTATATCTGCAAGCATTTGCATGATTTTTCCGTGAGGGAAAGTGTACATAAAAGTCGACAACTGATTTTAATCATACACCCGCATGACTGCAAATGTTTTTATCAGCCTTGTTTTATAACGAACTTTGATGTATCCCTCACATAAATTCCTAATCATGGAAGAAACCAGGCAAACACTTCTGCTGAATCAGTTGTGGGAATTACAGTTAAAAAACGGTTTCATTAACGATAGTGATATAAGCCAGATAGCTTCCTCATTCGGCCTTTCTGCCGTGGAAGTGGAAGGCCTTGTATCATTCTATCATTTCTTTCACCGTAAACCGACAGGCAAATACACCATTTACCTTAATAACAGTATCATCTCTGACCTGAAAGGTTTTAACCGTATCAAAGAAACCTTTGAACGGGAAACAGGAACCAAATTCGGATCAGTAGACCGTACCGGTACTTTCGGTTTATTCCTCACACCCTGCATTGGCCTCAGCGACCAGGAGCCTTCCGCACTGATCAATTTTTATCCGTTCACCAATTTGAACGCGATCAAAGTGAAAGACATCATTTCATTGCTCAAAAAAGGAGCACTGCCGGAGGCAATCTGTGACACACCGGCAGAAAATATCCGCTATTCACCTCCCGGGAATAAAACAGTATTCTTTAAACCATTTGCAGCAGGCGCAACATTCCAAACCGCTTCTGCTATCGGCCCGGATGGAATTATTGAAACACTGAAAAAAGCTGAACTCGCCGGAAGAGGTGGCGCCTACTATCCTACCTGGAAAAAATGGGACGCTGCACGCCAGCAACCTGCCACACCAAAATTTGTAATCTGCAATGCAGACGAAGGTGAGCCCGGTACTTTTAAAGACCGCGTGCTGATCCAGACCCAGGCCCGTACACTCATCGAAGGCATGATCCTTTGCGGTTATGCTGTTGGTGCAGCAAAAGGCATCATATACCTCCGCGGTGAGTACCGTTGGCTTAAAAACAAACTGGACGAAGCTATTCAGGAATATGTCAGCGCTGGTTACCTGGATACTGCCTGCACGGCACTCAACGGTTTTCAGTTTTCAATCCGCGTGCAGATCGGCGCTGGTTCCTATGTATGCGGTGAAGAAACCGCTTTACTCGAATCGCTGGAAGGAAAAAGAGGCGAACCCCGAACCAAATGGTTTTTCCCTGTTGAAAAAGGATACCTCCAGCAACCCACTGTTATTAATAATGTAGAAACCTTCTGTGCCGCCACCCGGATTGTTGAAATGGGCGCTGCAGCTTACAGCCAGATGGGTATTCCCGGTTCACCGGGCGTAAAACTGCTCAGCGTATCAGGCGATTGCAAATTGCCCGGTATCTATGAAATTGAATGGGGCATGACAGTTGCCGAATTACTGGAACTCTGCGAAGCAGAAGATCCCTACTTTATCCAGGTCAGCGGACCTTCCGGTGAATGTATTTCGATAAAAGAAAAATTCAGGCGGATATCCATGCTTGACCTGCTCGCCCGGAAAGACATCCGTTGCGGCGGATCATTCATGATCTTTAATAAGCAACGTGACCTCGTAAAAATCCTGCTCAACTTTTCCGAATTCTTTAAAAATGAATCCTGTGGCATCTGCACCCCCTGCAGGGCCGGGAATTTTATTATACAACGGAAACTGGAAAGACTCGATAATGGCCTTGCAGTAAAACAAGACCTGGAAGACCTCAAGAACTGGGGATTGATCATGAAAAACACCAGCCGCTGCGGACTGGGTAAAACTGCCACGAGCAGCCTGATCAATGCCATGGATAAATTCCAGGATTATTTTATTACAAGACTGGATCAGGATTACAACGGACTCAATTTGAAGTTTGACCTGGAAGCTGCAACACAGGAAAACGAAAAATATAAAATCTGACTGTATGGCAAACATGGTGACTATAACAATTGATGGCAAATCCATACAGGCCGAAGCCGGAAAAAACCTGATGGAAGTTGCGAAAGAAAATAACATTTTCATTCCTTCACTCTGTTATTATAAACACATCGAACCGCCGCTGGGCACCTGCCGCGTATGTACCTGCCGTATCAATGGCCGGTATGCGCCTGCCTGTACCGAAAAAATTACAGACGGCCTGCAGGTAGAAGTAAACACGCCCGAACTCAACAACAACCAGCGCAAAGCCCTCGTGGAAATGATGTTCGCCGAAGGCAACCACATTTGCCCGGCCTGCGAAAAAAGTGGTAACTGCGACTTACAGCACATGGGATATGAACTTGGTATCGCATCCAGCCGGTTCCCGCACCTGTTTAAAGACCGCCTGATTGATTACAACCCGACCAGGCTGGTGATGGAACATAACCGTTGCATCAAATGCCTCCGCTGTGTGGTTGAAATAAAAACCAGCGATGGTAAAAAAGTATTCAACTACCAGAACCGCGGTAATGAAACGTCCGTAGGTGTGGACTATGAACAGGAAGCTCGCCTGACTGAAGAAGAAGCCATGCATGCGATGAACATCTGTCCTACGGGTGCTATTATCGTTCGCGGGAAAAGTTTCTCCACACCATTCGGCGACAGGAAATTTGACCAGGAATCCGTACAAATGGATTTCAACAAACCGGTCAGCGACAACCTTTCACCATCCGTAATGGGCAAAAAAATAATTGCCACCACTTCCCTTGCCGGATGTTTCGGCTGTCACATGTCTATCCTTGACATTGACACTGAATTACTGGATATGGTGGAACTGGTTTCATTCGATAAATCCCCGCTTACCGATTTTAAAAAATTCACCACCCGTTGCCACCTCGGCATAATTGAAGGCGGATGCTGCAATGCAGACAATGTGGAAACACTCCGCCTCTTCAGGGAACATTGCGATATCCTGGTTGCCCTCGGTGAATGCTCCGTTTGGGGAGGCCTGCCTTCCATGCGGAACAGCATCCCCCTCAGCGAATGCCTGGAAGAAGCTTTCCTGAACTCTGTTACAAATGAACCGGGCAATCACATTGTGCCTTACCATGAAGACCTGCCAAAGATTCTTGACAGGGTGTATGCCTGCAATGAAATTGTAAAAATTGATTACTACATCCCGGGTTGCCCTCCCGACGCAGCCCATATCTGGAAAGCTGTGAAGAACATCTTATGGGGCGAAAAATATTCTGTTCTGTACGCTGAATACAAATACGATTAACAAAAAAGTTATGACGACTAAAATCACCATAGATCCTGTTACCCGCGTGGAAGGCCACGGCAGGGTTACTATCCATTTGGACGAATACGGACATGTGAAAGAAAGTTATTTCCATATCGTTGAGTTCAGGGGATTTGAAAGATTCATACAGGGCCACCCCTACTGGGAAGCACCCGTTCTGGTACAAAGACTCTGTGGCATCTGCCCCGTAAGCCACCACCTGGCTGCAGCAAAAGCCATTGACCAGATTGTTGGCGTTGAACCCTGGGAATTGTCACCCACCGCTACACTGCTGAGAAGACTGATGCACTACGGCCAGATCTTCCAGTCGCATGCACTGCATTTTTTCTACCTGGCATCCCCCGACTTGTTATTTGGCGTGGACGCACCACCTGAAAAAAGAAATGTAGTTGCCGTGGCACTGGAAAACAGGGAACTCGCCGTGAAAGGCATCACCATGCGGAAATTCGGGCAGGAAATCATCCGGGCAGTTGCCGGTAAAAAAATACACGGGATATTAGCCGTGCCCGGTGGTGTACACAAAACATTCAGTCCGGAAGAAAGGGATTATTTCCTCAATGGAAAAGAAATTGAGAATATTGATACCATGATCGAATGGTCGCAGGAAATGGTAAACTTCATGCGCGACTACCATATTAAAAACAGGAAATTCCTGGATGAGTTTGCCGCATTCCCATCAGGGCATCTTGGTATGGTGGATGCAAATGGCGGACTTGAATTATACGATGGTAAATTAAGAGCCATCAGTTCCGACGGCAAGATCACTTTACCCGATATCAATACCAGCGATTACCAGGATTATTTTTCAGAAGCCGTTGCACAATGGTCATACATGAAATTCCCCTACCTGAAACAAGTTGGCCGGGAAAATGGCTGGAACCGTGTCGGGCCGCTCGCCAGGATCAATGTGTGCGACTTCATTCCCACCCCGCTTGCAGAAAAAGCGAGACAGGAATACATGGCTTTCTCCGGTCAAAAAGTAAATAACAGTACACTCTATTCACATTGGGCCAGGCTGATTGAAGTATTGCATTGCGCAGAACTGATAAAAGAACTGCTGACAGATGATAATATATTCGGCAATGACCTTATCCGAACCGGCACCCCCAGGTTAAAAGGCATTGGTATCATCGAAGCGCCCAGGGGTACACTCACCCACCATTATGAAGTGGACGAAAAAGGGAAAATTATCCGCTGCAACCTGATTGTCTCCACCACCCATAATAATGATGCGATGAACCGTGCTGTGAAATGGGTGGCTGAACAGGTTATCAGCCGCAAAGGCACGCTCACCGACAGTATGCTCAACCAGGTTGAAATCGCCATCAGGGCCTATGATCCCTGCCTGAGTTGCGCCACACAAGCGATGGGTAAAATGCCATTGCAGGCGGAATTATATAATCATGAAGGAGTACTGATCGATGAAAAATCCAGAAACTGAAACGAACAGCATCCTTTTGATTGGAATTGGCAACAGTGGCCGCAGGGATGACGGGTTGGGCTGGCAGTTTGCAGAAGAAGCCAGTCTACTGATACCCGAAGGGATAGATTATGAATTCCGGTACCAGCTGCAGATCGAAGATGCCATGCTGGTAAGCCGCTACAAAACCGTGATTTTCGCTGATGCAACATATGAAAACACGGAGGAAGGATACAGCATCAGGAAATGCTTACCGGCCTCCCATTATTTTTATTCCTCGCATGTACAGAGCCCGGAAACAATCCTCTACCTCTGCGATGAAATTTACAGGAAAAAGCCACAGGCTTTCACCATTGCCATAACCGGCTACGAATGGGAGCTGAAAAACGGCATCAGCAATAAAGCAACCGACAACCTGGAAAAAGCGCTGGCGTCCTGGATGCATGATTTATATCCATCCCTGCGTATTGAACAGGATAAAGAGCAAACGTCAAAACAGGCTTTCTGAACAGCCGGCAACAGAACACACTGATTTGTATCACTAAACGGAGATTGCTTAATTCCCCGGGAATTCATGCACAATTTGGTGTGGATAATTTCACACAATATCATGAGACTGAATGACCTCTGTCATCCCCAAAAATCAGCTTTTGCTGTAACATCGCTTATTATTCTCAACCAACCAAACGATAAACTATGTATCCGTTTATCATCGCCCTTTTTGCCGGGCCGGTTATTGTGAGTGGTTTGCTCTTCATTCTTCCAAAATCGATTTCAAGAATCCTGATCATTACCGCGGCAGTCGTGTTTTCATCTATTTCCGTTTATCTCATTACCCGAACGGATCAATCACTGCAAATTGCTGTACCGGCCTTTATGCACCAGGCAGTAGTTATTGCAGACCTTGCCCTCCTGCTTTTTTTCGGATGGATCGCCTATCGCAGGAAAAACCTGCTGGTCGGTATTATGACCATACTGCAACTGGCAGGAACAATCTGGCTCATGAACCAGCCCGCTGAATCAGCAGGCTTTGTATTTAACATTGACAAACTCTGCCTGTTTATGTTTCTCCTGATCAATGTGATCAGCGGAATCATTGCAGTGTATTCCATCCGTTATATGGAAGAAGAACCATGCAGCGGATTACGGAAAAAGTATTTCATGTCTGTCATCTTCTGGTTTATTGCAGTCATGAACCTGGTAGTGGCTTCCGATAACCTGGAATTTTTCTTCCTGTTTTTTGAACTCACTACGCTGGCATCCTTCCTGCTGATTGGCTTCCGCCGGGACGAAATCTCTGTAAAGAATTCACTGACTGCTTTGTGGATGAACCAGGCAGGTGGTATTGCCATTTTAGCTGCCATCATTTTCCTGCGTTACAACAATGCCGGTGAAGCCAGTTTCACCCACCTGCTGCAGATTGCCGCACAACCCGGATTCATGCTGCCTGTTGCCCTGCTGGCTGTTGCAGCTCTGGTTAAAGGTGCACAAATGCCATTCAGCAAATGGTTGCTCGGCGCCATGGTAGCCCCGACACCTGTGAGTGCTTTACTGCATTCATCCACTATGGTAAAGATTGCACCGTTTGTTATTCTCCGCTTATCACCTGCCCTGCAGGGAACAGCGGTATCAACTGTTATCATTGCATTTACCGGATTTGTTTTTGCCGCAGCAGCTTTCAGTGCACTGTCACAGGATGTATTCAAAAGAATCCTCGCTTATTCAACAGTCGCATTGCTTGCACTGATGATCATGATGGCTGCAGCCGGTACGCCTGTTACTATGGCCGCTGCACTGATACTGATGTTATTCCATGGTTTATCCAAATGCCTGCTCTTCCTCAACGCAGGAATTATGGAAAGGGAATTCCACCTGAAACAAAGTACGGATATGGACCGCCTGGCTGAAAGAGGCCCCGTTACATCATTCATTATCACTTTCGGTTTCTTATCACTGCTCCTTCCTCCGTTTGGCGCTTTTATCGGAAAGTGGTTCAGTATAGAATCCATGGGCGGATTTGCACAAACCAGTAAAATAGCCGGCGCACTGGTCATTGCCGCTATCGCAATGGGTGGTGCCATGCTTTCCCTGTTATACTTTAAAGTAATTGGTGTGCTGATTGCCAGGAACGGCAATGATGACCGTGCCAAACCTGAACATATCCATCCGATATACCGGTTTACCAATTACATATTGCTTGTATTGATAGTTGCCGGCATGGGCGGACTAAGTTATCTCGTAACAGAATTCCTGGCGCCCGTGATTGCAGCAACCCTGCAGCAACCGGTGACAGCCTTTACGTCACACGGATCGCTGCATATCGGGAACATGAGCATGCCATTGCTGCCACTGGCCATCGCATTCTTCTTACTGCCTGTCGTATTGTATGCCGCCATGTTCATCCGGTTTAAAAAAGTGGATCGTGTGAAAGAATATATGTGCGGGGAGAAAGTCAATTATTCTTTCTCTTCTTATTATTTCAGTGTGGAAAAAATCACACCCTGGTTTACCGTTGCAGGGATTTTATTTTTCATCACCCTGCTGGCCGTAGTGATTTTGTAAAAGATTATTTATGAAAAACGAATGGCTTCAAATAGTATTAATCATCCTGGCACCTGTTATCGGCGGACTGATTGCAGGATTTGAGCGGATCATCCGCGCCCGGATGCAACGGCGTATCGGGCCTCCCCTTTTACAGCCTTTTTATGATTTCCTGAAACTGGCCGACAAAAGGAAAATGATGGTGCATTCCACCCACGTCTTCCTCGGTCTCATGCATTTCCTGGCACTCTGGTTTGCACTGGCCGTTTTGATTCTCGGCGGTGATTTAATCCTCGTCATCTTCCTGCATTTATTATCATCAGCACTGCTGATTTTAGCAGGTTACAGTACCCGTTCCATTTTCAGCCACCTCGGTGCGAACCGGATGGCGATCAGTATCCTCGCCTATGAACCGGTACTGATCCTGATGGCAGTAACCATCTATATGATCAATGGCAGTTTTGATGTGTCTGTTATTTTCAGTTCAGGTGAATCACTCATCCTCAAAATGCCGCTGGCCTTTATTGCACTCCTGATGATCCTGCCCGTTAAACTGAAAAAATCACCGTTTGATGTGGCAGAAGCACACCAGGAAATTACCGGTGGTGCGGAGATTGAATTCTCCGGTATTTTTTATGAAGCAGTCTACACTGCCAAATGGCTCGACAATGTTTTCTGTTACACCCTGGTTTATCTTTTTGGCGCAGGCAATCCTTTATTGGGTGCCGGCCTTGTAGTGGGTGTCTTTTTATATGTGAATGCACTTGACAATTCCTCAGCCCGTGTGAACTACCGCCAGATGCTGCGGTTCACCATTGGTGTGGCATTGCCGGTGGCCTTTATCAATCTTCTTTTATCCATCTTACACATCCTGTAATGAAACTCAATAAATACAGAAAAAAATCGCCCTGGATCCTGCACTATAATGCAGGCGGATGCAATGGCTGTGATATTGAAATACTCGCCTGCCTGGCACCTAAATATGATATTGAAAGATTCGGGATCATCAATACCGGCAATCCCAAACAATCGGACATCCTGCTGGTAACAGGTCCCGTTACCAAACGTTCCCGTGAACGCCTGGTGGAAATTTATAACCAGATGCCGGAACCCAAAGTGGTCATCAGCTGTGGCGCCTGCGCCAGCACTGGTGGTGTATTCCGCGGCATGTATAATTGCGAAGGTGGCATTGACCAGTACATCCCGGTGGATGTATGTATGCGGCTGCGGTACCAGACCCCGAACAAATCATTGACGGGGTTGTACAGGCACTCGCCATCCTGGCTGAAAAATCAAAAGAAATGGAATCATCCGTGAAATTGCATAAAGAGGCAGTGAAAGAAAACGGCCAGGTCAACAGAAGGGAAATGACAACTGATATACTTAAACCTGCGGTGATATGAAAAAGATTTTAACATCCCCGGAAAACCTGAAAGCAGATATCAGGCAGTTTTATAATGAGACACAACATCATTTCATTGTAATGAATGCCGTTGAAATGGGAGAACAAATGGAAATCCAGTGGTTCTTCTGTGATTATGCCCATCCTGCTGAAATGACCTGTTTTTACATGCAGATTCCTCCCGGTACATTAATACCCACCATCACCGGTGTGGTTTCATCGGCCTGGGTGGCAGAAGCAGAATTGTCAGACCTGATGAATGTGGACATTGAAAACACCGAGAAAGGTTTTGTACTGGAACCTGATTCAGAAGCCGGACCATTAAGAAAGAAAAAATAACCATGTCAAAACAATACGAAATACCGGTTGGTGCGCAGCATATCTCCCTGCTGGAACCGCTGCATTTTAAATTCACCACGGAAAACGAAAAGATCATCAGCACTGCGGCTAACGTTTACTATGTGCACCGCGGCATTGAACAAGCCTGCTGTTCCAAATTTAAATTCAGGCAGGTGAGTTTTGTGGTAGGCAGGGTTTGTGGTTTATGTTCGATCTCCCACACAACAGCCTATTCACAGGTAGCCGAGAAACTGCTGAACCTGGAAATCCCCCGCCGTGCCAAATACCTGCGGATGCTGGTCATTGAACTCGACCGGATCCATTCTCACCTACTCTGCCTGATTCACGTGTCTGAAAACGCAGGCTTCGAAGCGCTGTTCATGAAAACCATGCAATACCGTGAATTCTCCATGGAATTACTGGAAGCCATTTGCGGTAACCGGATACAATATGATTTCTCCATTGTGGGTGGCGTGGCACGCGACCTCAAATTACCTGTGGCCCATGAAGTAGTTGGCCGGCTGAAAAGATTCAAACCGGAACTGGATGAACTGATGGACATTTTCATGCATAACTGGACGCTTTCCCTGAAAAATAAAGGTTCCGGAAAAATCACCCGCGAAACTGCCATGCGGCTCAATGTAGTCGGGCCGTTTGCCCGTGCAGCCGGACTGGCCATTGATGTGCGCAATGAAACCGAAGACCTCCTGCCATGGAAAGAAGTTGGTTTTGAAATGATAACCGGCGAAGACGGTGATGTACACGCCCGGAATATCGTACGACTGAAAGAAATTTATGTTTCCATTAATATCATTGAGAACATTATTAACGGACTGCCGGAATCTGAACTGGTTACCGAAACCAAAGCATTCCCGGATGGTGAAGCAGTCGTGCGGCTGGAAGCTCCCCGTGGTGAATTATTTTATTATGCCAAAGGGAATAAAACCCAGGTGCTCGAACGGTTAAAAATCAAAGCCCCCACTTTTTCAAATATAGCCGGTATGGTGGAAGGTTTTACCGGAAATGAATACGGCAGTGTGCCGGCCATCATCGCATCCTATGATCCCTGTCTGTCATGTACAGCCAGGTAATGAACAAAACAAATGGTATGAAAACTTTCTTAAAAGCATTGGGTAACCTGGTAAAAAAACCAGTCACAGTTAAATACCCTTTTGAACAGACCTACATCCCCGATGATTACCGCGGACTGATTGAGTTTGATGAGAGCCTCTGTATCTGGTGCCGCCGCTGTGAAATGGTTTGTCCGCCGGGGGCTATTGTTTTTTCACAGGATATGGAAGGCAAACACACCTATCATTACAACCGGGCTGTTTGTATCTATTGTACGGAATGTGTAAGGACCTGTCCCAAAGAAGGCGCCATCTACCAGACTGCCCAGCCGGCCTCCTGCGCATTGAAAGCGGAAAATATCAATAACGGCTGGAATGCATTATTTGAAGAAGCTTTAAAAAGCCGTGCTGCTTATGCTGCAGAAAAGAAAAGATTGGCAGCAGAAAAAGCACAGGCCGCCAAAAAGGACTCGGCACTGACAATAAAACAGCAGGGTAAATGCACGAACTCTCCATAGCGCAATCTATCCTCTCCATTTCCGAGCAATCCATCCCGTCAGGTACTACTGCCCGGGTTTGTGAAGTGGCTGTGCGCATTGGTGAACTGAGCGGCATTGAATTAGATTCACTTGAATTCGCCTTTTCTGTAATTAAAAAAAATACCCTGCTGGAAAATGCGAACCTCCGGGTTGAAATAGTGGAAGGCGAAGCCTTTTGCCGTTTTTGCAGCCACCAGTTCGCTTTCCACCAATATGGCGACAGCTGCCCCCAATGCCATTCATATGAAATTTCTGTAACAGGTGGCCGGGAACTGAAAGTAACCAGCCTCGTTATGCAGGAAGCATAACCCTTCTATTCCGCCAAATCCACATCTGGTGATTTGGATTCATTTACCAGCCTGAAATATCCAGCAGTTTTCCCCAACCCTGCGTGAAGGCGAATGCCCGCTGCAAAAACCAAACAAATACTTTAAATTAGCCCCGCAAACAAATCACTCCCGATGCACCGAGTCATAATACCCGTTGATTTTTCTGAGACCTCACTCAATGCAGCCAGGTTTACTGCCCGGATGATGGCTGGCAAGAAGGACGCGGTGGCCATCCTCTATCACAATTATGAAAGTCACGATGATTATGATATCTGCATCAATTACCAGGAAAGCCTGAAGAAAGAATTTATCAACCTCGGCGTGGAATCAGTGGAACTGGAACATGAAATGGGCGGCGATCTGATTGACAACGTGGCCCGGCTGGCCCATACCCTTCGCGCCACACTGGTGGTAATGGGTATTACCGGCAAATCCGCCATCCGACAGGCAATGTTTGGCAGTAATACCCTGAAACTGATTGATAAAAACCTCATCCCGGTAATGATCATCCCGCCCGACGCGAGATACCAGGGAATTAAAAATGTTGCTTTTGCATCTGATTTCAGGAATGTGGAAGATACCACCCCTTCCACCCTCATCAACTCTGTACTGGAAATGTTCCAGCCCGTACTGCATATCGTCAACGTACAAAAGGATATTTATATCTCTATCACCGATGAGATGAAAGCAGAAAAAGAAAAACTGAAAGAAATGTTCAGTTCATATAAAACTGAATTCTATTTTATCAGCCGTGGCGATTTCTTTGGTGCCATAGACGATTTTGTAAAAGATTATGCGATTGACGTAATGATCACTATCCCCAAACACCAGAGCAACTCAACCTCTATCTTCAAAACCACGCACACCAAAAGGCTGGCATATCACAGCCATATTCCTATCCTCGCAGCACACGAATAAATACAAATGTTGAATGTTGCGTTGAACCTGCCTGCCGGCAGGCAGGTTTTGAATTTTTACTTTTGAATTGCTGGTGAAAGCAGCTGCAATTTATCAGAGAAAATCTCATACATCAGATGCTTCTCAACCAGTTACGCATCATACAACGCTCAACATTCACCCTTCAACATTCAATTGCTTATCTTTGCGGCGAAATAAAAACCATTTATGCAAACCGTTATCGTACCTGTTGATTTTTCTGAAACTTCATTAAACGCGGCCCGTTATGCCGTTCAGCTCCTCACCGGCCATTATGGCGTGAATATGATCCTTCACCATGTGTATGAAAAAGATACCCAGCTGGGAGAAGTAACCCAGAAACTGGAAGACCTGAAAAATGAACTGATGGAATTAGGGATTGTCAAAACACAACTTGTCGCAGAAAAAGGGGATGATTTTATTGAAGAACTGGAAAAACTGGCCCGTCACCGGGATGCAGAACTGATCATCATGGGCGTTGCCGGCAAATCAGCCATCGCGCAGTCACTGATGGGCAGCAATACCCTGAAAATGGTTAAAAAGAAAGTCTGCCCGGTACTCATTATCCCGGAAGATGCCCGTTACCATGATGTGAAGAATGTAATGCTTACCACTGACCTTGAAGATGTTACCTCTTCCACACCTTCTGTTCCTATCCGCAAAATCCTGAAAACTTTCAAACCCCATCTCTTCGTGATGAACGTGGATAATACCCACTATGTTTCCCTCACCGAAGAAGCCCAGGCAGAGAAAGCCAAACTGAAGGAAATGTTCAAAGACTTCAAACCGGAATTCTTCTTCCTCGGACTGAATGATGTGGAAGAAGGGATCAACCAGTTTGCACAGGATAAAAAAATCGACTTTATCATTATCATCCATAAAGAACAAAACCTGTTCAGCAAGCTGTTCGTGAAAAGCAGGACCAAAAAGCTTATTTACCAGAGCCAGATACCGCTCCTGGTCATACACGAATAAGCTTTGCAGGCACTTGACGGCAAGAAAACTTTGGGTTATCTTTGAGGTACCATGCTTGCCGGCCAGGATAAAATACCCTGTATACACTCTTTTGCAGACCAATCGCTGCCGGCCAATTTTTATATCCCGGATTAAGTATCTATTCAGCACCCGCTTACTTACCCAACTGTTTACCAGCTTAGTATAAGCTATAACTGAACTATTACTTTATATGAAAAATATTAAACTGATTGAAGTTCCTTCAGAAATCGGAGCCGGAACCCGCGGCGCCAGCCTGGGGATAGAGGCGATTAAAATCGCGGCCCTGGACTTCATGAGCAATTTCTTTATCCATTTCCCTTCTGAGAAAATCCAGACAGAAAACAAGCTCCTGTATGAGCCGATCGAGTCGCCTTATGCAAAGAGAATTAAGGGCATTGCCGCTATTTATGACCGGGTGAGCAAAGCGGTGAGCGATACCATGAAGAATAATTTCTTCCCGGTTGTACTCAGTGGCGATCACAGTACTGCAGGCGCTACTATTGCAGGTATTAAAATGGCCAAGCCCAAAAGCAAACTCGGCGTGATCTGGATTGACGCGCATGCCGACCTCCATACGCCCTACACAACGCCTTCCGGCAATATACATGGTATGCCGATGGCTATTTCGATCAATAAGAATAATGAAGATTGTGCCGTGCACGAGTTGGATGCCGAAACTGAAAAACACTGGAACTACCTGAAAAATATCGGCAAAATCGCCCCTAAGGTTTTACCGGAAGATGTAGTCTTTATTTCCCTCCGCGATTTTGAAAAAGAAGAACGCCACCTGATCGATAAATACGATATGAAGGTGATCACCTCAAAAGAAGTAAGAAACAAAGGCGCTGAAAACGTGGTTCGTGCCGTAATCCGCTACCTGGCCGACTGCACCGATATCTATATCTCATTTGATGTCGACAGCCTTGACTCTTCCATCTCCAAAGGAACCGGTACACCCGTCAGCAACGGTCTCCGCGAAAGGGAAGCCGAAGACCTGATCAGTAAGTTCATGCAAAACCGGAAAGTCTGTTGCTTTGAAGTTACCGAAGTAAACCCCACGCTGGATAAAGAAAACCTGATGGCGGAGATTGCGTTTAATATATTGCAGCGGAGTGTGAACGTACTGATGATGAACTAAGAAAATAGCTAATAGCTATTGGCTTTTAGCTTTTGGCTGAATACAAACCACAAAGGGCACAATGGTTTTACTTAGTGCACTTTGTTTAATCTTTGTGCCCTTTGCTTTGCCCGCCGAAGCGAAGCGTAGGTGGGTGGTTAAATTGAGGTATTGAAAGTTTTTTTCATTCCTTCCTGAAAACTGATTGGCTGATACCCCAGCACCCGCTTTGCTTTCTCAATATTAAACCCCGTCTTCCCCGGCCTTTTTGCAGGTTGTATAAATTCAGCTTCCGTTGTTGAATGAATCAATGAAGCATCCAGTCCCAGGAATGCTGCAGTTTCAGCAGCCATTTCATAAGGCGTTCTCACGTCTTCCCCTGATAAATGGAAAATACCCGTATGCTTTTTACTGACTATGCTTATTAACCCTTGCACCAGGTCCCCCACATAAGTGGGCGTTCGCACCTGGTCGTTAAATACATTATACGTTTCCCCTTTCAGTAATTTATCCTTTACAACAGTCAGCAGGTTTCCCCGGCTCCCCTGCTGTGGCCCATAAACCAACACCGTTCTCGCGATCGCCCAGTTGCCTTCATATTCCATCACAGCATCCTCCGCTTCCATCTTGGTCCTGCCATAAAAATTAACCGGGGCTCTTTCATCCTCTTCAGTATACATGCCTTCGATTCCGCTGAAAACAAAGTCGGTTGACAGGAACAGGAAAAAAGATTTGTATTCCGCTGCATTCATCAGCAGTGTCAATGTCCCTTCGGTATTTGTAGTGTACGCTTCCCATTGCCGGGCCTCGCAATCATCCGGTTTGCTCATCGCACCTGCATGGATAACCGTTGCGGGCTGGTATTTCTCAAAAAAATCATGCACAGCAAACGGATCGGTGAAATCCAGCTGAACGTAATGGTAATTTGGAAATGAAGAGAAATCGTATACAGACTTACCCCGCCCAGTAGCCAGAACTTTTTCACCGGTTTTAAGTAAGTCTTTAACCAGGTAATAGCCCACAAACCCATTGGCACCGGTAATAAGTATACTCATGGGGCAAATATAAGAGTCTTCACCACATAGACACATAGGCACATAGATACACATAGAAATACAAGCAACAGTCAAAACAGTTAGAAATGTTCCTTATTTCAGAACTCTCGTTGTATTTTCTATGTGGCCCTATGTGTCTATGTGGTGAAGACTTTGGCTGTTGGCCAATAGCTATTTCTACAAAGGCACCGGCGCCCCACCCGTCAACCACGTCGCAAACACTTCAGAAATTTTCCATTTATTCCCTGCATACAACCGCGGCCGTACAATCACATAAGACAAAAAATCCCGTATCATCGAAGCATTGGTTTCCATCATTACAGCAAATACTTTTTTGCCTTTATACGGTCCTGAATCGATCACTACATTCGCGTCGGGGTTCTCACCCAGGAAATATCCCCCCGTGAATTTTACATCCGCCACACAGGAATCTATCACCGCATCTTCCATCTCTTTTGTCCATTTATAAAATATGGTGTACCGGTCATACAACTGATTTTCATACACATCCTGCAACAGGATAAAATCACTGGCCAGTTTCGGAATCTGTCCGTCATAGATGTCATTCTTTGGCATCATCGTGTAGATCAGATCACCCTCATTGAATTTTATATCAGGGGAAAGCTGTTTGGTGCTGAAATAATAATAATTCCCTTTAATCAGCTGGCAGCGGCCAATACCCTTCCGGATCGTATCGCCCCTGTTGCCATGATACACCCCCTGGACGATGCCCACCTGCTTATCTTCCATTTTAAGTCCCTCAGGAAGTTCAATCTGTAAAAGCTGGGTGGTATCATTCAAGGCAACCATATAGCTGGTGATCGGGAAACCGCGCTTTATTTTGGCAGGATTGGTCTGTGCAAAGGTTTGCTGTTGAAAGAAAAAAACCGCAATCAGTACATATATCCGCATGTTTCAGTTATTTGTGACCAAATTACCCAGAATCACCTTTTTTTTAATCCGTAGCATTGGGTATTTCAACACATGAAATTGACCCACGGTGTGTTATATTTGTAACCTGCGTTTGGGCTGCTAATGTGTAATTTGTACACATGCGGTAAAAAGCGTATTTTTGACCAACTTAAGATTCAATGGAAAAGAAAGTTACTAAGATCGGATTGCTGACTTCAGGTGGCGACGCCCCTGGCATGAATGCCGCTATCCGTGCCGTTGTCAGGACCGGTATCTATCACGGCCTTGAAGTTCACGGTATTATGAGAGGTTACCAGGGCCTGATTGAGGATGATATTTTCAGGATGGATTCCCGCTCTGTGGCCAATATTATCCAGCGTGGTGGTACCATTCTCAAAACAGCACGCTGTAAAGATTTTTTTGAATATGAAGGCCGCCAGAAAGCGTATGAAAACCTCAAAAGAAGAGGCATCAACGGACTGGTTGTTATCGGCGGTGATGGCTCCTTCCGCGGCGCGGTGAAATTCAGCAACGAATTTGATATCCCCTGTATCGGTCTTGCCGGTACGATTGATAAAGATATCCATGGAACAGATTTCACAATCGGATTCGATACAGCGGTTAACACAGCTGTGGAAGCGATTGATAAAATCCGTGACACGATGGATTCACACGACCGTATATTCATCATCGAAGTGATGGGCCGTGACGCCGGTTATATCGCGCTGCACAGCGGGATTGCCACCGGTGCTGAAAACATCCTGATCCCCGAGCTGAAAAGCAACATGAAAGATATCATTGCCTCCCTCCAGGAAAAGGAACGCCGTAAAAAAATGGTGAACCTGATTGTGGTGGCAGAAGGAGATGATTTCGGCGGAGCCAATGAAGTACAAAAAGCCCTGGCAGAAAAACTCCCGAAAGCGGAAATCCGCGTCTGCATCCTGGGGCATATACAACGTGGCGGTTCACCAAGCTGCATCGACAGACTGATCGCAAGCCGCATGGGATTCCATGCCGTTGAATCACTCCTCGAAGGCAGGCACAATGTATTTGTAGGTATCCTCAATAACAGGATGCATTATATCCCCCTTGAGAACGCTGTAAAAAACAAAGGCAAGATCAGCGACGAATGGATGAAGATCGTTAAGATCCTCGCCAGCTGATGAAACAACTGCCTTTAAAAAGGCCCAACGAATTATGAGCAAAAACATCGACAAATACCTCCATCAGGAGTATGACCGGGTGTCTGGTAAACAGCACGCGTACAAAAGAACTAAGATTGTAGCCACCGTAGGCCCTGCCTGCGATACCTACGATAAACTCCTGGAACTTGTAAGAGCCGGTGTAAACGTTTTCAGGCTGAATTTCTCCCACGGCACACATGAAGACAAAGCCCGTATCATTGAACTGATCACGGAAATCAACCGCAAAGAACCTTATAATATCGCCATCCTGGCCGATTTACAAGGTCCCAAACTGCGCGTAGGTGAAATCGAAAACGATGCGCTCGAAATCGAAGAAGGAGATATCCTCACTTTCACCAACCAGAAATGCGTGGGCAACATGGAGAAAATTTATGTCTCCTACCCCAACCTGCACAGTGATGTAAAACCCGGTGAAAAATCCTGATCGACGACGGTAAAATGGAAGTGGTTGTACAGGAAATCTTAAAAAATAATGACGTAAAGGTGATGGTTACCCTGGGTGGCATTTTGCTCCCCAAAAAAGGAGTGAACCTGCCTGATACTAAAATATCCCTCCCTTCTCTCACGGAAAAAGACCTGGCTGACCTGGCCTTTATCCTTACCCAAAAAGTGGATTGGCTGGCGCTGTCATTCGTTCGCCGTGTGGAAGATATCACTGAACTGAAAAAAATCCTCACGGATGCAGGATCCAAAGTAAAAGTAATCGCGAAGATTGAAATGCCGGAAGCTCTCCGTAATATCCGGAATATCATCCTGGAAAGTGATGGTATCATGATTGCCCGTGGTGACCTGGGTGTTGAACTGCCCGTGGAAGAAGTTCCCCTGATCCAGAAAGACCTTATCAAAAAATGCCTCCACCGTGCCAAGCCCGTGATCGTGGCTACACAGATGATGGAAAGTATGATCGACCGCACCAAACCCAACCGGAGTGAAATCACCGACGTAGCCAATGCGGTACTTGAAGGAGCTGATGCGGTAATGCTGAGTGGTGAAACCGCCACTGGTAAATACCCCAGACTGGTGGTGGAAACCATGACAAAAATTATCATGGAAATCGAAGCCAAAGCTTACGATTACAACCGGGATGAAATGCTGAAGCCCCTGCCCCACTCACCCTCATTCCTCAGTGACGCGATCTGTTATAATGCCTGCCACCTCGCTGTGGATGCAGAAGCAGAAGCCCTCCTCGGAATGACCCAAAGCGGTTACACCGGCTTTATGCTCAGCAGCTACCGACCCAAACCATTCCTCTATATTTTCACTAAAGAGAAATCACTCGTCAACCAGCTCAGCCTCAGCTGGGGCGTACGCGCCTTCTTCTACGACGAAGAAGAAAGCCTCGACGATATCATCCACGACCAGATTGATATCCTGAAAGAAAGGGGATTTGTGAAAAAAGATGATGTGGTTGTGAGTACCGGTTCTACACCGATACACCTGCATTTGCCGACGAATGTTATTAAGATTACAAAAGTAGAGTAGTTACTAGTATTCGTTACCAGTTTCCTGTTACCAGTTACTCGTTACTTGAGGCTAATTCAAAAATCAAGATGAAGTTTTCTCACTTCGTTCGGAATGACAAGATTCTCTTGGGGTGGGGAGGAAAGATTTCTCGCTTCGCTCGAAATCTTTTTTAGAGTCAGGGAACTTTTTCTTCACTTTGGAGATAGCTTGTGAAATCCGAAAAATTAACCCTGCATGTCCAGAGTAGACGTTTGGAATTTGGATTTTGGATTTTTTTTTACTTTTAATATATACAGTTGTATAAATACAGAGCCCCGTTAATGTGATTAACGGGGCTCTGTATTTATCTGATATCTGATATCTAATATCTAATCTCTGTTACAGTTTCTTAATCTTCACATTCCTGTACCACACCGTATTCCCATGATCCTGTAAACAAATCTTGCCTTTGGTATATGTTCCGAAATCGGGATATTCTTTGAACTTGCTGCCGGCTACTAATTTCTTCCAGGCATCATCCCATAACTGGGTTTGTACTATAGTCACACCATTCAGTTTGAATTCAAGGGCTCCTTTATTGGAAATGATTTCAACCTGGTTCCATTCTCCCGGGCCATGCACAGGTTCTGAACTGCTTTTAATCAGGTCATACAAATCACCGGCGCGGTGTTTGAGGATTTTTCCATCGGGGTGACCATCATTATCCAGCACCTGCATTTCAGGTCCGGTCATCCAGGGGAATTTATATTTCGCCGTATCCTCATGCACATAAAACATGATACCGCTGTTACCATCTTTGGCAATCTTCCATTCCAGCTTCAGGTGGTAATTCTCAAATTCTTCGTCTGTCAGGAAATCGCCGCCTTCTTTCACCTGCCAGTTTTCCTTCACAGTTGTATCCAGGTAAATAGTACCATCAGCAATTTTCCAGGCGGCGCCAACAGGGCCTCCGCCGTATTTATGCCATCCCTGTGAAGTCTTACCATCAAAAAGCAGTTGCCAGCCATCCGTTTTTTCCTGGGCAGTTAACGTGTTTTGCCCGGTTGTATAAGTTGCCTGTTTGTTCATAGTATCATTCCCGTTTTCAGTACCTGAACCGGAATTACTGTGACAACTGAACAAACTGGCTGTCAGTAATGCCAGCAATGGTAATTTCAGCATGCTCTTATTTTTTGAGTAACATAATATATTTCACCATGGCCTCTGCATCTTCCTGGGTTATGGCCGGATGCGGGGTCATCAGTGCTTCACCCCAAACACCATTACCACCGCTGCGGATTTTCCCAGCCAGGTGTGTAATAATCGTATCAGGCATGGAAGCATATTTGTTGGCAACATCACGGTAAGCAGGGCCTGTCAGTTTTTCTTCCACTTTATGACAGGTAAGGCAATCGCTTTTTGCCACCAGTGAAAGGCCTTTCTGGTAAACAGGGTTATCAGCAGTACCATCACTCATTTCGGTACTGCCACTATCTTTTGAATCACCTCCGCCACAGGAGGCTAACATGCCCATACATAAGAAAGCAGCAAGGATTTTTTTCATACGTTATTTATTTTTTGCTTTAAGTAGGTATCAAATGTAAGAATTAATCAAGGCCGAGAATCTTTCTGTTCCCTTTTTCATCCACACCACTGGCCGCAAAATCATCAAATGCCTTATCTGTCACCCGGATAATATGTTTGCTGATAAATTCCGCCCCTTCCCTGGCCCCGTCCTCCGGATGCTTCAGGCAGCATTCCCATTCCATCACAGCCCAACCGGTATAATTATATTGAGTCAGTTTGCTGAAAATGGTTTTGAAATCAACCTGACCGTCACCGGGTGAGCGGTAACGCCCGGCCCTGTTCAGCCACGACTGGTAACCGCCGAAAGTACCCTGCCTGCCGGTTGGATTGAATTCAGCATCTTTCACATGGAAAGCCTTGATCCGCTCATGGTAAAGATCAATATACTGGAGGTAGTCCAGCTGCTGCAGCACAAAATGAGAAGGATCATATAATAAACAGGCCCGGGGATGGTTATTCACCTTCTCCAGAAACATTTCATAAGTAATACCGTCAAACAAATCCTCTCCGGGATGTATTTCATAACAAACGTCAACACCATGTTCGTCAAATACATTTAATATAGGTGTCCAGCGCCGTGCCAGTTCCTTAAACCCTTCATCCACCAATCCTTCAGGCCGCTGCGGCCAGGGATGGAATGTATGCCAGAGCAAAGAACCACTGAATGTGGCATGCGCATTCAGCCCGAGGTTCTGAGAAGCTTTAGCCGCATATTTCAATTGCTGAACAGCCCACTCTGTACGTGCTTTGGGATTTCCTTTCACTGCATCCGGGGCAAAGCCGTCAAACAACGTATCATACGCAGGATGGACAGCCACCAGTTGACCCTGCAGGTGTGTTGATAATTCCGAAATCTGCAATCCGCAGTCATTCACGATCCCTTTTATTTCATCCGCATACGTTTTGCTCTCTGCGGCTTTCTGTAAATCCATACAGCGCGGATCAAGAGTAGGTATCTGTACCGCTTTAAAACCAAGGCTCTCCGCCCAAAGGCAGATAGAACGCAGGGAATTAAACGGCGCTTTATCATCCAGGAACTGTGCAAGGAAAATTCCGGGTCCCTTTATTGTTTGCATAAAATAAAAATTGAAAAATACAGAACCACAAGGATCACAAAGAAAAACTAAGATCACTACGGTGAACTCTTTGTGCACTTTGTTTTTCTTTGTGCACTTTGTGGTTAAATAATTTATATAGTAAAATCAATCCACTTTTCATCCGCCTTCCCGCTCTTCACCACATTTTCAATAAACGCCATCCCCCGGATTCCTTCTTCCACCCCCGGGAAATCAAGCCATTCTTCCTTCGGCGTTTCCCCTTCCAGTTTCGCTCTCAATGTAAGTGTAAAGTTCCTGTATAAATTGGCAAATGCTTCCAGGTAACCTTCGGGGTGACCGGCAGGTGTTCTTGAATTATGTGCAGCGAAAGAATTGGCATAGCCGGTTCCGGTACGGTAAATTTCGGTGGGTTTATCAAGCCATTTCACCAGTAATGAATTCGCATCTTCCTGCTTCCATTCCAGTCCGCCTTTCTCTCCGTACACGCGGATCTTCACATTGTTCTCTTCACCGGCGGCAACCTGTGTGGCCATCAGCACACCACTGGCACCGTTGCTGAATTTCAGGAATGCGGCACCATCATCATCCAGCATCCGGCCTTCAACAACAATATTCAAATCTGCGCAAATAGAGGTGACCTGTAAACCGGTAACATATTCTGCCAGGTTAAATGCATGAGTACCGATATCACCCATGGAGCCGGCAGCACCGCTCTTCTTGGGATCTGTTCTCCAGGAGGCCTGTGCCTGTCCTGTTTTTTCCAGCAACGTACTCAGCCATCCCTGCGGATATTCCACATATACTTTACGGATCTTCCCGAAAATTCCGGAGCGGATTAATTGTTTCGCCTGTTTCACCATCGGGTAACCCGTGTATGTATGGCAAAGCAACAGGGTTTGCCCGGTTGCAGCCAGTTTTTCTTTCAGTTGTTTGGCCTGGTCAAGGGAGAATGTAATCGGCTTTTCAATCACCACACTAAAACCTTTATCCAGTGCCATCATCGCCGGATCAAAATGTACAAAATTGGGTGTGACAATACTCACGAAATCGAGACGCTTTTCTGCAGGCATGGCTGCTTCTTTTTCCAGCATCACTTTATAATCTGTATAAATACGATCTTCATCGAGGTATAACGATTTACCGGAATCGATTGCGATGTCGGGGTTTATACTCAGCGCACCAGCCACCATTTCAACCTGTCCGTCCATATTAAATGCCAGGCGGTGCACTGCACCAATAAAGGCATCCTTGCCCCCGCCAATCATACCCATTCTTAATTTTCTGCCCATGAAAATTGTCCAGATTTAATGTGAATTAATTTGTGTCAGTGGTACATGAAAGTATTATAAAAATAGTTACATTTAGTTTTCTTACCAACATTAAAACTAACGATTAAAAAGGCTCGCACATGAAATTCAATACGCGTCTTCAGCTGTCTACGATGATGTTCCTTAATTTCTTTGTCTGGGGAATCTGGTTCGTGACAATGGGTACATATCTCACTAAAGGCCATATCGCGGCTGATGGCGGGCAGACTGGACTTGCTTATGGCACACAATGCCTGGGTGCTATTATTGCTCCTTTTATTATTGGAATGATTGCTGACAAATTCATTGCAGCACAAAAAATCCTGGGCTTCCTGCATATTGCCGGGGCGGCTGTTATGTATTATATTTCTTCACGAACTGATTTTGCATCTTTCTACAGCCTGCTCCTGATTTATATGGTGCTGTACATGCCCACCCTGGCACTCGTGAATTCCATTTCACTGAAACAAATCTCCAACCCGGAAAAAGAATTCTCCGGCATCAGGATGTGGGGTACCATTGGATGGATTGTAGCCGGATTAATCATAGGCTGGTTTGCCTGGGAACCTTCTTCCCAGCTGATGACGGCAGCCTCCGCCACCGACGCTACGGATGCAGTAAAAGGTGAACTGAAAGATTCAGCCTCTGTTTTAAAAATTACATTCACTATATCAGCTGTTGTCAGTCTGGCCATGGGCATTTACAGTTTCTTCCTGCCTAATACACCACCGCCAAAAGCCGGGCAAAAAGTTACGGTTTCTGAAGTACTCGGACTGGATGCTTTGAAAATCCTCAAGGATAAAAACTACCTGATTTTCTTTTTCGCTTCTATATTGATCTGTATCCCGCTGGCATTTTACTACGGACAAGCCAACCAGTTCCTGAATGAAGCTGGCATGGCCAAAGCAGCTGCAAAAATGACTATGGGACAAATCGCTGAAACCGTATTCCTCTTCCTCATGCCTTTCTTCTTCGCCAAATTCGGCACCAAACAAATGCTGCTGATCGGCATGTTTGCCTGGATTGCACGATATGCGCTTTTCGCCTATGGCGATGTAGGCTCCAATATCTGGATGCTCTACCTCGGCATTATCCTGCACGGTGTTTGCTATGATTTCTTCTTTGTAACCGGACAGATTTACACCGATATCAAAGCCGGGCCGCAGGTCAGGTCATCGGCACAGGGACTTATTACCCTTGCTACTTACGGACTGGGAATGTATATCGGGTTTTACGTGGCCGGTCAATACGTTGACAAATTTAAAATCAGTGATACCCAGCACGACTGGAAACAAATCTGGATTTTCCCCTGCCTGTTTGCTGCAGGAGTAGCCCTGATGTTTATTGCTTTCTTTAAAAATGACAAGAAGAAAAACCAGCTTACCGCTGCATGAAAAGAAGAACAGCCTTAAAAACATTTCTTACCGGAGCTGCAGGTATTGCAGCTTCGCCATCCTTATTGGCAGAAACACTATCTGCAACTGAACCGGCCGGGAAACTGAAAGGGAATATCAATCATTCAGTCTGCAAATGGACGTATGATTTTTTATCCCTGGAAGAATTATGCGTGCTGGTAAAAAAAACCGGTTTCCGTGCGATTGATCTCTGTGGCCCGAAAGACTGGCCCACATTGAAAAAACATGGTATCTGGTCCAGCATGTGCAACGGTGCAGAAATAAACCTCGTGGATGGCTGGAACCATACAGCGTTCCATCCCACCCTGATCAAAAATTATACAGAACACATCGAACTGGTTGCCGCAGCCGGCTATAAAAATCTCATCTGCTTCAGCGGTAACCGCAGGGGTATGGATGATGAAACCGGACTGAAGAACATGACTGATGGTATTAAAAAAATCATCGGGCTTGCAGAACAAAAAGGCGTCGTAATCCAGATTGAAGTTTTCAACAGCAAAGTGGATCATAAAGACTACATGGCCGATAATACCAAATGGGCCATTGAACTCTGCAAAAGGATCGGTTCAGATAATTTCAAAATCCTTTACGATATCTACCACATGCAGATTGATGAAGGGGATATCATACACACCATCCGCGATAACCACCAGTGGTTCGGTCATTACCACACAGCAGGTGTACCCGGCCGTCATGAAATTGATGAAACCCAGGAACTGAATTACCCGGCCATCATGCGGGCGATAGCCGCAACCGGCTTCAAAGATTATGTGGCGCAGGAATTCATTCCCACCGGCGATACTACAGAAAAGAAAGTAGCCGCTTTGGTAAAAGCAATTAAAATCTGTGATATATAAACGCATTGTAAACAAAAACGCTTAATCCTGTAATATGCCAGACAATCAATTTGACGCTATCGTCATTGGATCCGGAATCAGTGGCGGTTGGGCTGCCAAGGAACTGACAGAGAAAGGACTCAAAGTCCTGTTGCTTGAAAGGGGAAATATGATTGCCCACCGGACTGATTACACATCCACTGCAAAAGATATCTGGGAGTTTCCTCACCGCGACTCCCCCACCCAGCAAATGAAAAAGGATTATCCTGTTTTAAAAAGGGACTATCCGCTGAATGAATCCACGTTTGGCTGGTGGACAAACGAAAAAGATTCACCGTATACTGAAACCAAACGTTTCGACTGGTTCCGTGGTTATCACCTCGGTGGCCGTTCACTTATGTGGGGCCGTCAGAGTTACCGCTGGAATAAATGGGATTTTGAAGCCAATGCCAAGGAAGGTATTGCTATTGACTGGCCCATCCGTTACGATGACCTGGCTTCCTGGTACAGCTATGTTGAAAAGTTTGCGGGTATACAGGGCAGCAAAGAAGGACTGGACGTTTTACCTGACGGCGAATTCCTTCCTGCCATGGAACTGAATGCCGCAGAAAAAATTGTAGCTGCAAAAATCAAAGATCATTACCAGGGCAAACGCTCGATGTTTATCGGCCGTTCTGCCAATATCACTGAACCCAAACCGGAACAGGACCGGGTAAACTGCCAGTACCGCAACCGTTGCTGGAGAGGCTGTCCCTTTGGTGCTTATTTCAGCACACAGTCTGCCACCCTGCCTGTTGCACAAAAAACCGGCAACCTCACCCTCGAGTGTAATAAGATCGTTACAAAACTCACGTACGATAAGGATAAGAAAAGAGCTACCGGTGTGGAAGTCATTGATGCCGAAACAAACAAAACGATGGAGTACAAATCGAAAATCGTTTTCGTTTGTGCCTCTGCTTTCAATTCCACCTGGATACTGATGAACTCTGCCACGGATATCTGGCCTGATGGCCTCGGCAGCAGTTCCGGCGAACTCGGTAATAATGTAATGGATCACCACTTCAGGCTGGGTGCCCACGGTACCGTGGAAGGTCTTGAAGACAAATACCTCTACGGCCGCCGTCCAACCGGTATTTATGTTCCCCGCTTCCGGAACATTTATGATGATAAGCGTGACTATTTACGTGGTTTCGGTTACCAGGGTGGTGCCGGTCGTGGCCGTGGTGCGGAAATCGCCGAGTTTACTTTAGGGGCAGACCTGAAAGCTGCCATGACTGAACCCGGGAACTGGAGCATCAATTTAATGGCCTTTGGGGAAATGCTTCCCAATCACAGCAACAAAATGACGCTGAACAAAAATGTAAAAGATAAATGGGGATTACCGGTTATTGATTTAGATGTAGAGATGAAAGAGAATGAGCTGAAGATGCGGAAAGACATGATGGCTGATGCGGAAGAAATGCTGAATGCAGCCGGGGTTAAAGATGTTACTGCGTACGACAGCGGCTATGCACCCGGTATGGGCATCCATGAAATGGGAACTGCCCGTATGGGAAGGGATCCGAAAACATCGGTGCTTAACGGCAATAACCAGGTTTGGGATGCGCCTAATGTATTTGTGACTGACGGAGCCTGCATGACTTCTGCTTCATGCGTGAATCCTTCTCTCACTTATATGGCACTCACAGCCCGGGCTGCTGAATTTGCAGTGAACGAACTGAAAAAAGGAAACCTTTAACCATATTCATTTTAAGCCTGCCGCAGGCAGGCAAGTCATTCAACATTCAACATTCAACATTCAACATTTTGTATATGGACAGAAGAGAACTCCTCAAAATGATCGCTGTACTCACCGGTGGTGTTGTTATTGGTGGTGAAGTATTCCTCAGCGGTTGCAAGTCTGGCGGCAAAGCCGACGCAGGCTTCACAACAGATCATATTGCCCTGCTGGATGAAGTGGGTGAAACCATCATCCCGGCTACCAATACACCCGGCGCCAAAGCAGTGAAGATTGGCGAATTCATGAAACTGATCGTCAATGATTGCTATACGGAAGCACAACAGACTGCTTTCATTGCCGGCATTGGCCAGCTGGAAGAAGCCTGTAAAAAAATGCACAGCAAATCATTTATGGACTGCACGGCTGGGCAAAGACATGATTTCCTGGTGAGTCTTGAAAAAGAAGCCAAGCCTTTCAATGAGGCCATCAGTGAAAAAGAAAAACCGGCAAGGGATGAAGCACGCAAAACAATGAAAGAATACGATTTTGTGGCAGCACCCCGTCATTATTACACCATGATGAAACAACTGACGCTGTGGGGTTATTTCACATCTAAAGAAGGCGCCACAATGGCTTTGCGCCACGTAGCTGTTCCGGGTAAATATGATGGCTCATATCCTTATAAAAAAGGAGACCGTGCCTGGGCTGAATAATTAACGCAGAAAAAATCAAACAGATGAAACATTTTCAAAGAAGAGAATTCCTCCGCCTGGGTGGCAACCTGGCCGCTGGTGTTGCCCTCGCTCCTATTGCCTGCAAACTCATGCCAAAAGGGGAAGAAACCGGCAAGTTAAAAGCATTTGGTATCCAGGTATGGACTGTCCGCGACGTATTCCCGCAGGATCCCAAAGGTGTGCTGAAACAAATTGCCGATGCCGGTTACAAACAAATTGAAACATTTGATGGGCCACAGGGCATGTTCTGGGGCATGGGCAACACAGGCTTCAACAGTTACATCAAAGACCTGGGTATGGAACTGGTATCTGCCCACAATAATATTTATACAGATTTTGAAAAGAAAGTGGATGAAGCTGCGGCCATCGGTTTGAAAAACCTCACCTATGCCTGGGAAGGCCCGAATAAAACAATTGATGATTACAAGAAAATAGCAGAAGATTTCAATAAGAAAGGGGAACTCTGCAAGAAAAATAATATCCGGCTGGTATTCCATAACCACGACTATTCTTTCCGGGCACAGAATGGCCAGTTTGGACAAGACATCCTGATGCAGGGAACAGACGCAGGTATGGTGGATTTTGAAATGGATATATACTGGGTGGTAGCAGCCGGCCAGGATCCTGAAGCCTGGTTTAAAAAATACCCCAACCGTTTTACCCTTTGCCATGTAAAAGACCGTAATAAAAACCCGGTTGAAGATAATGGCAAAAATTCCATTGAACTCGGACTGGGAAGTATCAACTACCCGCAAATATTAAAAACGGCCAAAGACAATGGCATGAAGTATTACCTGGTGGAGCAGGAAGCATATCCAAACGGAACCTCTATCCAGGCGATTCAGGTGGATGCGGCTTATATGAAGAAGTTGAAATTCTGATCAGGTCAATTTAGCAATGTAACAATTCAGCAATTTAATAATTGAACCCCGGTAGTGATCTGAAAGATCTGCTACCGGGGTTTAACTTTTGTACCCCGGGGCGATCCACAATATCTGTTCCGGGGTTAAACTCTTAAGCTAAAGCATTGCGTAAAGCCCTGACATCATCTGGGTTTATTGCATTATTAGAGTAAGATTCAGCAGAACCTGCAAAGGCAGGATGATGATAAGACATTTTACTGGCTGTTTTCCCGCGGAGCGAAGAATGGAATTCTGTGCAGCCGGTTTGTTCTGCCAGCCACTTGATATTATCAGCACGCACACCACTGCCCGGCATGATGATGATCCGGTGATCGGCTGCTTTTTGTAAATCAGCAATCAGTTTAACACCATCCGGTGCAGCAGGTTGCTGGCCGGAGGTAAGAATCCGCTCGCAACCCAGTTCGATCAGTGTTTCCAAAGCGGCAAACGGATCCGCACAGCGGTCGAATGCCCGGTGGAATGTAACACCCATCGGATAGGCCGCGTCAATCAGTTTACCTGTTTTAAATTTATTGACTGAACCATCTGCATCCAGCAAACCAATAACCACACCATCAGCCCCGTATGCTTTGCAGCGCAGGATATCGTTGAGCATGATCTGGTATTCATCATCTGTAAATAAAAAATCTCCGCCCCGGGGACGGATAATCGGGAATAATTGTACGGCGAATTTCTCCCTGCATAACTGAATAGTAGCCGCAGAGGGTGTTGTTCCGCCTTCCGCGAGGTTGGCGCATAATTCGATGCGGTCGGCACCGCCGGCCACGGCTGATTTTGTGGTTTCAAAATCGGAGGTGGCAATTTCGATTATATAAGAATTTTCATTAGTCATAATATAAAATACAAAACCACCCGCCTTCGCAACGCTTCGGCGGGCAAGCACCGGTCACAAAATTCTCCATTCTCAATTCTCCATTTTCAACTTTCAACTTTCAACTAAACCAGGATTTCGTATCTATTACGATTGTTCCTTTTTTTGTTGTTACACAATAATTAAATCCCGGAGCCACAGAAAAACCACCATGCTCCCCTTTTTTGTTTACAGCCAGGAATGCCACCTGCACATCCTTCGCATTTTTGGAGTTATTCTTCACAATCCTCCGCACAGCTTCTTTACAGGCTTCAAGCGGACTCATGCCATGCCGCATAGCTTCCACCACCACATGTGATCCACAGATTTTTACTACTTCCTCTCCCACTCCGGTTGATGATGCTGCACCGATTTCATTGTCCACAAATAAACCGGCACCGATAATGGGAGAATCCCCCACGCGGCCATGCATTTTATAAGCCATGCCGCTGGTAGTACAGGCCCCACCGAGATTCCCATTGGTATCCATGGCCACCATTCCTATAGTATCGTGATTCAGGTCCGGTACCGGCCAGGGATAAGGAACCTGTTGCTTCTGGATCAGCTTATCCATTTCATGGAGCGTTTCCATGGGATCATATTTTGATTTCTTCAGCCACTCCCGCCAGGCTTTTTCACTTTGCTCAGTCAGCAGGTTTTCTTCCTTAAAGCCCTGCGATAAGGCAAACTGCAGTGCACCTGCACCCACCAACTGCACATGCGGTGTTTTTTCCATCACCAAACGCGCTACCAAAACCGGGTGCATGATATTTTCAATGGCCATCACAGAACCACATTGACCAAATTCATCCATCACACAGCTGTCCAGTGTCACCTTGCCATCCCTGTCGGGTAAACCACCATACCCCACACTCATATCCTCCGGATCCGCCTCAGGTACCTGCACGCCCTGAACCACCGCATCCAATGCCCTGCCTCCGCTACCCAGGATTTCCCAGGCAGCCTTGTTGGCTTTCACGTTCGGCTTCCAGGTGGAAATAACAATGGGCTGGCCTTTTACAGTTACGGGTTCCCCCGCGGCTTTCAGTTTACTTCCTACCAGACTTGCGAATCCGGTAAAAGCTGAGGCCCGGATGAACTTCCTGCGGTTAATCATTGTTAAGTATTTGAGTGTCCGAAATTAAGGAAAAGATCAAGAGCAAATACATTCTACCACAAAGGGCACAAAGAAGGAAACAAAGTACACAATGAACAACCTGCCTCTTCGTGAACTTTGTTGTATTCTTTGTGTTCTTAGTGGTTAAAGAAGATTAACAATATTAATTTCAATGTTTAAACATTAATTACTATCTTTGTCAAAACAAACAACAATGAAAATCGAAATAATCTCCGGCAGTCCCCGCAAAAACAGCATGACACACCGGGTCGCCCTTTTCCTTGAAAACAAGCTGAAAACCGAAACCGAACACGAAGTGGGCGTTATTGCATTGAAAGATTACGATATCCCTTTTGTGCAGAATGTTTGGGTTACACCTGAAAAAGCGCCTGAAAGCCTCAGGCCACTGGCGCAACGGATTTTTGAGGCAGATGCATTTATTCTGGTAACACCGGAATACAACGGAGGCTACTCTCCTGCCCTGAAAAACTTCGTGGATCATTTTCCGAAACAGGGACATAAAACATTTGGTATTGTAACGGCTTCCCCAGGCGCCATGGGCGGTATGCGTGCCTCACAGCAAATGCTGCTGCTGGTGCCCGGTTTATTCGGACTGGTATCACCCTATATGCTGATCGTTCCCGCGGTGGATAAGAAATTCAATGAAGCCGGTGAACTGACTGACGAAAGCTTTACCAATGCAGTCAATACTTTTGCAGCAGAATTTTTATGGCTGGCGGAAAGGACTGCCACAGAAAAAATAGCAATTTAAAAAAGGAGTAATCATGAAAACCATCTTACACAAAGCAGATACACGCGGGCATGCCAATCACGGCTGGCTCGACAGTTACCACACTTTCAGTTTTGCTGGTTATTATAGTGAAGACAGAATCCAATTCGGCGCCCTTCGGGTACTGAATGATGATACCGTTGCCGGTGGCATGGGCTTTGGCACCCACCCGCACGATAACATGGAAATCATTTCCATTCCTACGCATGGTGACCTGGAACACCATGACAATATGGGAAATAAACAAGTGATCCGGGAAGGCGATGTACAGGTGATGAGTGCCGGAACCGGTATCCAGCATGGTGAAAAAAACAAAAACCACAATGAGGAAGTCCGGTTCTTCCAGATCTGGGTTTTCCCAAAACTGAAAAATGTAAAGCCCCGTTATGACCAGCAGCATTTTTCTGCAGACGATAAAAAAAATAAACTGCTTACCGTGGTCTCTCCCATTGGTACAGCCGATGGCGGTGTGCAGATTTACCAGGACGCCTGGTTTAGCTTAGGCAAACTGGATAAAGATGTTGAACTGACTTATTCCCTGAAGAAACCAGGTAATGGAATCTATGCATTCATCATCGAAGGCAGCGCCGAAGTAAATGGTATTACATTATCCAGGAGAGATGGCCTGGGCATTACCGAAACAGAAAAGCTGACCATCAAAGCCTTCACAGACACAGACATTTTATTAATGGAAGTACCTGTTTAATTTTACAACATGAGCACTAAAAACATCAAAGCCATTATCGCACCTCCCCCGCCCCATATGGTGGGTGATGGATTCCGCGTACATAGTTTTTTCCCGGATGCCCGCCTCATTGGCAAAAACGGGATGAGCCCTTTTTTCCTGATGGATTACGGCGCGAAGATTGAATTCGGCCCGTCCAAAAATCCCCGTGGTGTTGGCGTTCACCCCCACCGTGGTTTTGAAACAGTAACCATCGCCTACCATGGCCGCATTGCGCACCACGACAGTGCCGGCAACAGTGGCATCATCGGACAGGGTGATGTACAATGGATGACCGCTGCCTCCGGATTGCTGCATAAAGAATACCATGAAGAATCATACAGCAAAACCGGTGGTCCTTTCCAGATGGTACAACTCTGGGTAAACCTTCCGGCAAAATATAAAATGACCCCGCCTAAATACCAGGAAATTACCAATGGTATCATGGGTAAACATGTATTGCCCGGCGACAGTGGATTTGTAGAGGTAATTGCCGGGTCATACAACGGTACTGCCGGCGCTGCCACTACATTCACGCCTATGCATGTTATGAATGCGCGACTGAACAAAGGCGGCGTAGCTGCATTCAGTTTCCCTGCTGCATATAATACCGGTGCGCTGGTAATCGAAGGAAGCCTGCGCATCAACGGACAGGATGTGCCTGCGGATCATTTCGTATACTTCGGTCATGAAGGGGAAGATTTTAAAGTGGAAGCAACAGAAGACGCGGTGCTGCTGGTTCTTTCCGGTGAACCGATTGAAGAACCGATTGCGGCTTACGGGCCTTTCCTGATGAATACATGGGAGGAAGTGGAGCAGGCGGTAAAGGATGTGAATATGGGGAAGTTTGGGGTTTTAGAGGATTAGTTTTTTTTACCACAAGGATCACAAAGAAATACACAAAGGCCACAAAGATAAAATCCTTGTGGCCTTTGTGTATTCCTTTGTGACCTTTGTGGTGAAGACTTTTGTATTTCTATGTGTTTCTATGTGCACTATGTGTCTATGTGGTGAAGACTTTTGTATTTTTCTCTTCAATAAATCTATTTAAATTACGTACCGCTTTCTTCTGCACCGCTTTTTTCATTACCCCCGTCCATCCAAATAACACCCCCTTCCACCCCAGCGCCTGCCCGATCCACGTACTCAGCCTGAACGCATCACTATGTTCCGTAATCTTCCCGTCTTTCAACCGCATAAAAGCCTTGATCTTATTCACCACTTTTCGTCCAGTACCGGAAAAAGTATAGGTAGCCACCCAGTTGCAGGTAGCATATTCCTCATCCAGCAAAGTGATATTTGAATAAGTGAGCGAGAAATCCTTTGCATTCTTACATAGCATTTCCCACATACTGCGGGTTTCATCGGCATGCAGCAAACCAAACACCGGATCGCTGAATACAACATCCTCACTGTAACAGGCATTCATACCTGCCGCATCAAGGCGGCTGAATGCATCATAAAAGCGGCTGATCACGGCTTCATTCGTGGACATAAATAAAAATTTTATGAACGGAGAATCAGTAAATTTAAAGCTACAAATCAAATTCCATGCGAAAATATTGTTATGCCATACTGTTTCTCTGTTTTAGTGTTGTAAGCCGGGCCCAGCAAGACCAGGATTCGGCCTGGATCAAAGAACATTATACCAAGGCTGAAATCACCATTACCATGCGTGACGGGGTGAAACTGTTCACGACTGTTTACGCACCCACTGATGCTTCAGAAAAACACCCGATCCTGATGATGCGTACACCTTATTCCTGCGCCCCCTACGGAAAAGATTTCAGTGGCAGGCTTTGGGCCGGGCACTGGAAATATTATGCACGTGAAAACTATATCATCGTCATCCAGGATGTACGCGGCCGCTGGATGAGTGAAGGTGAATTTGTGGATGTGCGTCCTTTTAACAAAGACAAAAAAACAAATACTGATATTGATGAAGCCAGTGATACCTGGGACACCATTGACTGGCTCGTAAAAAACCAGTCAAATAATAATGGCAACGTAGGTGTATTCGGAATTTCATACCCCGGGTTTTATGCTTCTATGGCCGCTGCCTGCGGACATCCGGCATTAAAAGCAGTCAGCCCGCAGGCACCCGTTACCGACTGGTTTATGGGAGATGATTTCCACCATAACGGCGCCTTCTTCCAGATGGATGGCTTTGGTTTTTATTCCGGTTTTGGAAAACCCAGGCCCAAACCAACCACCGTTGGATCATACGGTTTTGATTTCCCTGTGCTGGATAATTATAAATTTTACCTCGAATCAACTCCTCCCAAACTCATGGAGTATATGCACCATAGTGTGCAGTTCTGGAAAGACATGTATGCGCATCCTGACCTGGATGACTGGTGGAAATCCCGGAATGCACGTACAGCGATGTACGACATCAAGCCTGCCATGCTCGTCGTGGGCGGATTGTTTGATGCCGAAGATTGCTTTGGTGCCTGGAACCTCTACAAAGCCATCGAGAAACAAAACCCCGGGGCCAGCAACCGGCTGGTGATGGGCCCCTGGAGCCACGGGCAATGGTCAGGCAGGGATGGCAACAGTATGGGACATGTCCGTTTTGGTTCCAATACGTCTATCTGGTACCAGAATAATATTGAGATCCCATTTTTCAATTATTACCTGAAAGGGAAAGGCGACAAACCCAATATTGCTGAGGCCAATATATTCATGACCGGCGAAAACAAATGGAAGCAGTTTGACCAATGGCCGCCCGCCAACCTGAATAAGACCCGTGAGTACATGACCGACGACCAGCGTTTTGCTAACCGGAGACCCGACGTGCTTACTTTCCAGACATTCCCCCTCGAGGAAGACCTGACCCTGGCTGGTCCTTTAACTGCCAACCTGAAAGTCAGTATCAGCGGTACCGATGCGGATTTTGTGGTAAAGATCATTGATGTTTTCCCTGATAAATTCAGTTATCCGGAATCAACCGGCCGCAATGATTACCCGATGGGGGGATATGAAATGCTGGTGCGGGGTGAAATCATGCGGGGCAAATACCGCAACAGTTTTGAAAAACCGGAGCCCTTTAAACCGGGCAAAATCGAAACGGTCAACTTCACCCTGCCGGATATTGCGCACACCTTCAAAAAAGGCCACCGGCTGATGATCCAGGTCCAGAGCAGCTGGTTTCCGCTGGCCGACCGCAATCCCCAGCAATTCATGAATATCTATACCGCCAAACCGGAAGATTATAAAAAAGCCACAATCCGGATTTATCATGATTCCCAAAACGTATCCAGCGTATTTTTGCCCATCCTCAGATAATAAAACGATATAAAATGAAATTCAGATCGCTTGCCCTTTTACTGTTAATCACAACTTGTGTATCCGCACAACAGGCGGAAATAATTCCCCGGCCCAAAACTCAGGTATCTCCCAAAGTCTATGTGCCTTTTATCCTCAGTCCTGCCACAGAAATTGTACTGGAAGGCAGCAACATGGATAATTCGGTGGACTTCCTGAATCAATACCTGCAAAAAAATTATCTCTTTACACTGAAAGTGGTGAAAGAATCCACCAGCAAAAATGTGATCCGCCTGAATTTTGAAAGGCTCGACGGTGCATATCCCGGTGCGTATAATTTAAAGGTTGATAAAAGCGGGATTTATATTGCCGGCGATAATGAGGAAGGTGTTTTTTACGGGATACAATCGCTCATCCAGTTATTACCTGTACCGGATGCCCGTCTGAAAATGCGTCCGAATACACTCAAAATCCCATTCATCAGTATTGAAGACGAACCCCGTTTTGCTTACCGTGGTATGCACTTCGATGTAAGCCGTCATTTCTTCCCGGTGAGTTATGTCAAAAAATATATTGATTATCTCGCTCTGCATAAACTGAATTATTTCCATTGGCATTTAACGGATGACCAGGGCTGGCGGATTGAAATCAAAAAATATCCCAAGCTGACTTCTGTCGGCGGCTGGAGGGACGGAACCATTATCGGCCGTTATCCGGGTACGGGTAACGACAGCATCCATTACGGAGGCTTTTATACCCAGGAAGAAATTAAGGAAGTAGTGGCCTACGCTTCCAAAAGATATATCACGGTGATACCCGAAATAGAAATGCCTGGTCACAGTATGGCGGCACTCACAGCTTATCCGGAACTGGGCACAGATCCGAAAGGCGGTTATTCTGTATCGCAGACCTGGGGGATCAATGATGTCTATAATAATGTGCTGAATCCTTCAGAATATACTTTTGGATTTTTACAGGATGTACTGGATGAAGTGATGCCATTATTCCCTGCAGAATACATCCACATTGGTGGTGATGAATGCAGCAAGACCTGGTGGCACCAGAGTGAATTCTGCCAGCAGCTGATGAAAGAAAAAGGCATTAAAGACGAACATGGATTACAGAGTTATTTTATCCAGCGCATTGAAAAATACGTAAACAGTAAAGGCAAGAAAATCATTGGCTGGGATGAAATCCTGGAAGGTGGCCTGGCCCCCAACGCAACGGTGATGAGCTGGCGTGGTGAGCAGGGTGGCATTGATGCTGCCAAACAGCATCATTATGTTATTATGACACCCGGCAATCCTGTTTATTTTGACCATACCCAGAGCCAGAATGAAGATTCTGTTACTATCGGTGGTTATAATCCTATTGAAAAAGTATACGCGTATGATCCTGTGCCGAAAGAACTGACTGCTGAAGAAAGCAAGTATATACTCGGGGCACAGGCGAATTTGTGGACAGAATACATTGGTTTCCCTTCCAAAGTGGAGTATATGCTTTTCCCGCGGATGGCTGCGCTGAGTGAAATTCTCTGGACTCCAAAAGCCAGGAAAGACTCTGCAGATTTCTTCCGCAGACTGGAAACACAGATCAAACGTTATGAATTATGGGGAGCGAATTACAGCAAAGCATGGTATGATTTGAAATCAACTGTATTACCCGCACCCGGCAACAACGGCCTGCTCTGGAAACTCGAATCAAAAAGGAAATCAGATAAAATTGTTTATACGACCATACTACCGTCAGGGAAAAAATTTGCATACACAGCACCGGTAAAAATAACCGGCAACTTTATTGCGCAGGCAAATATTGAAACACCCGGAAAGAACATGCCTTTAACTTCTGTGCGTTTCCAGTTTAATAAAGCAACCGGGAAAAAACTCACACTCACGGAAGCCCCCTCTCCCAGTTATCCCGGTGATGGCGGTTTTACCCTGGTGAATGGTGTGATCAACGAACAGGGTTTTGCACGCTCCCGAGAATTCATTGCTTTCAGCGGTAAGGATTGTGATGCATTAATAGATCTTGGCACTTCACAAAAAATCCACCAGGTAACTGTTCATGCGATGGAAAGAAAATCAAGCTGGATCTGGGCACCTGAACGTGCAGAAGTGCAGGGCTCCACAGACGGTGTTAATTATGCGCCCCTGGGTACATCCTATGATTTCCAGCCGGCAGGATTTGGTGTGCAAAAAGGCAAACTGGTGATGGCCTTTGGCGACACGTATGCCAGGTACCTGAAAGTGAAAGTGTATAATGCCGGTAAAATACCCGATGGCAATCCTGGTTCCGGAAAAAATGCCTGGTTATTTGTGGATGAGATTGCAGTGGATTAGAGGAAGTTATGCAGGAATCCGGCAATAATCCGCAAAAACCAGCATAAACCTTCAAGTCATTATTCTATCTTTAACGCTCAAATTCTTTTCATGGCAAGGAAACAATCTGCAGTTGACCTTTCGGACAGCTTTGAAAAAATCCCCGTTAAGATTTTCCCCAACCAGCAAACAGCATCCCTGCAAATTGCCAGGGAGATCGCTGCTTTTATCAGGGAGAAACAATCCAGAAAGCAAAAATGCGTGCTGGGACTGGCTACCGGTTCCACGCCCAAGTCATTGTATACAGAACTGGTGCGGATGCACCGGGAAGAGAAACTCTCTTTTAAAAACGTAATCACTTTTAACCTGGATGAGTATTACCCGATTGATAACGATGCGCTGCAGAGTTATAATCGCTTTATGCGGGTAAACCTGTTTGACCATATTGATATCAACCCGAAAAATATCCATATCCCCGATGGCCAGGTTGATAAAGAACATATCCGTGAACATTGCAGGACTTATGAAAAGATGATCGAAGATGCGGGTGGCATTGACGTACAGATCCTCGGCATTGGTATTAACGGACACATCGGATTCAACGAACCCGGTTCCGGTATTTACAGCCGCACGAGACTGATCACCCTGGAGAATTCAACCCGTATTGCGAATGCGTATGAATTTGCCAATATATCCCAGGTGCCGCGCTTAGCCATTACGATGGGTATCGGCACCATCCTCAAATCAAAAAGGATTATCCTGATGGCCTGGGGCAGCAGCAAGGCCAGTGTAATTAAAAAAGCCGTGGAGGACGACGATACGGAGCATGTACCGGCTTCATTACTCCAAAACCACGACAATGTGCAGTTTTACGTGGATGATGCAGCTGCAGCAGAACTGACCCGAAAGAAATCTCCGTGGTTAACGGGCGATTGTGAATGGACACCGTCCATCATCAAAAAGGCAGTGGTGAATATGGCGCTGAAAATGCAGAAACCGGTGCTGAGCCTGACTAATAAAGATTACAATGAATATGGCCTGAGTGACCTGCTTGTAGAAAAAGGGGATGCTTATGAAATTAACCTCCAGGTGTATTATATGCTGCGGGATACTATTACCGGCTGGCCGGGCGGTAAACATGTGGACTCATTGCCTTCTCATCCTGAACGTTCAAAACCCTGGCCCAAAAAAGTGGTGATCTTCTCCCCTCACCCGGATGATGATATCATCAGTATGGGTGGCACCTTCCAGCGTTTGCACGACCAGGGTCATGATGTGCACGTAGGTTACCAGACCAGCGGCAATATTGCAGTAACGGATGAATTCGTTACCCGCTTTCTTGATTTCGCCGTTGGCTTTGAAAAAATTGCCGGCATCAATACCGGTAAATCCGGACAGATCATGGTGGATGCCAGGAAATTCCTCGCCCGTAAAAAATCAAACCAGGTTGACACCAAGGTTATCCGCGAGATCAAAGGATTGATCCGCCAGGGTGAAGCCCGCGCTACCTGCCGTTACGTAGGCATAAAAGAAGAGAATGTACATTTCCTGAATCTGCCCTTCTATGAAACAGGCATGATTGAGAAAAAGCCCATGAGTGAGAAAGACATCCGCATCACCATGGAAATGTTACGCAGTATCAAACCAAACCAGGTTTTCTGTGCCGGTGATTTTGCAGACCCGCACGGTACACATATTGTTTGTTTCAATGTTGTACTTGAATCGCTGAAAAGAATCAAGGCTGCCGGCGACGAATGGATCAGCAACTGCTGGCTCTGGCTGTACAAAGGCGCCTGGCAGGAATGGAATATTGATGAAATTGAAATGGCCATACCCATGAGTCCCGACCAGGTGCTCCAAAAACGGTTTGGCATTTTTATACACCAGTCGCAAAAAGACATGGTCCCTTTCCAGGGCAGCGATTCCCGCGAGTTCTGGCAGCGCGCCGAAGAACGGAATGCCAATACCGCTAATATTTATGCCGATTTAGGGCTGACGCATTATGCGGCGATGGAGGCGTTTGTAAGGTGGAACTACTAGTTACCAGTTACCAGCTTCCAGTTACCAGCTACCAGTTGCCCGTTACTGGTTACCAGCACTTTTGATCAAAGGAGACAGACAATATTGTTGAAGCTGAAAACTGGTAACTGGCAACCGGCAACCGGCAACTTTTTTAGCTTTTTATTTCCCCAATTCTCTCTATCTTTATTTATCAAAAAAAACAACTATGGCTTTATTCAAATCCAGCAACCCCACACTCCAGGAAAAATCTTTCCAGGGAACCATTCTTGAGGGCATTGATACCGGTACGGCGATGACCGTGAAGGGAACAATGAACAAATTTGGTTTTCTCCTGCTGATGATGGGTGGTTCTACCCTGTTTTCATGGAGCCAGTTTGACAAGGGCGGCGATCCCATGCCTTTGGTATGGACTGGTGTTATCGGCGGTCTTGTACTGGCTGTTATCATGGCATTTAAAAAAGAATGGTCTCCTTACCTCGCACCTGCCTATGCAATTTTTGAAGGTCTGTTTGTAGGTAGCATTTCTGCGATGTACAATTATGTGTACCCCGGACTGCCCATGCAGGCTGTGGCGCTGACATTACTCGTAACGCTGATTATGTTCCTGATCTATCGTTTTAAAATTATCCGTGTAACATCCCAGTTCCGCACTATTATTATTGTGGCCACTTCAGCCATCGCGATATTTTATATGATCCAGATGATCAGCTATGCGATCAGTGGTTCACCCATCGCAGGATTCACCAATGCAGCCACACCGCTCGGTATCGGTTTTTCCGTACTGGTGGTAGCCCTGGCCGCCCTGAACCTGCTGCTGAATTTTGACACAATCGACAAAGGCGTTGAACTCCGTGCCAACCGTTTTATGGAATGGTATTGCGCTTTCGGATTACTGGTTACCATCGTTTGGTTATACCTGGAAATCCTGCGACTGCTCTCGAAACTTCAACGGAATTAATCCTAAGCGTATTTATAAAAAGAAGGCTGCCTGCGAAGGTGGCCTTTTCTATGCCCTGAAGCGATCCGGAGGATCTGCTTTAGGGTTGTTGGAGGTTGGAAGTTGGAGGTTGGAGGTTATTCCCGAAAGATCGTAGTGTACTATCTGTTGGAATGTTGGATTGTTGGAATGTTGGAACGTTCTTCAATTTGAAGAATCATTATTTTGTTCGAGCACGCAGAGATTTCGATGATTTTTTTTGAACTGCAGTTTTAGGAAACATTCCAACTCTCCAACAATCCAACTTTCCAACATCTTAATGAAACATCGATCTTTCGGGTTCAACCTCCAACCTCCAACATCCAACCTCCAACATTCCTACGAAAACCCTATCTTGGCCGAAAATCCCGAACAAATGAAAAAAATCCTTTCTCTAAGCCTTGTAGCATCAACTTTATTCGTTGTCTCCTGTAACAACAGTGGCAGCAAAACAGAAACCACCAACGACACCAATGCATCGGCAACCCAACCGGTTGTGAAAGATTCCATGACCATCTTAATGGAACAGCTGAAAGCAAAATCGATAGATACTGCTTACAACATGGTTGGTGAATTGCACACAGACACATTAACCTATACCGGAGCCGAGTTTGGTGATATCCTTCACCTTCATTTTACGAATACCAAAGGTGAAGAATTAGACCTGATGCAGAATTCCACAGATGTATCCCTTTTTACTGAAACAGAAGGAGGCATTATGACCGAAAAAGCGCTCGTCGGCAAAAAGTTTTTTACCGTATGGAGAGAACTGAAGAAAAAGATTGAATCTACCAAAGGCGAAGACTGGTATTATAATGAAATGACACAGATTATTTACCTGAAGCAACTGTAAAATCAGATTATAACAATCAGACTTAAGCTGAAGAATTTAATCTGATGGCATAAAGAGAAACCTTGCAGTGTATGCTGCAAGGTTTTTTTGTGACCCCGTCTGGATTCCCGCCTCGATCCACTACGTCGGGCAGGCAAACCAGAAACCTTCCCGACGCCAGCGTCGGGATGCTCTATTCAGTTGAGCCGAGTTTAATGTATTAATAAAAGAAAAAACCTCGCAGTGTGTACTGCAAGGTTTTTTGTGACCCCGTCTGGATTCAAACCAGAAACCTTCTGATCCGTAGTCAGATGCTCTATTCAGTTGAGCTACGGGGCCTCTTTAATTGATAATTGAGAATGGAGAATGAAAATTGAGAATATCCGCAAAAATCCGTACTCCTATCTCCTCGGTGGCACTTGGCTCTTAATCAACACGTTGAACAGAATTCCATGCCCCTGGCGGGCAGCAAAGATAAGGGAAAATGGGGTTTGCAAGAACTGGAGACAGGAATTTTTCGATAGAATCCGGAATTGGAATTTGGCTCTTTGCTTTTGGCATTTGGCTTTTGGCTAATGAGGGGAAGCTGGGAATGTACTGTGTAATGGATATTTGTTACCAGTTACCTGTTACCTGTTACCAGTCCTGTTACCAGTAACCGGTTAAGTCAGTAAATGAAATTATAGTTGAATAAGCTAATAGCCAATTGCCAATAGCGAATAGCCAAACATCCAATTCAAAAGTCAAAAGTAAAAACCCCACTCCGCCTGAGCCAACAGCCAACAGCTAATAGCCAATAGCCCAATAATACCTCCTAAACGAGTAACTGGTAACTGGTAACCGGCAACTGGTAACTGGTAGCTGGTAGCTGGCAACTAGTGGTTACGCCAATCCGGCACATACTTATCCAGCAACGCCTGGAAATCTTTATTCCCTTTCAGCACATCCAGGTCGGGATCGGATAAAAGCGCATCATAATTCTTATAGCCTTTCTGGTAAGCGAGTTTGAGATTCTCGATGGCTTTATCGTGTTGTTTATGCTGCGCATATGTACAGGCGAGCATGAAGTAAGATTTGGACTTGGGTTCAAGTTGTATGGCCTTTTCAAGATATACTATGGCAGAATCCCAGTTACTTAATGCGTGGAATGCCAATCCAAGGTCAAGATTGGCACTCTTCGATTTGGGATTGGATTGTACTGCTTTCTGGAGGTAAATACGGGCAGAGTCATACGCTTCTGTTTCCAGGAAATCACTGCCGATATGGGATAAAGCGGATTTATATCCCGGATCAATCTGGATCACTTTGCGGTAATAATATTCAGAGGAATCATAGAGTTTCATATCACTGAAAAACTCAGCGAGTTTGTACAGTGTCTCTACCTTGCTGTCATTACCTTTATTCAAACCCTTCCTGAAATAGAATGAAGCCGAATCAAAATCCTGGAGCTTGCGGAATAAACCCGTGAGGTTTGACCAATACACCGGGTTATCTTTATCCAGCATTGAAGCAATAGAAATAAACTGTTTTGAAGAATCCAGCATTTTCAAACCCTCCAGTGCCAGTCCCAGGTTATTGTAGAACTGCGGATTTTTGGGTTCTTTGGCCACCGCAGCACGGAAATACACACGGGCTGAGTCAAATCTTTTCTGTTCAAAGAAAGCAAGACCCATATCGTTCATAAAGGCCGGACTGTTTGGATCGAGGAAGGAACTGCCTTTCATAAACCTGGTTACCGAATCCAGCTGGTTCAATTCCTTGAATATGCGGATGATGTTTTTTGACGCCGGTTTATAATCAGGCTGCACATCCAGCGCCCGCCTGAAATAGGATTTAGCGGAATCATACACTTTATCTTTTCCGTAAATCACACCGAGGCTGTTTAAGATCGAAGGGTTGCCGGGCTCCAGTTTGACCGCCTGCTGGAAATAGGAATAAGTGGAATCAGAATTTTTCAGGTCGCGGAAAACAATACCCAGGTTGATCAGCGCATAGGCTGAATACGGATTCGCCTGCAAAGCCTGGTGGTAGTAAATACGTGCGGAATCATATTCCTTCAGTGAATAACTGGCCGTACCCAGGTTATTGAAAGCCTCTTCATACTTGGGATCCAGCATGGCAGCCATCCGGTAATACACTTTGGCTGAATCAAACTGTTTCAGGTCCTTGTAGAAATTACCAATGTATACATTCACAATGGATTTATCCTTGTAATGGTCAAAGGCTTTGGTATAATAAATCCGTGCAGAATCATATTCCTTATTCTCAAAGAATGTTTTTGCCAGTCCGTTATAGGCATTGATATTACCCGGATTGGCATCTATACTGCGCTTGAAAAATTTAATCGCATCGGGGAAATTCTGACGGCTGTAATTCAGCCAGCCAATATTGTTACTCGCCCAGGGATTGGCAGGTTCTATACTAAGCGCCTTCTGGTAATAGGCAATGGCAGAATCACCCTGGTTTAATGCATAGTAATAATGGCCTAAATCCACATACGCATCTGCATTCGCCGGATCCACGTCAATCGAACGCCGGTAATACTTGATCGCGGAATCCCTCTGGTTCTGGGTTTTATATGCAAAGGCCAGCGTTACATAAGGGTATCGCCATCGAGGGGCGTTAATGATCGCTTTTTTGGCATAGAAAATAGCACTGTCATATTTATTATTGTCCAAATGCAATGATGCAAGGGTGTTTTGGATATACGCCGCAGATTTATCAGACGCATAAGCCGTATAGGCATAACTAAAAGCCGTGGAAATATCCACCAGCCTCCGGTTGCGGCCAAAATAACCACGGGCCTTGAAGAAATACATTTTGCCCATCAGTGATTTGGCGAAATCGGGATCATCAGGCATGATAATCGCTATCGCTTTCTCCAGCATCACACCCACTTCATAAAATTCCTGCTGGGCTACTTTCTCCATCCGGTTGAAACTGCTGTTGATTTCATCCGTCTTCTCCCCTTCATCTATCTGCGCCCGGATTTTCTGTATCGAGGATGCATCCTTGCAATCCAGGTATAAGTTGATTTTACTCTGTGCAAAGTTGATGAACTCAACCGCCATGGTTGATTGCGCATCTATGGTATAACTGGTGCCCGGGTACTGGGCATTCATCAGGTTATAATAATATTCGGCTGACTGGTTACCGGTCAGCCTGCTTTCTTTGATGGCCAGGTTAAATAAATTATAGGCCTCTATAAGTGTTGTATCAGCCGGGCCATCACCCAAACCCCTTCCGCGGGGTGTATACCCTGAGCCACCACCACTCTTGCTTTGCAGTTTCTTCATTTCCTGCCAGCGGCGCAGGTAAGCCGTATCTACGATACTTACAATTTTTGTACTGTTTTCATTGCAGCAAAAAAACGGATCCTGCTTGCGTTTGAAACGGTCCTGTGCAATCTTCGGCACATTCCTGTCAACATATTTCTGGATTTCCTCGAGGGTGATTTTATTGTCATGATCAATCGAATCCGCATTACCATTCAAACCATCAATCAGGTAGTAGGTAAACAAACCATGCCCGTTTCCGATGGAAGCGTCTTCAAGCGATTCCTGTCCGGCACCCGTAGCCAGCATGATGATCTCCCCGGCCCTTTTCTCTGAAATCGCGGCATTCAGGAAGTTCTGCCCTTCAGTTCCACCCGGCAGTTCATTACTCCGGCAGGCGTCCATGATAAAAAATACTTCCACGCCCTTGGCGGTTTCGTTGGCAATTTTTTTCTTCAGGTTGAAGAGCTGTATGGCTCCGCCTACGAGATAGTTGTTCTTATCCCCGGCCGGGTTACAGTCATAAGCCAGGTAGAAGAACTGGTCTTCGTCAATCGCGTCACCGTGACCAGCCAGGTAGATAAAGAGCCGGTCGCCTTTCTGGAGCTGTTTGGCCTTGAGCCACTGGAAGCCTTTCTGGTAAAAATTGGCCAGCAGGGCCTGTTCATTAAGCAGGCAGAATATATTGTCCTCGCTCACCTTGCCGCCACCCGGGGATTTCAGGTAATCCCGGAACATTTCGGCATCCTTATCGGCATAGGTCAGCGGGCGAACGTACTTGTAACTGGAAATCCCCATGATCATGGCAAAGGTTTGGGGGCCCACAACGGTGGTGTCCCTTGGCTTTGGCGGGGCCTGGGAAAATACCGGCTGGCTCAGGAGCATAAATATCCCCAGGGCGGTGAGTATGTGTTGGTATTTTCTCATAATTTCGACCGACTAATTTACGGATTTACAAGCGAATGGCAGATATATTTGCTCCCAAATCCGGCAAAATACCGCATACGTGGTACGCCGGGGGCCATTTAAATGCCAGACATTTGTTAAACTAAAAACAGTTGCAACCCTGGCCGTAGTTGTGAAATCATTATATATTCAGAAGACCAGTAAACCAAGCTAACATGAAGCCTTTTCACAAGCATATCGGCAGGCCCTTTAAATCCGTACATATAAGGATCACGAAGTACCTGTTGGAAAGGGATACGATGTTCGCCACAGCATGGGTGTTCATTTTTATCTTAATGGTCGGACTGATCCCCCTGAATACCCATTTTTTCGACCCTATAAAACTGGCACTGGAAGACTTTGATTTCAATGATATTGCCTATTCCAAACTGGGAAAAGGCGAGGATACGAAATTTGATAACCGGGTCGTCATTGTAAATATAGGTCATGCTGACCGGGAAGGAATGGCCATGATGATTGAAGCCGGGGCAGCCCAGAATCCCAAAGTGATGGGACTGGATGCTTTCTTTGAAACAGAAAAAGATCCCCACCAGGATTCAGTACTACGGGAGGTCTTTGAAAAAAATAAAAACCTGGTTGTGATCAGCCGGTTTAAATACCTGCATCACGGGGAAGAAATAGAATTGATGGAAGACCATTTCCAGGAGTCTTTTGCCCAGCAGGGTTTTGCCAATGTGGTGGGTGAAGACAGGGGCAGTATCAGGCATTTTGCGCCCTTTGAGCAGTATAAAGGCAAAGAATATAACAGCTTTGCCGCTCAACTGGTGAAAAATTATGATCCGCCTAAATTCGAAAGGCTCTTTAAAAGGCACAAGGAAACAGAGATTATTGATTACAGCAGGCGGACAGAAAAATACCTGGTGGTGGAAGGAGAAGACCTGATGGCCGGGAATATTGCAGATTCAACGTTAACAGGCAAAATAGTTCTTTTCGGTTATGTGAATACAAACCCGAATGACATTGAGGACAAGGTTTTCACCCCGATGAATGAAAAATTCGCGGGTAAATCGATTCCTGATATGAACGGGATTGTGGTGCATGCCAATATCATTTCGCAGATATTGGATGGCCGCTATATAAAAAAGCTACCTTCGTGGGTCACTTGGCTGGTAGCCATTTTAGTAGGCTGGCTGCACATGTCGTTCTTTTTACATTACTACCTGGAGAATCACATCTGGTTCCACCTGGTAGCGAAACTGGCACAGCTGGCATCAGCTATCCTTTTTGGTTTCATAGGTACTTATTTATTCGACCGGTACCGGGTTAAACTGGATATGTCGAAGACCCTGGTGGTGATTGCGCTGAGTGTTGACATCATCTATTTCTATGAAGCATGGGCCGTATGGATGCATAAAAAATTCAACTATAAAACCGTTTTTCATCAAAAACACCATTAAATAAACAACATCAACTATGAAGCGTCTGCAATTTTTACTGGTAATGTTCCTGGCTGCTGGTACTGCCATGGCCCAGGACAACAGTTTCCTGCTGTACAGCCTGAAAGGAAATGTTTCCGTCGTGGACAACAAAGTGGAAACAAAGGCTAAAGTGGGGCAATTGCTTAAAAGTAGTGCCAACCTCAAAATCGCCCCGGGCGGTATGGCCACTTTGATTTGTAACCAGGCATCGATGTTCACTGTGAACAAAGCCGGCAACTATTCCCTGAATAAATTCAAGGATTCCTGCCGCGAGGGCTCAAACAATGTAAGTGCGAACTACATTAAATATGTATGGAACCAGATGACCAGTCATGGCGAAGGTTCACCCGGCAGCAACCGCAAAGCCTTTATGAATACCGTGGGTGCGGTCAGCCGTTCTATCAATAATATCTGGATTGACCCCAGGCTGGATACAGTGAATTACACTGCTGGAGATTTCCCCCTGTCATGGAAATCATATACCGATGCCGGTGAGTTCCAGTTCTCCCTGTACAACAGCAGTAACATTGCTGATCCTTTCTATACTCAGGTGACCAGCAAATCCAAAATCATGATCAACTCTTTTGCCACAAAAATCAAGGAAGGAAGCAGCTATTACTGGACTTCCGCTGTTAAAGGCGAAGAGAATGATGAGCTGAAAGTGCTGAATTTTGTTTCAAAAGATACATACGACAAACTGGTAAGTCTCCTGAAAACACAGGGTGGTGCCGGCGAAGCCCCTGCTGAACAGGCTTACCGCATTGCCTTTATGCTGGAAGATGCACATTACCTGGCTGAAGCTTATCAATACTATTCCAAAGCCGCCCAACTGGCGCCGGATAATGTATTGTACCGCTCCACGCTGATGTCGTTCAAAAAAGACTACGAGATCAAGTAAATAAAAGCATTTCATGAAAAGTCCTGCCGCATGGCGGGACTTTTTTATTTTTACCACATGAAGATCGCACTCTGGTCGGTTGGCCGTCCGCATGAAGCCCAAATGAAAGCAGGGATTGAAGAGTTCACCGGCCGGATTGGCCGCTACTACCCTGTTACCTGGGTGATCATCCCCGTTCCCAAAAACGCCGCCTCCCTGCCGGAAAAAGAAACGAAGAAAAAAGAAGGCGAAGCCATCTTGGAAAAACTGGCTAAAGAAGATGTACTGGTTGCACTGGATGAATACGGCAAAATGCTATCTTCAGAAAAACTGGCCGGCTTGATTGAAGAGAAAGCCAATGCCGGTGTTAAACAACTGGTGTTCCTGATTGGTGGCGCCTTCGGACTGGATGAAGCGGTGCTGAAGAGATCCAATTTTACATGGAGTTTATCGCAGCTGACCTTCCCGCATCAATTGGTAAGGCTGATCCTTGCGGAGCAGATTTACAGGGCTTGCTCGATAAATAGAAATGAAAAATATCACCACAGATAATACATTTAACCACAAAATCCAAATTCCAAACTGCTACACTGAATACTAATCGTGGACGTTTGGAATTTGGATTTTGTGATTTGGAATTTTAAAATAACTATAACTTTATTAAATGAACGTGACTATAACATTAGGAATCCTTGTCATCACAGTCCTTATCTCGATTGGCGGATTCAGCAACCATAAAATCATTGACGACCTCATCTTCTACCCGCCCTCTGTTAAAAGAGGCCAGTTCTACCGTTTCTTCACCCACGGCCTCATCCACGCAGATCCGGTGCACCTGATCTTTAACATGATCGCTCTCGATTCATTTGGCAAAAACCTGGAAATGATTTTTGAAGCGCCGTTTATGTTTGGGAGTTATGGGAAATTCGTTTATCTGGGCTTATATGTAACTGCACTGATGATCGCTTCAGTTCCGGATTATTTCCGTCACAAAGACCATTATCATTACCGTTCACTCGGTGCATCCGGCGCTGTGTCTGCCGTCATTTTTGCCACGATCATGTTTGACCCCATCAGCGGTATTGGTTTTGCATTCATTCCAAACCTGTCTATCCCCGGCTATATTTTTGCCATTATTTACCTGGCAATATCCACGGTGCTGGCCAAAAAAGGCACCGACAATATCGGGCATACGGCACATATTACCGGAGCCATCTATGGTATGGTGTTTATGTATGCGGCCACGAAGCTGTTCACGAATGTGGATATATTGAGGGAGTTTTGGGCCAGGGTAACTGGTCAGTAACAAGCAGTGTGCTTTTAAAATTAAAAATTCAAAAGTAAAAACCGTTACACTACTTGCCCGGTTGAATACGAATTAAGGGCTTCTCTATTTTAAATACTTAAGCCATTCCACAAAAATGACAACTTATGTGTATTCATTTAGGATGCACAATGAAAAGCATGATTCAGCAATAAGCAGGGTGCGTTTTTGAATTTTTAATTTTGATTTTTTATTTTTTACTCAGTTGAATCCGAATCGCACTCTTCGTAGCTTCCTTAATTTTCACCCGTTCATCTAACCTCTGCCCAACAACCCACACAATCCTTTTCCCCGACTCAATCACCCATGTTTTTTCACGGGCGGTTTTGGACAGTTTCTGGTCAATGAGGAAGCGGGCAATCTTCTTTTTCTTTTTCATACCCAGCGGGTAGAAATAATCACCTGTTTTAGCCTGCCGGAGCAGTAAGGGGAATTCAATCACCGAGGCATCGAGCCAGGCTTCTGAAACATCTGAGGAAGGTTTGACAGAATCACCGGTAACGGTGGATACATTCAGCAGGCCGTCGCGGAAGGCGATTGATTTGTCATACTCATTGATGATATAATGTGCAGCATTGGCATCAGCAGCCGGACTCACAATAAACCAGTGGCGGTGGCGGATCAGGCGGTATTGGCGGTCGGGGGATTCAATAAAGCGGCCTGATTCACTGGTTGACAGTTTAATCACTTCTTCTACCTGCTTTTCGCCGAACCCGAAATCGCGGATGATTTCATAAATGAGGGCTTTGTTATTATATCCCATCCACTGTTTGACAGGGATATGCCATTCGCCTTTTTTGGGGCGGACCAATTTCTTTTTAATACCGGCTACCGCCAGCGTATAGAGCTCGCTGATTTCAGAAAACCGCCGGAGGTTTCCCTGTAAATTATCATCCACCTGCGGAAAAACAGTCTGGATAGCTGGCAGCATTTCATTCCTGAAAAAATTGCGGGTGTAATCAGATAGCTGGTTGGATGAATCTTCCACCCACTGTAAATTATTTTCCCTGGCAAATGCCTGCAGCGATGTTCTTTCAATACCCAGCAGCGGCCGGCGGATATACTCATTTTTAGCGGGCATACCTGCGAGTCCGCGTAAACCGGTTCCCCGGAAAAAATTCATCAGCAGGTTCTCCGCATTATCATCTGCATGATGTGCAGTCAGCAGGTAAACTGCCTGCCCGGTGTGTTCTTTTACCAATTCACCAAACCAGGCATACCGCAAATCGCGCGCCGCTACCTGTGTGGATACTTTATGTTCTGTTGCGTATGTTTTAGTATCAAATGATTTGAGGAAAAAAGGGAAATCCATTTTCGCAGCCAGTTCCTTTACAAAATTTTCATCCCGGTCACTTTCCTCCCCTCTCAATTTAAAATTGCAATGGGCAATGGCGCAGGTATAGCCAGACTGTTTGCATAATTCAGTAAGGACAACAGAATCCATGCCCCCGCTGACGGCGAGAATCAGGAAAGCATCTTTTTGAAAAAGATCTTTTTCCTGGATAGTATCTTGAAATAGCTTGAGCAGGTTCATTTGGAATTATTAAATACAAAACCACCTTCTTCGCTTCGCTTCGGCGGGCAGGCAACGTACACAAAGGGAAATACACAAGGTTCACAAAGTGTTCACCCTTGTGAACTTTGTGTATTTCCTTTGTGCCCTTTGTGGTAAAAGCAATTTAAAACGTTAGTTCTTCATAAGCCCCCCTCAGTTCACCAAATGCATGGTTATCCCCCGCCTTCTTCGCTTCCTCCATCCCCTTTTCATACCATTTGATAGCCGCCGGCTCATCCTCCAGTTTTTCCATCAGCTTGGCCAGGTGGTAATAGCTGCCCACATATCCTGGATCCCTTTCCAGCAGCGATTCGAAGATGGAACGGGCCTTTTCCAGTTCACCTGCCTTAATATATTCAAGGGCCAGGGCGTGATTCACGAAGGAATCAGCCGGGTTTTCCTGCAGAAACTGGAGCAATTTGGCGATACGGTCCATAGTTGATAAAAAATTTGAACGAAGCGGCTGAATTTACGGGTACACCTCTTATCTTTGCTTTAGTTGCATAAACAACTATCTGATTAATCACTCAACATAACATTATGAAGATTCTGGTATGTATCAGTAAAACGCCGGATACCACGGCAAAAATAGCCTTCACCGATAACAACACGAAATTCGACGCGAATGGCGTCCAGTGGATCATTAACCCCTACGATGAATGGTATGCACTTGTAAGGGCTATTGAGCTGAAAGAAGCCGATGCTTCAACAGTCATTCACCTCATTACCGTTGGCGCAGCCGATACAGAACCCATCATCCGCAAGGCCCTGGCCGGTGGTGATGAAGCCATCCGGGTAAACCTCGACTCACAGGATAGCTTCCAGGTGGCTTCCCAGATCGCTGCCATTGCCAAAGAAGGCGGATACGACCTGGTACTGGCCGGTAAGGAAACCATTGACTATAATGGTGCTTCTATTGGCGGTATGGTTGCTGAATTGCTCGACCAGCCCTTTATTTCACTGGCCACTAAACTGGATATCGCCGGAACAACGGCTACCGTTAACCGTGAAATCGAAGGCGGTGAAGAAACCTGTGAAGCTTCCCTCCCGCTGGTGATCAGCTGCCAGAAAGGAATGTCTGAAGCCCGCATCCCCAACATGCGCGGTATTATGGCTGCCCGTACCAAACCACTGAAAGTAGTTGATCCCGTTGCCGCAGATGCACTCACTTCCGTTGCCGGATTTGGACTGCCCCCTGCAAAAGCAGGCGTTAAACTCGTGGCACCCGATAACGTGGATGAACTGGTTCGCCTCTTACACGAAGAAGCAAAAGCATTCTAACTAAGGGTCCTGATCATTCAAAATTCAAAACTCAACATTCAACATTTCATATGTCAGTCTTAATTTATATCGATACCGCCGACGGCCACGTAAAAAAATCTTCCCTGGAAGCAATTTCTTATGGTGCTGCTGTGGCTGCCCAACTTGGAACAACTGCGGAAGGATTTGTGGCTGGTCCTGTTTCGGAAGACCTGGCCGCCCTGGGTCAGTACGGAGTAACCGCTATCCATCATGCAGATGATGCGGCCCTGGCCCATTTTGATGCAAAAATGTTCGCGAAACTGGTAGCTGATGCAGCCGGCAGTACAGGCGCTACCGTAGTGGTTTTATCAAATAATGTAAATGGCAAAGCCCTGTCACCCCGTTTATCTGCCCGCCTTAAAGCCGGTTTGATTGCGCGTGCAGTGGCCCGGCCCGATACCAGCAATGGATTTGTGGTTCGCAGGAATGGATGCTCCGGAAAAGCGTATGCCGATATCAAAGTAAACAGCGATATTAAAATCATTGCACTCAACCCGAATGCCTATGCGGTGAAAACCGGCGGAGCTGCTGCTGCTGTTACAAAAATGGCAGTTAGCCCCGGAGCACCTTCAGTGAAAGTAACCAACACCAGCAAAGCCAGTGGTGATGTGGTGCTGACGGAAGCCGAAATCGTGGTCAGTGCCGGCCGTGGTATGAAAGGCCCAGAAAACTGGGGTATCGTGGAAGACCTGGCCAAAGCCCTGCATGCGGCAACGGCCTGCAGCCGCCCTGTGGCAGATGCACATTGGCGCCCGCATAATGAGCACGTGGGACAAACCGGTTTTGCGATTGCCCCCAATTTGTATATCGCCATCGGGATTTCAGGAGCCATCCAGCACCTGGCCGGAGTGAACCGCAGCAAGGTGATTGTGGTGATCAATAAAGACCCGGAAGCCCCCTTCTTCAAGGCGGCCGATTATGGCATTGTGGGCGATGCTTTTGAAGTTGTACCCCAGATGACCGCAGCGATTAAAAAGCTGAAAGGAACTGCCTGATAATAATCATTATACAATAGGGGATTCCAGAACGGTATCCCCTTTTTTTTATTAAAAAACGACCCTGTTTTCTCAGTTTTCAATTAGTTAAAAATCATTAGTTTCGTGGGATAATCTATGAAGAAGATAGAACTGGAAATTGTAGCCCTTTCACACAGCATTACGCAGACCCATTCCTATGCTGTTGTATTAGGTGAAGTGAACGGATTGCGCCGGCTGCCTATCGTAATCGGCGGGTTTGAAGCACAGGCTATTGCTGTGGCCCTTGAAAAAATGCAACCCAGCCGGCCCCTCACCCACGACCTGATGAAGAATTTCATGAATGCCTTCGCGATTGACCTCCTTGAAATCATTATCTGCGACCTGCAGGAAGGTATTTTCTATTCCAAACTGGTTTGTTCAACCGAAAACGATACGATTGAAATTGATTCCCGGACTTCCGATGCGATTGCCCTTGCCGTCCGTTTTGGCTGCCCGGTTTATACGTACGAGAATATCCTGGACAGTGCAGGTATCCTGATGGAAGATTCCGGTACCGGTAAAAAGAAAAAAGCCAAACAGGAAGTGATGGTGGAAGATGAAAAAACCGGTGCCCATGATGACCTCAAAACGATGAGCCTCGAAGAACTGAACACCCTGCTGAACGAAGTGCTGGACAACGAAGATTATATCCGCGCCATTGCGATCCGGGATGAAATCAACAGCCGCCGCAAGAAAAGCTGAGACTTCCCTGTACAGTCATTCCATTTTGTAATCCTTAACCGCTGCCGGTGATTTATTTTCCCCCTGTAAAGATCAACCTCGGCCTGCAGGTCATCCGCAAGCGGACTGATGGTTTCCACGATATACAATCTGTTTTCTTTCCCCTGCCCATTCACGATATTCTTGAAATCATTCCTGATCCTTCCGGCAAATCAGTTCAGTTTTCTATTTCTGGTATTCCTGTTCCCGGCAACCTGGATGATAATATTTGTGTGAAAGCCTGGCAGCTTCTGAAAAAAGATTTCCCCTCCCTCATTCCGGTGAAAATGCACCTGCATAAAATGATTCCACCCGGAGCCGGTTTGGGCGCAGGCAGTGCCGACGGGGCTTATGCATTGCAAATGATCAGCAACCTGGGGGGACTGGCGCTGAACCGTGAACAACTGGTACACTATGCAGCAATGCTTGGCAGCGACTGCCCTTTCTTTATATACAACACGCCTTGCCTGGTTACCGGCCGCGGTGAAATCCTGGAACCCATTGCAGTAAATCTGTCCGGGAAATATATCATGATCATCAATCCCGGTATACATATCAGCACCCGGGAAGCTTTTGCCGGTATCCAGCCTTCCGAAACAGTAATTCCACTTGCAGAAATAATCAAAGCTGAACCCGGGTCATGGAAAGACAAGCTGAAGAATGATTTTGAAGCATCTGTTTTTCCTTCACATCCGGAAATTGAGGCACTCAGGAACCTGTTGTATAAAAACGGGGCCTTGTATGCATCCATGACCGGCAGCGGCAGTACCGTTTATGGTATTTACAATGAAGCACCGCCCTTGCCCGTTTTCCCTTCTTCTTTTTTTACCAGGACGATTCAGATACCCTGAACCTGATCAGAATCAGTACACTACACACATCCGGGTAGCCTGCTTGGGCATGCGGGGAAAAAATCGTAAATTTGTATTCATTCATGACAACACTGAATAAACAGATCGTCTATTTCCTGCAGCAGAATCTTGACCTGCTCAACCATCGAGGATAATCAATCCTGCGACCGCATCCGGTCGCCTCATTCTCAATTATCCATTTTCAATTCTCAATTATTAAACTCCCTGTTTATGTCAGTCAACTTAAACACATCAGCAAAGACCGCCAAATACTTAGCACTCGAAGAACAATACGGTGCACACAATTACCATCCAATACCTGTCGTCCTTGAAAAAGGCGAAGGTGTATATCTCTGGGATGTGGATGGCAAAAAATATTTTGATTACCTCAGTGGCTATTCTGCCGTGAACCAGGGGCATTGCCACCCGCGGATCATGGAAGCATTTATCAGGCAGGCGCAGAAACTGACGCTGACAAGCCGTGCATTTCATAACGACCTGCTGGGCGATTTCGCGAGATACATTACCGGTTATTTCGGTTACGATAAAGTATTACCGATGAATACCGGTGCCGAAGCTGTTGAAACAGCTATCAAACTCTGCCGCAAATGGGCCTACCAGGTAAAAGGGATTGAATCAAACAAAGCAGTGATTGTAGTATGCGAGGGTAATTTCCACGGACGTACGAGTACGATCATTTCATTCAGTTCCGATCCTTCTGCCAAAGAAGGCTTCGGTCCTTTTACCCCCGGTTTTAAATCGATTCCCTTTAACGATATCCATGCACTAGCCAAAGCTTTGGAAGATCCCAACGTAGCGGGTTTCCTGTTTGAACCTATCCAGGGTGAAGCCGGTGTGGTGGTGCCGGATGAAGGTTACCTGATGCAGGCCAAATCACTCTGTGAAAAAGCCAACGTATTATTCATGGCGGATGAAATACAAACCGGTCTGGCACGTACCGGACGAATCCTCGCCTGTGATCATGAAAATGTAAAGCCAGATATACTGATCCTTGGTAAAGCACTCAGCGGTGGTATGATGCCCGTGAGTGTGGTGTTGGCCAGTGATGAAATTATGCTTACCATCAAACCCGGTGAACATGGTTCCACGTATGGCGGCAATCCCCTCGCCTGCGCCACATCCATGATGGCATTGCAGGTACTGAAAGATGAGAACATGGATATTAATGCCACGCAAATGGGAGAATTGCTGCGCACGGAACTGGCTAAACTCAAATCACCTTTTATAAAAACGATCCGTGGCAAAGGGTTGCTGAATGCAATCGTTATTAAACATGAAGACCCGGATGCGGCATGGAAACTCTGCCTCGAACTGAAAGAAAACGGGTTGCTGGCAAAACCGACGCATGGAGATAAAATCAGGTTTGCACCGCCGCTGGTGATCAATTATAAACAAATCATGGAATCGGTGGAGATCATCGGGAAATCCTTAGATTGTCTGAAATAATAAAATTTTTACCACAAAGGGCACAAAGTGAATACACAAAGGACGCAAGGGTGAATACTTTGTGAACCTTGTGTATTTTCTTTGTGTACGTTGCCTGCCCGCCGAAGCGAAGCGAAGGAGGGTGGTTCTGTATTCTCCCAATCAGTAGTCTTTCTTTTACAGGATTATTTTCCCGACATTTGCCCCCAACCCCTTCATTATGGATACACACCTGCACCACGAACCCATTCACACAGAAGAACATTTACAGAGCAGCGAAATGCTGAGAGATATTGTAATCGGTATGAGTGATGGTCTCACCGTTCCCTTTGCCCTCGCAGCGGGATTAAGCGGTGCGGTTGGTGCAGATGGCACGAGCATTATCATCATCGCGGGTATTGCAGAAATTGCAGCGGGTTCCATTGCCATGGGACTGGGTGGCTACCTGGCCGGTAAGACTGAACAGGATCATTACAACAGCGAAGAAAGAAGGGAATATTACGAAGTGGATAATCTCCGTGACAGGGAGATCGCGGAAACCAAAGAGTTTTTTGCCAATATCGGACTGAGTCCGGAACTGCAGGATAAAGCCACAGAAGAAATTGCACGTGATAAAAAGAACTGGGTTGATTTCATGATGAAATATGAACTGGGACTCGACAAACCCGATCCCAAAAGAGCGCGCAAATCAGCACTCAATATCGGGTTCTCTTATATTGTAGGTGGCATTATTCCCCTCAGCCCCTATTTCTTTGTGGATACACCGCTGGACGGGTTGAAACTGTCAGTGATTGTAACGCTGATCTGTTTATTCATTTTTGGGTTCTTCAAAAGCAAAATGACGGGAGTGAATGTTTGGTGGGGTGCGTTCAGGGTGATGATGATTGGTGCGGCAGCGGCGGGTGCGGCGTTTGGAGTTGCGAAGTTGATAGAAGGATAGCCTTTTTTTTACCACAAAGTGCACAAAGGATAACAAAGACCACAAAGTGAAGAGTTTGGAATTTGTGATTTGTTATTTGGAATTTAATATAAAAGAAAAGCGGATCATATAAATGATCCGCTTTTCTAATTATATCAACTGCTGATATTACTTAACCAACAGTGACTTGGTCCATTTTTGTTCTGTAGAAATCAGTTCCAGTGTATAAAGACCAGGCTGAACAGTTGCAGGAAGCTGGATGCTTTCTGTAGCTGAACCACCATTGTGGCTGATGGCGCGGGTATAAACCAGCTGGCCGGCAGCGTTGGTGAGGCGTACCTGGTAGATTCCTTTGGCATAACCACCGAGTTGCAGGGAGAACTGGCCACCTGTTACAGGGTTGGGATATACGGTGAGTGTTTCAGCGTTTGCTTTGGTATTAACCCTGACAACTGCACTGTATTTTTCTGTGCCATTGATCATGATTGCACGGATGCGGTAATAACCGGTTCCGTTTACAGGGGCAGCATCAGTATATACATAAGACATACGGCTGTTGTTATTTCCTAAAGCAGCCTGGTTGCCCAGAGTGCTGAATGAAGAACCATCAGCAGATCTTTCAACAATGTATTGCTGAACGCCTGATTCGGTCGCATTGGTCCAGTCAACTTTTACAGCAGAACCCAGCTGGCTGGCTTTTACTGTTGTAAAGCTTACAGGCAGTACCACGATATCATTGCTGATACCAATGGGTGAGAAACTGGTAAAGCCTGAACCTGCAGCAACAGTACCTGTTACGGTACCATTGTGATAATCAGAAACAGCACCGTTGCAATGCACAACCTGTGCGCCCGAAGGGGCAAATCCTGCTCCGATGGCGGCACCGGTAAAGTCCAGTGACAGCGCGCAGTTAGAACCACCTGCTACAGCTTCACTGATTTCCCAGGTGGCAGTTACGCTTTGGGCTGCCGGGGAGCAAGGAGGAGCGGCTGATGCCACTTTTACAGAGAAATTATCTACGGTACCGGTATTGGTAATCGTTGCCGGATGATACAGTGTGGTGCTTGGCCCTACAGGGAATACAACCGGTGTACTGCCAATATTTGGCAAGGTGAATGCACCGGCTCCTGTGGTAGCAATGTATGAAGTGGCAGAACCACCACTGAGTGCTGCAACAGCCAGGTTATTGGCACCGAGTGCAATATTACCTGCAGTGAGTGTCAGCGTACCATTTACAGTAAGCGGTGAACCGAGTGTAAGGTTATTTGAACCTGTACCGGCTGCATTATAGCTGAAGTTATTCAGTGTTTGTGAACCGGCAGTGAAACTTACTGATCCGATTCCTGTACCACCGCTTGTTTTATCAACCACGAGGTTGGATGTATTGCCACCGGTGATCGTACCAATATTGGTAGCACTGAAGAAACCAGATAAAGTAATCGTCAGTGTACCTGAACCGATACTGAGTGTATGTGTATTCTGCAGCAGGTTTAAACCACCGCTGGAAGGATTACCCAGTACTAAGTTTGTAGATGCGCCGAGCTGTATGTTCAATGTAGTTACAGGAACTGCTGCAGTTTGAAGACGGAAAACACGAATGGTACCGTCACCGAGTGTTTGTGTTCCTGAACCGGTCAGCGCCAGTGTAAGCCTGTTGGCATCACCGGTGGCTCCGGTTTCAAAAGTGGAACCATTGATCATATTTAAATTACCGGCGAGACTGAGTGTAGAGAAAGGTGAAGCTGCACCGTTGAAATCAGTTACGTTATCCAATGTGAAATTACCGTTGACAGTCGTTGTTCCTGCTGATAATTTTTTAGTGGAACCGGTCAATACCAGGTTATAGTAAGTGCCGGCGTTTGCATTGGCAGCTACGGCCTGTGCATAATTCACGGTGCTTCCGGTTGCGAGTGCACCCAGCGTTGGCAGGGTTGTATTCTCCAGTCGCAGTGTGCCGTTATTGGCCACATCGGTTGTACCCGTTACAGTAAAAGTATTGGGGATTACGAACTCTGTAGCTGCAACGCCATTACCTACTACTATTTTAGAACTGCCGCCTGAAACGGTCCAGTTAGCATCGAGTGTGGTACTGGCCCTGTTGGCAACAATGAAAATCTGTCCATCCGCTGTAAAGTTTACAGGTGCAGAACCACTGCCATCTGCAACAGTACCCCAGGTAGCTGGTGCTGCAAGGCTGCCTGCTGCTTTGGAATAATAATTCTGGATAACAGCCCCTGTAATATTCACATTGGCATTTGATGCTGTACCACCGGAAACAGTTACTGTACCAGTAACAGGACCTGCAGTAGCACCGGTCAGTCTTACATAAACCGTAGTACCGGGTGAAGAAATACCACCACCTGTATAAGCGAGTGTACTGTAAGAACCAGTCCAGGTTGAACCATCAGGTGATACTTCAATATTAGCAGGTGAACTTGAAGTAACAGTGAGTGTTCCGTTTGAAGGACTGAGGTTGGAAGCAGTTACGCTGAATGTCTGTGAAGTGGAAGGAGTAGCCAGTTGGGTAACATATCCAGACAAAGAACCAGGTGATACAGAAATTACTGGGCTTGATAATGCCTCAGGGGCAAATGCGATCCCTCTAAAAGCAGTATTAGCAGGAGCAGCTACAAGAGTTGTTACAGTGCCAGATATTGCGGCATTATAGCCGCCAATATCTGTAATGGAAACAATTGATGTACCATTAACTCCATAGAGAGTAACGTTAGAACCAGTAACAGTCGCTGTAATTGAACGAAGAGCATTTCCTGTAACTGCTATATTACCGTTTAAAGTCCATACACCACCAACCAGTGAATATTTCTGAAATCCGGTTCCTCCACCATCATCAGCGACATAAACCACATCGGCACCAGACACACCCGCATCAAGATCTGCAAAGAAAAAACCATATGGGCTACCACCTGCAGTTGGAAAACCAGGGAGGTTTGTGATTGTTTGACCCGCCGTTGTTGGCAAACCTGTTCCGATAGTGGCTAACCTTATGGTTCCGGAAGCAGTAGTCATATACAGTTGGCTGTTGAAAATATTTGTTTGCCTGATATTCGTAGAGCCAGTACTAATTTGAACTGATGTAGTTGAACCTAATGTTGCATATCTAGGCCCCCCTGCCCCGCCAGTTACCCAAAATTCAGTACCATTAGTTGAGGTAACAGAGCGCGGATTGCTGCCTGTTGAGTAATCTGTTAATGCAGTTGTAGCGTCAATTGTTCCATCACTTGCTATTCGACCTACAACCCTATTAATGAGTACTGATGCAGAACCTGCAACTGAAGCTGTAGCTAATGCTGCATCATACCCTGTAACAACTACATACTGCTTATCTGCAGAACGCGTTATGAGCCCCTCTGATGTGGCAGTTCCTGAGCATGTAATTCTCTTATTAAGTCCTGATGTAGCAGTAGGCAAAGGTATAGACTGAACTAATGTACCAGCAGTCGTATACTCATCAATAAATGCTGCAGTCGCCGCATTTGTTAATGCTGCAGATCCATCCCCACACGGTAAACAACAATATTCCCAGGAGTAAGAGCAGCCTGCGGCCTGTGTGTTGTTTGTGCACCAGCCTGTAAAAAACAAATAAGTGTCAGCAGTGAAAAGTAAATTTTTCGCATTGCAACGGTTTTAATGATAGAATAAAAATGAAGATCGCCGGTTAATGGTGGAGTTAATCAGGAGGAATGGATCAGAGGCCAAAACTGCCGGAAAATCCGGCCAACTGCAAAATTGCGTCATTAACTTATCATGAAGAAAAGAGAATGGACGTACTTATCCACATTCCCTTCAGGGATTGGCTAACAAAAAATTGATTTTGATTATTGCACCACAAATTTCCCGGTGCCGAGGATTTGTCCGGTGCCCGAAACCAGTTTCAGGATATAGGTACCCGGGCTGAAGCGTGACAAAGGAATCTGCCTGTAAGATGAGCCCGGATCGAGGTTCATTTCTTTCATATAAACGGTCCGCCCACTCATGTCAGATACGATAACAGAGGCCTGGATCCGCTGGTCATTGGTATAAGAGAAATTAATCTGGTCATGCGCCGGATTGGGTGCCAAACCGCCGAAAATAAAGCCCTGTCCGGCCTGGTCACGGAGTAAAATCACCTGGGAGAGCTTTTCAGAACGGTCAAGACCGATCTGCCTGAGCCTGTAATACTGCTGGTGGCCAGTAAAGCCGATATCCGTAAAACTATAACCCTGTAATTGGTTGCTGTTTCCACCTGCAGCCTGGCTGTTTACAAAACCGGCTGTTTCAAAACGCTGTCCGTCATAAGACCTTTCCAGCTGGAAACCCTTCACCTGTGTTTCTGTGGCCGTCTGCCAGCTCAGCACGTTCCGGTTTGTGGTCTTATATCCTGAAAAACTGATGAGGTTTTCCGGCAGCGGGAATCCGTATCCTGTGTGGATATAAAACCCACTGAAACCGTTGACATCAACAACAATTTCCCATCGGCTGCTGGCAGCATTCCAGGAAACCGATTGCGGGGTTAATATAACGGCGATCGGGTTCGTATAGTTTCCGGGGGATGTGCCTGTGCCATGCCATTGTGTTACACGAACGGCGATAATATGTAAGGCATCACCGGGCCCGGTGGGGAGATCAGGCCAGTTATTGCCTGCCAGCAGGTCGGCTGCATTCACGGCGTCAAATTCAGCCTGTGTGGCGTATAAGGTAACCTGGGCAGTGGCACTGTTGGCATTGTCGGCAGGTTCAATATCAAAATGTCTTTGCACATAAGGCTGGCCATTGTAAAACTGGACTGCCGGGTCAATCGTTACACAGGCATTCACTGAACCACTGACGGGTAATGCGCCCTGTGGTTTTACTTTAGCCATGAGATTGCACGATGCGGCATCAATATAAAAATTGTCACCGCTTAAGATTGATTGTGTTCTGCAAACAGTATTTGGCACTAAACCTCCGGTTGCTCCGCCCCCGGCTGTTACATTTAAAACAACAGAGACAGGTGCATCGCAGGAGTTATTAGTATTAACTGTGTATGTTATGTTTCCAATCGTAGTTGGTGTAACGGTGATTGACGTGTTGGATGCAGCCAATGTGCCTGAACCACCGGGTAAGCCTGCACCTGTTGTTGGACTGGCTGTCCATGAATATGTTGCACTTACTGGGGTTCCGCTCAGCACCACATCATCCACTGCCCACCACCAATCCCAACTGGCTGTATAATGAAACCTGAACATGAAACCGGGGCTGCCTGCATACGAATTGAGATTAACAGTTGCAGCAGCAAAACCGTTGCTGGTTCCGATATCGGAATTGTATGTATTGATCGTAGTCCATCCCAACCCGCCATTGGTGGAAACTTCCAAAGTGCCCTGATCGCTGGTATATGTCTGATACGAATGATTAAAACTTAATGAAAGCGATGTATAAGATGAAAGATTAATTACAGGAGAGGTCAGGTAAGTACTCGTGCTGCTTCCGGAACCACCTGGATCACTAATAGCAGCCATAAACTTGTTGGCACCCGGGCTGGAAAATGTATAACTTAAAGTTCCTGTATAACTATAAGGGCTGTTTCGCAGAATCCATTCTGTGCCTGCAGAGTGAGGGCTGCCGTTAGTGACAGTCATCTGCAATGCGCCTTCAAAGCTTTCTGTGAATATAGATGATTGTGGTGCTGATGTAGATGTAGTCAGCTGCGCAGATGAGTTTACACAAACTGTAGCAGGATTTACTGCGATAAAAGGTTTCTGCACAGATACCAGTAATGAAGTTGACTGGCTGCTGTTTGATGCACAGGTAATGGTCCTGCGGAAATAAGTATTGACGGGTAAGGATGTTGTATAAGATGCTGTGGTGGCGCCGGGGATGTCAGTCCAGGTTGTTCCATCCGGTGAGGACTGCCATTGGTAAGTTATACCTGTACCGGATGAGCTGCCGGTTACAGAGAGGTTGAAACTGCTGTTATAGCAAACCGGGTTATTGCTGCTGCCGGTTGTTCCGCCGGTGGGTGTGCCGCTGCAGGCGGGTGGTGCAAACTGGTAGACCTGGCCGGTGGCTGGTTTTGTCGAAATATTTGTAGTGAATAAGGCTGAACTGGCTGTTGGTGCCGCTGATGAATTATTAAGGCTTTTGTAATCACCGGAATTGGTACCGGAGATGCCAATGCTGGCGCTTCCGCTTAGGACGGCGCCACTCTCCTGCCTGTATATATACTGAATGATATTTGTGCTTTCGTACAATTTAACCTGGAAAGATATTACGGCTGCTAATGCTCCAAGTTGCCAGTCGTAAGTTCTCCATTCAAAAGTAAAAACCCGGCTGCCGGGAGTACCACTGGTCAGGTAATAAGGGAACCCTTCATAGCTTCCGTCCAGGTCATCCCATAATGGGAATAATGCAGGTCGGATTGTGTTGGCATTTGCCAGGGAATTTGCAAAGAAAGGATCAGATTGAGAAGTTACAAATGACAGCCATCCATTGGAAGAAGTTTGTACCTGTGAATAGCTGATATTATCGTATACAAAATTAAACCCGATGGGAATAGATGAAGAGAGCTCATCATCAGCTTCCAGGATGAAGACTTCATTCGCTCCGGTCAGGTTTGTATAGGTCCCGCTGAAAGCGCTGAATGCATAACTGCTCACCTGCGCTTTGGCCATAAAATGAGCCATAGCAGTGAAGTACAAAAGCACTGTCAGGATAAATTTCTTCATGTAAAATAAATTCCGGTTTGCCTGGATGGACGGGTGCGGGTTTTCTAAGAATGACCGGAAACCCCTTGCAACGGGGAGGATGGGTAAATATATAATAATCAGCCGGAAAACGAAAGACTATCGGAAAAATTGATTTAAAAAAAGCCCGGTAGCAAAAACTACCGGGCTTATAAGGTTGGTTTTCCGGAAACTATTGTTTAACGAAGCGGCTTACAGCCATTTCGCAGTTATTGGCACATACCAGTTTCACGATATAGCTGCCATTGGTGAGGCGGCTGATATCCACGGGGATGGTGTTGCTGCCGGCTTCGAGTGTAACCATTTTACGGATTACTGCTTTGCCGGAAACATCATACATCACCAGGGTAACATTATCGTGACCAGGTGCTCCTACGAGTACATTAACCATAGCATTGGCAGGATTGGGGTATAAACCATCAATAACAAGGGTAAGTGGTTTATCTCCTTTAATCAGTACAACGCTGCTGAGTTTGCTGACACCAGCCAGGTCAATTTCACGCAAACGGTAATATTGTTTGCTGCCTGTAGGCGTATTGTCAGTGAACTCATAAGTCAGGCGGCCATTGCTGGTACCACCCGGAGCCAGTGTATTTACGAAACCAATGGATGTATAACGGATACCATCCAGTGAACGCTGGATATCAAATCCGCGGTTCCGTGTTTCGCTTACTGTTGTCCAATGCAGTTTATTCACGCTGCCTGCTTTCTCACCGCTGAAGCTCAGCAGGGAAGTTGAAAGCGGGAACAGTGTACCTGTTGAACCGCCACCACCACCGGAGAATGCCGTTACATTGAACTGGGCCTGGTTAATGGGATCAGCACCGGTTTCAACGTTATCTGTATTTGCCCAAACCAGGTTGGATACAGTACCTAATGTTAATGCAGCTTGTCCGCCACCCGGATCTACTTCCGCATTGGAATAATGCGTGGTTGGACTCTTCGTGGCTTTAATAAACTGCATGTCGCTATGGTTGGCCAGGATACCGCCACCAGCAGTAACTACAGTCTGGAGTGCAGTAAAGTCTGCATTGCTGTAGAAAGTCCTTACACTTACTCCGGAAGATGGCTGAATTTTCGGAAGCAGGTTCCAGAATTTATTCATCATCCACCAATGTGCTGATGTTACGTAAGGTGCTGTTGGCTTAAGATCGGCAGAGGCAGCACTTGCATTCAGCCTGCCCACACATACAATGATGGAGTCGCTGGAAGTGAATGTGCCGAGTGCTGACGGTGCGGTGAAGCTCCGCGGGTCACGGCGTAAGTGGTTCGCCATTTGGCTGCCTGCCTGGTACGTACCACCATACATAAAGTTGTTGGCATTCCAATTCAGGGCCATCAGTACTTTATCATCTGTAACGGTGTTATCTGTACCGTTATTATCATAATAATAGGTCCAGCCATCGGTGCCGTTTACTTCATATGAAGCAAAACGCATGTCAGCTGAAGCTGGGTTAAAATAATTACCCAAACCATTATTTGCCACATTATAACCTGAAGGATCAGCCAGATCTTCGATCAGCAGGTTACCATCAGGTGTTGCTGTACCGAAGCCATCCACCTGGATATAATAAGTATTACCAGGTGTAAGGCGACAGCGGACTGCAGGATTAAAGAAACTGGCATCAGCACCATCTGCACTGAAACCTGTAGCGATCTTATCATCATTTGCCTGTAACAGTTTGGCTCCTGTAAATTGGCCGCGGTACCGCAACCGCTGGTCATACCCGGGAATTCCCAAACTGCCACCTGGGCATCCACTGAAGAAGAAGCGGTGGTTGTAGTTGCGCGGATGATCAGGTTACCGGATGATCCATAACCTGTAGTTGGCACAACGAGTTTATACCAGTAAGTACTGCTGGCTGCAGTTCCCCAGCTATAATTTGAACGTCCGTTCTGACTGCCTCCCTGTGAGTTCAGGATCGGTGAAGGTTCACCGGTTTCCAGAGTCCGGCCAGTTATTACAAACGGATTGTTTGTGGGTGTACTACCCAATACAGCTGTGGCAGCAAGACCGATATTGTCACCTGCCACTTGTGCCACGATAGTACGGGTACCGGTGGGGTTAGTAGTTGCGGGTGCATAAGGCGTACCACCAAGTGTGATAGATAATGCAGCTCCATCCACCACATTACCTGCAACTGATGGTGCAGAACAGCTGATATCATACACCAGCCAGAAATAATTCGTGGAAGCAGCTGAAGGTGTAAGACTTCCGGTAAATGTCAGGTTACCAGAAGGGTTAGAAATATCAGAACCAAACTGCGTGGTGGTTGCAAAAGTTGTTGAAGTTGTATAATAAACCCTTGCTTTTGTAACATCAGTCACATCCGTTGTACCTGTTGTACTGAAATCAACCTGTGTGATCGTACCACAACTGTTTGCAGGAATTTCAATCCGTACGATCTGCTGATTACCAGTACCGGCCTGTACACTGGCTGTTGAAGTCTGGGTAGTTGATACACCGGCAGAAAGGGCGGTGATCGTCCTGGTTCCTGTTGGGTTACTTGTAGTAGGTGTAAATACATTACCACCCAGCGTGACTGAAGTAGCAGAAGCATCCACTACATTACCTGCAGTGGCAGGGCCTGCACAATTGAGGTCGTATACCAGCCAGAAATAATTGGATGTGCTGGTTGATGCGGCCTGACTTCCCGTGAAAGTAAGGGCACCTGAGGGGTTATTAATATCGGCTCCGAACTGAGTGGTAGTTGCAAAAGTAGTTGTAGTTGTATAGTACACTCTTGCTTTGGTGATATCTGCCACATTGGATGTGCCGGTTGTATTGAAATCAACCTGTGTAATTGTACCACATCCGGTTGCAGGCAAATCCAGCCTTACCACCTGTACATTAGACGAGCCTGCCTGAATACTTGTGGTTGATGGTTGATTTGTAGCCAGTGATGAAGACAGTGAAGTGATAGCTCTTGTACCTGTGGGGTTACCCGGTGTTGGCGTATAACCGATACCGCCAATCACGATAGAGAGGGCACCGCCATCCGCCACGTTACCTGCAACAGTAGGTGCAGCACAATTTACATCATATACCAGCCAGAAATAATTAGTCAGTGAATTCGAAGTTGCCTGGGTGCCTGAAACGCTGAAGTTGGCACCCGGACTTACCACATCTGTACCAAACTGAGTGGTAGTTGCAAAGGTGGTGGAAGTTGTATAGTATACCCTGGCTTTAGCAATATCTGTTACATCTGTGCTCACATTCGTGAAATCGATTTGAGTTACAGATCCGCAGTTCATTGGCGGTACATCCAGACGCATGATGATATTGTTTATACTACCTGCAACAACTGCAGCAGTACTGGACTGAACAGTCGGGATGGTTGAAAGAATCCTATAGCCTAATGATCCGCTGGTGGGTGATGCGCCTGCGGCGGGCAGGTTTACACTGGTGGGTACAAAGGCACCACCATTGAAGGTAACGGTGTTTTTACCCACATTCGGTGTTCCTGCCAGATCCTGGGCAACTATGAAATATGTGATACTGTCACCTGAAGCAACAGCACTGCTCAGCAGACTGAAATTCGGTGTGAAACTGAAGTTTGGAGCTGTACCTGTAGCTTCTACATATTTCCAGCCGTTGAAAGTTGAGTTGTTATCAGTTGGATAGTTTCCAAATACATCTGACTTGCTGCAGCACCACCTTTACGATAGTACATACGAGGGGCTGTTCCCGGTGCCACATTCACACCACTGGCATCGGTGATAGTCACGGCCAGTGTGGGTGCTGTTGCGCAAAGTGTGTTAGCCAGCGCAGTATAGGTAATTACCGGTGGTGTATTATCAGCCGCTACATCATAAGCCCCGATAGCTGGTGGTGAAGTGCGGATATTACAAGAGACGTCAGTTGTAATACCTGTACCAGTTGCTCCGGCGCCAACTACAGGAGATCCGGTTTGGGGCTGGAGGTTAGACGCTGAATTAAATAAAGGATCAGCTGAGATACTGTTTGCATCACCGGCAGTGGCAGTTTGAAGAGCCGCCAGGTTGGCAACATCTGCGCCGGATCCTGATGCGAGGCTTCCGGTTTTAGCAAATTTTGCTTCCGCCCCTGTGGTGAAATAATCGTTGTTATTAATAGTGAGATTGCTCAGTGGTGTTGCATATCCAAAGCCGATTGCATAAGCACCAACTCCTAAACCAGTACCGCCACCGTTCACTGCCGAATTATAAAAAACATTATTCTTGATAGTTACAACCGGGTTTGCCCCTGCAATGACTATCGCATAGTTTGGCTGGGTGGCACTGGTTAATGTACCTGATGCGCTCACACTGTTGTTATAGATATTAGTGGTTACCGCACCGCCGCCAATGGCAATACCAGTACCAAAATCACCTAATGTACCATTGGTTGCTACATTCGAAATGGCATTGTTCGCCAGCAGGTTTGTACCTGAATTGGTTGCGTTAGCAACAAAGATACCAGCCACAGAGAAAGTAGATGCACCCCTGACTGAATCAATGATGTTATCGGTAATTGTAGCATTTATCACTTCATTCCCTGTAAACGTAGAAGTGGAAATGTTTGTACCGCCCAGGGAAATACCAAAGCCATCTACCAGGGAGAACCGCCGGAGATGCTTCCGATGTTGTTACCGGAAACGGAGATGCTGTTTTCAAATCCTGCCAGGATACCGATAGTCCTTACATTCTGTGAAGAGCCTGATTTAGTGTTAATCAGGTTCATATTAAACTGGTTGCCCGAATTTTTGTTCGCTGCACTTGCACCTTGAGAATAAATACCAAACTGTACTGCCTTGATATTATTATTCTCAAACGTATTGTTGTTGTTGCCTGTACCAAGGCTGGTGATTGCTATACCGGTTGCACCTGAACCTGCACCAATACCTATAAGAGTTGTTGTAGAGGAAGCTCCGGCAATGTTACAGTTCTTCACAATATTATTGGAAGCGCCATCCGTACCGTTGCTGGCAAGCCAGACCACGGCGCTGCTGGTTCCTGTATTTGCATTATTAATGGTCAGGTTACTGAAGCACGTACAGAAGGGCAAATACTGTTAACCGTTGCGCTTGTTGAACCATCAATGATAATGTAGTCAGCACCATAAAGCACAATCGGTGCAGCAGTTGTATTACCGTTAATGGCCGTAACAGGCTGCGTTGGTTTTATCGTCAGTGTATTAACAGCACTGGCATCCGCATTGGGGCGCAGTGTATCCGAAACGTTTGTATATGCTGCATCAAGCAGGCTGAAAACAACCGGGCCTGCCAGGCAACTTGTATTGTATGCATTAAATGCAGCATTGAGCGTTGCATAGTCTGCTCCCGAAGCGCCTACCGTTTTCGTGCCGGATAATGCAATATTGATTGAATAAGTACTCGGGCTCGTTGTGGGGGTTGCTGCTGCGGGTGGATTTGCGGTAAAACCGGATGCACCTGCAGAGGGGAATGAACCGACATTGGGTGTACCTGCATTATCCTGGGCAACTATATAATAAGAAACCACATCACCGGCTGAAACGCCGGCACCAAAACTGAACTGGTAATTATTACCGCTTACAAATGTGCCTGTGACTGCAGTATAAGCGCCCGCATTGATTTTCCAGTAAAGAACTGGTAAACCTGCACCACTGGTTGGAACACCGCTGGCATCTGTAATAGAGGCTGTCAGGGTCCTGTTACCGGTTCCGCAGGTAAAAGTTAAAGGGGTATAGTTGATGGATGGCGGTGTGAAATCTGCTGCGATACCTGCAAATTCATCAGCACCGATATCAGGTGTTGAACCATTCCTTACATCTCCGTCAAAATCGTCTGTAATACCAGCAACTGAAGCAGCACCGCTTTCAAGCTGTGTTGCAATACTGGTAGAAATATGCAGGAAGTTACTGTTTCCGCATGTAGTACTCAGGAAAGTAGGTCCTGTAACCAGGTCTTCATTGATAGATGACGCATCTCTTGACGCAACCCTTGCCTTATAAGCAGCAATGGTCGCATCAGTATTCGTACCATCTGTAAATATGGTTGAACCGGCAAAAAGGTTATTGTTTGACGCAGCACCATATGAAGTTAAAGTAGTAGTAGACCTGCGGTAAGCCGCAGCAAGGCCTGCACCTGTAACACTTGAATTATTATAGAATATATTATTCCTGAGTGTAACCGTAGGTGTAGTGGAGGCTGAAACTGCACTTGAACCAAATAATGCTCCTGAACTGGAAGCGTTTAAATAAACAGTATTATAATAAGCACTTGCTGTGGTTCCGCCTGTCAGGTTCAAGCCTACAACAGGGTTCGCTGCGTTGGCAGCAGGAGCCCTTAAATCACCTATCAGGTTATTATAGATTGTATTTGTTGAACCAGCTGAAGCCAGGATACCATTTACGGTTGAGCTGGCATTACTGCCGGAAAGATCACAAATTTTATTTTTGAATACGTTATTTGCAGTAGCACCACTCACAACAATACCTGAAACCGCAGCTGCACCTGTGCTTGACAAGGTATTAATTAAGTTGCCGGAAATATTAATTGCCGTAGAAGTGTTGGAACTGGTTATACCTGTAACTGCACCACCTGTTCCGGTTGAAATCAGGTTATTTATCGTGTTAGCTGTGATACCCACAGATGTGGCAGTGTTTACACTTGACCCGATAGTAATAGCGGTAATGGCTCCCTGGCCGTTTATATTGGTGATCGTATTATTATTCAGGCTGGAAACACCGTTCCAGTAAGTAAAGTTCATGGCATTTACTGTGGCTGCACCAGTAGTCCAGTTGCTCAGGGTATTCCCAGAAACAGTGCGGGTCGGTGCTGTACCCCCATCCGTATAATTGATACCTGTAATAGCGGTGGCACCAGTAAGTGTTACGTTTGAAAAATTGTTATTCTGGCAATTTGAAACTGCACCGGTAACTGTAGAACCATTATCAGTAACAAAAATTATCGTACCCCCGGCACCTGTTTTGGCAAATGCAGTTACAATAGCGTTATTATTCACCGCTTTCGTTCCTGTTGCAGGTGCTGTAAAACTCTGGGAAATGAAAGTGACACTTCCCGTTGTATTAACCGAAATGTTTGTAAACGTGTTACTGTTAATAGTTGTAAACTGGTTTGTACTCGCAATCGTGATAAATGTGATCGCCCGCTGGCACCGGCTGCTGTATGTCCGAATGCAGTAAAATTATTATTATTAATGTTCGCCGTGCTTGTAGCACTGGCAGAGCCGCTGGGGTAACTTATTCCGTTCATCGCCCCTGTAGTTAAACCACTTTGTAACGATATTGTATTATTACTAATCGTATTTGTAAAAGTAGTCGTTGGAGCATTAGAAGAAGCAGGGATCTGGATACCGTTCAGCGTTCCCGCTGTTGTACCACCTGCAGAACTGGTAACTGTATTAAATGACACATTGAAACCCACTGAATTCCTTACAAGAATCCCGTTCACAGTACCAGATACATTCACATAACCGGAAAAAGTACCCGTAGTGCCAAAATTTGTGATTGTATTGCCTGTGCCTGCAGCTGCACCACCTATATCAATACCTGTATTTGCATCCGCAGCAGCAGTAGGCCCAACAACAACAATACCGATGTTTACATTACTGATATTATTGGTGTATGCTTTCATTCCGCTGTTACCCCCTGCAGTTGTGGTTGCAGTGGCAGAGGTTGTAACAGTTGTAGCGGAGTGTGTTGAATTGCTGTAAATACCAAATGTATTCTGATAGGTCCTGTTCAGCGTAATGGTGTTATTCTGAACAGTAATATTCTGGGCGCCATTAGTGGTAGATGCATATAACAACGCCACCCCCCATTCTGTCATGTTGTTTGATGCCGCAGTAGTTGTAGTGTTACCGGCATTTTCCAGCATCGTAAACCCCTGGATCGTTACAAAATCGCTTCCTATAATTTTGACAATGGCATCATTCAGGGCCCCTGCTGTTTGTGGCGTTGGTGCAGTTAATGTTACAGCGCCTGCTCCATCTATCACCACATTATTTGTGGATGTAGTAGCTGCTGCAAAGTTTATAACATAACCTCCGGCAGGTGCAGTTTCAGTTCCTGCAGCACATGACAGCGTCACGGGCCCTGAAATAGCAGTAATTCCGCTAAGGGCAGTTACAGCTGATGCTAAAGACGGGTAGGAAACATTAAGATTAGGTGTTGTATTAGCGGGATTATCCACTGTTACAGTCACCTGGGCATTCACCACCACTGAAAAACAAACCATCAGCAGTACCAAGTAAATTTTCCTCATAGAAGCGTTTTTGGGTTGATAAAAAAATAACAATCAGGGTTTTTCATTCGTAAATAATATAAAAACAAGATGCCCATGGCAAAACATGCCACAGGCTATCATTCATTAATTATACAATAAATACCTTCCAGTACAACGGTAATTATACATGCTACTTTAATAACAATAACTGATACAGTTATTTCAGAGGGGTTGGGAAGGAAAGGTCGAACTGAGATTTTTGATGAACTAAAAATAAGGAGTTTAAGATAATTGCCAAATTTATATTATCGCATGAAAATACTTACTCATATAAAAGAAAAGGGCTCCTTGTCGGGGAGCCCTTTCTTTATCAACTATAATTTTTACTGTTTTACAAACTTGCCAACCACTGATTCGCAGTTTGCTTTACAAATCAATTTAACCAGGTAAGTACCGGAAACCAGCCTGCTCACATCAAGCTGAACCGTATTAGAACCAGCTTCCACATGTGCATTATGGGTAATCAATACTTTACCGGAGATATCAGTAACTACTGCAGTAATATTATCAGATGCCGGAGCCTGAACATTCAGATTCACAACACTGTTTGCCGGATTGGGGAAGATTCCATCAATACCCAGCACAACAGGTTTGTCTGATTTTATCATTACTATATTACTCAGCCTGCTGTTGTTATCCATATCAACCAGTTTCAAACGGTAATACTGTTTATTACCAGAAGGGCTGTTATCTGTATATGAATAACTGATATTGACTGGCTGTTACCGCCGGCAGCCTGGCTGTTTACAAAACCTAATGTCACGTAATTAATACCATCTGCAGAACGCTGAACTGCAAAGCCGCGGCTGTTTGCTTCTGTTGATGTAGTCCAATGCAGCTGATTCACAGCACCCGTACGCTCACCGGAGAAACTCAGTAAACCAACCGGCAGGGCAATAGTACCACCATGCAGGAAGAAAGTGGAGAATCCGCTAATGTTGGTAACATCCACAAACCTGTCGCCGCTGATGCCACCCCATCCTGTTGGGAAATAAAACTGGCCTAGGGGCACATTCGCTCCTACCCCTCTGGAACAGGTATCCTGGATAGTTTTACTCATCGCCAGGTCAAACTGGCTTGTTACACCACTGCCAGGCTGTGCTATCAGTGCGTTCAACTCAGAATTCATGTAGAAGAACCTCATGTTATATGGTCCCGTCGGCGTTGTATCAGGTTTGATGGTCAGGTTACGATCCAGGTAATATTTGCCGGTAGGATCCTGTCTTACAGAACCGCTGTTTACATACAGTTGCACCCTTACCCTTCCCAGTTTATTACCCTGGGGATAAAGCTGGACAATGAAATTATTCAGTGAATCAACTACAGGCAGGTAAGTGGCACCGATGTTATTGGATTCAGCATCAACCGTAAATGCCGCGCCGGTAATACATGAACCCGGTGTACCCGTAGCTACGTTGCGCGCAGCAGCCCCTGTATTTACAATATTTACCAGGTAATCTTCAGTTTCACCATATACATACGTATTACATGGATCTGTTACTACGGTTGGAGATACCCCATAGTATACAACCCTTATGCGCAGGCGGTGCGTACCTAAAGTAGCCGTTGTTGGAATGAAAATGGAATATAACACATTGCTTGTACCAACTTTCAGGTTGTTCATTATCCGTTCAGTGCTTTCAAAGAAACCATTATCGTTATAATCAATCCACATCGTAGCGTAATCGTTCGGGTCGCCGGTACGGAGGAACCCGCTGTAGGCATTACCGGTGGACATCGTAACCGGTGAAAATGCAGCTGTAAAATCAGAATACGCAAACGGTGTCGTACTGCACACATCGCCGGAATTATTATAGATCGCTGAACCGGGTTCGCCTTTCAGTGAGAAATAACTCAGGCTGTCAGCCAAATCACAACCATCCGTATAAATCGGTGCACAATTGGAAGGATTTTCCGTCGTGAATGAAGTGGTACTTGTACTGCAACCGGTAGCATCGCCACCGCCGTTTTTCGGAACCACATACCAGTAATACGTTGTATTAATGGCAAGACCGGTAATGGTTGCAGAAGTGCCGGTAGTATTTCCAATATTCGTAACAGGCGGATTAACCGTGCTGAAATACACATCATAGCTTGTGGCTGTTGGTGCTGCATTCCAGGAAATACTCACACCAGCCCCGATCACAACACCAGTTGCACCATTTGCAGGAAGCAGGTTGGTTGTACAACCGGGAGGCGGAGGCGGTGCAGCCAGGCTGATACAATAAGCACCGGTTGCACCAGAGAATCCATCAATCACAATATAATAAGTAACACCGCCTGTTAAAGCAGGACTGGTAACTGTTCCAGAAGCAACGGTGGTCAGGTCCACACTACCCACACATGCACTGGCATTTAATTGCGTAAGTGTAAGTGTCGGACATGATCCTGTTGCAGTATAGAACTGAATCCAGCCATTCAGCTGGCCGGCAGGTCCCCCGTTTTGGCTTAATATCACATCCACTGAACCATTTGCGGCAGGTGTGTATTTATACCATACTGTATTATTCGGTGAACTGCAGAATAAAGCAGGATCGCCGGAAGATGTTGCATTGGTTGTGTTTCCACAATCAGCAGGCCCGCCCAGGGTTAAAGGAATTGCTCCACAAGGGGCATCGTTGATCAGTGTAAAGAAATTATATACAGCCCAGGAAGAGAATGTCCCCCCGCAATCTGTCCGTACATGTAGATAATAAGACGTGAATGGAGTCAGACCAGTCAACGGAACACTGGTACCAGCTGTGGCAGTTCCTGCACCGGCAGGACTGGCAGCAGAATTATCAACCACGTATTCATAACCGGTTGGTGTACCAACTCCGGGAGCAACCCAGGAAGCAGTACCTGCAGTATTGGAACTTAAGGATACATTCAAAGCAGTGGGCTCACCGCAGGAAGGAGTAACCGTAACAGAAATATCATCCACGTTCAAATCAAATTCATCTGGAATGGAAATGCTATGGAATCCTATATAATATGTTCCGGTTACACCAGGCGTGAAATCAACAAAACCCTGTTGGTATGTTGTCTGGTCAATATTGGGGAAACTCAGCAGGTTGTTTGTCATAGAAGCTGCAGCACCTGATGTTCCGTATTTCACTTCCATCGCTTCAGGAAATGTAGCACTCCTGGCTTTATAGTAGAAAGTAAGCCTGTAACTGATACCGCCGGTTAATGCCAGTGGTGCAGTATAAAACCAGTCATCGCCGGGAAGTGGTGTGCTGTAATTATAGATCATGCAATTGGGCGCTGACCTGGGGGAAGTTGTTCCCACATTCCAGGTTGTACCGCCATTAACATCCTCTTTGGTAACACAAGGTGGTAAAGCGGGAGCAGTGACTGCATCAAAATTTTCTGTATAGGGAATACCCGCTGCGCCGCATGCTGTATTGAAAGTAATGGTTGACCAGTTACTGAATGTAGCGCCACAAGAAGTTCTTACATGCAGGTAATACACTGAAGAAGGTGTCAGGCTGGATACATTCGCTGTAAGCAATGCAGTTGCTGTACCGGAAGCAGGCGGTGTTGCAGAAGTAGTAACTGCATACTCGTACCCGCTGGCACCACCTACTGCTGTCCAGTTCACTGTGGCAGTTGTTGTGGTAATAGCACTGGCGGAAAGTCCGCCCGCAGGCAAACAACTTGGCGGTGAGAAAGTGTATTTTTTGTTGGTTACGTTCGTGGTGGCTGCAAGGCTATTATTAGCAGTACTGCCGCTGGCTGTTCCCGGTGCACTGTCCGTTACACCAGGAATGACGTAAGGTCATTTAAACCTATCGATGCAGTGAGCGTACCGGCCAGATTCAATGTACCATAAATAATTTCAATCACATTCGTTGTTTCATACAACTTAATCTGGTAAGAAGCCAGGTTTGCGGCAGAAGTGGATCCTCCCCCGCCGATATTTACATTATTCCAGTCAACCGTCAGCACCTGGCTGCCGGGAGCACCTGTAAGCGAATATGTAATTGCCCCGGTGTTCCGGTGATTATCATCCCAGATGGCGGCAATCAGCGGTGCATGGGTTGCCGTATTTGAAAGAAGGTTTGTATAACTAAATGCACCAATTGTTGTGGCTGCAGTTCCTAGTCTGATCCAGCCATTGGTGTTTATACAAAAATGAGTGTAAACACTACCGCCATAAGTGAAATTAAAACCAATGGATATACCATTCTGGCCACCATCATCTCCAGTGGCGGTGGAATTGGTTCCACCCAATGCGGCATAAGATCCTGCAGACTCTGCAAAACCATAGGCACTGACCTGTGCAGACAGGCGCGTGGCCGTTGATAATAATAAAATCCCCATCAGGAAAACGTAAATTTTTCGCATAGACATATTTATTTAGTGATGTGAATAAAATTCAATCAGCAAATCAGCAGGCAGGATTAAAGGGATAAGGTTGGCCGGGGAGTTTATTGAATTGACATTTAAATCAATTGTATAACGGCAAATAAATATAAGTATTTATGGCTATTTCTGGTGTATTAGTCTACTTTTTTTATACACAAACAAATGGCGATATAAATGGGATCCGGATATACTGAAAATGAACAGAAAAGCACTGTTCAAAGAGTAAACAGGTTTAAGTACGAATAAGAAATACGCTGTATTATTCGCAGCATATACTTCATGTACAATTGAATCACCAGGACACCCGTTTCTATTAAAGCAGTAACAGGTAAAAAAAACGTCCCGCTCATGCGGGACGTTCAGTATAAAGAATAGTGTTTGTTATTGTTTGACAAACCGGTAAACGGTCCTGTTTTCACCGGATACGGCAGACAGGGTATAATTTCCGGCAGGCAGGTTAAGCATATCCAGACTAATCCGGTTGCTTCCGTCTGTGAGTGCAGATTGCCATTGTTTGACTGGCTGGCCAGACTGGTTGAAAACAGTAAATGATGCGGTAGATTTTTTACCGGCACTGACTGTTATCCAGGCCTGGTCATGAGCCGGATTGGGTGACACCTGGCTGATAAACAGGTCGCCGCCGCCGTTTATGATAGCAACGGTGTTGGAGAATTTACTTCCCCCTGTTACCCTGTTTACTTTTATCCTGTATAAGTTAGTGCCTGAAGCCAGGGCATCATCTGTGTAATTAAAAGTAGTGAGGCCTAAATAAGGACTTACTGTGCCAATTGTTGTGAATGCGCCGCGGTTAACGGAGCGCTGGATTTCGAAACTGGTTACTTCTGCACATGTATTAACATCCCAGCTGATAACCCCTTTATTATTCACTTTTTGCGACCTGCAACCAACGATGCAGTCAACCGGCAGGATTGATCCAAGATTACCAATTACAATAGGCACAGATACTCCTGCAGTTAACTAACGTTAACCGGATTCACATTTACAAGATAGGTGCCGGTAGGTGTTAAACCAGTAGCAATAATATTCCATGAAACACCGATAAAAGCACCCACTTCTACAAATCCTGCATAATTAAAGGAAGGACCGCCCTGGCTGCCATTATACTCGAGATCTATATCAACACCTGCTACAGTAGCTGAACTTTTGAGATTCCATGTCCTGAGTATTGCAAAATTATTATTGAAAATTGCGGGGTTTAAACCGACTTCAACCCTTGCAGAATAATCAGCGCCACCTCCGCTTCTGACAGTAACAGGATTATAAGTTGCAACATCTGCACCTATGGGGAATACCACAGGTCCCGCTCCTATTGCTGTAATTTTAAGGAATCCAATCCCATCAGAAATAACGTGTGCAATGGTATTCCCACCGGTCAGACTTCCGTTAACAGTCAGGTCGAAAGCGCCAAGCTGGATATAACCGAAATTGGCAAAATTGATTATACCAGTTACCTGTTTGGAAGAAGTCATTGAAAGCACTGTGGAACCGCCTACCATCAGATAAGAAGGGCTTGGAGGCAATGTGAGCAGTCCTGCTCCACCCAATACACTGGTTGCGCTTCCGGTGATGAAAATATTTCTGTTGAACCGGAAGCATCAATAGCTGCAGAACCCAGGATTCCATTTGCAATTGTTTTTGTACCTGCTCCGGTAAAGGTGATTGGAGCTGTGGCTTCCAAAGTCCCATAAATCACTGTGGGGTTGGCACCACCCAATGCAAATGACGGGGTTTGTGAAAACAAGTAGCGGGTGTTTTCACCAATGGTAAAGAAAGTACGGGCTGTCCAGGAAGGCGTAAATAAAGTGGTAGCCCACTCATAAGTACAACCGGTTCTGAAAGTAACGTTTGCGTTACCGAAAGCAAAATCATCAGATTCCCCGGGAGCTGCATTACCTTCTACTCGCACTAATCCTCCTCTGGGGATTTCAATGGTACCCGTGCCGGATGGTTGCGTTCCATTTAGTACATACGTTCCATTGACAGTCATGTCTGTACCTGTACCGTTGTTCAGTGTAAATGATTGCCCGTTTGAATGCACCAGTGTTCCTCCTGCATCAATAGTCAGTTGGTCAGCAGAACTGGACGAGATTATTGTAACGGTATGGGTATTCCTGATTGTAATTGTATTCGCATTAAATGTTGGAGCCAGCGTGCTGCAATCCATGAAACGTTATCTGGGGATGATTCCCAGGTTGTGTTGTCCACCCAATCGCCTGTCTGGAATGACCGGTAATAATCGGTATGGGAAGATGCACAAAGACCAGCTTGTGTAATTGTAAATGCAGCAGAAGAACTGCCTGTGATAGTTGGATTACTGCTTACCACCCTGATCTGGTAACCGGTTCCGCTTACAGTACCTGCGGGAATTGTAATATTAATTGTTCCTGAAGGATCCGTGCCTGATAATGCCAGCGTCCCAATATTAGTGGGTGAAACAAAAGAACCAATATCATCAGATAACTGGGCCGTAAATATATTTCCGCCTGCAAAAACATCTGTAGATGTGAATGCAACAGTACCGCTGGCAGTTGCCGCACAATTGCCTAATGAGAAAGGAGCACCTGTTACAACACCTGTTGTAATCGTATTTGCCGGCGGTAATCCTACCGTAACATTTACATTGTCAAAAAAAGCAGTCTGGGTGGCACCGGTACTTCCCTGCCAGTAACCACCAAGATAATCCAATGCAACACCGGTATACGTAGCATCAGCAGCGGTTCCCTGTGAAACCAGTGTGCCTGTTGTTGGATCTGTGAAAGCAGATGAACCATCATTTCTAGGAAAAGCTCCAGGTATTTGTTGAAGGGACGTATGTAACTTTTACACTTAAATACTCTGTTCCGAATGTTGTCAGTCCGGTATTAGAAACAATCAGGTCGTTAGCAGTAGGAGGTAAAGTAGTACCAAGGGTAATAAGGCCACCCGTGTATTTTACCAGCCGGACTGGGTCAACTGCACCGGTGTTACCTAACACCACTGCATATCCATCGCCGGTATTATTGGCCGTAGTGGATGTTCCGCCTAAAACAAATGCTACACCATAAGATCCAGCTGTAAACCCTGCAGGATTCGCGCGTATCTGCTGCATATTAAAATACCATGTAACGGTACTGGTATTTGCATTCAATGTTGTTGTATATGGAGCCGTGAAAGAAGCAGTTGGGGTATACCCGAATGTCCAGCCATTGACATTAGCTGATGCACTCACATCATTCGACAAATCCATAACACCTACATCAATTTTTCCACCCCAGTCAACACCGCTCCTGCTCAATGACCAGGTTGTGCTGGATCCTATCGGACCCGCAGCTGCAGTATATGCAGCACCTGTGCTGGCATTAAAATTGTCGCTGAAACTGTAGTCTGAGCCCCTGCTGATATGCAAATAAATATCCACAACAAAAATGATACACCTTTCCTCATAATTCAATTTTTGAATCAATAACACAATTAATAAATCATGAGGGTTACGGGCTGGAATTCAGCAGGATGGATTAGATATTCGCGAGGGACGAAACTAATTGATTCGGATCATATCACCGGGATTTCGGCTTCCTTTTTTCCCCAGTTTCTTCCACAAAATCACGGTTCAGGCAGCAAAAATGCTGCCGGGAATCAGACCAGCGAAAAACCGAAAAGATTAAAGGATCAGGAATTTTGTTTATCCACAGGCAGCTTCATATCGGGGAAAACCGCCGCCAGCAGCATAAACAGGGAGGCCAGCTCCACCATCCAAAGCCCGCTTTGCTTTAAAGGACAATCACCCGCCTGGCAGGCCGGTATCAAAATAAAATTACGCAGCGCCCATCCCATATTCAGCGCCGCTACCACCAGGTTCAGCCGTTTGGCCCAAATACGGGGCACCATCACACAAATCACATAAAAGAAAGTGATGAAAAAATGGAAATAGGCAGGCTTGCCAAAATTTGTACCCGCTGTATCCACCCCGCTTACAGTTATCTGCCGGGACTCAATTATCACCCAGGGGGAAAAACAGGAAACAATCAGTAAAACCGCCGCCGCCAAACCAAGCCATTTTGAGTAACGCATGCTGTAGAATTAATCGCTGCGAAGGTAATGACAGAACAGTTCAGGGAAGTTGATTTTTTAATCATAAAAGTACAAAGGCCGCCAGGAAGATTCCCGTTGGCCTTTGTTATACTGCTTGCCCTTTGTAGTCAGGAAACACCTTACAATTTGATGCCAATGGTGAAACTCAGGACCCGGTGTTTGTTGTTCTGGTCTTCCGAACTGTTACTGCCCGATTGCAGCTTGGCCAGCCCAAGCCCGTAATTCACCGACAATACTGTATGTGCCAGTTCAAACCCGGCCATAGCATTCAGTCCATAATCAAACCTTTTCATAATTCCGAACCCGGCACCTTCCTCATAATCGAGTGTGGAAGGATCATCATTGGAAAATTGAATGTCCTCTTCCCGGTGAAAAGAAGTGCCCAGGAATTTTCCATCCGATTTGTTCTTGCCCGCTATTCCAATGGCGAGATAAGGACCCGCCCCCGCAAAAAAATGAATCGGTCCAGGTGTCTTGAAAATAAAATTTGCCGGGATCTCTATGTAATACGGATTACTTGTAGCCCTGAACCAGGTCGGATCAGTCTGTACCCCGGATTCAGATTTCGTTCCTTTCCCTGTAAAATAAATACCGGGCTGGAAGAAAAAGCCGGGAACAATTTTAATGTCTTCTGTTAAACCTACCTGGAAACTGGCAAGCATATTGGCTCTTTCAATATTGCCGTTATCCGTTACGCTGACATTGGCGAGATTAATACCCGCCCTTAATACCTGCGAAAGTACCGGACCTGCGGCCAGCAGCATGCATGCTGCGACTGTAAGAAATAATTTCATAGTCGTAGTTATTTGTTTCAAGCCTTTGAGTCAACAACCCTGCCAGAAAAAAATAACTGCAGACAATTGCATGACTTACTCCTGTCAAAAGCGAGTACCTGCTGATAACTAAAACATTTCAGATAAAGAATAATTTTAAGGCTAATGACTAGCGACTAATGACTAAAGACTAACGACCAGCATCACATTCCCAGCGAGAATATAAAACATGCGCCCCTCCCAGGTCTTCAACACCTGGTTATTCGCTCCCATGACTTCTGAAAAATCAGTGAGTCCTTTTGATTTTAACTGATCAATTCTTTTCAACGTATTAATCCCGAAATAAGTAACAGCCGGATAATCAAAATGGATAGTCTGGTGCAAACCGATAATCATTAACCCATCGCTCAGAATGGCATGCGGGTATGGTTCATTCACCTGGTACTTTACTGTAAACCCGATTTTTTTCCAGAAAGGCAATGAGGCATTCAAATCATCTACAGGATGGCAATATTCTCCAAACACACCGCAAACCTGATTGGGGTATTTTTCAGGTTTATTATAATCAGCCTGGTTCATACTCAATAATGTTACACCTTGCGGCGCTTTGAATCCACCCAGGTTTTCAGCAAGCATGATGGGGAAGCCATCGGGACTGCGGAAATAATATCTTTTAATCGCATCTCCGGCTGCTGGTGTTCTGGTGAAAACAATACCGTCAGCCTTTAATTTCCCGGCAACAACGTCCACACTGTCGCTGTAATAGGTTAGTCCCATATATGCCTGTTCATCCTGCCGCAGCATGATTACCAGGCTGCCGTCACTCAGCTGTTTCCAGGGAACAGGAAATGTATTGGAACCGGTTTCTGTAAACCCCAGTTTACTGTAAACAGCGGCAGAAGAATCAAGACTGACGGTCTGGATATACACACAGGCCATATCGCCCAATGCGGATTGTGCTTGTACCATTTGAAACATCCCTGATAATATCAGGACAAACAACGTTATTTGCTTTTTCATATACTAGGCATTATTGTATACACGAATGATGGGCTGGCGTATGGAAGAGGCATTTTCGCTGCAATAAAACTTACCACTTTCCCAATATGCTCCGGACTGACCCATTTTGTAAAATCTGCATCAGGCATGGATTTCCGGTTTTGCGGTGTGTCAATGGTAGATGGCACAATCACACTCGTAACCACATCTGTTCCGGCAGCTTCATCATTCATCAGTTCTGCCAGCCGGAATACCAGTGATTTGCTTAATCCAAAAGCCACCATGCCTTTGCTGTTTTGCATCAGGTCGCCGGGTCTTGACCCAACCATGAATATCCTGCCACTACCTTGTTTTTTCATTTGCAGGAACAAAGGGCGGGCTATATGGTAAGCCGTTTCAAAATTGAGTTTGTATTGTTTCAATATATCTGCGGAAGATGTGGAGCCGATATCACCCATGGCAAAACCACCAACTGTCAGTACAGCTGCATCAATCTGAGATGATTCGTTTATAACAGATTGCACAAACGTTTCTGCAGATGCTTCTTCCAGCAGGTTTACTTCCCGGGTTTGCAATTGCGGGCTGGTTATTGTCAGTTTCACCGGGTCATTGGGCACCAGCGTCCCGTAAACCCGGTAGCCCTGCTCCAGCATTTCCCGGATAATGGCCTGGCCCAGGTTACCGGTGGCCCCGGTTATAATGGCGGTCTTCATGTCGTGGTTTTTTACGAATTTACCATTCCTCCCACATTCAGGGGGCTATTTCGTAAATTTATAGCCGGGCTGCTTTCTTCCTGAAATTTGCGATTAGTGAAAACAAGATGCTTTCATTGAAACGGTTTCTCACCATATTATTATTGACCTGCTTCACGCGGGCCGGGGCACAAAACTGCACGTTAACTGCGCAAACCCCTTCCTCTGCCATCCGGCTTTGCAGTGATGAGCCGATTTCAATTGCTTTTATTCCCAGCTGCGGGCAGTCAGGTTTCCCCGTTGCCTGCAACGATGGCAACCGCACGACAATAAAAACCCAACCTGGTTCAAACTGGCCTGTTACAATTCAGGCTCTTTCGGATTTACCATCACGCCTTCAGACCCTGCCGATAATTATGACTGGCAATTATTCGATATCACGGGCCGTAACCCGGATGATGTATTCACAAACGGTAACATGTTTGTGGCCTGTAACTGGTCGCCGGAAGTAGGTGAAACCGGTGCATCCCAGGACGGCGATAATGTGATGGTCTGTGCCGTTCCCGGCGCCAATACTTTCAGTGCTATGCCCAATATTATTGCGGGCCATGAATACCTCCTGATGCTGAGCAACCGCATCACCAATAACCGGGGCTTTACATTAACGGCCAGCGGTGGTAATGCCAGTATAACAGATCCGGTTGAACCGCGGTTATTATCGGCCCGGCTCAGTTGTGACGGCACATCCCTTGTAGTAAGAACGAACCGGGGTGTAAAATGTTCCAGCCTGGCCCTGAACGGATCTGATTTTACCATAAGTGGCGGATTCAGTTTTATTGGCGCCAGTTCCACCGGTTGTGCATTCGGGCCAACCACTGATTCCATTACGCTGATATTAAATGCAGCACTGCCACTGGGCACGTATACCATCAAAGCCGGGAATGGATCAGACGGAAATACACTGGCCGATGTTTGTAACAGGCCGGTACCTGTGGGTGATTCATTAATTATTACTGTTGCTCCTCCTCAACCCACACCCATGGACAGCCTGGCTGTTCCCGGTTGTGGCCCCCGGAAACTGCACCTGGTTTTTAAACGCCCGATGCTCTGCTCATCTATTGCTTCTAACGGATCTGATTTTGTTATATCAGGACCCACCCCTGTGAATATCAGTGCCATCTTCACCCGTTGTAATGCATCACCTCCGGGATCAACCACTACACTGGATGTAGACCTGTTATTGTCAGCACCTATTGGTACCGGCGGTAATTATACAATCACATTAGTGAGTGGGTCAGACGGCAATACATTACTGGATGAATGCGGCCGTGCCACGCCGGCAGGTGCAACACTTTCCTTCACGCTCAAAGACACTGTATCGGCTGATTTTAATATTAATGTGCTTGCATCCTGCAAGAAAAATATCCTTGATTTTATTCACAGCGGCGGCAATGGCGTAAACAACTGGAGCTGGACATTTGATAATACAGGCAGCAGTATTATACAATCGCCGCAATTTACTTTCCCGGATACCGGAACACATGCTATCCAGCTGATTGTATCTAATGGTTTTTGCGCTGATACTGCTGTTCAGAAAATCACACTGAATAACCAGCTCAAAGCTGTTTTTGAAATTTCACCCGTGTTGTGTCCCGGTGATATTATCACTGTGAAAAATAACAGCCAGGGAACATTGACCAATGGAGCTGGAATTTCGGGAATGGCCTGTTGAGTTCTCCTGCAAAACCCTGTGCCCCGGTCTATGCAGGAGAACGGACAGGATATAACATATCAGGTAAGCCTGGTAGTTACTAATTCGGTCCAGCATTGCAGCGATACGGCAAAAAAACAGGTGCATGTATTACCGACCTGCATCATTGGAGTGCCCAGTGCGTTTACACCGAATGGTGACGGACTGAATGATTACCTGTTTCCGCTGAATGCATTGAAAGCAGACAATATCCATTTCATGGTGTTTGACCGAAACGGTGTGATGGTATTTGAATCCAGGGATATGAATACTAAATGGAATGGTACATTCAGGGGCAACCGGCTGAATGCGGGAATATTTGCCTGGGTAATGACATATACATTCAGGGACACAGGCAGGAAAGTGATGCTCAAAGGCACCACCCTCCTGCTGCGTTAATACGAACCCATCTTAATCAATAATATAATTCCATTGATGGTTATCCGCTTCTTTACCGATACGGATATTTTCCAGTTTTTGTTTTATCCTGTTCTGCAGGCAATGGGAATGATACACCGGCAGGCTATAATCAACACCCTGCATACCAATGGTACGGATAGGCGCCACCACAGCTGCGGTACCGGCACCAAATGCTTCGGTAATCCATCCTTTTTCAAAAGCCGTTTTTAGTTCCTGCAGCGTTACGGGCCTTTCTTCAGTAACATAACCCAGTTCGCCGGCGAGTTGCAGTAATGAATCGCGGGTTACGCCATCCAGAATAGAATCTGATAAAGGAGGCGTAACCAGTTTATCTTTTATAACAAACATGATGTTCATCATGCCTGATTCTTCAATGGTTGGTGCCGTTTCACCACGGGTCCACAACACCTGGTCATATCCTTCTGCCCTTGCTTTTTGCGTTGGATAAAATGCGCCGCCATAGTTACCGCCGCATTTGGCGAAACCGGTACCGCCCCTTGCTGCACGGATATATTCCGTTTCCACTTTCACGCGGATGGGATGAGTGTATAATGCCGGCACGGGACCGGTAAAAATGATAAACCGGTATTGCTCCGAAACTTTCACCCCAAACCTCGCCTCACTGGCATAAACAAACGGACGCAGGTACAGTGATTGCGATTCACCCTTTGGCACCCAGTCCCGGTCGGTGGCCACCAGTTGTGCAAGACCGTCTTTAAATATATCAGCCGGCGGAACAGCCATGCACATCCTGTCGAGCGAACGTGCAAAACGATCATAGTGTTTTCCATCCTGAAGATATTGATCTTCCCGTCCTGCATGCGGAAAGCTTTCATGCCTTCAAAAACAGTTTGGCCGTAATGCAGTGCAAGCGTGGACGGATTCAACGATAAATTGGCAAAGGGCACTATCTGTGGTTCATGCCATTCTCCATGGTCATAATCACACACCAGCATGTGATCACTGATATACTTGCCGAATTCAAGTGCATTGAAATCGGTTTCCGGCAGGCGGGAGCGGGTTGTTTTGCGAACGGGGATGTTGGTTAGTGTTTCCATATGTAAATGTTGAATGTTGAATGTTTTGAATGTTGAATGTGTTCGTTTGGGTTTTGGAATTTGGATTTTGGGATTTTTACCACAGAGTGCACAGAGTCCGGCACAGAGTGCACAGCGTTTTCGGGTTTGGAATTTTGACTTTTTAATTTTGACTTTTTAATTTTCCTGATAACAAATATTTTACATTTTTCGAAAATAAAACAGATTCAGATTTATTATTTTTGACTGTATCAGATTAAACTCCCGCACATGAAAAAAACACCAACAGACCACTTATACATGCAGGTTGCCAACGGGCTGGAAGAAATGATCAGTGCCGATGTATTGAAAATCGGCGACAAACTTCCCTCTGTAAGGGTATTGAGTGATGAGTATGGAATCAGTATGGGCACTGCTTTCCAGGCTTATTATCACCTGGAAGGAAAAGGGCTGATTGAATCAAGGCCGAAGTCGGGTTATTATGTAAGGTTCAGTCACCGGCGCTTCCCGGAACTTCCCCGGCAGGTGATGCCGGATCCAACGCAGCATGAAATCAGTGTGAAGGATATGATCGCCACGATTTATGCTGATATTGCAAACCACAGCCATAAAGTAATCAACTTCGCGATAGCGGTTCCGGATTCTAAATTGTTACCCATTGCCAAACTGAATAAATCAGTAGTACATGCATTAAGACATCATCCCGAATCATGTATTAATTATGAAAACACACAGGGGAACCCAGAACTGAGAAAACAAATATCCCGGCTGGCATTTAACTGGGGCGGGAAAATAAAACCGGAAGAGATTGTGGTAACCGGCGGCAGTCTTGAAGCGATGACGATTTGCATCAGGGCTGTTACGAAACCGGGTGATACGGTTGCGGTAGAGTCGCCCAATTATTTCGGCATCTTCCAGGCTATTGAATCAATGGGATTGAAAGCAGTAGAGATCCCTTCTTCCGTAGTGGACGGGCTGGACATTGCCGCCCTGGAAAAAGCCATTAAAAAATTTACGATCAGCGCTGTGGTGGTAGTCCCGAATTTCAATAACCCGCTGGGCGGATGTATGCCGGATGAAAAGAAAAAACAACTGGTGGACCTGATCACCCATAACCATATTCCATTGATTGAGGATGACATTTATGGTGAATTGTATTTTGGCAGGAACAGGCCACGCACCTGTAAATATTATGATACACGTGGCTGGGTGATGCACTGTTCTTCCCTGTCCAAATCGTTAGCACCGGGTTACCGGATCGGCTGGGCAATACCGGGGCGCTTCTTTGATGAAGTAAAACAGATCAAAAGGATTCAAAACATCAGTTCCCCCACCCTCACCCAGGTGGCCATGGCCCATTACCTGCAGTATGGCCGTCATGAATACCATTTAAAGAACCTGCGGAAATCACTGCACACCCAATGTCTCCGGTACCTGCAGGGTATTATTGATCATTTCCCCGCAGGCACTAAAGTATCCAGGCCGCAGGGCGGTTTTGTTTTATGGGTTGAACTGCCGGGAAAGGTCAACAGCTTCACGCTCCGTACCGAAGCCTGGAAACACCATATCTCCATAACACCGGGAAGGATTTTTGCAGGAGGGAATTTCTATAACAATTGTATCCGCATCAGTTTTGGCCAGCAGTGGTCGGAAGATGCGGACTATGGACTACTGATGCTGGGCAGGCTGATCCGGAAACAGATACAGCATTGATTATTTATTCCGTGCTGCCTTTGACTTGTAATAATAATAAAGGGGTACCCCGAGTGCAGTAATCACCAACCCGAGTAATGAATTGATTACCGGCTGCCGGTGTGCGAGATAATTACTGATATCATTATACACAGTAATGATCAGATAGAATGCAGTAAAAACAATATAGAGGATCGTAACAAAAGGATGTCCCCATATTTTATATGGCCTTTCCGCTGCCGGCATGGTCCTCCGCAGCATAAAAATACCAACGGCACCGAGGCCGTAGGATATCCAGGTGATAAATACAAACATATCAGCCAGCATATCAAAGGATCCGGTTATGATAAAACCAATGGTCCAGATTCCATGAAGCCACAATGCATTTCCAGGTGTCTGGTAACGGGGATGGTCTTTGCCGGTCCAGGGCATAAAGACTTTATCACGGCCCATCGCATACGTGATTCGGGCTGTTGCCATGATATTCCCGTTGATTGCGCCGAATGTGCAGATGACAATCATCGCAGCTACAATGGCCTCCCCTGTTTTACCCAATGCAACAGCTATCGCATCAGCAGCCACGAGTTCTGAACCTGCTATTTTTTCAACGGGCAATACATACAGGTAAGCCTGGTTCACCAGCAGGTAAACTATAATACATGCGAATACCCCTGTAAATAAACTCTTCGGGATATTTTTCTGCGGGTTCTTCACTTCCCCTGCCATAGAGGTGATATTGATCCACCCATCGTAAGCAAAAAAGGCGCCCGTCATCGCAGCAATGATCCCGCTGAGTAAAGCACCGCCGGTTTTAGGATGTAAGGCTGAGGTAAAATTTTCAAAAGAGCCATTCCCCGACATGAAAATGCCGATGACCAGCGCACCGATTACTGCAGATTTGAGGAAGGTAGACACCAGTTGCAATGCACTGCCGGCTTTCAGGCTCCGGTAGTTTAACCAGGTAAGTCCCACTACCATGGCAGAAGCCAGCATTTTCACACCAAAATTTTCAAGTGGATGGAGATCACCAATAAAAGGAATATGCCAATGGTATGACTGTACAGTTGCTTCGCTGAATTGCGGAAGGTGAATGAAGGCATCTGCATAGCTGGCGCATATAAATGCAATGGCAGCCACTGCCGCAGTATTAATTACAGAGAAAGCTGACCATCCGTACAGGAAGGCGACAAACTCCCCGAACATCTTCCTGAAATAAACATAGATCCCGCCGGTTTCAGGAATCATGGCACCTAACTCAGCATACACCAATGCGCCGAAGAGGGAAAAATACCTGCTATAATCCAAATCAAAGTAAGCCAGATCGGCGATCCCAGCTGTGCCGCCATACTGGATGGTTTGGCAAAAACACCGGCACCGATAATACTCCCGGCAATGACTGCAGTAGATGACCAGTAGCCTATCTTTTTAATGGTGGATGTATCAGCAGCCATAGAAATCTGAAACCGGGAATAAATTGATTAAAAAAAGGAAGATAAGCATTATCAGCTTTACAAAATGGATTGCACCAGGATGTGGAATCGCAAAAAAAAGTCCTGCAGTTATACTGCAGGACTTGAATCTGTTTGTTTCCTGGTTTCAACCCGAATCTAACTGTTTTGTCAGTTACATACTCCCGGCCCGGACGAATGTTTTTCCCGGAAGATTAACAGGTACGGAAGGATTTGGATGGTGCCAGATACTGTGTCTGGAAGCGCTTGTGAAGTAAAAATAATAAGAAAAGTAAATGCAGTCAATACCCCCTGAAAAATAAATTTCAACTTGCGTTCGACATAACAAATTGATTTTCAGAAGCAACTTGTTTAAATCCTGCCAGGGTATGAAGTGGCTGTGTATAGATTCCTTCCAGGAATTTCAAATGTGGTGTTTTGAAATCCTGGCTGTGCATTTTATCAAAATTCGCTTTGGCGATCTGGTCTATATTAATCTGGTGATTCGCAATCATTATCAGTTTACGGGACAGGTCTTGCGGATCTGACAGGTCAAAGTACACGGCATCAGATCCGGCCAGGTTCCTGAAAACCGGAATATCAGATACGATTACCGGCAAACCGGCAGCCATCGCTTCCATCAGTGAAAGCGGGTTACCCTCGCTGAGTGATGAAAGAATAAATGCATCATATTCCGGTAGTACACGGCTGAGGTCAGGATGGCTTCCGCAGAGTTTTACCGGCAAATTGTATTGATCGATTTTAGCCTGCAGAATATTACGCGAGCTGCCTTCACCATATATATCCAAAGAAAAATTTCCCGGCACAAAGCGCAGTGCTTCCAGCAGGTAGTCCTGATTTTTTATCCCTCTTAAATTACCAACGGCCACTAACCGGATATGTTTATTATCCCGAAGTCGTTTGAAATGGTCAGCATAAAAATCGTCGCTGATAAAATTAGGCAGGACTGCATATCCTCCCGCGAAGTGCATCACTTTATTGAAGGCCTGCAATACAGATTCACTCACACCGATTACAAAATGCCGGTGTGGATTGTAAGACAGTTTCCGCGACATCCAGTAAATGAAATTGCTGATCCTGGTTCTCTTAACAGGCATACTGTGAAGGGTACTTATAACCCGGCAGTTTTTGGGGGCAGCAAACCTGGCAATCAGTGTAGATGCGTGCAGGTGGGCATGGATAACGGTGATACCTTCCCGGCGGATAATTTTCCTTAAGCGCAAAATTGCACCGGGGTAATCCCTTCTCCTGCGAAAGCCGAGGCAAATAACTTCAGTATCTGGTGAAAACGTATCGGAGAGTGTTGAGGGCTCAAGCAGGTAAACCACGTAGTGTTTAAACTGGGGCATGCTGTTAACAACATTCACGAGCAATTTTTCAGCGCCACCCACACCGAGCGTATCGATAATGTGCAGTACTTTCAGCTTTTGTTTTCCCGGGACCATGGGATTGGTTTTTGCCCTCACCGTCAACACCTGTGGCTCCCTTCAAATCTTTTCGGCGTTAATCCGGATTAAGCGGTTTCGTGGTTCGGCAGATCTTGGAATAGAATACTGATTGCAAGTTTAATACAGATGGTCCGGTTATTTGTTGATCTGCAGATATTGTGGAAAAAATTGATTTGAATCTAGCCGTTTTAAACACAAAACCCGTCCTCAGGACGGGTTTCGATATCAGGAATACATTTCTGAACGGAGTTGTTTTACCCGGTCATCGGCCAGGTATTCATCAAAACTCATCAGGCGGTCAATAATACCTTTCGGTGTGAGTTCGATTACCCTGTTGGCAACCGTTTGCATGAATGTATGGTCATGGCTGGTAAGCAGCACAATTCCCTTATAATCGGAACACTGTTCGTTAAAGCTCTGGATACTCTCCAGGTCAAGGTGGTTGGTAGGCTGGTCAAGCATGATCACGTTAGGGTTCTGGAGCATCATCCGGCTGATCATGCAACGGACCTTTTCTCCCCGCTGAGGACATTTGTTTTCTTGGTAACATCATCACCGCTGAAAAGCATTTTGCCCAGGAAACCGCGCAGGAAAGGCTCATCCACATCATTTACATGCGAAGGCACATATTGACGGAGCCAGTCCATCAGGTTCAGCTCCTGGTTAAAAAACTCACTGTTTTCCTGCGGAAGATAAGCATGGGTAACTGTGCTGCCCCACTCATAAGAACCGCTGTCAGCAATATCATTTGCTGTAACAATATTAAAGAATGCAGTGACAGCCAGCGGGTCGCGGCTGAGGATGGCAATTTTATCGCCCTTATTTACAGTGAATGTGGCGTTGCTGAATAATGACCGTCCGTCCACTGATTTCTGCAGCTTCTCCACATTCAGGATCTGGTTACCTACTTCACGCAGCGGCTGGAAAATGATACCGGGGTATTTCCGGTAACTGGGTTCAATTTCTTCTATCGTCAGTTTTTCGAGGGCTTTCTTCCGGGATGTGGCCTGTTTACTTTTAGAGGCATTCGCACTGAAACGGGCGATGAAGTCGAGCAACGCCTGGCGTTTTTCTTCTGTTTTCTTATTCTTATCATTTACCTGGCGGGCCATCAGCTGGGATGATTCATACCAGAATGTATAGTTACCGGTAAAGATTTTCACTTTCTGGCGATCCACATCGGCTACGTGTGTGCAGACTGCATCGAGGAAGTGACGGTCATGGCTCACGACCAGTACGATATTTTCATAATCAGCCAGGAAGTTTTCAAGCCAGCTGATGGTTTCGATATCGAGACCGTTGGTAGGCTCATCGAGCAGCAGGATATCGGGGTTACCAAATAAGGCCTGTGCCAGCAGTACCCTAACTTTTAAATTGGAAGGGATATCTTTCATTAATGCACTGTGGTATTTCTCTTCCACACCCAGTTCGCTGAGCAGGGAGCCTGCATCGCTTTCCGCAGTATAACATCCCATTTCACCAAACTCACCTTCCAGCTCACCGGCACGCATGCCATCTTCTTCGGTAAAATCTGCCAGGGCATAAATGGCTTCCCGTTCTTTCAGTACTGACCAAAGTCTTGTATGGCCGATTAAAACGGTGTTGATGACTGATTCTTCATCAAACTGGAACTGGTTTTGTTTCAGCACAGCCATGCGCTCGCCGGGTGTGATGTCCACATTTCCTTTATTGGCTTCAATCTCACCACTGAGGATTTTCAGGAATGTACTTTTCCCGGCACCATTGGCACCAATCACCCCATAACAATTCCCTTTGGTGAAATTGAGGTTTACTTCTTCAAACAAAACCCTTTTGCCATAGGCCAGTTTCAGGTCGCGTACGCTGATCATAATATTGATTTATAAGCACTTGGAAAATGGAAATTGTCAATGACAGTCCCCTTTTTTTCCGTAAGGCCTGCAAAGTTACGTTAATTCAGCGGGCTGCAGAAAGCGAGTTGGAAAATTCAGGAACTGAATCATTTAAATTGCATTATGCTCCTGGCTTTACAACATGACGTCTTATGAAAAGAATATTGTTAGTTTCTGGTCTTCTGGCTGGTCAGTTCCTCTTTGCGCAGGAAAAACCATTGCTTTCTGTGTACTTCCCCAAAGACGGATACCAGTTATCAGGCCAGCAAAAGGGCCGGCTCGACAGTCTGGCAGATGCATGGAAAAGAGCCGGACGGACAGCGCATATCAGTGTGGCGGGATTTTGTGATCCGGATGGAGCCAATGAGTATAATGACCAGCTTTCATTGCGCAGGGCTAAAACGGTACAGGAATATCTTTTACAAAGTGGTATTGCTGCTGTGAATGTATCGGAACCGGAAGGATTTGGTGAAAGGAAACCGGTGAACAGTAATAAGGATGAGAATGATAAACAGCAGAACCGCCGGGTGGATATTTTTTTAAGCAGGCCCACGATCCCGGTAAAAACGATCCGCGAACAGATTGAGGATACAACTATACAAACCGGTTCAAATATTACCATACAAAATATCAATTTCGAACCGGGCATGCATAAGTTCCTCCCATCGGCGGATCCCATGCTGATCCAGTTACTGGATGCCATGCGGAAGAATCCTTTCCTGGAAATAGAAGTACAGGGACATATCTGTTGTATACCTGATAAAGGAGATGGCATTGACCTCCAGACCGGCGAATCAGATCTCTCCGTTAACCGTGCTGTAGCTATTATAAATTTCCTGAAGGCCAATGGCATTGATCCCGAAAGAATCCGGGCACGCGGCTTCGGTCACAGCAAACCCCTCTACGCTTACCCGGAGAAGAATGAGGAAGAGAGGGTGGCGAATAGAAGGGTTGAGATTTTAATAATTAATAAGTGAGTGTGAGGTTGAGTTGGAGGTTGGAGGTTGGAGGTTGAACCCGAGAGGTCGGAAAGTCATTTGCAAGTTGGAATGTTGGAGGTTGAACCCGACAGATTGAAAACTCTAAAAATTGGAATGTTGGAGAGTTGGATTGTTTCCTAAAATTGAAGGCTAAAAAAATCGCACTCTCAGGCTGTTCAACAGATAAAGATTCTTCAAATTGAAGAACCTTCCAACTCTCCAACAATCCAACATTCCAACATATGGATGACTCGTCGATCTGTCAGAGATAACCTCCAACATCCAACCTCCAACATCCAACCCAGTAGCAGATCCTTCCGATCGCTACCTGGCATAAAAAAACTCCCGGCCATTGCTGACCAGGAGTTTTCTATTTAGTATCTGAACCGATTAACGGTGTAATACCAGGATGCTTCTGCCTGTGCTTACGTCTCCGTTCTCATTGTTAGTGAGGTACAGATGGTAACCACCATTGGGCAGGCGGGAAATATCAACAGGAATAACGCTATGATAACCCACGCCGCTTACTGCTTCTGAATGAACCAGCTGGCCGTTAGAGTTATATACTTTAATACCCAGTTTAGTATAGAGGTCAGTATTCAGGCGGATGCTGAAATGACCATCATTCGGAACGGGATAGACAATTACAGCAGGGAACTGGTTGAGACGGAGATGACGCTCTGCGCACTCGTTCACCTGAACCACGCTTGTTTTCGCTGTTGTACAACCTGCAGTTGTAACTGTGTATGTAACGGCTTTAGTTCCCAGACCTGCTGCTGAGGGGCTGAATGTGCTGCCGGTTACACCTGCACCACTCCATGCACCTGCGGCGCTGGCGGTAGCTGAAAGAGTAAATGAACCATCAGACAGGCAAACTGAAGCAGGCAGATTGTCAATAGACACTGTCGGATTCGGGTTTACTGTCAGGATAGAAGCATTAGAGTTAAGCGGTCCGCAACCATTGGTTACGATCACGCGGTAACGCTGGCCGCTTTGACCAACTGTAACCACAGCCAGCGGCCATGTGTTTGTAGTACCACCAGCGAGGTTGCTGTAAGTAGAGCCACCGTTGGTGCTGATCTGCCACTGGTAAGTTAAGCTTGAACCTGTAGCAGCAACAGAAACCTGTGTTGATTGTGCCTTCGCAAACTGTGATGTTGGCGGGCTGTGTAGTGATTGTAGCGAATGTATTAACAGTCAGTGTTGCAGCGGATGAAGTACCCGGTACGCAAAGACCGTTAGAGATAATACAACGATACTGGTATGTAGTCAGGCTGGCAGTTGCACCGGTAATGGTGAGTGTTGCCAGACCAACACCAGAGTAAACACCACCGTTAGCCAGGTTGCTGAATGAAGTACCACCGTTGGTACTTACCTGCCACTGATAGCTAAGGCTTGATCCTGCACCGGCTACAGTGAAGGTAGCATTGCTGCCTTCGCAAAGTGTAACGTTAGAAGGATTGGTTGTTACTGTAATAGCATTCTGAACAGTCAGCAGGGCACCTGTTGAAGTAGCAGGAGGTGCGCAAGTGCCTGTAACAACACAACGATAGAGGAAACCACTTTGTGTTGCAGTGATACCAGTAAGGATGAGTGTATTTGTTGTGGCACCACCATAGATACCACCATTTGTGATGTTAGTATATAAACCACCACCGTTGGTGCTTTCCCTGCCACTGGTAAGAAAGACCAGAGCCAGTACCAGCTACAGTGAATGTGGCGTTATTACCGGAACATGTACTGAAGTTAGCAGGGTTGCTGGTAACTGCAGGAGCTACGTTTACAGTCAGTGCAACTGCTGCAGATGTAGTAGTTCCGCACTGTCCGGTTACAATAACCTGATATAAACCGGCATTTGAAAGCTGTACGTTAGTGAGGTTCAGCGTTGCTGCTGTACCACCACCTACGTTAGAATAGCTTACACCACCGTTTGTGCTCACCTGCCACTGATAACCAGTAGCTGTAGCAGACACAACGCTGAATGAAGTATTAGCGCCAACGCAGGCAGCTGTAGCAACCGGTTGTGTACCGATAGCAGGACCAGCACCGGCGTTAACAGTATATGTTACTGTTGTTGTTTGTGTAACTCCGGGAAGTGCACCTGTACCCTGGATAGTAACAACGTAAGAACCGGCAGCGAGTGTGTTTGCATTATTCAGAACAACAGTGCTGCTGTTACCGGGTGTAACAGGGTTAGTTCCAAATGTAATTGTTGTACCAGCGGGCACGCCTGCTGTGGCAGACAGTGTAACAGGCTGAACATATCCGCCATTAGAAATAACAGGCAGTGTTACAGTCATTGTTGCACCGGCAGGACAAGCTGATGTTGCAGGTGAAGTAGTACCGAGGCTGAATCCTACAGGAGGAGTAGTAACAGTGACATTCGCGTTATTGATATCGAAATAAACGTTACCTACTGCTTCCACTTTAATCCTTCCCTGGGTAGTCAGTGTAGCGGGAACGATAAAAGTTTCTGAACCATCATTAGGTGTGCTGGCAGCAAGAACTGTGGGGAATGTATTACCACCATCAGTTGACCAGGAGATTTTCACGTTTGCTGTATTGGTCGGTGCACCGGTAGTACCGTTTACAGACCAGGTTACAGTTTGAGTTGTACCAGCATCATAAGATACCGCAGCGTTCTGTGAAGAAATAAGGAAAGGACCAACTGCTGCACTTACTGTGATAACAGAGTTTGTGAAAGCTGTTTGTCCAACTGCAGTACCGTTATAAGCCCTGTTATCCCGTACAGTTAAACGGAAGTTCAGTGTTCTGCCGATTGAACTTAACGCTTCGATATTAGCAACCGCATCACCACCGGGCAGTGTAGGTGTTACAGAAAGACCGGCGAGGATTGTTGATAATTTCGGGAAGAGACGTGTAGGGTTAGTGGTAGGGCTGAATGATAACCAGTTCGGGCCGCCTGTTTTTGTAACGAAGGCAACACTGTTGTTACCGGTAAAACCAGTACCATCATCATTTTGTTCCCAGCAATATGTCAGTACATCACCGGCATCAGCATCTGCTGCTGCACCTGTGAGGGAGAAAGGAGTGCTGATAGGAATAGTCCAGTTAACACCAGGTGTAACTGTTGGTGTTGCGTTGACACCAGTCAGACTGGTTGTAACAGGGCAGGTTTTACCGGCCATGTTCACCTGGATCTGATCGATAGAAGTTTCGTGGAAGATATCGATAGAGTGAGGAGCAACGTCTTGTCCGGTGATACCAGCATAACCCATGATAGTAATACCGGAACCAACCTCTTTATTTACACCAGTACCTTCATTAGACATAGAGAAGGTGTGGTTGCCACCCATTTGGTGACCAACTTCGTGAGCTACGTAGTCGATATCGAAATTATCACCCTGGGGGATATTATCAGCAGGAGAAGTGAAACCTCGGCCTTTCTGACCATCTACGCAAACGCAACCAATACAACCTGCATTACCACCACCACCGGAAGCACCAAAAATGTGGCCGATATCGTAGTTAGCATCACCAATTACACTAGTCAGTGTAGTTTGTAATTCTCCATTCCATGCACCACCCGCACCTGCACCGGCTGCAGAATATGGGTCAGTTACAGGATTGTAATAAAAAACGTCAGTAGTATTATTGATCTGACCAAGCTGGTTTCTTAAACCTGCATCAATCTGCTGGTCTTGTGTAGAACAAGCCCAGGGTAATTGACCGGCAGCCCTTTTAGACTTAAATACTGCATATACAGTATGGTCCTGGGAATAAGGCTCAATAAATTCATTGTTTTTTGCAGTCCTGAAAACCATTGTCTGAATTCCCTGGGGAGAGATACTCAGTTTCAATGTAGCAGACCTGTCGGTGATACCTTTACCGGAGAAAGCCCTGATTTCGGGGAAACGGGCCTGCAGTTCCGGTTCGAAGTTAGAAGCTTCAGTTACTTCAAACTGTTCAAAACCACCATCTGCATTTGGGATAGAAATGATTGCTGAACGACGGGCTGCATTGTCACCCACAATGGAGAACAATTGCTGCCTCAGGGGATCCACGTTCAACGCGAAAAGTTTAAACTCAGTCGGGAATGATTGCCTTGCAACCGCTTTATCTGTGGCAGTAACTGTGCCAGCAGTGCGCGCAGACCAATAATCCTGGGCTGAGACATTAAGAGATAAAGTACTAACTATTAAAATAGCCAGTAAAATTTTGTAAATTTTACTCATAAAAAATAGTTTGATTTAAAAAAACTAAACTAGTAAAAAATTGGTTATTGGGTTAAAAGTATGATAAAATGTATTCCGGCCAAAATCAGGTTTTTAACCCCCTGTTAGTATCCCTAACGGGTGATAATTAACACAATAAAAAAACGGGACCCTTTTCAGGAATCCCGTCATATTAAAAAACATTATTCTCCGTTAATAACCCATTCCGCCCATGTCGGGAGCGCCATGGTTATGGGCAGCTTCCTCTTTCTTGGGTTTGTCGGCAATCACACATTCAGTGGTCAGCAGCATTCCGGCAATGGAAGCCGCATTTTCCAGGGCGATGCGGGTTACTTTAGTGGGGTCAATTACACCCGCTTTGAGCAGGTTTTCATACACTTCTGTACGGGCATTGAAACCATAATCACCCTTACCATCTTTCACTTTCTGGATAACGATTGAACCTTCCAGACCAGCGTTAGCCACAATCTGGCGGAGGGGTTCTTCCAGGGCCCTTCTTACGATAGCGGCACCGGTTGTTTCATCTTCATTAGCACCTTTGAATTTATCCAGCGCTTCAATAGCACGGATGAAAGCCACACCACCACCGGGAACAATACCTTCTTCAACAGCCGCGCGGGTTGCATGGAGTGCATCATCCACACGGTCCTTTTTCTCTTTCATTTCAACTTCTGTGGCAGCACCTACATTCAGTACAGCTACTCCCCCGCTCAGCTTGGCCAGGCGCTCCTGGAGTTTTTCTTTATCGTAGTCTGAAGTGGTTACTTCAATCTGTGCTTTAATCTGGTTGATGCGTGCATTGATATCTTCTTTCTTGCCTTTTCCACCAACAACAGTTGTGTTGTCTTTATCAATAGTAACAGTAGTTGCAACACCCAGGTAGCTGAGGTCAGCACCTTCCAGTTTGTAACCCTGCTCTTCACTGATCACGATACCTTTTGTAAGTACAGCGATATCCTGGAGCATTTCTTTACGACGGTCACCAAAACCGGGCGCTTTTACAGCAGCCACTTTCAATGTACCGCGGAGTTTGTTTACCACCAGTGTAGCGAGTGCTTCACCTTCAAGGTCTTCAGCAATAATCAGCAGCGGACGTCCTGCCTGGGCCACTTTCTCCAGGATGTGCAGGATATCTTTCATATTGCTGATCTTTTTATCATAGATCAGGATATATGGATTCTCCAGTTCTGCTTCCATTTTTTCGCTGTTGGTAACGAAATAAGGAGAGATATATCCACGGTCAAACTGCATACCTTCCACCACATCAATACCTGTTTCTGTACCGCGGGCTTCTTCAACGGTGATCACACCTTCTTTACCCACTTTCTTCATCGCTTCTGCAATCAGCTTACCGATTTCAGCATCATTGTTTGCAGAAATAGCAGCCACCTGCTGGATCTTGCTGTTATCATTACCTACAGCCTGTGACTGGCCTTTGATATGCTCAATTACTTTTCGCAACTGATTTCTCAATACCCCTTTTCAGGTCCATGGGATTAGAACCGGCAGCAACCATTTTCAGGCCTTCGCTGATGATTGACTGAGCCAGAACTGTTGCAGTTGTAGTACCATCACCGGCAATGTCTGCGGTTTTTGAGGCTACTTCTTTTACCATCTGTGCGCCCATGTTCTCAATGGGATCTTCCAGTTCAATATCTTTTGCAACCGTTACACCATCTTTTGTTACAGAAGGTGCACCGAATTTCTTTTCGAGCACAACATTACGGCCCTGGGGACCGAGGGTTACTTTCACAGCGTTAGCCAGAATGTCAACCCCTTTTTTCATTTTATTTCTTGCTTCCAGGTCAAAGAATATTTGCTTGGCCATTTTTCTATGTTTATTGTTATTATTAAATGATTGTTTTGTCTGCTTTTGGCTGTTACCAGGTTGCCGGTAACGTGCTGTTACCAGTTTTGTTTCTTGCTTGCCCCTGCCCCGTTAATAGCATTATACTAGATATCTCTCCCGCATAATCAGGTAATCGTCACCATCAATCTGGATTTCTGTGCCGGCGTATTTACCATATAATACGGTATCACCGGTTTTAACGGTAACGGGTTCGTCTTTTTTACCGGGACCTGCTGCAATGACCACACCGCGCTGGGGTTTTTCTTTAGCGGTATCGGGGATGATGATTCCACCGGCTGTTTTTTCTTCAGCTGCCGCAGCTTTCACAATTACCCTGTCATGAAGGGGGGTAACATTGACTTTCTTAGCCATAGTTGTATTGATTTTGATTTGTTGTTTGATAATGTCTTCCCTGTCTGAATGCCTTCACCGGGGCGAAGGTTTTTCCGCCGTAACCAGAGCTACGGCTGACAAGGGGTCGCGAAAGTACGCGAAAATTCATGCCGGGGCTGTTAAAAAGACAATTTTTCATGGATTGGGTGGGGTTTTGACAGATTGGACTGACGGCAAGGCAGGCGGGAGGGTTGGAAGTTGGAGGTTGAACCCGAAAGATCGAAAGATCCTTTCTTGTTGGAGAGTTGGATTGTTGGAATGTTGGAATGTTCTTCAATTTGGAAAATCACTTCTCTTTCGGAAGATTTCGGACTTAAGAAACATTCCAACCCTCCAACAATCCAACATTCCAACACTTTCAAGACTATTCAATCTCAAGGACAAAACCTCCAACTTCCAACCTCCAACATCCAACATTAAACTTTACTCAAACTTTACCTCCTCCTCATCCCTTTTCCCTACCTTCGCCCCTTCAAACAGTTCTTAAGAATGATTAGCAGAAGAAATATCCGGGTGAAAGTGATGCAGACGATTTACACTACCGCCACAATGGAAAAGGAGTTGAAACCCGGTGCCCCCCAGCAATTACTGGATAACCATTTTCACCAGACACAATCGCTTTTAATTTACCTTACTTATTTCCTGACAGAACTGGCGCGTTATGCCGAAACGGATGCGCATAAAAAGCCTCCAAACATTTACCTACAGAAGCAGATCTTTCTATTAATATCAAACTGGCCGGTAACGAACTGTTATGGAAAATGCTGGAAGATCCCGAGCTGAAAAAGCAGTTTGCGAAGGAAAAACCTGAACTGAAAATGGACCAGGACTTCCTGAAGAAAACCTATATCAAAATGGTGGCCACACCGCAGTACCAGGAATATATCGGTGCCAGTTCCCGCGATAAAAATCTTGAAAAAGGGATTCTCGAATTCATGCTCAACGATATCATGCTGGCGAATGAAGATTTCATCAGCCATATCGAAGAGAATTTTTCAAACTGGGATGACGACGGGGAAATGGTGGTGCAACTGCTCGCCGGTTACCTGACCAAGCCCGGTTCGTACGATTTCACACAGATGCCCGGCACAGAAAAAGCCCTGTTCGCAAAAAACCTGTTGCGGACTGTCCTCGAAAAAAACACCTTGCTGGAAGAAATGATTGTCCCCAAACTCAAAAACTGGGATCCCGAAAGGATTGCCCTCCTGGACATGATTATGATGAAGATGGGTGTTGCCGAATTCCTGTTTTTTGAAACCATACCACCCAAAGTGACTATCAACGAATACATTGACCTTGCCAAGGAATACAGCACGGCCCAGAGCGGCCAGTTTGTAAATGGCATACTCGACAATATCCATAAAGAGCTGGTAAGCCAGGGGAAAATGCGGAAAGTGGATTACCGCAAACCCTGATTGCTGCGCTATATTCAGCGCTTTGGCTTACTTTTGCCCTTCTCAAAACCCGATCATGAAAAAAATCATCCCGGTTATTTTACTGTTCACAGGATTAGCAGCCTGCCAGTCAAAAGACCAAAAAACTTCCGGCGGAAAACTGTCGCCGGAGCAAATTGACAAAGCACAGAAAGACACGGCCAATTTCACTACAATCGGCTGGCCTGATTCCACCTTTAAAGATATGGGCAAGGTGAAACAGGGTGAAATTGTGGAAGTGAGTTTCCGTTTCAAAACACAGGCACCAAAAACCTTGTTTTCAGTAATGTGTCTGCCTCCTGTGGATGTACAGTTCCTGAAAAACCCCAGCAGGCTTTTGCCCCTGGTGAAGAAGGTGTGATCAAAGCGAAATTTGATTCAAATGGCCGGCCCATTGGCATGGCTGAGAAACAGGTTTTCGTGGAAGCCAATACCAGCCCGAGCAATTCCAGCATCCTGACATTCCGGGTGGAAATCACAGAAAAATAAACGAACACAATAAATAATAAACAAACAGTCAATATGAAATCAATTCACGCGTATATCACTACTGCCCTTGTCAGCATCTCCCTTTTTTCCTGTATGCCTCCCGGCGATGATAAAAAAGGCGGCTCAGGTATGGGTGGTTTCCAGTTTATCTTCCTCGGACTGATGGTGCTGGTATTCTGGCTTTTCTTCATCCGCCCACAGGCCAAGAGAGCAAAAAACCAGAAATCATTTATCGAGAACCTCGGGAAAGGTGACAAGATTGTAACGATCGCCGGTATCCACGGTACTATTAATAAAGTAAATGAAGACGGCACGCTGAACATCGAAGTAAGCCCCGGCAGCTATATTAAAATTGAAAAATCTGCGATCAGCATGGACTGGACATCAGCCCTGAACAAACCAGCTGCAACAGATAAAAAATAAACTGAACTGAATTATTTTACAAGAGACCGGCAATCCGGTCTCTTTTTTTTATCTTCAATTAAAAGCAGGCAGTATGCTCAGGATCGGATTAACCGGTGGTATCGGCAGCGGGAAAACAACCGTAGCCAGGGTTTTCGAAACCCTGGGCATTCCCGTATATGACGCGGACCATGCCGCCAAAAACCTGATGAACAATGACCCTGAACTGAAAGCGGCTATTATTGAATTATTCGGGGAAGAAAGTTACCATCACAACAAATTAAACCGTGCCTTTATAGCCGGCATCGTATTTAATAACCCGGAGAAACTCGCCCGTCTCAACGCCCTCACCCACCCCCGCACCATTGCAGACGCGGAAAACTGGCTGGCCGCCCAACACGCACCGTATGCCATCAAAGAAGCTGCATTATTATTTGAAAGCGGCGCCGACAAGCACCTCGATTATATTATTGGCGTAACTGCCCCCGAAGAAACCAGGATCAAACGCGTAGCCGAACGCGATCACCTGGACCCGGAAGATGTCAGGAAAAGAATCCGCAACCAGATGAATGCAGAGGAGAAAATGAAACGCTGTGATTTTGTGCTGCAGAATGATGAGAAGGATATGTTGTTGCCGAAGGTTTTGGAACTGCACAAGTTTTTGATGGCTAAATGTTAGAAGCCATTAGCTATTAGCATTTGGCTTTTAGCTTGGGCGTTAAGCCTGTTGTTTCAGTGTTAATTATTTAAGTTGAAACTCGAAGATTAAAGTAGTTAGCTAATGGCTAAAAGTGAATAGCAATTAGCTATTAGCTTTTGGCTCTTGGCTTGGGGTGTTAAGCCTATAGTATCAGTGTTAATTATTTAAATTGAAGCCCGAAGATTAAAGTAGTTAGCTAATGGCTAAAAGTGAATAGCAATTAGCCATTAGCTTTTGGCTCTTGGCTTGGGGCGTTAAGCCTATAGTATCAGTGTTAATTATTTAAATTGAAGCTCGAAGCTTAATGCAGTTAGCTAATTGCTAAAAGCCAAGAGCTAAATGCCATTAGCCATTAGCTTTTGGCCTTTAGCATTTAGCCAGGGCATTAAGCCTGAGGAACATTTGCTAAATATTTATGCTGAGATTCACAACTAAGAGTGGCTAGCCAATAGCTAAAAGCTATTTAAGTTCACCCAAAGCCTCCTTCACCCTCTCATAAGCCCGCTCAATCTTCTCCAGACTATTAGCAAATGATAAACGGATGCAGGCAGGATTGCCGAAGGCGCTGCCGGTTACTGAGGATACATGGGCTGTGTTGAGCAGGTACATGCAGAGGTCATCTGCATTTTTAATAACGATGTCACCGGCAGATTTACCGAAATAATATTGAACGTCGGGGAATACGTAGAAGGCGCCGTCGGGAACGGTGCATTTCCAGCCGGGTATTTCAGCGATCAGTTCCATGACGCGGTTCCTTCTTCTTTCAAATTCTTCTTTCATTAAAACGGATGGCCGCAGATCTTCACGGAGTGCAGTGATGGCTGCACGCTGGGCGATTGAATTGGCACCGCTGGTAAATTGTCCCTGTACTTTTTCACAGGCTTTGGCGATGGCAGGTGCAGCGGCGATATAGCCAAGACGCCAGCCGGTCATGGCGAAACCTTTACTGAGACCGTTTACTATAATCACCTGGTCGCGGATGGCATCAAACTGTGCAATGCTCTCATGCTTGCCGCGGAAATTGATGTATTCGTAAATCTCATCAGAAATTATATATACATCCGGATGCTTCGCAAACACGGCGGCGAGTGCAGATAACTCTTCCTTTGTATAGACTGCACCGCTGGGGTTACAGGGTGAAGAAAACAGGAACAGTTTGGTTTTGGGTGTAATAGCTGCTTCGAGTTCTGCCGCAGTGATCTTGTATCCGTCTTCAGTGGTTGTTGGTATGATCACTACTTTCCCGCGGGCTATTTTCACGAGTTCGCTGTAAGTAACCCAGAATGGTGCGGGGATAATTACTTCATCGCCTTCATCAACCAGGGCTAATGCAATGTTCGCCAGACTTTGTTTGGCGCCGGTGGATACAACAATATTTTCAGGTAAATAGTTAAGGTCATTATCCCTTTTCAGTTTGTGGCAAACGGCTTCTCTCAGGTCGGGGTAACCGGCAACGGGCGTATAGTGGCTGTAATTATCACGGATGGCCTGGATCGCAGATTCTTTAATATGATCTGGAGTATCGAAATCGGGTTCACCCAGGCTCAGGTCAATCACATCAGCACCACGGGCACGGAGTTCGCGGCCGAGTTTGGCCATTTTCAGGGTTTCGGGTTCATTAAAACGATCGAGAAAGGAAGAGAGCGCCATGCAAAAAGTTTTTCATTGATGAATGGCGTAAAGATAGGCCCTGCCCTGCTTTATTCCTTGTAATTGAATAAAAATCCGGACCAGCCGGGCTCCCTTGTGGGTGTTCTGTGGATTTCTTTTTCGTGAATCAGCCGGCCAAGATTTCTCATAAAAGGAAAACCGATAGCGTCGTAATCATAATGGTCATCATTAAAGATGCTGTCGCTGTTACAATATATTGTTGCACTGAGCAGGAAATCGCGTTTGTTTTTAAAGTCGGCCACGTAGGCAGCATCCGTCATGAACCCATACGCATCACCGGGCTTGTTGAAAATACGAATGGTTGTATCCGCGTTGCCGGATGCAGCACCGTAGTAAATAAACTTTACAATGTTGTCGCCATACCGGGTTGTATCATACGCAGGCGATTTGGATTCACGCGGTAAAATGGACATACACTTGCGCAGGAATAAATAATCCTCCTCCTGCAGGTGAAACCGTTGTTTGGCGGGCACCGACTCCGGAAAAATGATACTGGTAAGAATAGCATGCAGGTCGCCCAGCGGCATCCTGTTTTTTGTACTGAAATCAAAGGGCTGGTTAACAAGTTCATCCCCGCGGATAAAACCTTTGCCCATCAGGTATTGTGCAACCGGTGTTTTTTCCTGTGCATAATCCCAGGTGCTGGTCTCAGCCGGTTTGTAATAAAGCAGCTTTCCTGAATCATCGAGGAAACGCACCGGGTTGGTATGCCGGTTGTCTTTTTCAGAAAGGAAAATAGAGAGACGGTGAATGATCCGTGTATCGGTATAACCCATCCGGTGCAGGTTCCGGTTAATGTATTCCTGTCCGAGGAATTCATACAGCCTGTTGAATGCATCGTTGTCACTCACGAGCAGGATTTTCCGGATGTATTGCGCGATGGTGGGTTTACCATTTACTGCTGAAGGATCTGTTGAAACAGCAGTTTGCACGGGTCCTTCTGCTTCGGTAATCATCGTGCTGTTCATAGTGAGTCCCGGGATCTTGAGTTCCCTTAATTTCTGCAGTGCCAGAATGGCAATCGGCAGTTTTACGGTTGAAGCCGGATAAAAATATTCTGAAGGATCATTCCTGAATGAATGGGTAGTGAGTTTGACTTTATTTTTTTTGAGATGATCCACCTGCGTGCAGATGATCTGCACTTTCCAGTCTGCTGCATGTTTTAATATACTGTCGAACTGGCCAGCACCCGACACCAGCAGGTTGTATAACATGCCATCTCCGGTGTCCGGTTTTAAAGTATGATTCATGTTGTTTTTATCCTGAGCTGAAACGGTTCCTGCCAGCATGATTGAGAGACTCAGGAAGAAATAAAGGGGAAGACCTCTTCATACAGGTAAATTAGTGAAAAATACTAACTTGGTTCGATGAAGAAATGGGGGATTATTTTAATAACAGGTATGAGCGGCGCTGTGTTATGTTTTTCTTTTCCGGTCTTTTTTTAATGGGAAAAGGCCTGCATTGTTTAACGCAAGGTACAGTATCCAGGCTATCTTGAAACATCCATACAACAGTACACAGCGTGGAATAACGATGGAAAAAATAACGGGGCAGCTCAGTTACAGATTAGAAAACAGGAAAAATAAATTCAGGATTGAAAGAACAGGCAGTGATCAGGCTGATGTGTTTATCAACAGGCTTGCTGACACCAACCGCATCCAGACTTTTATTTTCAACAAGGGTGAAATCGGGTTCTGGGAAACATACCAGGCAGGTCAGGTACCCAATCTGGTTTTTAAACTTTTATCGTTGCTGAAACCGGCAACCGATACAGCCAGCCAGCCAGTTCCCCCTGCTGACAGCATTGAGGCAGAACTGGCAGCATTAAAAAAAGCCGTGAACAACGAAGAAATAAAATCATCCCAAAAACCTTCTGCGGATATTATGACTTTTGAATCAGGACTCACACCTGATTTTAACACCAATGCATTTTCACCTGAAATCGGGTATGTATTTCCTGCTGATACAGCCAAGGTTAATATTTTATTACGTTCAGATGAAATCCGTTCATACATGCCTGATGACATGACATTTGCCTGGGGTAATATTTCAAAAAACGGGGTTTATCGCAATAAGGGAAGGGTGCCATTGTATTTCCTGCGCTTTTCAGGTAACTCCGCAAAAGCAGGTATTTCGAATACAGATATCCAGGGTGCTGAATATGGATTTTCAGCTGAAGAAAGACCGATTGTAAATATCACTTTTACGAAAGCCGGTGCGGCAAAATGGAAAAACATAACGGGCAGTAATGTTGGCAAATACCTTGCGATACAGTTTGATGACCTGATCATTTCCTGTCCAAGAGTGGAATCAGAAATCGACATGCCCGGATCAGTAATTTCAGGTGGATTTACAGTTGATGAAGCCATCGCATTTGCTTCAGAGATTAATACAGCACCGCTCTTCCGTTCCGGTTGACGTAAAAGCATACACCTTGAACGCGCGGGTGGTAATTTTTTCGGCCAACCCGGTTTTCTGGCACTAATTGGGTTCCTGTTCTTTGGGGGCCTGGCCTGGTTTCTTTTTAAAGCATTGAAAAACACCTGAATGTCCCCTTTTTAGCCCCTCAAAAACGGGTAAAAAATTTTGCTTAAAACCCCCTATCTTTGCCCTCTTTTAAAAATACCCGAAACCTCCTGCTCGCCATATGACAGGAAGGGCGGAAAAGTAAATCGATCAACGTATGCAACTGAAAGGTTTGGTTCGTTTTTTCACGGTACTCCTGATCATCTATTCCCTGTACCAGTTATCGTTCACATGGTTTGTTCAGAACCACGAGAAAAAACTTCAATCGAAAGCGAAGGCCTATGTAGCTGCCAACTACCAAACGGCCCAGCAAAAGTTTCCAGGTAATAAAGATTCACAGCAGGTTTATCAGGAATTCCTTGACAAAAAACTTGAGGAGAAACTGAGCCGTCTGGAAGACAGCACCAAGGACCAGATCCTTACCTGGGGTATCAATGGTGGCGTGAGCTACCAGAAAGCCAAGAGTGAAGAACTGAACCTGGGTCTTGACCTGAAGGGAGGTTTAAACGTAGCCCTGGAAGTAGAGATGACCGGACTGCTCCGTTCACTTGCCAACAATTCAAAGGATCCAAATTTTGAAGGGGCATTGCTGAATGCAGATAAAAACAAGAAAAACAGCGGTGCTGATTTCATCACCCTGTTTATCGATGAATACCGCAAACTGGAGCCCACTCGTCCCCTCGCCTCTTTATTCGCGGCCGCAAGCTCCGGCAAAATTGATATCACTTCAAGTGATTCAAAAGTGCTGGGTTATATCCGTGAGGAAGCTAAAGGCGCATTCGACAGGACATACAAAGTACTCCGCACCCGTATCGACCAGTTTGGTGTGGCCCAGCCGAATATCAACCCGAACAGTGATAAACAAATTATCACGGTTGAACTGCCCGGTATCAAAAACGTAGAGCGCGCCAGGAACGTGTTACAGGCAACAGCCAACCTGCAGTTCTGGGAAACCTATACATTCCGTAACCCGGAAATGAATACAGCCTGGAACAATGCTTTTGATGCATACAAAGCCAAATTCGGTACACAGAAAGATACAACAGCTGTTAAACCTGATTCAGCTTCGCAGCCTGTTAAAAATGATACTGCAAATAACGCAGCAGGCGACACCAGCCTCGCCAAACAGCTTGGTCTTAAAAAGGATACAGCCGGTGCTAAAAAGATACTTCAGCAGCTGCAGCAGATGCAGGTCTTGGAAAATATATCCAGATCGTTCCTCCTACTGCTTCTGATAAAGGCGGATATAACTATTCTCCCTATATCGGTTATGTGCTTATCAATGACTCAGCCGAAGTAAGAAGGATCCTGACTGAACTCCGCAGCAGCTTCCCCAGCGATGTACTGTTTGCTTATGGTACACCTGAGAAAGCCAGCAACCTGAAAAAATTCCTCCCCCTGTATTGCTTACGTACTTATGGACGTGCCAAATCAACGATTGAAGGTGATGTGGTAACAGATGCCAAACAGGACTATGAGCAGAACGGCAGCCGGCCGATTGTACTGATGGACATGAACAGTACTGGTGCCAGTGAGTGGGAAAAAATCACACGTAAGAGTGCTGAAAAACAAATCCCGATTGCTATCACACTTGATAATATTGTTTACTCAGCCCCTATCGCCGAAGGTGCGATTGGCGGCGGTAAATCAAGGATCACCGGAAACTTTACGGTGGAAGATGCAAAAGACCTTGCCAACATCCTGAAAGCTGGTAAACTTCCTGCGCCAGCTAAAATTGTAGCTGAGCAGCAGATCGGTGCCACCCTGGGTGACAAAGCCATCAAGGCCGGTTCACTGGCATTCCTGATTTCGTTTGTGGTCATCTTCCTGCTGATGCTGGTATATTATAATACCAGTGGCTGGATCGCCAACATCGCCCTGATCCTGAACCTGCTGTTTACGGTAGGTATACTGGCAGGTCTCGGTGCCTCATTAACAGCTCCCGGTATCGCGGGTCTGGTACTGACGATCGGTATGGCGGTTGACACCAACGTAATTATATATGAACGTATCAAGGAGGAACTAAACCGGGGCAAGGGATATATCCCTGCCATCAATGAAGGTTACAAGCGTTCACTGCCTCCCGTACTGGATGCCCACGTAACTACATTCTTAACAGCGATTATCCTGTTCTCTTTCGGATTAGGTCCTGTAAAAGGTTTCGCCACCACACAGATCATTGGTATCCTGCTCTCCCTTTTCTGCGGTATCCTGGTGAGCCGTTGGGTAACAGAATGGTTTACGAACAAACAAAAACACCTTGAATACTTCACGTCAATTTCAAAACGCGTATTCAAACATGCTAAATACAAATTCATCGAATACCGTAAAGTAGCCTATGTAATCTCCATGATTGTACTGGCACTGGGTATCGCTTCTTTCTTCAATGGATTTGATGAAGGTGTGGAATTCAAAGGTGGCCGTAGTTATAAAATCGCATTCGGGCATAAAGTAGATGTGGAACAAGTAAGAAAAGATCTCCGTGTAACATTCGGTGGCGAAAGCCCCATCATCAAAACGATTGGTGATAATGCCACACTGGATATTACAACTGCCTACCTGATTGAAGATAACGGCAACAAAGTGGATTCTATCATTGAGAGCAAACTGATTGTCGGACTGGCTAATTACCTGCCCAAGGGCATTACCTACGATAAGTTTGACAAAGAGTTCAAACAGGAATCAAAGAAAGTACTGCCTTCTATCTCTGATGACCTGAAACGCGGTGCGGTAAAAGCTACCATTTTTGCCCTGTTGGTTATCTTCCTGTATATCCTGGTTCGTTTCCGCGACTGGCGTTATTCACTGGGTACCATTGTGGCCCTGCTGCACGACGTATTTGTTACATTGGCCGTGTTCTCTTTTGCCCGCGGCATTGTTCCATTCCCGCTTGAAATTGACCAGCACTTTATCGCTGCCATACTGACCGTTATCGGTTTCTCGATGAACGATACCGTGATCGTGTTTGACCGTATCCGTGAATACAGCCGCAACCTGCGTGGTGTAAGCAAGGTTACGATTATCAACCGCGCGATCAACGATACCCTGAGCCGTACGATCATGACTTCATTAACGGTGTTCCTGACTATCCTGATCCTGTTTATCGTAGGTGGTGAGGTAACAAAAGGTTTCGCCTTCGCGATGCTGATTGGTGTAGTGACAGGTACTTACTCATCTATCTTTGTGGCTGCACCTATCCTGGTTGACTTATCAAGGAAAAAACCATTGGGTGAGGCGGATAAGCATGGTGAAGTAAAAGCTAAAGAAAGAATAGAGTTTAGATATTAGATATCAGATATTAGATGAACCCCGGAAGTAGAATTTACTTCCGGGGTTTTCTTTCTACCACCCGCCTTCGCTACGCTATGGCGGGCAAAGCAAAGGCCACAAAGAATCTAATCTTTGTGGCCTTTGTTATTCTTTGTGTGCCTTGTGGTGAAAAAAAATTATACAGAGAAGCTCGTCCCGCACCCGCAGGTATTATGTGCGTTCGGATTCTTGAAAGTAAATCCACGGTTATTCAATCCATCCTGCCAGTCAACTTCCATTCCGTACAGATACATTTCATGCGCCTTATCCATCACACAGCCGATGCCATCAATTTCAAAATGATTGTCATTCGCAGTAACCTGGTCGAAGCCCAGGACATACGTCATACCTGAACAACCGCCCCCTTTCACGCCAACGCGGAGGGACTGGGATTTGTCAAAACCTTCAGCGGCCATCAGCTTGCGGATTTCAGTAATTGCCCCTGCGGTGAGGGTTACGGGATTTTGTATTGATGTTTCCATACCGCAAAATTAGAAAATTAAGGCCAAAGCTGTTTCCGGGATCGGTAATATGTAAAACAGTGAAAGACCGGGATTCATGCCAAGTTTAGTATTTTTGCCACTGAACAACCCTCCAATACATGGATCTTTCCGTTTTTGCCATTGCCGTTTCCGTACTCGCCCTCCTGGTTTCATTTTACGCATTATTCAAATCCCGGTCGCAGAAAGAAGAAAAACCGGTAACCGTACCAGAGACATTTAACAGTATACCGCTCAGGCTCCAGGCTTGAAAGACTGGTGATGCTGGCAGAGCGGCTGGCGCTGCATAACCTGGTCAGCCGCAGCAACCAGCCCGGCATGACCTGCCGGGAGATGCAGATCCTGCTGACTGGCACCATTAAACAGGAATATGAATACAATGCCACCCAGCAGATTTATGTGAGTCCCGTTGCCTGGGAAGCATTGAGCAACCTGAAAGAACAAAATACCATGATCATTAACCAGCTGGGTGCTACATTACCTGCAGATGCCAGCGGCTCGGAACTGAATAAACGAATACTTGAATATGCTCTGAACCAGTCTAATGGCAATCTGCATACCATTGTGCTGGAAGCACTGAATTTTGAGGCACGGAAAATCACACAATAAAACCACTGCCATGGCAGACCAACCCCATAAAGAAACGGATGCCGGATTAGAAATAAAACCGGTTTACACAAATCCCGGAACAGAAAACACAACACCCCCTCCCGGAGATTATCCTTTTACCCGCGGTATCCAGCCTGATATGTACCGTGGAAAATTATGGACCATGCGGCAGTATGCCGGCTTCTCCACCGCAGAGGAAAGCAATAAACGTTACCATTATTTATTATCCCAGGGCGTCAGTGGCCTCAGTGTGGCATTCGACCTGCCTACGCAGATTGGTTATGACAGTGACCATGCACTGGCAGAAGGTGAAGTGGGTAAAGTGGGTGTGGCGATTGACAGTATCGAGGATATGGAAATCCTGTTCAGCGGGATTAAACTGGAAGACGTGAGCACTTCCATGACGATTAATGCCACTGGTTTTATCCTCCTCTCCCTCTATGCAGCGCTCGGCAAAAAACAGGGAGCCGATCTCAAAAAACTGACGGGAACGATACAGAATGATATCCTGAAAGAATACGCCGCACGCGGCACTTACATTTATCCCGCACGGCCTTCGATGCGGATTATCACGGATATTTTTGAATGGTGCGGACAGGAAATGCCTAAATGGAATACGATTTCCATTTCCGGTTATCATATCCGTGAAGCCGGAAGTACAGCGGTACAGGAAATCGCTTTTACACTGGCAAACGGGAAGGCGTATGTGAAAGCGGCACAGGAAAAAGGGCTTGACATTAATGTGTTTGGGAAAAGGCTTTCATTCTTTTTCAACGCACATAATAACCTGTTTGAAGAAGTGGCCAAGTTCCGGGCTGCCCGTAAAATCTGGGCAGGTATTATGAAAGAACTCGGTGCCACAGATCCCAAAGCCATGATGCTGCGTTTCCATACACAGACCGGAGGCAGCACACTCACAGCACAACAACCGCTGAATAATATCAGCCGGGTAACGATACAAACGCTGGCCGCTGTAATGGGTGGTACGCAATCACTGCATACCAATGGTTATGATGAAGCACTCAGCCTGCCCACAGAGGAAGCCGCACGCATAGCCCTGCGCACCCAGCAGGTGGTGGCCTTTGAAAGCGGTGTGCCGGATGTGGCAGATCCGTTGGGCGGTTCCTGGTTTATTGAATCACTCACTGCTGATATGGAAAAAGCGGCACTCGCACTGATGGATAAAGTGGAAGCCATGGGAGGCAGCGTTGCGGCGCTTTGAACAGGATTTATCCAGGATGAAATTGCCCGGAGTGCTTATGCCTTAGAAAGCGCAAAGTTGAATCCGAGAGAAGATTATCGTGGGGCGTGAATAAATTCAATGTGGAAGAACATAACCACATCCCGCTGCTGAAAGTAAACGATTCCATCCGGGATATGCAGTCGGCTAAACTGGCCCGCCTCAGAAGCAGCCGGGATCATGCTAAAGTGGACCAATGCCTGCAAATACTGAATGATAAATCGGTGAGCGGGGAAAATATCATGCCCGCTGTACTCGAAGCCGTGGAAAATAAATGCACACTGGGCGAGATCGCCGACACACTGCGTGAAGTGTTTGGGGAGTACAAACAACGATAATTATTAACATACAGTACACCGTTAGTCAGCACGCTGAATCCCTCCTGTGCCCCCTTTTGGCAGTTCCGTGCTTTAGGCGTATATTTAGGTATTAACCGTATCGCGCGACGAGTAATCGTTAATTATTCTGCTCAGCAATCTGCATCGTAGTTAGTCACTTACTTTTAGCATTCACTGTTTAAAACACCCCCGGAAAGGGTAACTTTTTCGGACCAGCAGCGAAGAACATGTTTTATTGTTCCGTTTTGTGCTGTCCGATAAACTGCAACGAAAAAAAATTATGGCAAAACCCAAAGAGTCATTTAACAAGAAAGAGAAAGAAAAGAAAAAGCTCAAGCAGCGACAGGAAAAGAGAGAGAAAATGGAAGAGCGAAAGGCCAATGTCAAAAAAGGAAAAAGCCTGGAGGACATGATGGCGTATATTGATGAGTACGGAAATATTACCGACACACCGCCTGGGTAATGGACAGAAAAAGTTTATAACCCTGGAAGATATCCAGATAGGTGTCCCACCCAGAGAAGAAGAAAGCAATGAACCCCGGAAAGGACAAGTCGTTTTTTTCAATTACGAGAAAGGATTTGGATTCATCACAGATGCCAAAAGCGGTGAAAGGATATTCATCCATGTGAATAACCTGTCAGAACCACTCGATGAAGGCAACATGGTGGAATTTGAAGTTGAGAACGGCCCCCGTGGACTGAGTGCCGTGAATGTAAAAAAGATTGTTTAACAGAACGCGTGGCCGGTTTGACGGGCCGTCCCTTCATCCATAGATTTATGGCATTTATAGATTACGTATTGCAACAGCCGTCATACGGTTGGGCCGACAAAAACGGAGAATTAGTTCGACCTACACTCCGTCAGTTATTCAGCGAAGCTTTTTCAAGGATCAACATCTTTAAATCAAAAAAGAACTGGATATCTCTCATCAGCTGGCTGATGATTGCCTGCTCCCTCCCTTTATTTACTATTTTCCTTATTAAATACCTGAGCTGGAAACTGGCTATTGCTATAGCCGTGTACAGCATGGTGATCATGGGTACCCATGGTACAATCTGGTTCCACCGTTACTGCACGCATAATGCATATACTTTCCGGAACCCGGTATTCCGTTTCATTACCCAGCATCTGGTAATAAAAACTTTCCCTGAAGAAATGTATGTGGTTTCCCACCATGTGCATCATTCCAAATCAGATCTCCCCGGTGATCCCTACAATCCAAGGGCCGGTTTGTTTTACTGCCTGCTGTCTGATGTAAACCACCAGAGCATTTCCAAAACTCTCAGCGAAAAAGATTATACCAAAGCCGCTTGGTTTATGCGCCATACCGGCGTCCAGATCAACAGCTTTGCACAATACCAGCGCTGGGGTTCAATTGCAACACCGTTTTACACCATCAGCATGTGGTTATTGAACTGGGCTTTCTGGTACACGGCATTTGATTTTATCGGCGGTCACGGACTGGCAATGGCCATGTTCAGTGCAGCCATGCTGTGGACGATCCTGGTAAAAGCTTTTAATTATACCGGACACGGTAAAGGTGAAGTAAAACACGTGGAAGGGATTGATTTCGACCGGTCCAATTTATCTATCAACCAGCTTCGCCCGGGCCTCCTTGCCGGCGAATGGCATAATAATCACCATCTTTATCCCAGCAGTGCGCGTGCAGGATTCCTTCCTTACCAGATTGACCTGGCCTGGATCTATGTCTGGATACTGCATAAACTGGGCGCCGTGAAAACTTACCGGGATTCCAAGCAGGAATTCATGAAAAGGTATGTCCACAAAAAAGAAGTGAAAACTGCAATAGCCCAACCCACCGCAGTCTAAAACAATCAACCTTTTTTAGCTTCCTTAGACCAGCCGTCTTTCAGTGTAACCGTACGGTTAAACACCAGCCGTGATGCACTGGTATCTTTATCCAGGCAGAAATAGCCCTTGCGGATAAACTGGTAGCGCTCATTAAAAACAGCTTTGGCCAGACTGGCTTCTGCCAGCGCTGTGCTTACAATTTTCAATGAAGCAGGATTGAGATAATCCTTGAAATCGCCTTCTTCATCAGATGGATCTTCAACTTTAAACAACCTGTCGTACTCCCTGATTTCCAGCGAAACAGCATGCGGAAAACTCACCCAGTGCAGGGTGCCTTTCACATTGATACCGGAAGTATCGCTGCCGCTTTTGCTTTCGGGGATATAAGTACAGCGGAGTTCTTTTACCTCTCCTTTTTCATCTTTGATCACTTCATCGCAGCGGATAATGTAAGCGCTTTTCAGGCGGACCATTTGTCCGGGTGCGAGCCTGAAATATTTCTTGGGCGGGTTTTCCATGAAGTCATCCCGTTCAATACAAAGTTCAGCAGAGAAAGGTATCAGCCTTTCACCACCTGCCGGATCTTCCGGATTGTTTTCGCTGGGCAGCATTTCTTCACCGCCGGGGTAATTGGTGATAACGAGTTTCAGGGGATCAAACACCACCATGCGCCGGAGCGCAATCTTGTTCAGGTGTTCACGTACACAGAATTCAAGCACTCCCACATCCACAATATTATCGCGTTTGGCGATACCGATCCGGTCGCAGAATTCACGGATGCTGTCGGGCGTATATCCCCTGCGGCGCAAACCTGTGATGGTAGGCATGCGGGGATCATCCCAGCCGGGTACGAATTTTTCGGTAGGCAATTGGAGCAGGTTAGGCTTGCTGGTTACGGTAAAGTTTATATTCCGGCGGGCAAATTCATACTGGTGTGAGGGATAGATTTCCAGTTTCTCAATCAGCCAGTCGTATAATTCACGGTGAGGGACGAATTCCATGGTACAAATGGAATGGGTGATTTCCTCAATGGAATCGCTTTGTCCGTGTGCAAAATCATACATCGGGTAAATGCACCATTTATCACCGGTACGGTGATGGTGTGCATGTTTGATGCGGTAAAGAATCGGATCGCGCATCAGCATGTTGATATGGGCCATATCAATTTTAGCACGCAGGGTCATGGCGCCGTCGGGGAATTCACCGGCTTTCATCCTGGCAAAAAGATCCAGGTTTTCCTGCACGGAACGGTCGCGGCAGGGGCTGTTTTTCCCCGGCTCGGTAGGCGTTCCTTTGAGTGTGGCCATTTCTTCGGCAGTAATATCATCCACATAAGCCAGGCCTTTTTCAATCAGTTTGATGGCATAACCATGCAGGGTGTCGAAATAATCAGAAGCATATCGTTCATTCTTCCATTCAAACCCGAGCCAACGGATATCATCCTTGATACTGTCTACGTATTCCGTATCTTCTGTTACGGGGTTGGTATCATCAAAACGGAGGTTGGTATAACCGGGGTATTTCCGGGTTAATCCGAAATTGAGGCAGATACTGCTGGCGTGGCCGATATGGAGGTAGCCATTGGGTTCAGGGGGAAAACGGGTTACAATAGACTTGTATTTGCCGTTTTTCAGGTCATCTTCAATGATTTCCTCGAGGAAATTCAGGCTTTTTTCTTCCTTTTTAAGTTCTTCACTCATAAGCGGCAAAGATAACAAATCCGGGCCGATGAGGAGTCTCCCCACTTTCACATATCACTAAGAAAGCAGGCCGTACTTTTGGCGGATGCAAAGGTTCCTGTTTGGTCTCTGTTTACTACTCTCCCTCCCCGCCCTGTCACAAAGTGATGGCTGGGATTTTTACCTGGCACGTTTCGACAAAGGCCCCGGTTCGGTGCTGGTGGATATGTCATTGCTGGATCGTGCACCTGTGAAAAACCTGCGGGCTGTTGTGGTTACCGGTGTGGGCTTTAAAAATTGTAATACTGAAGGGCTTCCGGAACAGGACGAACTCACCAACCTGTACCGCGTTTCCGATTCAGTGGAAGCACTGATTAAACACCGCGGCGCTTACCAGCTGGCGGGCACATTTACATACCAGTGCGAAAGGCTGGATTATTTCTATGTGTCAGACACGAACCAGCTCCGCAAGAAATTACAGTTGCTGTACAAAACCAGGTTTCCGGAGTATAAACCTTCTATTACTATCAGGCTGGACACTACCTGGACTTTATACCGGAAATTCCTCTATCCCAGTGAAACGATTTATGAATACATGCAGAATGAAAAAGTGCTGATGGCTTTACAAAAAGCCGGTGATTCTCTTACCAGGGCACGCGTAGTGGATCATTTTTTTTACTTCAAAACAAAAGAAGCCCGCAGCAGTTTCTGGATTTATGCCAGCACGTACGGATTCAAACTAGAATCCCAGGAGAATACGGGCGATCCGGTTTTTCCCTGTAAGCTACATATTTCAAGGATGGATAAAGTGGACCTGAAATCGATCAGTGAGGTTACGATTGTGCTCCGCAAGGAGGCAAGAAAGTATGGGGGGAAGTATGATGGGTGGGAGACGGTGCTTGTCAGGAAATAGTTGAAAATGGAAAGTGGAAAATTGAAAATTCAATATCACTTTCAACTTTCCACTTTCAACTTTCAACTAGTTAGTTCAGCTTCGCGTTCATTGTATATGTATTCGAGCCCGTAACCGGGATTTCCATTCCGCCTGCATTCACAGCAGCATTAATTGTGCTGGATGTGTTTTCAATTAATACAATACCGGTTTTTAAATCAATAACCAATTTGGTGCTCACTTTGCTCTGACCGGCAAATTCCATTTCCTGTCCCATTTGCTCTACCACTCCGGATGTGATTGAAGTTCCTTCATAAGTAAGGCTGGCCATACCGTTCTCTATAGTAACTACGGTGAAATTGCCATCATCTTTAATTGTGAGTTTTCCTTTTACAGTTGTGGCTGAATCTTGCCATGTTAAACCGGCACTCAGGTCACGGCCAAGGATCCTGCTTTTAATACATCCAAGTGCGGACAGCTGATCCTGGAATCCGCCCATAGAAGGACCACCTGCAGATTCTTCAGAAATTTTAGTTTCTTTTTTAATAATTGTACCTTCTGAATTCACAGTAAGGTTAACAGGGGCATTGACATACTTGCCGAATACTTCAGCCATAGGGCCTTCATTATCTTTTTTATCACTGTCGTAGCCCATTTCCTGGCCCATTGATTGTACTGAAACTAATATATGGCTATTTAAGAGGTTTAACTCAACGCCTTCTGTTTTCACATCGGTTACATCTGCAACCTGGGTAGCGGAAGCATCAATCTTGTTTTCAATATCCTGGCCCATTACCTGAGCTGAAGAGCTGGCTTTTGTAGTGGTGGTAATCGTAATTTTCTGGCCTTTAGATAAATTAAGTACAGGTTTCTGTCCAAATGCCTGGCTGGCAGTGAGCAGGAATAAGGCAGCAATGAATTTTGTAAATCGCATTTTTTTGTGGTTTGATTAGAGACTGGTTTTATACATAAAACGTTGCAAAGCTACATTTCCCCGGCCAGATTCCGGGTTTCTGTTTACAACGGAAAAAAGCAGAATTGCCGGGAAAAAAACCAGTTTCAGAATCCTGATTTTGAGTACTTTCAGCCGGTGAGCATTTTAAAGACCGATTCTGTAACTAAATCACTAAAACTGTTTGAAGAGCAGGGATTTTTTCGCCTTGAAGGTTTTATACCCTCTCCGCTTCTGAGAAAACTGCAGGATTATTTTGACGAGCTGGCGACCGGATGTGATAAATATCACCAGATGGCGGTTAACCGGGTAAATGGGGTGGACTATATCACAAATATCGATAACCCTTGTGCCAGGGAAAACCCAGTCTGTCTTGAATTACTCGGCCTCCCCGCAATGCTGGAACTGGCCGAATCAATCTGTGGCCCCGATTTTTTCCCGATCCAGGATTTTGCCGTGATTAAAATGCTGGGCGATACGTTGCCCGTTTTGTGGCACCTGGACATGCTGCACCAGCGCCGAGGAAAGTGTTTTACAATTGGTATATATCTGGATGACGCTGACAGCGGGGATGGCTGTCTCAAGCTGGTTCCCGGAAGCCACCTGAAAAACGAAGATATCTGTACGCTTAAAGAATACCCCTGCATGGAAGCCCCTGTAAAAGCGGGCGATGTACTGGTGCATGATATGATGGTGGCGCACGCCTCAGATCCAATGACAAAAAATGAAAAAAGGCGTGTGATTTATTTTGAATTCCTCTCCGCCGCTCATGTGGCAGCAGAAAACCTGTACACAGGCGAACTCGTTAACCGCCGGTGCTGGCTTGTTGAAACTGCTGCGGCCTATTACAGGCAGCTTCATCCGGAAGCTGAGAGTTATATTTTTAAAAGACCGGCTGCCATACCGGAAGTGCAGGGACTAACGGTGGAACAAACCATCGCTGTTATATATGATTCCCCTGTGAGGGCACACCCTTCCAGTTATTGTTTTGACATGCATAAGCCCGGGGAAAAATTTCAGTAATTCACATTATACAGTGAGGCGAGTTCGATGAGCTCCTTGATATTGCCTGCATTGGTTTTCTCAAAGATGCGGGTCTTGAGTGTGGAGATGGTACTCATTTTCAGGCTCAGCGTTTCTGCAATCTGTTTGGTGCCGATGCCTTTTAGTACGTAATGGAGTATTTCCAGTTCACGCGGTGCCAGGGCAGAAAACGGGTTTTCAGATTGTAATATTCCCCCGTTGGCTTTTTTCAGGCTTTGGTTTTCAATAAACCGCTGGAGCGCCTGGATGATGTCCTCCTCTCCCGCTGTTTTTGATAAATAATACTGGATACCATAAGTCCGGAGCGCTTCCCCGTATACTTCGGGAGGCTGCATGGAAAAAATCATGATATGCAGATCAGGGTACACCCTGCGGATGTTGGGAATGACCTCAAGTGCACTTCCATCTGACAGGATCAGGTCGAGCACCAGGTGTGTATATTTCCGTTTCACCAGTTCATTCATCAGTTCACTGCAGGTTCCGGCTTCACTGATATCAGAATAGTTCAGGCTGAGCTGGAGATATAACTTCAGCCCTTTCCGGATCATGCTGTGATCGTCGGCAATTAATATGGCAGGTTGCGTACGGACCATTTGAACTTATTATAGCACCAGTGTGAATGTCCCTTTCAGGAATTTAGTTTTAGTATTATCCAGCTGGATGATATACACATAAATCCCAATCGGCTGCAGCACGCCCTGTTCTTCCCGTTCCATGGATTATGGTAATAATCTTTCGACTCATATACTTTCTCCCCCCACCGGTTATACACGGTAACCAGCGCTTCAGGATATAAAGCCAGTCCGGGTATCGTCCACAAATCATTTCTTCCATCATGATTCGGGGTAAAAGCAGTAGGAATATAAATCTGTGACACCGCCGTAATCACCACCTGGTCTGACGCACTGCATAAACTGTTCTGGTCTGTCACGGTAATCGTATATGTAACCGGGTTATCTGCCGGCGGTGTGGAAACAGGCGACAATGTTGAAGCACTAGTCAGGTAAATGGTCGGTGTCCATAAAATATTATACGCAGAAACAGGAGTTACAACAGCATTGAGTTGAGCAGATGCACCTACACTTATAAACTGGTCATGACCTGCATTCACCACGGGTGCCGCTTTGATACTCACATTTTGTGTAGCAGCAGCTGATCCGCAACCCTGTGCATCATGCACGACCAGTGACGGGGAGTAATTTCCGGCGGTATTGTATGCATAGTTAAATGGCGGAACCTGTGTCCCGTTTCCATTTCCGAAATTCCAGATCCATGTTGATATGCCCGGTAAGCGGTGAATCAAACCGCAGTGGTTTCTTTTCACATAAAGTATCACCGGTAATAGAAAACGAAGCAACGGGGTTTGTATAAATAAGTGGTATGTTATAATAAGCGGTATCCGGACTGCAGCCCTGTGACAATTTCACAACGAGTTTTACTTTAACTGCAGCTGCTGCAGTAGCATAAGCATGCGTTTGAGTAAACTGTGTGTTTGAAGTAACTGTTTGTCCATCCCCGAAATCCCAGTACCAGCTCAACGGATTGAGTGCACCTGGCGCAATGGAAGATGTAAAAGTAAATACACTGTCCACACAGGGCTTACCGGTCGCACTGATAGACAAAGCCGGCGCGGTTGCGTTTGTCAGGGTAATTGTTTTAAGCGTATCACCCACACAACCATTGGATGCCACTACCCTGTAACGGACATCATAGTTACCGGGGCCGGGATATAATTTTTTACCGTTCACTGTATTCTGTGTGGCATTGTCGTGGAATGTCCACAGATAACTGGTGAGCGGGAAATCCCACGCTGGTGTGGTGCCGTTAAAACGGACTGTATCGGTCAGGCAAAGATTGACAAAACTGAAATCAGGCTTGGGCCCGGGTTTCACAACCACTCTCAGATTTGCGTTCTCCGTTTGATTACAATTCGGAATTACAGTAGCAGTAAAACTGACAGGGATATTATAAGTACCGGGGGCATTGAATGTAAAATCCTGCTGCAACGTATAAACATAATAAGTACGTGCATTAATCACTTCTGTTCTGACAAGCGAAGGGGTTAACACGATAGAATCCGTACTTGGTGACATACCGGGCACCTGGCTTAATTTCCAGTGAATAGTGTTTGCCGGGAAACCAAGTTTAACGTAAAGCCTGACGGGTGTATTGGGACAGGTAAATGTATCCGTCTGGTTATTGGTATTCAGTGTATTGCTGATTGTACTGTAAGAGTTCAGGTTATTAATCAATGTACCTACGTTGTAACCATAGCTTTCATAGTTACCCAGACCATAAACAGTGGATGTAAATGCGGAGTCGCAGGTAATTTTATGTTGCGCAGCCGGCCCAATGAAACGCGCAACGGCTACAGAATATCCGGCAAGATTGGGATGGGCAATAATTTGTGTGGCGGGCAGCGGGTTTCCATCTACCCGTAAGGAGGCTGAAGCGGACGTTGGGAAATGGATATTGGCATAGACATAATCTATACTTGACTTCCTGGGTGTATAGAAAATAACTGATTTCTGTCCCTGTTCAATCGGACTGAGATAAAACATTTCCGGATCGCCGTAAGAAGGTGGTGAAGGTGTGGTTACCGGAAAATTCCAGCACTGGTTTTTATTGGGTGTATACTGGGAAACGAGAATGGGTTTGTTGGCTTCGATATAATCACCGCCGGTGGAATCCATGTACTCGTAAAAAAATTATTGATCAGCCCGGTCATTGTAACGCCATTCTTTTTAACAACAGTCAGCGGGTCAAGCACACAAACCCGGTAATAGTTCCTGTTCGTTTCAACAATATCGGAGTTGATATTATTAATAGTATGGTAAGTAAGGTAAAGTGTACCCCAGGCTTGTTCCGGAAAAACCTGCTGGTGTACAAATTCTCCACCATCTCCCCTGCAGAGACGAATACCACCGGAGCCGGAGAATAAGGCAAACGGATGACAATTACCATCACCACCAACGATGGATACTACCTTGCTGCCTGTCATATCCTTACTGGCATGGGCTGCAAAGCCATCGAATACAGCTTTGCCGAATACATGGTATGATTCCCCTTTATTCAGGTTTACGGTATAAGTCTGTCCGGGCAGCCATCCGTTTTTGGTTGTATCTGATGGGGTAATCTCCAGACGGGTGTTGTCTTCTGAGGCAATTGCATAGAACCAGGAATACCAGTCGGGCGGGCTGCTTTGGGAAGTGGTCTGGTAATAGTTTACAGAATGGTAAACAAACCCGTTTGTTTCCACGGGCATGAGCATAGTAGCTCCGGAAACCTGTGTGGAATAGACGTGCGCATACACAGCAACCGGTACATCACTTACGATATGAATGCCTTTGTTTGAGGGTCCGTCAGTAAGTACCCGCGCATCGTTGGGGCCTGATTTGGGGATAAGAATAGAAGCATCTACCGTATTAGCGGGGATGCTGAGTGTTTGTGTAAAGCCGGTATTGCTGATGGAAACAGTAACGGTGGCAGCCTGTTCGGTGCTGATATAGAGAGCCAGTTCCTGGAAGTTAATGGGTGTTTCCCAGAAAAAGCTGTAATCAAATCCATAAGACAGCCAGAACTCCCTGCCCCTGTTGGATTTATCCTGGGCGTGGGAGTTTGTACCAATGATCAGGCTGGTAATTAACAGTATAGCGAGCCGAAGTTGTTTCATTTTCAGAATTCAATATTCCTGCATTTACCAATAATGAGGTGTAGAATTAATTCTACACCTCCCGATTAAATGTTAACCTAACATTGCCCCTCGCTTTTCTTCCAAAACTTAAAATGACAATTAAAATGAACAAGAACTGCTTTGGGAAAATCCGTTATTTCCTCCTGGTAATGGTGCTTTCCCTTTCTGTGGCGGTTGTAAATGCGCAGAGCTTTTACAATACCACCAGCTGGAAATTCAGCAATCCGAAACCATTCGGCATTACTATTCTTGATGTGGACTACTTCGACAATAATAATGTACTTGCCGTTGGATCTGATGGCGGTATTTGCAAGTCCACTGACGGTGGAAACACCTGGGTTTACGGAGTATTTACTTATTATACCTCTGCCAATACCCTGACTAAGTGTACATTTAATGATGTTCATTTTGTGACCTCTACAGTTGCTTATGCAGCAGGTTCACCGGGCTGTCTGGCCAAATCAACAGACGGCGGGGCAACCTGGACGCTTATCAGAACACCTCTTTTTGATAAAGGAAGAAACATTAATACAGTTTGGTTTGTAAATAAAGACACGGGTTATATCGGCGGTCAGCATAACACACCTGATTCACTGCCTAAAGTATATTTTACCCGTAATGGCGGTACTACCTGGGATTCGCTCAGCGCTCCCACTGGTGGTAAATCCAGGATTGGTTATGTGAATAATGTAAACCTTGCCCCTGTAATTATTGATGTAACTGCTAAAGACAAAGAAATTCAACGTATTGAGTTCCTGAATGAGAATACAGGATACATTGTCGGATCAGGACTGAGCACTTTTGAAAGACATCCTGCTGCAATAGCCAATTGTTCTGTTTCTGGTACGACTACAAGTGGTTCCCACCACGCATCACTGGTCTGGAAGTTTACGAATGGTACATTAACTGACTATTCAACCAGCAAGGAAAGACTCGGTTATACCGGTGTTCCTACAGGAACGATTACCTGTACTTCCCGTTATGCTTCCCTGCAGGCATGCACTCAAACATATAAAGCGATCAGTATCCTGAATGACTCTACCCTGCTGATGATGTCTTTCAACAATAACATTGTACTGAAAATCCATACCGGTAAAAACGACAGCACGCAGAATGTTGCCGTTCCCGGTTTATATGAAAAAGGCAAGTACGATGTGCTGAACTATCCTTTCCCTCCGAATAATATTCCTATTCCAAACCCGCAGGTATTGCTGGCCTCTAATCCTTACCAGCTCAGGAAAGCAGCTAACGGAAAGCTGTATGCAGCGGCCAATTTCGGCTTACTGTGGACTTCTGTTGACAACGGTGCAAACTGGGTAAGGGAATTAAGCCTGCCCCAGGGAAAGAACTACAGCAGTTTTGCCACATGGGCACTGGATATTGCCCCGAATGGTAAATTCCTGAGCATGGGCCAGGCTGGTGTGTTTGCGGATTCTATCCCCGGAAGAGCCGGCGGATGGCAGAGCCCTTACATTACAACACCTGCAGGTGGTTCATTCACCAAATTTGAATTTGCAGATTGTAACAATGGTATTGCGGCAGGTGGAGCAAACATTAACGTAACAACCGATGGTGGCGCAACCTGGATTGATAAAACCCGCCAGGATTTTATCAACTCAAATTATACGATCAACGGTATGGCTTACCCCAACCTGAATAAAGTATATATCGCTGTTAACAGTGGTATTCTCTATTCATCTCCTGATAAAGGAACCACACTGGATCCTATTTATTCCAACTTCAACTTCCAGATGCAGGATGTGGCTGCACAGGGCAATGACTCTATCTGGCTGGTTGCTTCAAGTGCATTCAGTATTCCGGCAGCATCCAGGACTTCAAGTATCTTCCGTTCATTCAATGGTGGAACAACCTGGTCTGCTGTAAGTGCACCATTTGCTGTGGGAAGCACTTTCCAGACGCTTACTGATATTGAATTCCCAACACGTTTGGTTGGATACGCTTCCGGTAACAAGGATACAATATGGAAAACGACAGACGCCGGTGTAACCTGGACGAAACTGCCCCTGCCCTTCCCCGGTGTTACTCCCCAGATTTCTTATACTGATATGTTTGCACTGGATGCCAATACGGTATTCCTTTGCGGTAACGGTTTCCCCCGTAAAGTGGTGATAAAAACCACTGATGGCGGTGCTACCTGGCAGGATATTACAGGTAATATCACAACAATTTACCCTGTTGGAAATATGAACGGTGTTCTTTTCCACGATGCAAACAATGGTTATGTATGCGGACCCGGCGGTGCTTTACTGAAAACGAATAACGGTGGTACATCCTGGGTACTTGACATCGCGCCCACGGCTAATCTGAGTACAGCACTGGCCTTTGCACCCCGTACTGTTTCAGCAGGAATAACTATGGCAAACCGCAGGCTGTTTATGTCAGGCCCGAACGTTTCAGGTGCACCGATCATGGAATACGGTAACCCGGCCCTGGTAAATATCTCTTCTACAGAAACAGTAACAGGAAGCTGTACCAATGTTGCAAGTGGTTCTGTAACAATTACTGCAACCGGTGCAATTGCGCCTTATTCTTACAGCCTGAATGGCGGTGCTTTCCAGGCTTCCAATACATTTAATGGCCTCCCCGCTGGTTTACACACGATTACCATCCGTGATAATGCATGCGGTGTGTTGACTAAATCTATTACTGTAGCAACAAGAACCAGCCCTGCTGTAAGTGCAGGTCCGGACGTAACAATTGTTGACGGCGACGAAGCCACATTAACGGCTACCAGCAGCAGCAGCAATGGTTCCAGTTCATGGACTCCTTCCGGTACAATAGTAAGCGGTGGAAATACACTGAACCCGGTTGTTAAACCCAATGTAAGTACTACCTACACTTACCGCTTCCAGGACAGCAACGGTTGCGTGGCAACAGATGATGCCTTTGTAACCGTTATCCCTTACTGTATTAAAGTAATGGATGCCTTTACGCCTAACGGCGATGGCATGAATGACCGCTGGCTGGTTACCAATGGCGCACCCTGTACGAAGAAAAACGCGGTGACCATTTTCAACCGCTACGGACATGTGGTATATAAATCCGATGATTATAAGAACGACTGGGATGGTACATACAACGGTAAACCTGTTCCTGACGCTACTTATTATTATGTAGTAACCCTTCAGCTGATCAATGGTAAATCAGTTTACCTGAAAGGCGATGTAACAATCCTGCGATAATCATTCAAATAAAAAAATTATGAAAAAGTATATTTTAATCATGCTGGTAATGGGGACAGTTACAAACCTGTCTGCCCAGCAGCTGCAGATTTCATCTTTGTATGACCTGCAGGGTGTGTTCCATAACCCTTCCACCGCTGGGGTGAATAACAGCATGGTAGGTGTAAGCTACCGCACCCAGTGGAGTGGCATCAGCGGCAGTCCTAAAACCGCTACATTCTTTGGTTCATTCGACATCCCGAAAATGAATATCGGTTTGGGCGGATATGTGTACAATGATAAAACAGGCCCCACTTCCCGCACGGGAGTGGAACTGGCTTTCGCCAAACACATTCCAACAAACAATGGTGGTGTATTTTCCATGGGACTGGAAGCACGGGGCCAGCAATACTCGCTGGATCGCGCCAAGCTGACTACTACCCTCGGTTCTGATCCTGCTATCGGCACTTCAGATAATAAATTCATGTTTGACGCAGGTTTCGGTATTTCTTACACCGGTAAAAAACTGCAACTGGGTGTTTCAGCTTCCCAGCTGGTTCAGTCAAAACTGGATTTTTATACCGGCAACCTGACACGCAATGAAGAAGGCCGTTTATACCGCCACTATTATTTCCATGGTAAATACACATGGAGAACAGATGATAATACCACGATCACGCCCAACGTGCTGGTCGTGTACCTGCCCAACGCCCCTACTGAATACCAGTTTGGCGCAAGGGTTGAGCACAAAGAAATCTTCTGGTGGGGTGTGGGTTACCGCGTTAAACAAAGCTTTATGCTTTCTGCCGGTGTAAATATCAATAAGAAATTCACGATCGGTTATTCTTTTGATATCTACAGCACACCGTTGAGCGTATTCGATGCAGGTTCTAACTCACATGAAATCCTGATGCGGTATAACCTGAAAAAATAATTATTGAAAAACCAATCAGATTTAGCAGCAGCCCGGAAGGGCTGCTCTTTTTTTGTGTATCACTGTTACCTGCATAACCTGCGGATCAGCGGAGCCAGTTCCGGGTACGTGGATACCAGTTCTTGTGCGGAGGCCAGTTCAAAGTCAGCAAAATCAAATCCCGGAGCCACCGTACAACCTGTAAACGAAAATGCAGAACCCGGGGCTGGCTCGCTGGCAAACCAGCAATTGGCCGGTACTACAAACTGGAACTTCTCCCCTTTTTCAGGATGGTTACCCAAGACCACTTTCTGCAAATCACCCTGTGGCGTTAATATATAAATCCAGAGCGGGTCGCCGGAATAGAAATGCCAGCACTCGTCACTTTTAATCCGGTGGAAAGCTGAAAAATTTCCCTGTTCCAGTAAAAAGTAAATCGCTGTTGAAACCCGGCGCGGGCCGCCGAATCCTTCAGGCAAAGCAATAGCAGGCAGTTCCAGATTACTTCGGTAAGTTTCTGCATAATAACCTCCTTCCGGATGGGTCAACAACCCATATTGGTTGATGAGCAATTCAACAGCTGTCATCAGATAATCGTTTTTCCGAAATACAATTTTTAATACTCTTCCCGCAGCATCTTAGTGAAGCCGGTATACGTGTTTATTTTAACGGCGTAAATCATTCCGGCACCGGCAGGTCTTGTCCTGGCCAATGTGTCCATCTTCCCCAGGATTTCTTTATCCAGTGCATCAAAGGGAATATCCGGGTACGCATGTGTAACAAGCCGGTAACGAAGCGTATCATATACATAACCGTTTTCATCGCGGCGGTAAACATATTTTGCAGGAGCAAACAAACCGCCGCCATAGTATATCCGGAATGTCATGTTACTCCGGTCATATCCTTCAGCCAGCAGATCCGAACAGCCACAGTGGGATTGGGTTACTCCTTTTATCTGGTAATAAACACCTTTTTTCTTTGGGCTCTTATAAGCAGTTTCTGAGCGCCAGTCTTTATAAAACAAAGCGAACATTAATCCGCAACTGCTGAGTATTACTGACAACAGTAAAAAACTCATCATCCATTTAATGTGTAATTTGTATTTCATGGCTGAAAGATTAATTATTTAATGTCCCGCTGTCTGGTTGATAATATATTCTTTCCAGTCTGCCAGCAAAGTTTTTTCAGAAACACCCAGCACCTGCAGTACATCATGATTGTTATTCAAGGCCAACAAACTAATGATAAATTTCCTTCCGTAATGGGCATCAATATATTTCACCATGGATCCGGAAAGCGCATACCTGAGTTTGCCGGTCCAGAATTTACTCAGCGAATCAGGGATATTCCCTGTGCGGATGGCATCAGCCACCTGTTGTATTTTCCCTTCATCACACTGGCCTGAGGCAAAGGTTGCCAGTCCTTCCACAAACCAATCCATGTTTTGTGTATTGCTGAAATCCGGACTCGCATTCATTTGCCCGTGAAAAACATGTACCAGTTCATGTGTCACCACCTGTTGCATGGAAATAGTGTCGGCGGGATTGTGTTCACAGGCTTCAGCTGACCATCTTCGGGGAGATAACCAGTCAATCCGTTTGGCCACACCGCTGGCTACCATCCAGCATTCAGACTTGAATGATGGCATTTGCCAGTCGTGCTGCCAGCAACTATCGAGAGAGGCCCGGTCCGGATGCAGGTATACATCAAATGGCTGGAGATAATTTTTCCCAAAAAAACCGTGTACAGATTGCATGCCTGTATTAATCATTCCGGCATATTGCCTGGACTGTGCTGCATCGGCCTGTTTATAATAAAAATCGAACCCGGATTCACGGGACTGGAGCCAGTCATCTTTTTGAAATGAACCGGTAAATCCGGCCAACAGCAATACCATTACTGAACAATAAAAGACAAATGATATCCTGTTAATGCGTTTCAATAGATTGGCTTATACTTTCAGGAACGGATACTATTTCGGGATTTTATCATCAACCGCGTTTACCTGGAAATCACTGTACTTGCGTTTATTCAGGTTTACTTCTAACTGGAAATAACATTTCCCGCCGCCGGTTTGTTTTACCAGTTTGGTTCGCCATGCGGGCTGTTCATCACAGAAACAATTGATGAAAATAACCCGTCCGCCATTTTCATCTGTATATGGGAAATATTGTTTTTTGTAGATAGTAGGGTCAATCAGGTAATACTCAGGCCGCCGGTATTCGGTTGCCACTTTTTCATAAATCGTTTTCAGGAGGGCGGCCTGTTCATTATTAAACCGGGTGACACAGGCTTTAAAGAGGCTGTCAGTCATACTGAGATCATCCTGGTACAGCGGAGCCGGTTTTGAACCCTGGGGGAAACCGTGGTTCGCTGTATCGTGGTAAAAGATTTTGATGTGCGTGCTGTCGTATTTCAGCTGACTGTAATCAGGTGCTACTGTCTTTTCTTCTTTACAGGAAACGACCAGTACCAGCAATCCGACGATGAAGGATATATATTGTTTCCGGATCATGCAACAATTTACACAGAAATTCAGGAAGGCGGAAACAGGTGCAAAAAATAAACCGGCCCTCTGCAGTAGCGGAGGGCCGGGTGATCCAATACAGGATCTGTATAGCATGAAATATAACTTACAATCCCATCGTCATTATTTAGCAACTGCTTCCTGTTTCAGGAGAGGCAGGATGTCGCGAATTGTTTTGATCTGGACAAACCGGGGGTGAACCAGTGACTGATCCACTTTTTCATGTGCCCAGGTTGTATGATAAGGGATGTGAACAGCATGACCACCCAGTTCGAGTACGGGCAGGCAGTCAGACTTGATAGAATTACCCAGCATCAGGAATTCGTCAGGCTGGCAATCAAGATGCTTGATCAGCTTCATGTAATCCTTTGGCTGTTTTTCACTCATGATTTCAATGTGGTGGAAATATTTAGTCAGCCCGGATTTTTCCAGTTTCCTTTCCTGGTCAAGCAGGTCACCTTTGGTGGCAATCACCAGGCGGTAATTATCGCTGAGTGCTGTTAAGACATCTTCCACACCATCAAGCAGGTCAATGGGCTTATTCAGCAGTTCCTGTCCGTACTGGATCACTTTCTGGATCACCTGGGGACTGGCTGCATGGCTGGTAACACGGATAACGGTTTCAATCATGCAAAGCATGAAACCCTTCACACCATAACCATACAAAGGCAGGTTTTGCATTTCTGTTTTATAGAGCTCCTGGGAAGCATTGTGGCGGGGGATAAAATCCTCAAGCAGGTCACCGAATTTTTTCGCTACTTCCAGGAAATAAGGTTCATTTACCCAAAGGGTGTCGTCGGCGTCGAATGCAATCACCCGGATGTGGTCCAGGCTGATATTTTGTTGAATGGAGTCAGACATCATTTTTGTTTTTATGCTCCGGCACTATTACCGTGAAGCGAAAATACTCTCCGTGAACTGAAAAAAATTCAGACCCGCTCAAACAGGCTAATGATCTTGATCATGCCCGGAGTTCATCAAAATCAGCTTTTTGTATCGGGATTTGCCTCTGTCTCATTATTTTACGTCAATCCCTGTCCGCTGCGCAAAAACCAGCAGTTTTTAACCTTTATTTCCTGATAATACTGACTGCCAGTCCACCCCCGGGAGCCAGTTTCACTTTCAACCGGCTGGTGCTGTTAACCATTATTTTCTCGATTTTATAGGATTCCGGCTTTGTCTTCCAGTCTGCCTGGTCACCATCCCTGTAAACAGTCGCTTCATAACTCACACCCGGTTTCAGGAAATCCAGCGCCACATCAACCATCCGGCTGTTCTCATCAGTAACGGCACCGAGGTACCAGTTTTCTTTCCCTTTTTCCTGGCGGGCAATGGTGATATAATCCCCGGGCTCAGCTTCCAGTATCCGGCTGTCATCCCAGTCTACCGGCACCATTTCAATAAAGCGAAAAGCATCTGGGTACTTGTCATAGTTCTCGGGTAAGTCGGCGGCCATTTGCAGCGGGCTGTACATCGTTATATATAAAGCCAGTTGTTTGGCCAGTGTGGAATGCATTTGCCGGTTGGGGTCATTGGCTGCATACCCCTGCAGTTTGAAAATCCCGGGCGTATAATCCATCGGGCCACCCATCAGTCTGGTAAAAGGAAGAATGGTTTCATGATCAGGAGGACTTCCTTCCGCAAAAGCATTAAACTCATTACCACGGGCTGCTTCACTCGCAATGAAATTTGGATAGGTGCGGTGTAATCCCGTTGGCCTAACCGGTTCATGCATATCAATCATCACATGGTGTTTGGCTGCTTTGGCTGCTGCACGGATGTAATGATTTACCATCCACTGGCCATCATGATGTTCACCACGGGGAATGATCTGGCCCACATAACCTGTCTTCACTGCATGGTAACCAAACCGGTTCATGAATTCATACGCGGTATCCATTTGCTGGTCGTATCCGGCTGCATCGGCACTGGTTTCATTATGCATAATGATCTGTACGCCTTTTTGTTTGGCGTAGTTCATCAGTTCCACCACATTGAAATCCGGATAAGGCGTTACAAAATCAAAATGCCTGCCGTACCAGTTACCATACCAGGCTTCCCATCCGGTGTTCCATCCTTCCACCAGCACACCACCAATTTTATGTTTGGCAGCGAAGTCAATATATTTTTTAACGTTGGCTGTTGTTGCCGCATGACGTCCATTGGGAATTTTATTTCCTTTCGCATCTGCAGAATCGGGATAGTCTGTATAATTCCAGCTCCCCTTCCCTGTTTGCATCAGCCACCAGATACCCACGAATTTCATGGGTTTGATCCAGTTGGTATTGGGAATCACAGATGGTTCATTCAGGTTCAGGATCATTTTGGAGGCAAGGATATCGGTTGCTTTTTCACTCACAACAATGGTACGCCAGGGTGTTTTGGCCGCAGTACGCAGATACGCTTTGTTACCCATCGGATCCGGCACCAGGTTGGATGTTAAGACATGTGCGTCGACGTCAACATGCAGGAGCATCGCCGGATAATCCACCAAAGCTGCTTCATGGATATTTATATACAGTCCATCAGCTGATTTCATCATCAACGGTGTCTGTACCGCATACTGATCAGGTACATTCTGGTCACGTCCGCCGGAAGAAACCTGCCAGAATTTCCAGCTGTCTACCTGGCTGAGTGGTGAAGTGGTATAGGTATATTCCTGTGCATCGAAATCACCGGGCCGCCAGAAAGCTTTATGATCCCATGATAAGGCAAACTCCGTGATTTCATTTTTGATGATAAAATACTGCAGGTTGCGCTGGGTGGGAAATTCATACCTGAATCCCAGACCATCGTTAAACAAACGGAACCGGATACTAAGCAGGTAGCCTTTCTCAGAAATATCTTTCAACTGAATAAATAATTCTTTGTATTGATTCCTGATACTGGCTTGTTCTCCCCATACTGGTTTCCAGGTATTATCACTGTATGCAGAATCAAACTTTACCAGCCTGAAACGGTTTAGGGTTACAGCAGGACTGCTGAAAACAAATCCCAGTCCGGAAGGAAGGATTACTTTTTTATTATTACAATCCAGTGAATAGCTTACTCCGCCCGATGATGTCAGTTCAACTTTTAGCTTATTATTCCCCCCGGGTGACCGGAGTTCAATGACTTGTTGTGCGGAGAGTACTGTTGATATGGTTAAAAGAAAAAAGCCAAGACAGGCTGGTAATATTCTGGAATTCATATACCGGTTTTAAGGGTTAAAGGTATACCCGCCGGTTTACATTCTTCCTGATTTGTGGGAAATTTAAATCACAGTAATATGCACGAACAAATGTTATTGTATTTTCTGGTACTCACTGCCTCCTGCATCTACTGCATCTAAAGAGAATGATAAGCGATCATTATTGAGGCTGACAAACATCGGCAACCCATTATAACTGTCATTCAGGATCAGGCGGTCAGAAATACGTCCGGTGAGACGCATCGTGTCTTTAACCAGGATAAAATACCCGGATTCTAATACAAGCCCGTTATCTTTTCTCTGGTAATCGGAACCATTAAAAACCCATGTCTGGCCGTTGCCTGCAGGATACTGAATGGTACCGATCCATCCTCCATATTCCGCACGGAGTTCCCAGGTGCCGTTCATTTTCCCGGACAAGGTCTCTTTTTTACAGGCTGTTATCGTTATCATGCTGATCAGCAAAAACAGGCTAAGACGCTTAAGCATAATCGGGGTATTTAATGCAAAAGTAAAATCCAAATTTGTAATAAACCATTAACGGTAAATCCTGTTTTCAATTGCACGATGCCGGTATTACTGCCCGGCAGGGCCTTTCCTGATATGCAGCCTGTACCGCAAAATGGCATCATTATTAAACATAACATGCAGCCACTGAACATTTTCAGAACTAACCGGGAAATTATAATACACATTGTTACCGGCACTGACAAAAGCCGGCGAAACATACGCATAAATAGATGCCTGTGCCAGGTTCACTGAATCCCAGAGTGAATCCGGTGAGATGGCCCTGTAGCGGTCAATTGCCGCGGTTTCCAGTTCCAGCCGTATGGTATCCCCCACCCAGGTTTCGATAATTCCTTCCTGCGGGAAAAAACCTGTGATGCGGTATTTGCTGAATGATCTTGGCTTGAAGGGTGCATACCTGAATTCAGGAACGGTAACTGGTGTAGGCAGTAAAGTCCAGCGCAGGTCATCCGGAAAATGGGAAGCCGAGAAACGCATCGCATCCATAAAAAAATATTCAGGATCATAAGCAGCCACAAACTGACCGCTGCTGTTATCTACAAAACCGCTGCCCCAGGTCAGGTCCATCAAATGCCAGGAGCCATCAGCCTTCACGGCATTCCAGCAATGGTTGGATTTGAATTTGAGGCTGGTCGTTTTATATTTATCACGTGCATAGCCGGTGATGACAGCAGATTCTATACCGGATATATCACACAGTGCTTTAAACAACCTGGCATATCCTTCACACAACGCTTTCCTTTCCTGCAACACCCGTATTGCCACGCGCTGGTCAAGCGGTTTCAACTCCCCTGAATCATTCGCCAAAAAAATCCGCGGAGGCGATTTCACCGTTGAACGCCATGTAAATGGGTTGTAAGTCCGGTAACTGATATGTGTGGTAATCCACCTGAAAATTGCCCGGATCTTTTCCGGTTCTGAATCATAAGGATCAGTCAGTAAATGCGCCAATGTTACGGGATCATCTGAATCTACCTTATCAGCGTATGCATCCACCCGGGAAAAGTGGTAATCCTGGGCCTGGAGGGTACAGGCGCTGGCGAGTAATGCCAGGAGGAATGTAATGAGGCGGGGCATTGCTGAAGTTACGAAATAGTTACCCGTTACCAGTAGCCAGTTACCAGTTAAATACATCAAGTACCGGCAAGCTCACAGGTAGAAACCGGCAACTGGTAACTGGTAACTGGTAACTGGCACTGGTAACTGGCAACATCCTACCATAGATGCCCAAACTTATAATTCACACTCACCGTCAACAACGCATGCCCGTCCGGGGTGGTGAGATTTTTCTTTGTGATCAGCACATCATCTCCAACCGGCTCTACTTCAATATCTTTTCCGAAGTGCATCATATACTGGCCGCTGATAGAGCAATCGAGACGGCGGTTGATATTCAGGTGGGTGCCGATACCTGCCTGGGTGGCCATGCTGAGGCGGCTGGCATTGTTTGAAGGGTTTTTCAATGACCAGACTTTACTGTTATCAAAACAATGTCCCAGTATTAGATAAGGTTGCAGCAGGTGGTCAAAGGCATAATTATGTTTTGGATAGAGCATAACTGACCAGCCGATGTGATAATCATTGCGGCTGCTGAGGTTCCCGTTTTTTGAACCGATGTAATCAAAATACCATTCGGTATTCATGCGGTCAGACAATTGTATCCTGAATTGTCCGCCGATGCCTTTGCCAATTGCATTGTCATCGCTGAAAAAACTGAATGTGTTCCGGGTGCCGAGACTGAATGTACCAGCCGCTTTTTTGGAAGAGAAATCGGGTTTTTGCGCATGTAACATGCCGCACAGAGGCAGGCATACTGCCAGCAGGATGATGTGTTTCAAACAGAGTGGTTTTAGGGTAGAATTATTCCTGCTTTTGGCGATTTTGAATGAAACGGGCTGTATTTTTATTTATTGTTAAACAAAATACTCATTAACAAAATTGCAACATGACCAATCCCCGTTTCAAACAAACTGCCGGTAAAGCCATCCGCACTGTTTTGCTGGGTTGGCTGATTGCCGGCACGCTGGATATCTGTGCAGCCTGTACACAGTATTTTATTAATACCGGTAAAGGCCCTCAAAATGTTTTACGTTTTGTAGCCAGCGGTTATTTTGGCAAAGAAGCATTGAGCGGCGGCTGGGAAATGGCTGCGTGGGGATTGCTGTTCCACTTTATCATCGCGTTTGTAATAACGCTTGTGTTTTTCCTGATCTATCCCTGGCTCAAAAAATGGATTGGCAATATCCCTCTGATGGCAATCGGCATCGGCCTCGCCGCATGGACAGTCATGAACCTCATCGTAGTCCCTAACAGCAATACACCTCCTATTCACAGAACAACACTTTCCATCCTGATTGCGATGGGGATATTGATTGTGTGTATTGGGTTGCCGTTGGCGGTGGTGATGGCGAGGTATTACAGGAAGCAACGGACTTAGCTTTTGGCTATTGGCTTTTAGCCTTAGGAAGGTTACCGGTTACCCGTTACCAGTTACCAGTCAAATACAAATACAGGAAGAGCCGAAAAGCTTCCGGCTAATAACTGGCAACTGGTAACTGGTAACTGGTAACGGGTAACAGGCCTCTAAATCATGGTCTAAAATCCAGTCGCTTGTAGCTCTTAGCCAAAAGCCAATTGCCAAAAGCCAAAAGCCTTTAAGAGCAATTCCGTATCTTTGAGCAGTAAAAAAAATCTGCCTTATGTCATTATTGAATCAGAACAACAAGAAAGACAAGAAAAAAGCGGGACAGAAAAACAGTTCCGGCGCCAGTGCTGGCGGATCGAAATTTATCCAGAAACCCAAATCGGGGTTTGTGAGCAAACAAGCTAACACCGGATCTCAAAGGGGCAGTTAAGCCCTTTTTTTATGCCTTGAACTTTCCGGGAAAGCTGGCCCTGAAATGCCGGTATTCAGGAATGGACACATTGCGTACGTAAGGGTTATCCGGATGCTGGGAGATATATTCCTGATGATAATCTTCTGCAGGATAAAATTGAACAAACGGTTTTACTTCAGTCACCACAGGCGATTTGTATTTTCCCGAAGCATTCACCCGCTTTATTTCTTCCTCAATTATTTTTTTCTCTGACTCATTCCTGTAAAAAGCAATAGACCGGTACTCGGTACCTGCATCATTCCCCTGTCTGTTCAACTGCGTGGGATCCATACTGGCGAAGAGTGCTTTCACCAGTGTTTCATAAGAAATCACAGCCGGATCATAATATACCTGCACTGTTTCCGCATGCCCGGTTTCGCCCGTTGACACTTTCCCATAATCCGGTCTCGTATCCGAACCACCTGCATAACCCGACACCGCATCCCTTACTCCCGCGAGACTCTGGAAAACAATCTCCGCATGCCAGAAACAACCTTCTGCAAATGTAGCCACCGCTTCATGTGCACCAGGCTTGCTGTTGCCGACAGGGATGTTATTGTTTCCCGCTTGTGTATTTGCGCAGGAAACGAGGATTAGTAAGGAGGTGAGTGATGTTAGGATTGTTCGCATTTTTTTGGGGATTTGTTTTTTGGCTTTTAGCTATTAGCTGTTGGCAATACACGATAAGCTTTGGGAATTGAGAATTGAGAATTAAGAATTAAGTCCCGATAGCTATTGGGAAGAGTTTTCGAATTTAGGTTTTTGACTTTTGACTTTTGACTTTTGGAATTTGGAATTAAGGGTTTTAAGTTACTGCTTAGAGCTCGTCGGCGCCTTCCCCCCTTCCGGTACAAAAATCAATGCGCCTGAATTCATGCAATATCTTTTACCTGTGGGATCGGGACCATCATCAAACACATGCCCGAGGTGGGAACCGGTTTTACTGTCAACCACTGCCCAGCGGACAGAGCCAAAGCTTTCATCCCTGACCAGTCGTACGGCATCGGGTGTGATGGGAGCCCAGAAACTTGGCCATCCCGTTCCGGAGTTGAATTTCTGTGCAGAACTGAATACAGGCTGCAGGGATGCGGCAGAATAGTAAGTGCCTTTTTCATAGAAATGGTCATACTTACCTGTACCGGCCCTTTCTGTTCCTTCTTCCCTTAATATATGGTATTGCTCTGGTGTTAACCGGGCTTTCCACTCCGCATCAGTATACCGGACGGGCCATACTGTATTAGCAGTAGCTACCGGCGGATCAGGATATTTATTTTTAGTGGTTGCCTGGTTATTCCGGCCAGACTGCGCCTGGGAGCAACTGGTTGTAAAACCGATCAAAACAGTAAGGAACAGGAAATGGGTAATTCGCATATAATTTTCTTTTACAGGATATAAACGGGATAACAAGGTAAAAGGTTTTATCATGACTCAAAATTACCGGGGCTTTATAGGTGAATTTGTCACGGACATGACAGCATTTGCTTATTAGGAGGCTTTTAACAAATCCCAGCAACTGCCTCGCTTCCCAAAAAATAGTACTTTAGCCCCCAAATGGGTTCTGTACAGCGTTGGCAAACCCAATGTAGCCGACAACAAAACCAGCCGTAAAATTTATATGATACCTGTAACCGGCGGCGATCCGGTTTTAGTGAGCAACCCGGATAGTTTACTGGCTGATAAAAATCTTTCTCCTGACGGAAAGTTAATGCTCGGTAACGAAGCAGTAAAAGTGAATAAAGTAACCGGTGCTGATTATTACCCTGAGCTGGTTAAATCAAACGTATACATATATGATGAACTGATGTACCGTCATTGGGATACATGGGAAGACGGGAAATTTGATCACGTGATCATTTCACCGGTTGATAAAAAAACAGATCCGGTAGATATTATGAAAGGGCAGCCTTATGATTGCCCGGGAAAACCTTTTGGTGGTGATGAAGATTATATATGGAGTCCCGACGGACGATTTGTGGTGTTTGTTACCAAACATAAATCAGGCACCGCTTATACGGGTGAGTACGAACACTGATCTGTTTGCTTACGAAGTAGCTACCGGCAAAACCCGCAACCTCACTGAACAATTTAAAGGATATGACCTCGCACCCCAGTTCAATAAAAAAGGTGAACTGGCCTGGCTGAGTATGAAACGCGACGGTTATGAGGCCGACAAACAGGATATCGTTGTATCAGACAGCCGTACCACATTAAACCTGACCGCACACCAGGATAATATCCATGTGGAAGGTTTCCGCTGGGCTGATAATGATAAAGACATTTTCTTCTGGGCACCGGTCAACGGCACGCTGCAGTTATTCAGTGTGAATTATCCCGGTGTAACTAAAATGGTTTCTGGGATCCGCCAGATTACCCAAGGTGATTTTGATATTACCGGTATTATCGGCCAGCAAGGCAATACGTTGTTTGTAACACGTACGGACATGAACCATGCGGCTGAAATTTATTCTGTGAATATTGAGACCGGTGACATGGCCCAGCTGACGCATGTAAACGATGCATTCTACGCCGGTATCAATCTCTGCAAAACTGAAAGACGGTTTGTACAAACAACCGACAATAAAAAAATGCTGGTCTGGGGTGATTTATCCTCCCGGATTTGATCCCGCCAAAAAATATCCCACGCTGCTGTATTGCCAGGGCGGACCGCAGTCTCCCCTCACCCAGTTTTATTCTTTCCGCTGGAATTTCCAGCTGATGGCATCCCAGGGTTATATCGTTGTGGCTCCAGGCCGTCGTGGTATGCCGGGTTATGGAACGAAATGGAATGAGCAGGTAAGTAAAGACTGGGGCGGACAGGTCATTAAAGATTATCTCTCTGCGATAGATGCTGTATCCAAAGAACCTTTTGTTGATAAAAACCGCCGCGGATGTATTGGAGCCAGCTTTGGAGGCTTCTCCGTATTTGCACTGGCAGGCGTACACAATAAACGCTTCAAAACTTTTATCTCCCACGATGGTGTGTTTGATTTCCGCAGCATGTACGGCACAACTGACGAGATGTGGTTTGAGAACTTTGAAAAAGGCGGCGCTTATTGGGAAAAAGGAAATGCAGTGGCACAAAGGAGTTTCTCCCAGTCACCCAGCAATTTTGTTGACAAATGGGATACACCCATCATGATTGTACAGGGTGGCCGTGATTACCGCGTGCCCATCGAACAGGGACAGCAGGCTTTCCAGGCTGCACAACTGAAAGGCATTAAAAGCCGTTTTGTGTTCCTGCCTGATGAAAACCATTGGGTGCTGAGTGCGCAGAATGCCCAGGTATGGCAGCATGAATTTTACCGCTGGCTGGATGAGACTTTGAAGTAAACGGGTAGTGGGAGGTGACAATTAGCCAATTAGCCAATGTGCCAATGTGCCAATTAGCTAGTGTAACAATGAAGCAATTTAGCAATTAAACAATGTTCCTGATAGCGGTTAGCATGCAATTAAATGTGGGAAATGTGGAAATGTGGAAATGTGGAAATGTGTTATCCTGAAAGTGTTGTTGATAATATTAGTTTTACGCAAGCCTGAATAATAAAGAGAAATACAAATTAAGTTCACCCGCTGCGTGCGTTACGACCTGCACGCAAAACGATCATTTAGGAATATAACAAAAGAAAGGAAAAACAAACCGCTGCGCCGCCGCGAGACCCAGCCATCGCAAATACATGGTTATACTCAGCGTTTCAGATAACGGCCTTTCAGTAAACGATCCATCACTTCATCTTTCAGCGTACGGCTGATGGGTATCTGGTTTTGACCAACCCAGATATCATTTCCGTCAATACTGGATATTTTGGCTGCGGATACGATAAAAGATTTATGCACTTTCACGAACCGGTCTGCCGGCAGGTATTCTTCCAGTGATTTCAACGTGAGATAACTCATGTATTTGCGGTCTGTGGTATGGATCACCACATAGTTCTGCATAGCTTCAGCAAACAATACATCATCATACGGGATGCGCACAAGTTTCCCGTCAACTTTAATATAAAACTCGCCTGGATGTGCGGCTGCCCCTTCCCTGTTTTCTTCCCTTAGTTCATAATACTCACGCACCCGGCAGGCCGCTTTGAAAAAACGTTCAAACGAAATGGGTTTTAACAGGTAATCCAAAGCATTCAGTTCAAAACCCTCAAGGGCATATTCCGCATAAGCCGTCGTGAAAATAACCGGCGGCGGGTTTTGCAGGTTCCTGAAAAAATCAAGCCCGGTGATCTTGGGCATTTGTATATCCAGCAACAACAGTTGAGCTTCACCACGGGTGATCATGCCGGCAGCTTTCAGCGGACTGTCAAATTCGCCCGCCAGTTCCAGGAAATCCACATCGGCAATATATTCTTTCAGGCCTTTGCGTGCCAGCGGTTCGTCATCTATAACAACGGTGCTGATTTTCATGAGATGTCCAGTTTTAAATGAATCAAATACTTGTCACCCTGGTCTGTTGCAACCAGTTCATATTTCCCCGGATAAAGTAATTCCAGTCTGCGTTTCACATTATTCAGTCCGATACCACCGGGTTTTTCGGTGGATCCGGAAATCTGTTCTTGGTATTCTGTACACTGTAATACAAAATATCATCTTTCACATCCAGCTCAACGGAAACCGTATTCGGCTCCGACTGGTGATGTGAAATATGCTTGAATGCATTTTCCAGGAAAGGGATGAGCAGCAGGGGTTCAATGCGGTAGCTGTACAACTGATCCGGGACTTTAAAGCTGATCTGCACCCTATCATCCTTTCGCAGCATCTGCAGGTCTGAATAATCTTTCAGGTAACGGATTTCTTTATCCAGTGGAATTTTATCTACGCTGGCCTCATACAACTGGTAGCGCAGCATATCAGAAAATTTATGCAGGGCATCGCGCGCTTCGCTGTTTTCTTTATGGATAAGGAAATAAACGGCATTCAGGGAATTAAAAAGGAAATGCGGATTGATTTGTGATTTGAGAAAATTCAGTTCCGTAACCGCTTTCTCCTTCGCCACTTCCGCCAGGCGTTGCTGCATAGCCAGGTAATCCACAATCATGCGAACAGCTGCGCCAGCCAGCACCAGGAAAAAATCAGAAATCACATTTTCATACAGCTTTGTTTTCAGCCCCGTACTGAATGAATACGTAGATGCATTACCGGTAATCACCCGGAGCAGGTACACTTTACAAATGCCACTGACCAGGACCATCACAATAAAGACCACTGAAAAATCAATATACCTTTTCTTATACAGCACTTTCGGGATCAGCCAGTAGTTCACGAAGTAAATCATCACCATCAGGTCGGCCACCTTTACGAACGTAACCGCCAGAGCCACCGTGCTATTCCGGTATTCCTGGTGCCGCAGGTAAAACCATGAGAAAAACACCAAAATCCAGAAAGCCAGGTGGTGCAGTTTATATCTTATAAAAAAGGAATGCTGATCCATTAGTCAAATAAATGTACAAATTCCCGGCTGTATACTGACTTTACATGAAAGGGGGGTTTGCGGGGATGAAATGCTCGCTAATGTGGCAATGTGCCAATTAGCCAATGTGCCAATTTGCCAATTTACTAATGTAACAATTTAACAATGCACTAACCGGATACGGAGTTTTTTAGAAGAATTTTTACGCAAAGCTGAATGTAATGTGGAATACAAATTAAGTTCACTCGCTGCGTGCGTTACGACCTGCACGCAATTCGATTATTGCAGTATATACAAGTTAAAAAATGGCAAACCGTTGCGTGCGCTGCGAGAAAAAACTATTTAATCCAGAAATCAGCCCGCACTTTGAAGTAAGAAACAGTTCTCCCGACACTATTTGCAATTTGCCCGGTCAGTTTTATATGCCAGAGATTTTTTTCTTTGTCAAAAGTGGACTCCATGGTTCCGCGGGATACATCTACATAAGAAACCTGTTCGCCCGACATGAATGAGTATTTAGCATTCACTTCCATTTTCCCTCTTTCCCCGGACACAATCGCATATTTTCCGTTACGCAGTTTTTTCTCCTTGAAAAAAACCGTGAAGAACTGGTCTTTTTGCTGGAAGCCGATCGTCAGATTGCCCTGGTTCCGGTACACTTTCAGCGTGGTTTTCTGGAACTCCAGGAAAAAATTATTGGCAGTGGCTGTATCTGTAATATAAACAGGACATCGGTTCAGCACCGTATCACGCTCCTCCTGGGCAGGGGCAGCCATAACAGTAAATAACAATACAGTCAGTAAAAATATCCGCATCCGGTATGATTTAGCTGAAAAAATACGAAGATTCAGGGATTCTGACCCCGGGAATTAGTGTCCGGTTGTTCCGGCCGAGCGAGCTCCAAAAAGCAGGCTGCCAATCCGCACCATATTGCTTCCCAAACTCACTGCCAGACGGTAATCACTGCTCATTCCCATGGACAGGATCGGGGCTTGTCCGAAATCAACGGCGTACTTGTCGAACAACGATTTAAGGTGCCTTAACTCCGCCCCCACTTTGTCCATATCCTCCGTGAAAGAGGCCATTCCCATCAGCCCCCGGATGGCCAGCTGGCTGAACTCTCCCGCCCTGCTGAGTGAAATAATTTCTGCCAGTTCGGTTTCATCCAGCCCGAATTTTGTCTCCTCCATTGCTATATGCACCTGAAGCAGGCATTCCACTTTCTTGCCGGCCTTCGCCGCTTGTTTCTGGATCTCCCTCAGCAATTTCAGACTGTCAACTCCGTGTATGAGTTGCACTATGGGGATTATTAACTTTACTTTATTGGTTTGTAAGTGGCCGATAAAATGCCAGCGGATGCCGGCGGGAAGTTCTTTGGCTTTGTCTGTGAGTTCCTGTACGTAGTTTTCGCCGAAGTCGCGGTGGCCAAGGTTGTAGAGTTCGAGGATGTCGGAAGCGGGCTTGGTTTTGGAAACAGCGACGAGAGTGACGTTTGATGAAGCCAGTTCTTTATAAATAGATTGATATGCAGAAGTGTTGACGGGCATGGGTGATCCGATTTAAGATGGGGTTCAGATGGACAGTTTTTACCCACAGAGCTACGTCGGGAGGCGGTCGTTCACAAAGATCGAAAGACAATTTCTAAAGAATCGAAAATCGTAAGGGACAGAGGGTGAACTTGAGTTGTATTATCGTATGGGACACAGAGGGTAACTAATAATCAAACGATCACCTACTGCTTTTCATTGTTAAATTGCTAAATTGTTTCATTGCTTCACATTCTTCCATTGGCAAATTGGCACATTGGCTAATTGTCACATTTACTTGAGAATACTCCTGCTAATAACAATCCGCTGCACCTCACTCGTCCCCTCATAAATCTGTGTAATCTTCGCGTCGCGCATCAGCCTTTCCACGTGGTATTCTTTTACGAAACCATAGCCACCGTGGATTTGCACAGCTTCGACGGCTGTCCACATGGCAGTTTCGGAGGAGAATACTTTGGCTATAGATGAGCTGAGCGTGTAGTCAATGTTATTGTCTTTTTCCCAGGCTGCTTTAAGACAAAGCAGGCGGGATGCTTCAATTTTGGTGGCCATATCAGCCAGTTTGAAAGCGATGGCCTGGTGGTTCATGATTTCTGTACCGAAAGCTTTGCGGGTTTTGGCATAATCGCGGGCTCTTTCAAAAGCACCGCTGGCAATACCCAAAGCCTGGGAGGCGATACCGATACGGCCGCCGGCAAGGGTTTTCATGGCGAATGTGAAACCGAAACCATCGTTGCCGATGCGGTTTTCTTTCGGCACTTTTACATCTGTAAACATTACAGTATGTGTATCGCTGCCGCGGATTCCGAGTTTGTTTTCCTTGGCAGCCACCACTACGCCGGGGGAGTTTTTCTCAACAATAAATGTATTGATGCCTTTGGATCCTTTGGCACGGTCAGTCTGGGCCATCACCAGGTAAACAGATGCAGAGCCACCATTGGTGATCCAGTTCTTGGTTCCGTTTAAGAGATAGTGGTCGCCTTTGTCCTCAGCAGTAGTCCTTTGAGAGGTGGCATCACTTCCTGCTTCTGGCTCACTGAGCATGAAAGCACCAATATATAATTCGCCGTCTTTCATCCCCTGTGCCAAAGGCACCAGGTATTTCTGTTTTTGTTCTTCAGTTCCGAATTTTTCCAGTCCGTAACAAACCAGGCTGTTATTTACACTCATCACCACACTCACACTGGCATCCACTTTACTGATTTCCTCCATGGCCAGCACATAACTGATGGTATCCATGCCGGCGCCGCCGTATTTGGGATCAACCATCATGCCCAGAAAACCCAGTTCTGCGAGTTTCATGACCTGTTCGCGGGGGAAAATCTGTTTTTCGTCCCTTTCAATTACGCCGGGCAAACATTCGTTATTCGCAAAATCCCTTGCGGCTTTGCGGATCATTTCCTGTTCTTCATTCAATTCAAATTGCATATGTGGGGGTATTTGGGATCCGGTCCGGATCATTCGGGCAAAGATAAGGGCAAACCTGATGAGGGTGATCAATTGTACTGATTGCAACCATCACCCGGCATGACTTTTGTCAAAAGGCTTGCGTAAATTTGACCTAACTTTGTAGCCACTTAAAACAACGGCACACTTACTATGAAAAAGATCCATATAATTCTCCTCGTCCTGATCGCCGGCGCAATTGCTGTCCTGGTGAGCTTCCTGAAAACGGCCAGTACTTACGATACGGTTGAAACAGCCATGTCCAAACCCGGCAAATTCGTACACCTGATGGCCCGGCTTGACCGGACCACCCCGATTGAATATGATGCGGTGAAGAATCCCAATTACCTGGCTTTTACAGCAGTTGATACTACCGGCAAATCGGTGAAAGTGGTTTATCACAATGCCAAACCCGATAACCTGGAAATCAGCGAAAGACTGGTACTGAAAGGCAAATATGAAAACGGGCAATTTGAATGCAAGGATATCCAGACCAAATGCCCTTCCAAATACAAAGACGATCCGCGTGCCCAGCAACAGGCTATGCAGGAAAATGCTGGTACGGCATCCCCTGCTGCGACAAACCCTTCCACGGAAAAATAACAAACAAACCGAATGGACTATATCGGCGAGCATCTCCTGCCCGGGCAACTGGGTCACTTCTTTATCATACTGTCCCTGGTAGCCACCGGTGTGGCAACTGTCTCGTATTTCATGGCTGTACGCTCCTCTTCTGATGAAGAAGCGAAGTCATGGAAGAAACTGGCACGCTGGGCATTTATTACAGAATGCGTTTCTGTGTTTGCCATTTTCGGACTCTTGTTCTATATCATCTCAAACCACCTGTTTGAATACCATTACGCATGGAAACACAGCAGCCGCTCACTGGAAGTAAAATACCTGCTGAGTTGTTTCTGGGAAGGCCAGGAAGGCAGCTTCCTGCTGTGGAGTGTATGGCATTGCGTGATCGGTTTGATCATCATTCCTACTGCAAAAAAATGGGAAGCCCCGGTAATGACGGTGCTGAGTTTTGCGCAGTTCAGTCTGGCGACAATGCTGGCCGGATTGTATTTCTTCGGACAGAAATTCGGATCCAATCCTTTCATGCTGCTGCGCGATTCAGGTGTACTCGATAACGCCCGGCCCTGCATTTGAATTTTGACGTGAACCAGGCGATGAGGCCTGATTACATGAACTCCATTAAAGATGGTAATGACCTCAACCCCTTGCTGCAGAATTACTGGATGGTGATCCACCCCCCTGTTTTATTCCTGGGCTTCGCGACAACGATAGTACCATTTGCATTTGCCATTGCCGGTCTCTGGGTAAAGAAAGGAACAGATTGGATCAAACAGGCCCTGCCCTGGGCGCTGTTTTCAGCAGCTGTGCTTGGTGTTGGTATTATGATGGGTGCTGCCTGGGCTTATGAATCACTCACCTTTGGCGGTTACTGGGCCTGGGATCCTGTGGAAAATGCCTCGCTGGTGCCCTGGCTGGTGATGATTGCGGGTATCCACACATTGCTGATCTATAAACACAGCGCGTACTCGCTGCGTTCGACCTATATCTTCTTCATCATCTCCTTTATCATGGTACTGTATTCCACTTTCCTCACGAGAAGTGGCATATTGGGAGAAACATCTGTGCATGCGTTTACCGACCTGGGCATGAACCTGCAGTTGTATTTATTCCTGTACCTGTTCATCTGGATCAGCGCCTTCGCTGCTGCCCGTGATGCAAAACAAAGGAATGTGACCATGATTGTTTCCGGTGTGTTACTGGCTGTATTGGTTTTCTTCCCCAACCCTATTGTAGCATTCCTGTCAATGATAGCCGGTTTGGCTTGTGCCGTTTTATATGTACAGAAAAATGTGACTGCGGTGCAGAAAGAAGAAAATGCATCATCCCGCGAATTCTGGATGTTTATCGGATCGCTGGTATTTTTCCTTTCCGCGATGGTGATCATTTTCAAAACATCCATGCCGGTTTATAACAAAGTATTCGGGACCAGCATTGCGCCGCCGGAAGACCCGGAATATTCTTATAATAATATACAGATGTACGTGTCAATCATCATTGGTTTGCTTACGGCCGTCACGCAATATTTTAAATACAAGAACACAGATCGCTCTTACCTGATCAAAAAATTACTGATCCCCACTATCATCACACTGGTGATATGCGGATTACTGTTTGCATTCGGCCAGATTAACTATCACAAGAAAGGCCCCATTTTCCATGCATCAATCTGGCTTGCACTGGCGGCCAGCATTTATTCTATTGTTGCTAATGCCAGTTATATTTTCGCTGGTCTCCGTGGCAAACTGAAACTGGCAGGCGGCTCTGTGGCACACGTGGGATTTGCTATGGTGCTCGCGGGCATCCTGGTTACTTCATCTAATAAAGAAGTTATCTCCAACAACCTGAACGGTATCCCCGTTCCGCTCGGCCCCAATGAAGATCCCCGCGAAAACCTGACACTGGTGCAGGGTGTTCCTTCCAACATGGGTAAGTACACACTTACTTATCTGGGAGATTCAGCACACCCGCGCAAACAGGAATGGTATTACAAAGTGCTGTTCACGAGTGATGACGGTAAAGAGAATTTCACCCTGCTTCCGGATGCGTTTGTAAACTATAAAGGAAGGGAAGGCCTGATGGCGAATCCTTCTGCGCGTCATTACTGGGATCATGATATTTTTACGTTCATCACATCATTGCCTAACCCGGATGTGAAAGATGATACCGTTTCTTTCAAACCACACACACTGAAAGCCGGTGACACTGTTTTTTATTCCAAAGGCTATATGGTGATGCAGGAAATCCAGAAACGCGACAGCCTGCCTGAGACTGTATTCGGGAAAGACGGCAGCCTGCATGAAATTCCTATTAAGATTTATTCAAAAACAGGTTCTATCTATACTGTTACATCCCGCCTGGCAAGAGCCCGGGGTGAATTCATGGCGTTGCCGGATACTATTCCCAGCGAAAGCTTGATACTCCAAATGGCAGAAGTGAGTGATGACAACACAACCGCTGTTCTGGGTGTGAAAGAATCGGACAATGTAATGAAATACGTTACGCTGAAGGCTTTCAAATATCCATACATCAACCTGCTTTGGTTGGGGGTGCTGGTGACTGCATTTGGGATCATGATGAGTGTGGTGAGGAGGGTTTCGTTGAATATTAAACAGCGTTAATTCCTCGTAATGCAGGGAAATGTATAAAATCCCAAAACACAAATTCCAAATTCCAAACTGGGAAAGCCGAGTAAACTAAGGATTAATGCTTTGTGCCCTTTGTAATTGCTTTGTGTTTTGTGGTAAAAATCTTTAAAAGCCAAACTCTATGAACTTTAGCGATATTCCTTTAGCTTTGTTGTCTTATTGCATATCAGCCGAAAGGCTGCTAATTTTGCATTGAAATGCAGGGCCTGCGCCGCTATACCGCCACTTTTTTATCCGCACTGATAATTCTTATTGCCGGCCAGAGTCTGCATGCCCAGACTGACACTACCCAACAGAACCAGGATTCCATTAAAGTTTTACCCGTCCCATCGATGGATGAGATTGCCAAACGGTGGGGACCAAATGACACGGTACTTGTTCCGGCCATCTGGTACCGGAATGAAGTGCTGAACTATAAGGAAATGGATATGGTGTGGTCCACCAAAATGAGTCCGAAAGAACTGGCGAAATTTATTGAAGAATGGACGCGGTTACGGAACGCCGTTTATGTTACTTATCCCTATGCCCGATTAGCCGGCAGTACGATCAATGACATTAATACAAAACTGGCCAATGTCACATCCAAAAAAGAGAGAAGGGCTTATATCAAAACCCGGGAGAAAGAACTGAAAGCCCAGTTTGGTGATCCCCTTTCCAATTTATCCGTCTACCAGGGCAAGATCCTGATGAAACTGATCAACCGCCAAACCGGCAATAACTGCTACGAAATCGTCAAAGAATACCGCGGCGGACTCACCGCCCGCTTCTACCAGACCGTTGCCTTCTTCGTTGGCGGCAACATGAAACAAGACTGGGACCTGAGCGATAAAACCGACAGGCAGATAGAGAATATTGTGAAGGAGATTGATGGGACGTGGTATAATAATCCTTGGAGAAGATAGTTACCAGTTGCCAGTTACCAGTTACCAGTTACCAGTTACCAGTTACCAGTTACCAGTTACCAGTTACCAGTAATTCGTAGTAGCTGGAAAATCATGTTTATATTTTAGAATAAAGTTAAATGGGAAACGTTTTTTCCAGCTTTCCCGAGTTAACTGGTAACCGGCAACTGGCAACTGGCAACGAGTAACAGGCAACTAATTCCTACCTTCGCACCGTTTCAGCAAATTTTAAAAAAAATGAAAGTTCACTTGCTCGCCATAGGCGTTCACCCCGACGACGTAGAACTCAGTTGTTCCGGCGTGATCATTAACGAAGTAAAAGCCGGTAAGAAAGTGGCTATTGTTGATATGACCCAGGGAGAATTGGGTACGAGGGGCACTGTGGATTCGAGATACCAGGAGGCAGCAACGGCAGCGATGATCATGGGTGTGCAAGCGAGGGAGAACCTGAAGATGCGGGATGGATTTTTTGTGAATGATGAAGAGAACAAACTCAAACTGATTACAGCGATCCGTAAGTACCAACCTGAGATCATATTTGCCAATGCGCTGGAAGACCGCCACCCCGACCATGGCAGGGCGGGCAAGATGATTGCTGAGTGTGCTTTCCTGGCGGGATTATCCAAAATAGAAACAAAGGATGAAGCGGGCCGGGTACAGGAAAAATGGAAACCAGCTTATGTGCTGCATTATATCCAGGACTGGTTCCGGGAGCCGGATTTCATCGTGGACATCAGTGATGTGTTTGAACAGCGTATGGAAGCCATAGCGGCGTATGGTACCCAGTTCCATAATCCGGCTGATAATTCCGGTGAACCCCAGACTTATATTTCCACCCCTGAATTTTTTGAAGCGGTCATTGCCAGGGCCCGGATGATCGGGAAAAGGATCGGCGTAAAATATGCCGAAGGCTTCAATACGGAGAAAACCATCGGCATCCGGAGCCTCGACGCACTGGTATGCAACCAGACCTGAACGGCTGTTCGTGGATAAACGGGCTCAACAGCCTGATTACCAGTTAACATGAGGGGGATAATTGTTGGCCTGATTTGGCCTTTTAGGTTTACCTTTGCCCTTTACATATACCTAATGAATATCCCAAAATTTGCCGGAGTTCAGCACCCCTTCCATTTAGAACTCAAAAAAAGAATTGCTGCCTATTTCAAAGAAGTTGGAAAGTCTACAACAGGAAATTTCAGTTTGTACTTTAAAGCAATCATCATCGTAGTCAGCTTTATCGCTGTTTATGTGCACCTCATTTTCTTCACGCCACCCACCTGGCTGGCAATACCTGAATGTTTACTCCTCGGCGCGCTTACAGCCGCTATCGGATTTAATGTGATGCATGATGCGGCCCACGGAAGTTTTTCAAAATACAAATGGGTGAATACCCTCGGTGGTATATCCATCAATTTCCTGGGAGCGAATGTATTTATGTGGAAGACCAAACACAATGTAATTCACCACGCCTATACCAATATCAGCGGACTGGATGATGATATCGAAGCACGTCCTTTACTGCGTCTCTGCGAAACACAGAAATATTACAAGCTGCACAAGTACCAGCACCTGTATTTCTGGATGGCTTATTCACTGCTTTATATCTGGTGGGTATTTGTGACTGACTATAAAAAATATTTCACCGGGAAGATTGGCTCTTTACCCATCAAAGAAATGAAATGGACTGACCACCTTTCTTTCTGGTCATTCAAATTGATCCATGCTTTCCTGTTTATCGGTTTACCGATTTACTGGTTAGGCTTTACACCCTGGTTAGTTGGATTCCTGGTGTATGGATTGTTTGCAGGTTTTGTACTGAGTATTGTTTTCCAGCTGGCTCATACCGTGGAAGACACCCATTTCCCACAGCCTAATGCAGTAACCGGCAATATGGAAGATGAGTGGGCGATTCACCAGATTAAAACCACAGCGAATTTTGCCACAAAAAATAAAGCACTGAGCTGGTTTGTAGGCGGATTGAATTTCCAGATTGAACATCACCTGTTCCCGAAAATTTCACATATCCACTACCCGGCTATCAGTAAAATTATTAAGAAAGCATGCCAGGAATATGGCGTTAAATATATTGAGTACGCTAAAATCAGGTATGCAGTTGCTTCGCATGTGCACTACCTGAAATCACTGGCAAAACCCTAATTTTGCCACGCCGATAAAGGCTACTCTTTCAACTCTCATCTTATGAGCGATCTGTTACGGCACGATCCAAACAGTGTAGGTAATCCCAACAACAATGTATTCGGTCTCCCCACATCGGAAGAGAACGCGAAACTGATCATATTGACTGTTCCCTGGGAAGTAACGGTTAGCTATGCTGCCGGTACAGCCCGTGCCCCGGAAGCGATTTTCAAAGCCGGCTTCCAGGTGGATCTATTCGACGCCCAGATGCCTGATGCCTGGAAACAGGGTTTTTTCATGCGTCCCAGTGACCGGAAAATCCTGATGAAGAGTGATTACCTCCGCAAAGAAGCTGAACTCTACATTGACTATATTTCCCATGGTGAAGATGTGGCTGCCAACCAGTTCATGACGAAAACACTCCGCGAAGTGAATGAAGGCAGCCGTTTCCTGAACCAGTGGGTATACGACCAGGCCAAAAGCCTGCTTGACAAAGGCAAACTCGTGGCAATGGTGGGCGGTGATCACAGTACCCCGCTTGGTTATATGAAAGCCATTGCAGAAAAAGAAGGCGATTTCGGTATCCTGCAGATTGATGCACACTGCGACCTGCGTGAGTCTTATGAAGGTTTCGATTACTCCCATGCCAGCATCATGTACAATGTGCTGAAAGAAATCCCAGCCATGAAAACACTGATACAACTCGGTATCCGTGATTTCAGCCAGAGCGAATGGGAATATATCCAGCAAACAAACGGCAGGGTCATCCCCTATACCGATAAAGATATCCGCGACCGCCAGTTTGAAGGCGAAAGCTGGAAACAACTTTGCGATGAAATCGTTTCAAGGCTTCCTGAAAAGTATTTATCAGTTTTGATGTGGACGGACTCGATCCCAAACTGTGTCCGCACACCGGCACACCCGTAACCGGCGGTTTTGAAACAGAACAACTGTTTTATCTCTTCCATAAAATCCTCGCGTCCGGTAAAAAGATTGTTGGTTTTGACCTCAATGAAACCGGTGTCAGCGATTCAGACTGGGATGCGAACGTAAGCGCCCGCATACTTTTCAAACTCTGCAACCTGCTGGTCACCAGTAATTCCTGATATGAACGCCTACCGGATAGCATTGAAGAATGCTAAAATCAACCAGTACAAACAACTGACCTTTTTTGTATTCATGATTAACTGGGCGATTTTTATTTACCTCGGTATTGTATCCCCCGGAAAATCCATGCGGATTTCCATGATCAGTGCCGCAGTATTGATTACAATTTTTGTCATAGATGAAATATTCCTCCAGAAGAACAACAAAAAAAACAACAGCATAAAATCATATCTCATTTTCCTCACTATTGCTGCTGCCTGGCTCATCGCTTCTTTCTGGTGGATGAGTGTCATCATTGCATTTATCTTCCTGATGTATACTTTTGCCACCCGTGAACTGGTGGTGGATGTAAATAAAGAATTTGTACGCTATCCCTCCTTCCCGGTTAAAACCTTGGGATGGAACAAGATCAGCCAGGTGATCCTGAAAGACGGATTACTGACCATCGATTTACAGTCGAATAAATTATACCAGTCACTGATTGCCGACGAAAACCCCGGCTTCCGGGAATCGGAATTTAACGAATTTTGCCAAAAGCAACTTTCATCATCAAACCCATAAGCATGCCTGTTCATCAATCACCCTATCTGCTCTATTCCGACGGAAAGGGAAATATTTTTGAAGATGAAAGTCTGTTTGCCGTTGGCCGCAGCGGCTGGGATGCTTTTCCTATCCCAGAAGATGAATGGATTGAATTACCCGATGGCGGTTCCCTGTATGAATTACCAGGGCGAAAAGGCATTGGTATTGATGTACAAACCGGCGACATGCGTCTTTGTGACAAAGGCTGGGCGGTGGCTGCCTTCATACCCCCTGCGCATACCGGATTCTATTTAGCGGCCTATGAAACCGCACCCGATGCACCCACCCTGCCCCTGTTTTGTTATACCGCCGCCGGCTGGCTCGATGAAAAATTTTATGTGCCTGCCACCCGGATAGAATCTGACATCCGCCAGGAATGCGCGGGTTATGACCAGGGACTGATTGATGCCGGAACAAAAAATTTACTCAAAGCCTATCCGCATAACCGGTTAGTGAAACACCTGATGGAGAATTGCTGCCAGACGTATCAATGTCCTGCCGCCCGCAATTTTGCCCTTGGCCGCTGGGAATGCCCCGTGCCCGCCTCTCCTGCTTGCAATGCCAATTGTGTGGGTTGTATTTCCCTGCAGCCGGATGAAGAAACGATTGTGTCCACACAGGACAGGCTTTCGTTCAAACCCACGGCGGAAGAAATCGTGGAGTTCACGGTTCCCCACCTGGAAACCGCCCCATTCCCGATTATCAGTTTTGGCCAGGGCTGCGAAGGTGAACCTTTGCTGATGTGGGAAACGATCCGTGATGCGATTATTGAAATCAGGAAGCATACGAAGAAAGGCAGTATCAACATCAACACCAATGGTTCAAACCCTGCAGCAGTAGATGCGCTTTGCAAAGCGGGATTGAATTCAATCCGTGTAAGCACCAATTCTGCCCGTTCAGAAATATACATGCCTTATTACAGGCCGAATAATTACCAGTTTGAAGATATTCTCGAGAGCCTGAAAGTGATGAACAGCTATGGCGGGTGGACATCCATCAATTATTTTGTATTCCCGGGCATGACGGACTCGGTTGCGGAATATGAAGCCCTGCGGAAGCTGATCAAAACAACGGGTTTGAAAATGATCCAGTGGCGGAATTTCAATATTGACCCGGATTGGTATCTCGGTAAAATCGGGGTTGTTGATACTGGTGATTGTATGGGTGTAAAGCAATTGCAGGATTTAATTCATGAAGAATTCCCGGATTTGAAATATGGGTACTTCAATCCTCCGATAGAAAGGATTAAAGGGAAATTTGAAGCGGATTTTGCGGGAGGTAACTGATTTTTACTACTAAGGACACAAAGGAATACACAAAGGCCACAAAGGTTAAACACCTTTTGGCCTGGCTTTGCCTTGCCCGCAGAGCGGCAGGTAAGGTTAAATTTTTTGTTCTCTCTTTCTTAACAGTTTTCCTCCCCCAACATACAACTTGCACAGCATTTGCATCGTTACTAACAGGTGTGAAAAACAATGCATTCCATCATCTTACACGAAAAGATACATTTGTATGAATAACGCATATGTCATGTCGGCAGAATTAGAAAAAGAATACCGTAACCAGGCGGCTGTAGTTACAGGCGGATTTGCCATCGCGCTGGCATTGGCTATGCTGATCTCCTGGAAACTGCCTGCTATTGAGCTGGTGCATGAAGACCCGCCCATGATGGAGGCCCTGAATTTCCCGCCTGAACCCGAAACACCGGAAAATGGCGGCGGCGGCGGTGGTAATCCCGTACAGGCTGCAGGCGCAGCTGGTGTCTCCGATCCCGTTCCCCCGGCCCCTGCCAATGCAGAAGAATCCAGGGATATTGACGATAATAACGACAAAGAAGCGACTGAAATAGCCAAACCTGTTAACCCCAAACCCACCGCGATTAAAATCACGGAAGGGAAATCTGTGGTAAAAGCAGAACCCAAACCGGTTGAAGTCCCGGCTCCCCGTATTCCCAAAGCGGTTGCCGGTAAAACCCTTACAGGCACCGGTAAAGGCGGAGGTTCCCAGGATGATTTTAACCGTCCCGGTGGAAATGGTACCGGCAGTGGCGTGGGTAATGGCAGCGGTACAGGTGGCGGTACAGGCACCGGTAACGGTGGTGGCAATGGCTCAGGTTCCGGCAGCGGCAATGGTCCCAAAATCACCCGCGGCGACCGTAAAATTGTAAGATATTATTCCTTCCAGGGCGATCTTGATAAAGCCGTTGTATACGCCAACATCAGCGTTTCTCCCGACGGCATCGGAAGATTCATAAATATTGCTAAAGGTTCATCTACCAGCACCAACCAGTACAAAGAAGCGATCATGCAGTACCTGCAGAATATCAAGTTTGATAAGGCGGATCATGAGTCGATGTTGACGGTGCAGTTTAACTTCCGGGTGAATTAGTTGCCAGTTACCGGTTGTCAGTTAGCAGTATAGCGACATTATTTTTTACTATTGAAAGATTTACGGAGGCCGGAATAAGATTTACAGATTTTATTCCGGCCTTTTTCGGCCCTATAGGAAAACTTCAACCTTTAAAAACACTTCATAACTGGTAACCGGCAACTGGTAACTGGCAACCAGCAAGAGCAAAGAATCTCCAATTGCCACTCCCAAATTAAACTTCCTCCTTACTTTTGCCCCATGAGCTACCCAGCCACCCTCGACTACCTTTTCTCCCGCCTTCCCATGTTCAGCCGCATCGGCGCAGCTGCCTATAAACCTGATTTGAATAATACGATTGAGCTGGCCAAATACCTGGGTAATCCGGAACAGAAAATCAAGACGATCCATGTGGCGGGCACAAATGGAAAAGGATCAGTGAGTCATATGCTGGCGGCGGTGTTCCAGCAGGCTGGTTATAAGACCGGGTTGTATACATCGCCACACCTGCATGATTTCAGGGAGCGGATCAAGATAAACGGGGAAATGGTGACAGAAAAATTTGTGGAAGATTTTACTGACCGCACCAAATTATTAATTGAAACCATCAATCCCAGTTTTTTTGAAATCACGGTGATGATGGCCTTCACCTATTTCGCAGAACAGGGTACTGATATTGCTATAATTGAAACCGGGTTGGGTGGCCGTCTCGACAGTACGAATATCATTACACCGGAATTATCCGTGATTACCAATATCGGCTGGGATCATATGTCGTTACTCGGTGATACACTCGAAAAAATTGCGGGAGAGAAAGCGGGTATCATCAAAGACAATATCCCGGTTGTTGTAGGGGAAACGTTGCATGAAACCATGACCGTGTTTGAAAAAACCGCACAGGCTAAAACGGCGCCGCTGCATCTGGCTTACCGGGAGCGGCAGGCTATGGACTGGCATTGGGAGAAAAACAGGTTAATAGTGGAAGTGGCTGATAAACATGAAACCGATCACCAGGTGTTTTCATTGGACTTACCCGGATTGTACCAGGTAAAGAACCTGCTGACTGTCCTGGCCTCCTGTGATATCATGAGCAAAAAAGGATGGAAGCTCACTTCGGAAGGAATCCATGAAGCATTGGGTGAAGTGAAAAAACTGACAGGACTGCATGGCCGTTGGGAAATGATCCATGAATCACCCAAAGTAATCCTGGATGTGGCCCATAACCGCGATGGCATTGAACAGGTATTGGAACAGGTTGAACTCAGCACCTGGAACCATCTCCATTTTGTAATCGGTATGGTGCGTGATAAAGAAGTGGAACAGATTCTTGCACTCCTTCCCAAGGATGCACGCTACTATTTTACAAAAGCACAAATACCCAGGGCACTGGATGAAAACAGCCTGAAACAGGCCGCGCGTTTACAGGGATTAAAAGGCGAAGCTTTCCCTGACGTAAACCAGGCGTTGCAGGCAGCTATTGCATCAGCCCGGAAAGACGACCTCGTCATAGTTTGCGGCAGCGTATTTATAGTGGGAGAAGTTACCAGGTAATCATGCCCAGTTTCTGCATTGCATAAAAAAGGGCCGTAACGTGCATAGCCTGTACAATCCTGTTTTCTTTCAGCAGCGTTTTTACATCATCAGCCGATAACAACACAACATCTATTTCTTCATTGGCATCCAGTGATTGTTCATTCGTTTTCACACCACCTGTTGCGAGGAACATGTGCAGGAGGTTTGTATTCGTGGAAGGATTTGGTGAGATGCGGCCCAGGTATTCATATTTTGAAAAAGTATAGCCGGTTTCTTCCAGCAGTTCCCGGGCAATGGCTGACTGGTAATCTGCATCCCCTTCATCCACACAGCCACCGGGGATTTCAATACCTGTTTCGCCCAGCGCATGGCGGTACTGGCGAACCATGATGAATTTACCGTCTGCTGTCATTGCAACGCCACCCACCCAAACCGGGAATTCATATACATAATATGGATTCACCGTTACACCACCGGGTGTGAGGCAAATATCTTTCCGCACCGTAAACCATCGGTCTTTGAAAATATATTCAGAAGAAAGTGTTTGCCAGGCCAGCGGATCTTTCATGCAAAAAATTTGTGAGGATTTACCACCATTTCATGCGGTCGCGCAATGTAGTGATATGTGCCACGTGGTGACGGCCATGCCAGGCATATAACCCCAGCAGGTACCACAGCCGCATGGTTTTTTTATGTTCAGGATGATAAACGGTACGGTTATTCCAGTCATTATCTGTTGCATATTTTATCGCTTCAAACCAGCGCATATGCACAGCATGCAGGATGGTGAGTGAAACATTCACAGGAAGTTTCTGCACATCATGCATTTCGGCCCATAATTTTTCATCGTAAGGTCTGATGGTGGGATTGTCTTCTGTCAGGCCGAGTTTGAACGGGCAGTAAGCATTCATATGACGATCTGCCACGTGGTGCACTAACTGGTGGACAGTCCAGCCGCCATCGCGGTAAGGCGTTTGCAGTTGTTCTTCATCCAGGTTCAGGATGGATTGCTCCAGTTGCAGGGGCAGGAATTTAATATCTGCCAGCCATTCCACTTTCTGTTCAATGGAAAAGGGTTTGGGTTCATAGACTCCAATGGGATAGCGGGGATCTGCAGCTGCTACTATTGACATAAATATTGATTAAAGTACTTCCAGTAATTCCACTTCAAATACCAGCGTTGCACCGCCGGGGATATCACGGCCTGCACCACGGTCGCCATAAGCAAGATCCGAAGGAATCCACAGGCGCCAGTGACTGCCGGCTTTCATCAATGGCAGGGCAATCTGCCAGCCTTTGATGAGGGCGCGCAACGGGGCGCTGAAGGGTTCTCCCCTTTTGAAAGAATTGTCAAACTCTTTCCCATTCAGCAGGCTGCCTTTATAATGTGCTTTTACACTGGCCGAAGGCGCTGGCTGTACGCCGGTTCCTTCTTTAACAACGAAGTACTGAATCCCTTCCGGCAATTCAACAACACCTTCCGCAGATTTGTTTTGTTGCAGGAACGCAATCCCTGCATCTTTTTCTTCTTGCAATTTGTTACCCATGAATTGTTTTAATTTATCCTGTAAGCTCATATAGTTAGTCTTCTCTTAATGAATGTCCGGTGAGTTTGATAAATACATCCTCCAGATTGGCCAGTTTCATTTCCTTAGGTCTTTCAAAACCCGAAGCCACCAGTTTATCAATGAGTGCATCGGGGTTATCCATCGCTACAATTTTACCGGAATCAATAATGGCCACCCGGTCACAGAGGTATTCTGCCTCATCCATGTAATGCGTAGTGATGATAACCGTTGTACCGCGCTGCCTGATATTTTTTACCAGTTCCCATAAACTGCGACGGGCCTGGGGATCCAAACCTGTGGTCGGTTCATCCAGGAAAATGATGCGTGGATTATTGATCAGTGTGGTGGCCACAGAGAAACGTTGTTTCTGGCCGCCGCTCAGTTCTTTCACTTTTGATTTGGCTTTGTCGCGGAGATTAACCATATCCAGCAATTCCATCGGATCTACATGGCGGTTATATAATCCGCAAAACAGTTCAATCAGCTGCAGCAAATTCAGTCCGGGATAAAACCCGCTGGTTTGCAATTGCACCCCGATGATCTTCTTGATCTCATTGGGTTGCTTGTCGAGGTTCAGTCCGTCCACAATAACTTCACCGCTTGTTTTCTCCCGCAGTGTTTCAATAATCTCAAGCGTGGTGGATTTACCGGCACCATTGGGGCCGAGTAAACCGAATATCTCGCCTTCCATGACTTCAAAGCTGATGCCTTTGACGGCCTGGAAGGTTCCGTAGTTTTTGACGAGGTTATTGACTGAAATGATGGTATTTGCCATGAGGGAGTAAAGATAAGTCGTTCGGCAAAAAGATGCTTTTTTTTTACCACTAAGCCCACAAAGAAATACACAAAGTGCACAACGGGAAGAACTTTGTGGCCTTTGTGGTTATGTATTTTGAAGATAAGTCTCCAGTTCTTCCATCATCCTGATACTCCCCACGAAGAACGGCGTCCGCTCATGCAGTTCAGTCGGCACCACATCCAGTATGGGGATTTTCCCATTCGTCGCCTTCCCCCCTGCCACGGTTACAATAAATGCAAAGGGATTGCTTTCATATAACAACCGGAGTTTGCCTTTGGGTTTTGACGTGGTTCCCGGATACAGGAAGATGCCACCGCGGATCAGGTTGCGGTGCACATCGGATACCATGCTGCCGATATAGCGCTGGGTGTATGGCCCGCCGTTGGTCTTGTCTTTTTTCTGGCAGGCTGTGATGTATTGCTGCACCGGTTTGCTGTATTCGAAAAAATTGCCATGGTTTACCGAGTACATTTTACCAGTCTCGGGACATTTGATATCGGGATGGCTCATGGTGAATTCACCGATGGATGGATCAAGGGTGAAACCATTCACGCCGCGGCGTGTGGCATACACCATCATCGTGGATGAACCATAGACTATATAACCGGCTGCCACCTGTTTGATACCGGGCTGTAAAAAATCTTCTTTTGTCACCACAGTGCCCACAGGCGTTACCCGCGGGTACACACTGAAAATGGTTCCGATAGAAACATTCACATCAATATTGCTGCTGCCATCGAGGGGATCGAAGAGGCAGACATATTTCGACTTCACGCTTTTCTCATCATCGAAGGCTACAAAATCATCCAGTTCTTCAGATGCGATACCGGCACAGCTGATACCATGCTGCAGCACACGCACCATCTGGTCGTTGGCATATACATCCAGTTTTTTCACTTCCTCCCCCTGTACGTTGATATTGCCGGCATCACCCAGGATATCCACGAGACCGGCTTTGTTTACTTCGGTGTTGATCCGCTTGGCGGCCAGGCCGATGTTGCGGAGTAAATTGGATAATTCACCTGTGGCGTTGGGGAAATCGCGGAGCTGCTGGATGGTGAATTCGTCGAGCGTCTGGATGGTTCTGTTAACATTCATATGATTGGGCAATGGTTAAGGCAAATGTAGGATGGTTCTGTCAGAGTTCTTACGCAGGCATGTTCTTTCATGATTTTTCTGATTTAGTTCCTCCCTTTGCGCCTTTGCGTCTTTGCGGTAATTGTATTTAATACAAATACAGTAACCGCAAAGACGCTAAGACGCAAAGGGTTTACAAAAGCCGGAAATCCCAACAAGTAAAGAATTGCGTAAAGAGAACACAACCAGTCTTTATCTTTGCCGCACATTCAATTTCATGAAAGTTTTCAAATTCGGCGGCGCATCCGTTAACAGTGTAGACAGGGTCAAAAACCTCGCAGATATCCTGCGCCAATACCCCGATGAACCCCTGATGATTATCATTTCAGCTATGGGCAAAACCACCAATGCCCTGGAGAAAGTAACAGATGCTTTTTATGCCGGCAAAAAGACGAAGCCCTTGCCTTATTCTCACAAGTCAAAGAACAACACCTCACCACTGCCAAATACCTGCTGGTAACCCATTACAATCCCTGTGAGGAAGCCCTCCAGAATTTCTTTACTGAAGTGGAATGGCTGCTGCATGATAAACCGGTGAGGGATTATGATTATTATTACGACCAGATTGTTTGTACCGGGGAATTATTTTCGACTGCTATTGTCAGCGCATTCCTGGCAGAATCAGGTCTTGCCAACCAATGGCTGGACGTGCGGGATATCATCCGCACCGATGATGATTTCAGGGATGCGGATATTGACTGGACTTACACCACCACACAAGTGCATGAAGTGATCAAGCCGGCACTGGAGCAACACCGGATCGTGATCACCCAGGGCTTTATCGGCTCTACTGATGAAAATGAAAGCACCACCCTGGGCCGCGAAGGCAGTGATTATACCGCAGCCGTTTTTGCCAACCTGCTTGATGCCAAAAGCCTCAGCATCTGGAAAGATGTGGAAAGTGTGATGAACGCCGATCCCAAGCAATTCCCCGATGCCGTGCCGATTGCGGAGCTGAGTTATAACGAAGTGATCGAAATGGCTTATTACGGTGCACAGGTGATCCACCCAAAAACCATCAAGCCGTTACAGAATAAGAACATTCCCCTGCATGTAAAATGTTTCCTGGATCCTTCTTTACCGGGCACAGTCATTCACAACGGCATTGTCCATAACCTTCCACCTATAATCGTTTTAAAAGACCGGCAGGTCATGCTGGAATTCAAAACAACTGATTTCTCATTCATCGGGGAACAACATGTGGGACATCTCTACCAGTTATTCGGCAACTCCATATCAAACCCAACCTCACCCAAAATGGTGCAACATTTTACGGCGGTGTTTGATGACCGGGCGGAGAAAATTGAGAAACTGGCATTATCAGCGGCAGATATGCTTGACATCAATGTGAACCGGGATTTGCAATTGCTGACGATCAGGCATTTTAATAATGAGTTGCTGGCGAAGATGACGGCGGGGAAAGAGATTTTATTGAGACAGCAAACGAAAGAAACAGTGCAGGTGTTGATGAGGAATTTTTAAATACATAACCACAAAGTGCACTAAGAAAAACACCCTCCTACGCTTCGCTTATGCTTGCGCCGAAGCTTCAGCATAGGCGCACGGCGGGCACAGAAAGGCCACAAAGGGAATACCTTTGTGGCCTTTCTGTATAATCTTAGTGAACCTAGTGGTTAAATATTTTTTTTACTCTACGGCCACCGTCACCGTCTGTATCATTTTCTTCGCCACCGGTTTATCATTTAGCATCGCCGGCTTCCACGTTCCCATCTTCTCCATGCGGTTTATCAGCTCATCATTGAAATCCACATCATCCAGCCCTTTTAATACTTTGATATTTACAGGCACGCCATCACTGTCAACAATGAATTCCACCTGTACATAAATTTTACGGACACCTACTGGTAATAAGGTAACCATATCCTTACCCAGTTTATCCAGGTAATGCGAGAATGCTTCGGCACCACCGGGGAACTGCGGCCATTGGTGTACGCTGGTGGCCAGCACACCTACATCGCGTGTACGGTGAATAGCTGGTATTTTTTTAACAGGTTTGGCGTCCTGGCAATCAGGTCTTTGGGTTTGCGGGCGGCGCATTGTTTACAAAATACTCGCCCTTCTCCCCGATCAGTACAACCGGCACCTGTTTGTATTTATCAAAATAATCAAACGCATCTTCCATCCGGTCGGCAAATTTTTTCAGCGTCGGATCATCTTTGGTCAGGTTCTCCAGGAATTTCACACTCCGGGGCACATTGAAACGAACGGGGAATATATGCACCGGGATAAAATCCTGTCCCTGGTTTTTGGCATGCGCTGCCAGGATATACAATTCATCTATCTGCTGGTCGGTGATCGGAATACATCCCACCGTTACACAACTGCCATGGATAAAAATTTCACTGCCGGGGCGGAGTGAATCACTCAGAATTTTATCTGACGCATTGGGATAATTAATGCCGAGTGATAAATAATAATTACTCCGGGGATTGAACTCATTGATGTGATAAAATCCTTCAGGCACCTGGTAATCCCCTTCCATTCTTTTCGGGCCCAGCGTACCGGCCAATGCACAAATCTTATACGTTTTGAATAACTGGAATTGTTCATCCACTGTATTCTTCACCCATACTTCCAGCTGGCTATCGTATTTAAAAGAACGGAGATACATAAAATTGGCAGGCCATTTCAGTTTCCTGGCTTCAAACTGCTTGCGGAGGGTGTCCTCCTTGCGTTGCAGGGCTTCACTCGGGCGGGGGAATGATTTCTGGTAATCAATAAATGTATAGCTCACCGGCCCGCCTTTCTGTACGGCAGGTTGGGCTGTAACTACAGCACCGAATAAGCAAAAAAACAGCGTGAGCAGTGTTATTTTCATGCGTTCCTTGAATAGTTTTTACCGAAGGAAAAAGGATCTCCGTAAAGATACAGTAAACTGGCTACCGGAAACGGGTTTTGAGGGGTGGGCAGTTTTCCACAGGTGTGGATTTAACATTTGATTGTTTTTTTTAACCACTAAGCCCACAAAGGAATACACTAAGGCCACAAAGTGTAACTCTTTGTGGCCTTTGTTTAACCTTTGTGTGCTTTGTGGTTAAATTACGCAAGTCTCACTATAAGTTTCCCCGAGCCTCTTGTTCCCTTTCTATCGCTTCAAATAAGGCCTTAAAATTCCCCTTCCCAAAGCTCTTCGCCCCCTTCCGTTGTATGATTTCAAAAAATAATGTGGGCCTGTCTTCTACAGGCTTACTGAAGAGCTGCAATAAATACCCTTCATTATCCCGGTCAACCAGAATACCCAGTTCACGCAGCGGCTCCAGGTCTTCATCAATTTTCCCTACACGGCTCAGTAAATCTTCATAATATGATGAAGGCACTTTCAGGAATTCCACACCGCGGCTCATCAGGTCTTTGACCGTTTTTACAATATCGTTTGTTGCCATGGCCACATGCTGCACCCCTTCTCCCTGGTAGAAATCGAGGAATTCTTCCACCTGTGATTTTTTCTTTCCTTCAGCAGGTTCATTGATGGGGAATTTCACATAACCATTGCCACTGCTCATTACTTTACTCATGAGGGCGGAATATTCTGTGGAAATATCTTCATCATCAAATGACAGGATGTTTTTGAAGCCCATCACCTCTTCATAAAATTTTACGCGGGGATTCATCTGGTTCCAGTCTACATTGCCCACGCAATGGTCAACATATAACAAACCGGTATCAGCTGGTGCAAAAAGCGGATTCGACCAGGCGCGGAAACCGGGCATAAACACACCGTTGTAATTTTTCCTTTCAATAAATAAATGCAGCGTATCGCCGTAGGTGTGGATGCCGCTCATGACCACTTCCCCGCCTTCATCTTTCAAAGAAACGGGCTCCATGGATGATGATGCACCACGCGCGGTAGTTTCTTTCCAGGCAAGGGCCGCATCGGGTACGCGCAGGGCCAGCACTTTTACGCCATCACCATGTTTGTAAATATGATCCGCAATGGGATTGTTGGTACGCAGCGGCGTGGTGAGCATGAAAGTCAGCTTATGCTGGCGTACTACATAACTGACACGGTCTTTTAAACCGGTTTCCGGACCGGCATAAGCCAGTGCCTGGAAACCAAAGGCACTCATATAATAATGGGCGGCCTGTTTGGCATTGCCCACATAAAATTCAACATAATCGGTTCCTTCCAGCGGGAGGAAATCGTTGGCGTTTACCAGGGATTGATCTGGTGCAAGTATCGTATTCATGTTTGGGAGTTCCCCTGCCCGGGGCGGGTTTGAAATGATGTCAATCAGGTTTTGCTTTCATTTCATCAGCAGTGATCCATGGCCAATGCCTCCATCAGCAGGCTGAAATGGCCCCGTTTATCGGTGAAGTGTTTATGCGGGAAATCGGGCTGCATGGGCCAAAGTTAAAAACTAATGGGAAACTCCCCCGGGTTTTTATCTTTGCGCATGCCCACGACCCCAAAAAAAATCGGCATCCTTGGAGGAGGCCAGCTTGGCCGGATGATGCTGCAGGAAGCCGCCAATTATCCCATCGAAACCTATGTACTGGATATTGACCCCCAGTGCCCGGCGGCCAGACTCTGTACACACTATGTCCAGGGCGATATCAACAACTTTGATGCAGTGTACAACTTCGGGAAAAAGTGGATGTGCTGACTATCGAAATCGAACATGTGAATATTGATGCACTTGAAAAACTGGAAGAAGAAGGACTTGAGATTATTCCGAAACCGGCTGTACTGCGCACGATTAAAAACAAGATCTTACAAAAACAGTATTACGATAATCACCAGATCCCCACTTCCCCGCATGTAATTGTGGGTAACCGCACCGACATTGCTGAACACGAATACATGCTGCCCGCCGTTTTTAAAACCGCCGAAGGTGGTTATGACGGCAAAGGGGTACAACTGATCAAAAACCGGGAAGCGATAAACGACGTGCACTCCGCCCCCGGTATCCTGGAAAAAATGGTGGATATCAAAAAAGAAATTGCGCAACTGGTGGCGGTAGACCGGGCTGGTAATACGGCCCTTTACCCTCCCGTTGAAATGATGTTTGATCAGGTTTTGAATCTGCTGGACTTCCAGCTTTGTCCCGCCGATATTGATGAAAAAACGCTCTGGCGTGTGGAAGCCATCGCGCGTTCTGTAGCTAAAAATTTCAAATCACCTGGATTGTTTGCAGTGGAAATGTTCCTCTATAACCAGGGACAGGTACTCGTAAATGAAACGGCTCCACGGGTGCATAACAGCGGTCACCATACCATTGAAGCCCATGCCTGTTCACAGTTTGATATGCTGATCCGCATCCTGGCGGGCTATCCGTTGGGTGATCCGCATTTATTACATGCTTCTTTGATGGTAAACATCATCGGTGCGGAAGGATTCAGCGGACCTGTGAAATATGAGGGTTTGGACAAGGTTTTATCCATGGAAAATGCGTTTGTGCATTTATACGGTAAAGCCGAAACCCGGCCCGGGCGCAAAATGGGGCATGTAACCCTGCTGGCGCACCAGCAAAAGAACCTGGTGAAACAGGCGCATGAAGTTCGTAAAACCCTGCTCCCCAAAGCCTGACCCTCCTGTCACGTATATAAACCGTTTGTATTTAGTTCTGCCGCTAACGCAGGGAAATACCTGTTTTGCCGTCAAAAAACAATCCAGATCAGTTACCTTTAACCGACTGATTTCCTAATCAATTGCACACTAAATCATGCGGATTAATCCAATTCTCACCCTTCTGTTCGCTGCCTTTTTGCTGAGTTGTGGTTCTAAGAAAAAGCAGGAAGCCCCGAAAGCAGGAGGACCCGAGCTAAGCAGCCTCCCATGCGGGTGGATGTTTATCTTGTTAAAGAAGCCCCTTTTGCAGAAAATATTGAAGTACCTGGTTCCATCCTGGCCAATGAAGTGGTGGAAATCCATCCCGAAGTTTCCGGGCGGATTGTCCAGCTCAATGTAGCGGAAGGCAAGTTTGTCTCACAGGGTGCCGTGCTCGCCAAATTATATGACGGCGATTTACGTGCCCAGTTGAATAAACTGAATATCCAACTGGCACTCGCCCAGAAAACAGAGGAAAGGCAAGCACAGTTGCTTAAAATCCAGGGCATCAGCCAGCAGGATTATGATATAAGCTTGTTACAGGTGAACAGCCTGCGCGCCGATATCGGCATTATACAAACCAGCATTTCCAAAACAGTAGTTCGTGCACCATTCAGTGGTAAAATCGGTTTGCGGTCGATCAGTAATGGTGCGTATGTAACACCATCAACAGTGATTGCAGTGATCAACCAGGTTTCGCAGCTGAAACTGGATTTTACAGTGCCTGAAAAATATGCTGATAAAATAAAAACAGGGCAAACAGTCAGTTTCCGGCTGGAGAATGGTGATGAACGTCTTGCAGCCAAAGTGATCGCCACAGAATCGAATATCACGGAGAACACACGCAGCCTGATGGTACGTGCACTGATCACATTGAAAAATGAAAATCTGTTGCCCGGTGCATTTGCAAGGGTACAACTTGATTTTGACCCCGACCCGCATGCAATCATGATCCCCACGCAGGCTGTGTTACCACAGGCCCGTGGCAAGAAAGTGATCCTGTTTAAAAACGGCAACGCCACATTTACAGATATAACAACCGGTGTCCGCGACTCAGCCCGGGTACAGGTATTACAGGGATTGAAAGCAGGTGATACGGTTGTGGTTACTGGTTTACTGAGTGTAAGACCCGATACAAAAATCCAGCTTGGAAAAGTTGTTCAATAAACAGTCAGGCCCTTTGTTATGAATATATCTGAATTAAGTTTACGCAGACCGGTTCTGGCCATTGTGATGAATATTATCATTGTGGTGTTCGGGATCATCGGTTTCAAATTCCTCGGGGTAAGGGATTATCCCGCCATTGATCCGCCCAATATCAGTGTGCGTACCTCCTACCCCGGCGCCAATTCAGATATTATCGAAACACAGATTACCGAGCCGCTCGAAAAAGCGGTGAACGGGATTGCAGGTATCAAAAACATTACATCTTCCAGCAGCAACGGCAGCAGCAATATCAATGTTGAATTTGATTTATCAGTAGATCTGGAATCTGCCGCCAATGATGTGCGCGATAAAGTATCTCAGGCGGTACGTTCACTTCCCTCTGACCTGGATGCGCCACCCGTAGTTTCGAAAGCCGATGCGAGCTCTGACCCGATTTTATCCATGACCGTGCAGAGCAATACCCGCAACCAGCTGCAGATGACGGAGTATGCGAATAATGTGCTGGTGGAAAGACTGCAGACTATTCCCGGCGTAAGTGGTATCCAGATTTGGGGTGAAAAAAGATATGCGATGCGTATCTGGCTGAATCCTTCCGAACTTAACGCATATAAAATAACCGGTAACGATGTACAGGCCGCGCTGCTCCGGGAAAATGTAGAATTACCTTCCGGTAAAATCTCCGGCAACAATACAGAACTAACAGTCCGCACATTCGGACGATTGAATACAGAAGAAGAATTCAACAACCTGATTATCCGGAATGTGAACGGCGCTGATGTACGCATCCGGGATGTGGGTGAAGCCGTACTCGGACCAGAGAACGAAGAAACGGTACTGAAAGAAAGTGGTACGCCGATGATTGCCCTGGCTATTGTACCACAACCCGGCTCCAATTATGTTTCCATCTCTGATGAATTTTATAAACGACTGGAACAGATCAAAAAAGATGTGCCGGAAGATGTAAAAATTAATATCGCACTTGACCAGACAAAATTCATCAAGAAATCCATCCTCGAAGTGGAAGAAACCATGATGGTGGCTTTCCTGCTGGTGGTGATGATTATTTACCTGTTCTTCCGCGAGTGGATCATCGCCATCCGTCCGCTGATTGATATTCCCGTTTCACTGATCGGTGCATTCTTTATCATGTACCTGATGGGATTTACGATAAACGTACTGTCACTGCTCGCCATTGTACTGGCCACCGGCCTGGTGGTGGATGATGGTATTGTGGTTACCGAAAATATTTACAAGAAGATTGAAAAGGGCATGAATAAATGGCAGGCGGCTGTGGAAGGTTCGCGGGAGATTTATTTTGCCGTAATCGCTACCTCAATTACCTCTCGCCGTAGTGTTCCTTCCAATCATCTTTTTACAGGGTTTTGTGGGCCGGCTCTTCCGTGAATTCGGTATCGTGGTGGCAGGCGCTGTACTTATATCAGCGTTTGTATCACTGACATTGACGCCTGTGCTCAACGTTAAACTCACCAAACGGAATGTACATAATCACTCCTGGTTTTACCGGCGGACAGAACCTTTCTTCCGGTGGCTGGAAAACAGTTACCAGTCCGCACTGACAAAATTTATGGGCGTCCGTAAGATGGCCTTTGTGCTGGTTGGTCTTTGTATTGCGGCTATCATTTTTATAGGCAGGCAATTGCAATCTGAACTGGCCCCGATGGAAGACCGCAGCCAGTTCCGTTTACAGTTAACTGCACCGGAAGGAACTTCTTTTGAAGCGATGGACGTTTATGTAAACAGGCTCTCACAGTTCATGATGGATTCTGTGCCTGAAAAAGAAGTGGTGCTGAGCGTAACCTCTCCGGGCTTTACTGGTTCAGGCAATGCGAACACTGGATTTGTGCGTGTTACCCTGACTCCGCCGGATGAAAGGGTTCGTTCCCAGAAACAAATTGTGGCGATGGTGAACCGCAACCTTCCCAAATTCAATGAAGGAAGGGCTTTTGCCATTGAAGAACAAACGATATCGGTGAACCGCCGCGGCGGACAACCCGTATCATTCGTTATCCAGAATAATAATTTTGAAAAGCTCACTAAAATATTACCAGCGTTCCTTGAAGCGGCCAGGCAGAGTAAGGTTTTACTGAATGCAGATGTGGATTTAAAATTCAATAAACCGGAATTAAGGGTGCAAGTTGACCGGATCAAAGCCGCAGAGCTTGGTGTTTCAGTCAATGATATTTCACAAACCCTGCAGCTGGCATACAGCAACCGCAGGCTGGGTTATTTCACCAAAGACGGAAAGCAATACCAGGTGATGGGACAGGTTACCAGGAATGACCGCGATGATCCGGATGATTTGAAAGCATTGTTTGTACGGAACAGCCGGGGAGAAATGATCAGTCTGGATAACCTGGTATCGACATCTGAATCCAACACGCCTCCTTCTATCTACCATTTCAACAGGTATAAATCAGCTACCATTTCTGCGGGACTTGCTCCCGGCAAAACCATCGGGGATGGTATCAAAGAAATGCAAAGCATCGCGGATAAATTATTAGATGATACATTCACCACTTCCTTGTCCGGATCTTCCCGTGACTTTGCAGAAAGTTCCAGCAATACCAGTTTTGCATTCTTACTTGCACTTGGATTAATCTTCCTGATCCTGGCAGCTCAGTTTGAAAGTTTCATTGACCCGCTGATCATCATGTTTACCGTTCCGCTCGCTATTGCCGGTGCGGTATTGTCATTGTGGTTATTTGGCATGACGCTGAATATCTTCTCCCAGATCGGTATGATCATGCTCATAGGTCTAGTGACGAAGAATGGTATCTTGATTGTGGAATTTGCCAATCAGAACCGGATGAAAGGCATGGGTAAAATGGAGGCAGCTATTTTCGCGGCCACACAGCGTTTGAGACCCATCCTGATGACCAGCCTGGCCATGTCGCTCGGTGCCCTGCCCCTGGCATTATCACTCGGTGCTTCGGCCACCAGCCGGATCCCGCTCGGTATCGTGATCGTGGGTGGGATTATGTTCTCATTGATCCTGACATTATTTGTCATCCCGGCGATGTATTCATTCTTATCAGGTAAAAAGAAAAAAAGTGAAATAGACCAGTTTGTCCATGCCCAACCAACCGTTGATGAGACCTCGATGGCAGTCACCGCTGAAACAACTGCAGTAACTGAAGCTACTCAACAACCCGGGCAAACTGACAAGGCATAACTGAACATTATGAAGCGGATATTATTTTTAACACTGGCTGTATTTCCTGTAATCTGTAACAGCTATGCACAGGCGCCTTCACGTCCCGATATGGCTTTCGAGAAAGTGGTGTACCCGGCCTACCCGGTGATGAGTGTGGATGAAGCCATTGCCAACGCACTGCAAAATAATTACAGCATCCAGCTGGTTAAAAATGATTCTGCCTCATACGCGTTGGATGCTTCCTATAAAAATGCGGCTTTCTTACCAAGGCTGAATGGCAATATCGGTACTGCCTGGAATGTGAATGCACAGAAACAAATATTATCCGATGGCACCAAGCGGGAAAAATCAGGTATCAAATCAAATAACCTCACGGCACAGCTGGCTCTGAACTGGACATTATTCGACGGCATGAAAATGTTTGCCACCCGTGATAAAGTTGACCAGTTTGTGCTGATGGGTGAAATTGCTATCAAGAACCAGGTGATCAATACCGTGGCTTCGGTGATTAATACCTATTACAGTATCGTCAGGCAGAAACAACAGCTCAAAGCCATTGAAGAACAAATGTCAATCAGCCAGGAAAGATTAAAACTGGCCGAATATAAATTGGATATCGGTGTTGGCACCAAACCCGATGTACTGCAAAGCAAACTCGATCTCAATGCACAGCGCGCTGCGAAAATGGAACAGGAATCATTAATCAGCCGGCTGAAAGAGCAGTTAAATGAGCTGATGGTGAGGCAGGATAATAAATATGAGGTGAGTGACACTATTCCTATCAATTTCAAACTGGTGCTGAATGACCTGCAACGGGATATTAAGAATTCAAGTCCGGCCCTGCAGCTGGCCCAGAAAAATATTGACATTGCACGTCTCACCCTGAAAGAAAGGGAAGCAGAAAGATACCCCACTGTTGCGTTTAACGGCGCTTATAATTTCAACCGTACGAATAACAAAGCAGTGATCAATTCATTCTCCACCTTATTCAACCGCAACCGGGGTTTCAACTACGGCTTTACCGCCACAATTCCCATCTTCAATAATTACAATAACCGCCGCCAGATCCAGCAGGCGAAACTGGATATCGGTTACCAGCAACTGGTATTCAAACAGCAGGAATCGCAGATCAGTTACAGTATCATCAATGCATACCTCGATTATGAACTGCAGAAAAGGATCCTGGTGCTGGAAGAAGAGAATATCCTGATCGCCAAGGAAAACGTAAACATCGTTTTCCAGGTGTATAAACTCAACTCTACAACGCAAATCCAGCTCAAAGAAGCCCAGAAAAGCCTGGAAGATGCCTATACCCGGCTGATCGCCGCCCGATTTAATACCAAAACAGCTGAAACAGAATTACTGAGATTAAATGGCGGGTTGATTAAATAGTTCCGCTTTCTGGCTATTTTTGGGAACAATTCAGCAACATGAACCCACTGGTTGGAATTATTATGGGCAGCGACAGCGACCTGCCTGTGATGCAAGCCGCATCAGATATCCTCAAACAATTCAACATTGCACATGAAGTAACGGTTGTGTCGGCTCACCGCACACCACATCGTATGATTGAGTACGCACAAACAGCAGCAGGCCGCGGACTGAAAGTAATCATTGCCGGAGCCGGGGGCGCCGCCCACCTGCCGGGGATGGTAGCTTCTGTTACCACATTGCCTGTAATTGGTGTGCCGATCAAATCTTCCAACTCTATTGACGGCTGGGACTCTGTCCTTTCCATTTTACAAATGCCCAATGGCGTGCCGGTAGGTACTGTAGCTTTGAATGCGGCCAAAAATGCCGGCATCCTCGCTGCGGAAATCCTGGGAACATACGATGAAAAAGTTTCAGCCACCATTGCTGCTTACAAACAATCCATGCAGAAAGAAGTGATTGAAAAAGCAGATAAGATGAAAAAAGACGGCTGGGAAAATAAATTCGACTGAAACAACTGGTGCCTGTGACAAGAATCACCCGCATACTCCCCGCTTTTTATTTATCAATCTGCCTGCTGTCATGCAAACACAGCCAGGTAGTGGAACATGTGCAGGAATTCAACCACTACCCTTCTGCATCAGCCGTTGCTTACTACAACCGCCATCTTTATATGATGGGTGATGATGCACCTTACTGCCTTGTGCTGGACACCAGCCTGGTGCAAAAAGATTCCATCCCTTTCTTTCAGACCCATTTGAAAAAACTCCCGAAAGACAGCAAGCCTGACCTGGAATCAGCCACGGTTGTACAATACCAGGATGAAGACCAGTTACTCCTGCTGGGTTCAGGATCCAAATCACCGCAGCGCGACCTGGCCATTTTATACAGTGCCAAAAAAAAGAAAGCAGACAGCATCCGGCTGGATACATTTTTTACCCGCTTACGGGCATTAGGCATTGGCGAAATCAATATTGAAGGTTGTACCAAAATACACGGGAGGATCCTGATGTCCAACCGCGGAAGCCTGGGAAACCCGCGTAATGATTTAATCATAACCAATGCTGCATTTTGGGATAATCAAACGGAAACAGGGTTAACAACCATCCGGTTCGGTGTTCAGCCTGACAGCACATCCTTTTCCGGTGTATCCGGATTAGAGTATTCTTCCCTGAGTGACCGGCTGATTGCCACTGTTTCCACCGAAGCCACAACCAATGCAATGGATGATGGTGCCATCGGCAAAAGTTATCTCTGGATCGTAAAAAACTTCTCTTCCAAAACCAAATGGAAGGCCATCAACCCGGATGAAATCATTGACCTGGAGGCTGAAGATCCGCGCTTTAAAGGCCATAAAATAGAATCCGTCTGCCTCCTCGCTGAATCCCGTACCATGCTCCATCTGCTGCTGGTTGCCGATGATGATAATGGCAGCAGCACTGTCTTTACACTTGCCCTGGAAAAATAGCCTACCTTCAAAATTCATGTAAAACCACTAGTTCCGGGACATGCCGGGGAGGCTATTTTTGGTTGAGGACTATAGTAAAATTCAAAATTAAAAAGTAAAAAAGAACCCTATAGTTTGAAGTTGGTTTAAAGTTTTGGCTATTGGCTATTAGCTTTTGGCAATTGGCAATGGGCGACTGGCGAATAGCTTGAGATTTTTTTGACTTTTGACTTTTGATTTTTGAATGTTGGCGATTAGCTATTGGAGTATGGCGATTAGCTTGAGATTTTTTTGAATTTTGACTTTTGACTTTTGATTTTTGATTGTTGGCGATTAGCTATTGGAGTATGGCGGTTAGCTTGAGGTTTTTTGAATTTTGAATTTTGACTTTTGACTTTTAAGTACTTTTTAATGACTAACGACTTAATAAATTAATAATGAAAAAAACAACTCTCCTGTTCCTGGTACTCTTGTTTCTTTCAAAGTACACGATGGCCCAGCCAGCAAATGATAACTCCTGCGGTGCTGTAACAATCCCGGTTGAAAACCTGGGTTGTGAACCTACTGTTACGTACTCGTATACCGGTGCTACCTGGAGCAGTGGCAGTGGGAATACCTGGTGCGAAAATTTCCAAAACCTGGATGTCTGGTATCAGTTTACTGTGCCGGCCAACGGGCAAGCTGTTGTAAGAATTGCAGCCACAGATGGCAACGCGTATACATCTGAATTATATACCAGCAATACGTGTAATTCGTTAGCTGTTGCCAACTCATTCAACAATGGCTATCCTTGCCTGTACACGAATATCCCTTCAGAAAGTTTCAGAACCTATGTTGGACTGACGCCAGGTGGTGTCTGTTTTCTGAGGGTATACAGGAGATTTGCCAATACGGCTGCATTTGCAAACGGGGCTATTAAAATTTGTGTAAGCAACAACAATGTATTGGCTGATGAACCTTGTAATGCCGGCTTTTTTGAAATGGACGAAGCAGATCCTTTGGGACAGGATTGCATGCCGGTTGATTTTTACAGCTGGACGGGCGCCACATTAACCCCCGCTATTCCAACACCTTCCTGTATAGCACCCATGCCGGGAACCAATGTTAGGGATGTATGGTTTAAACTCCGTGTACCTGCATCTGGTAAATTGCGGATAAACCATACTTACAATGGCACTTGCCTGGTTGCCTATACCGCAACTGCATGCAACGGTACATTTACAGAATTAGGCTGTACATTCTTCGGGCTGAACTGGACTAACCTGACACCCAACAGTATCGTTTATATCAGGATGATGCGATATACAGGCACAGGCCCGGCGCTTTCAGATGGTACTGCCAAAATCTGTGTAGCAGAATCAAACCAGGTGCCCACAGCGAATAACGGAACCAAAGTAGGCATTGGCATTGACACGCCATTCGCCAAACTGGATGTAGTGGGTACTGGTATTTTCCGGGATAAACTTACTACACTGGGTAATCTTGAAACCCGCGGTGACCTGATTGTAGCAGGAAATATCATTTCAAAATATGGTAACACCCGACTGCCTAATAATACTGCAGTAACCGGCCAGCTTACGCTTGATTCATTGTCTTTCACCAACCGTTTAGGAAATCGTTTATCACTTTACGGTGGTCTGGGCAATACCCCACAATACGGTTTTGGTGTCCAGTCTGGTCTATTACAGATGTACAGTGATGGAAGTAATACAAGTATTGCATTTGGTTACGGAAACAGTTACAATTTCAATGAAAAGGCCAGGACTATAAACAATGGTGAAGTATCCTTTCAGACAAGTGGCAGGTTGCAGATAAAAACAGGTTCTCAGACAGCAGGACTCTGGCTTTCAAATGCAGCAAACTCGGCTAATTCGGCCTTTATTGGTTTGTCGAGTGATAACCAGGTTGGATTTTACGGCAACACAGGAGCACTTTTTGGTTTTACCATGAATACCACAACGGGAAATGTTGGGATTGGTATGAATGGAGCAGCGCCACCAAGGCCGTTATCATTCCCGGCAGCTTTGGGTGAAAAAATACAGTTGTACCCCGGACCTGCAGGCGAGGTAGGCATAGGTGTTTATGGCAATGAACTCCGCCTGCATTGTGATAACCCGGGAAGCAAAGTTTCATTTGGCACTCAGGATAATGCCGGCAATTTTACAGAATTGGCCAAGGCGCAGTCCAGTCCCCCATTTGCTTTCCTGATTTTTGGCAGTCTCTGGGCCAATGGCGTCACATACGCAAGCGATGAAAGATTTAAAAAAGATATTACTCCTATAGAATCTCCCCTCCAGCGGTTACTCCGTCTCAAAGGCGTGGAATATGAAATGAAAACCACAGATTTCCCCAAAAGGAATTTCCAACCCGGCCGTCAAATGGGACTGCTGGCACAAGATGTGGAAAAAGTAGTACCCGAAGCCGTGAGTGAACAGGATGGCATGAAAGGCGTTGACTATGCCAGGCTTGTTCCGTTATTGATTGAATCTATTCGTGAACAGCAACGCCAGATTGATGAACTGAAAGCCACTGTTGAACAACTGAGAAGGCAGCAGTGAGAAAATAACCGGTACACACGAAATCCCAAATAACAAAATCCAAATTCCAAACTTTAGCCCTGAATGCACAGGTTAGACGTTTGGAATTTGGATTTTGGGATTTGGGATTTGTTTTTTTACCACCCGCCTACACTTCGTTTCTGCACGCAAAGCAAAGTGCACAAAGTCTTAAACAAAGGGCACAAAGGGGCTACCGTTTGGAATTTGGGTTTTGTTATTTGGGATTTGGTCCTTTTTTTACATTTTACTTTTGAGTCGGCTTGTTGTATATTTAAAAAGCTTTTCCCCGCTTCAATTCATCCCATTATGAAAAAGACACACCCAGCAACCTGCTCCCTGCTACCTGCCACCTGCCTCTCCGAAAAAGTTTCACTTTTCGGAGCAAGCCTGCTGCCTGCCACCTGCTTCCTGTTGTTTTCTATATGCTTCCTGCAACCTGCATTCTCCCAGACCCCGCTCAAGCTCCGCGACACCGCTGACAAAAAGCCCCAGGTTTTCGCCATGGTTGTTGGTGTTTCAAAATATAAATATGTAAGACCTCTGACTTATGCTGATAAAGATGCCGAACTCTTCCGCGATTACCTCAAATCACCCGGAGGCGGCAGTGTGAAGAATGAAAATATTTTTTGTTTACTGAATGAAGATGCCAATAATGCCAATTTCTGGAGCAAGGGTTTCCAATGGCTGAAATCCAAACAACTCAGGCGCGGTGACCGGCTGTTTATTTATCTCGCTGGTCATGGTGATGCCATTGATGAAGACCAGTTCTTTTTCCTCGGGTATGACTGCAATCCGATGGGTGATAAAAACAATTACCTCGTCAGCGGTGCAATCCAGTTATTCAACCTGAAAAAGAAAATTGCCAACGAAACTGCCCGTGGCGTGGATGTGGTGTTTATTATGGATGCCTGCCGCACCAATGAATTACCCGGAGGTACCGCGGGGCAGAATTTTCTGAATTCTGCAGTCAGCGAAAAAAGTGCCGGTGAAATGATCATGCTTGCCACTGCCGCCGGGGAAGAATCATTGGAAGATGCTTCCATCGGCAACGGACATGGATTATTTACCTGGTACCTGGTGGATGGATTAACCGGTCTGGCCGATTCTCCCACCGGGCCCGATAAAAGAATCAGCTTTGGGGAAATACAGGACTATGTTGCTAAAAATGTTCCTTCCGTGGCATTTGACCGGTTTAAAAGAAAGCAGGACCCTTTCTTCTGCTGCAATGAAAACCATGATAAAGTCATCAGCAGTATAGACTCCGCCTATCTCAGCAAATGGCTGAAACTGAAAAAATCACAGAGCCGTGGGCCAGGTAATTCTTTCCATGGAACCGGAGACAGGTTTTTTGATCCCAATACAGCTGATACTGCCCTCGTGGAAACCTATAACCGTTTTTACAGGGCGATTAAAAATAATAACCTGACAGGACAATCTTCTGCGGAAGATTATTTTTACCAGCTGAATAAAAAATATCCCGGTAACCCATACACGCTCGATGCCCAATCAAGCCTGGCCGTTGAATTCATCAACAATGCCCAGCGGAAAATTGACCGTTACCTGGGTTGCGCAGATGAAAATTCAGTGAAAGAAAAACAGGATAATTATGAAGCCGGTCTCCTGCTGGAAAGAGCGATTAACCTGGTGCGTGAAGATGATGCTGATTTCGCCAACTCGCTTTTGCCCCGCATGTATTTCCTGAAATCGGGCGGCGATTTCGGTCCTGCCGGTAAAAACGGAACAATGACCGATGCATTCGCCTTTGCACGTGCCAACCTCGGCCGTGAATCGAAAGGTGCGTATATCAACAACCGGATGGCTCAGCTTTTTATCGAATCCAAACAATACGACAGTGCGGTGTATTATGCCGACAAAGCCACTAAACTGGCCCCTAACTGGAATTGCCCGTTCATTACACTGAATCTCGCCAGGCAATACCAGAACCAGCAACCGCCACAGCAAAATCCGGTTAACAATAAACCGAAAAGGCCTGCCGGCAAGAAAGTTAGTTTCGGCGTATTGGCAGGTGGTGGAGTAAACCAGCCGGTGATCACTTATTCCGACTGGGCACAAAGGCAGCCAAACTATGCTGACAGTCTCAGCAGCATTGATCCTTCAAATACCGTCACTCTGAACATAGGTTTTCTCGCTGACATAAAGCTCGGCGGTCTGGTATCTGTTCGTCCTTCTGCCGTTCTTTCCATGGAGGGCGGTGAACTGACTTATAACCGTAAATCATTAACCGGACCTACCTTTAAGGAAATCATCAAGACAAAAACGATTTCTTTACAGGTACCCCTGCCATTTGTATTCCGTTTTTCATCTAAAAAAGTAACGCCGTTTATTGCCGCAGGACCAACATTTAATTTGTTGCTCAACCAGGACGCAGAATATAAAAAGAAAATCCCGCTGAAATCATTTGGCCTGCTGGGTGATGGTGCGTTTGGTGTTGACATTGGTTTGCTGAAAAGCCATTTGGTGCTTTCACCGCAAATCAGGTACACCCGTGGCATTACGGATATGAAAGGAACAGCGGATAACCTGTATTCCAATACGCTGGCAAAAATTGCCAACCAGTCAATTACGTTTACGCTGACGCTGAGGGGACAATAATCAGGATTCGGTCAGGATTGTAAACTCCTGTTCCAGTGCGGGGGAGTGTTTATACAGCTGGGCAATCAGTTCTTTGCCCCACAGGCCATAGTACCAGGCGATGTTTTCAATTCTTTCCTGGAGGCCGTTAGCGGGGAACAAGTGTTGTTTAACTGTTTGAATCTGCCTTTGTTCATCATTGAATTTCCTTTTCTCGGCACGCAGCATTTTCTTTTCCAGTTCCAGCAGGCGCTGGACTGTTTTTGATTTCAGCGCTTCCACATGTTTTTCCAATGTACCATCCACCGCAACAGCCTGCTTTTTAAAAGACTCATACAGGTTTTCAAGTTCATGCAATGAACCATTCAGTTGTGTGGAGTTACTGCTTTCACGGGTAACCAGCCGGCGCAGGAGTTCTTCTGCAGGCAGAAAGAAATCTTCTGTGAAGAACCCGAGTTTGGCTATACGTGCAAGCCATTTTTTCTCCACAAGTAAAAAAGAATTCCTGAGCACCAGTACCGGGAAAGGAATTTTGTAATGGGTAAAAAAGTGTTTTTAACTGGACCCAATAAGCCGTTTCGCCACCACCGCCGATAAAAGCTACATCGGGTAAAATGGTGCTTTGGTAAATACCCCGGAGAATTACATTGGGACTGAATTTTTCCGGGTGTGATTCCAGTTCCTGCAGCATGGCTTCTTTCGTAAACCGGATATTGGTATGAACCACTTTATATCCATCTTTATCCTGTTCAATCCTTTCCCGGAATCCTTCACCGAGATAAAACAAATTAATTGCACGGGGATTGGCCTGTACTTTATATCCGGCTTTATCCAATGCTGCAGCTGTTTCTTCCACCAAAGGTGAAGAAGACTGGCTCAGCAGTTCTTCCCGGAAAACGTCATTCACCACACCCAAAGTAGCTTTGGCGATGGTATTCCCAGTTGTATAATGCCGGCGGAATATAGAAATGATTTCGTCACCATGCGGCAGTACAGACACCTGGCCACTGATCGTATCAAGCAGTTGGAGTAATCCTTTATCCACTTTCATCGCCCCTACTGCACCGGTTTGCTGTGTCGGCCAAACCAGTTTCTGGCCACTGATAAAAATATGGTTAAGTTCATCCAGGTCCGCATCTTCAGAGCCGATATAATAAACAGGTACAAAATGAAAACCGGGTAATGTGGTTTTCAGGTGATCCGCCAGGCGGATGGCATGTACAATTTTATAAATAAAATATAAGGGCCCGGTGAAAATATTATTCTGGTGAGCCGTAGTAATCGTGAAAGTTGTTTCCTGTAACAGGGATGAGATATTATCTTTCGTTGCGTGGCTGGTTTCCACATTTGCATACTGCAGTTGCAGCGCTTCATGCAAAGCCTTCCGGTTAGTCGGGAATGCCTGCCTCGCTTTAATGGCTGCTTTCAGGCCGCTGATATCAGGAGAATGCTGATAAAAAGGTTTTATCGCCGGCAACTGGTCGATATAATCCAGGCAGACCCTGGAAAAAGCATTGGTTTGGCGGTAAGGTAAACGGGAAGCTGAAAAATCCATAACAGGCCTAAAATTAAGCAAAGGGAATCATAGCACCTTCCTCCTGCCCTGAATATTCAACGCTTTCGGTGAAAATTAAGAAAACCTTGCAGGATCATAGGCACTCAGGGGGACTGTTGACTTAGTTCCACTGATCACTTCACTGACGAGTAGTCCGGTTGCAGCCGCAAGACTCACTCCCAGCATCGCATGACCACCGGCAAAACAAATATTGCTGAATGAATGGTGCCGGCCAATATACGGGAGCCCGTCCGGACTCACCGGTCTGTATCCAAACCAGGCCTTGTCGGTATCCGGTTCAGGCAGGTTCATATCGGGATAATATTTTTTAAACGCATTGTACACAGCCATGACTCGTTTCGGGAGGATATTATCACTGTGACCGCTCATTTCCATCGTGCCGCCAATCCGGAGCCAGGAACCAATGGGCGTAGTGGCGGTGCGGTCATCCACCAAAATGGAAGGATACTGCAGGTTATGCGGCAGGTTTTTATATACCAGGCTGTATCCTTTGCCCGGTTGCATCAGCATGCGGATGCCTAACTGTGATGCTGTTTTTCCCATCCATGAACCATTGGCAATGATAAGTTCGTCAACAGGCATATCACTTTTGTCGGTAATGATGCGCGTGACTTTGTCACCTGATTTTTCAAAACCCGTAACAGAAGTATGCAGCCAGAATTTCACACCCATTTGCTGTAAATCGTGATAGAGCGATTTCATCCATTCACCCGGGTTGAGGTGGCAATCGTCGAGATATAAAACACCACCGGCTACATCCACCGCAGTATCCGTTTCCCGGGCCTGTACTTCAGCTGCATTGCATGAAATAGTTTTTAATCCATAACGATTCGCCTGTTCCGCCAGGTGTTTTTCATGATCACCGGTTTTCTCAGATTTGTACAACATCCAGCAACCTTTTTCTGTCATGGAAAATGGCAGGCTGAGTTCAGTCTTCATATCATTCATCAGCGAACGGCTTAACTGCAGGATGGTATTCAGTTCCTGCCCGTTCTTTTCCATATCCTTTACATTGCATTTGCGGCGGAAAGCCAGACCCCAGCGGATGAGATCCATATTCAGCCGCGGTTTAATATAGAAAGGGGAAGATGCACTCATCATCCATTTCAAACCCTGACGGATAATACCCGGTGTGGCCAGCGGCACAAAATGCGAGGGGGAGATATAACCCATATTGCCAAATGAACAGCCATCGGTGATATCATTTCTTTCAATCAGCACTACATCATGACCGGCTTTACGCAGGTAATAAGCCGTACACAGACCGATGATGCCCCCGCCCAGAATATGAACTCTCATACAACAGTTTTATAAACGGATCACCTGGCCTTCTTCTGCCACGCCAAAACCTGCAGCACGTACACTGTCTTTGGCAGCTGATTTTTTCAATACCAGCGGATTCGTATGGTTAAAATGAATAAAATAAATTTTCGCTTTGTCGCTTGCGGATAAACCAGCAAATCGTTTCATCGATTCTTCCACAAACGGATGCGGGATCTCTGACATATTACGCCCGGGCAATTCTCCGTTGCGGTAAAAAGTGGCATCAAGCAATGCAAAATCAGATTCCTGCACCAGGGGAATAATATCATGATTCCATCTCTCCCACTTATCAATATCCGGAATGAACAAAATCTTTTTACCGGAACAGCGGATCATGAAACCGGCCGTTTCAGAAAATTCATCGCGGTGGGGAACGGTAAATGTTTTTACGGCCAGATCTTTAGCCAGTTCAACATTGTTGATGGTATCCAGTTTGCGGAGGCTGATGTTCTCCAGTTTCACCAGCTGGCTCCAGGGGCCGTTATTCCGCAGGAAAGAATCCATGCGCGGCAATGCATACACCGGAATACGGTTTGCATTCATGGCTTCCCGGCCGAATTGCATCAGCCCGGTATAATGCCCGGTATGTGCATGGGTGATAAAAACCGCATCCGGGGTTTTGTCTGCTTTCCCGGAAAAACGCTGCAAGCGGTGCATTTGTGCAGTAATATCCGGCGTGGCTTCAAATAACCAGTATTGTTTAGCCTGCTGGTCAACAATCGCAAATGAAACCACGGCATGGGCGGGTTCAGTGCCATCCCAGTATGGGCGGCAGCATGCTTTATCGCACCCGGCCTGCGGATAGCCTGCATCCTGTGCTGTACCCAGGATCACCAGGAAACGGTTGGGCAAATCGGCCTGCTTGTCCGTTTTACTAAATGAAGTAAAAAGGAAAGCGGCAGTCAATATAAAAAACGATATGACAAAACGGATCATGCGCATATATCAGATTACCTGGAAACCTTTGGCAAACGGATCGTCATCGGTATCTATCCAGATCGTATTGTATCCATATACTTTGGCCCATCCTTCAACAGATGGACGAATGGCTTTGTATTTCCCCACGGTGATCTCAGCTTCTATCCTTCCGTTAAACTTGCTGCCAATGATACTCTCATGGATAAATACATCCCCGGCTTTCAGTTTACCTTTCGCATACCACTGCGCCATCCTGGCAGAAGTACCCGTGCCACAGGGTGAACGGTCGATGGCTTTCTCCCCGTAAAATACAGCATTGCGTGCAGTGGAAAGCTGATCCAGCACAGCACCAGTCCAGAGTATATGTGAACAGCCATGTATCGTTGGATCTTCCGGATGGATGAACTCGTATTGTGCATTGATATTTTTCCGCAACTCCCGGGCCCATTCAATCAGCTGTCCGGCCGGGTAGTGTTCCAGCCCTTTAAAATGCGGCTGCACATCTACGATTGCATAAAAATTCCCGCCATAGGATACGTCCACTTCCAGTTCACCCAAGCCTGTGCAAAATGTTTTAAGGGATGATGAATGCAGGAAAGAAGCCACGTTGGTCAGTTTTACCGACTGCACTTTTTCTTTCCCGTTTATGATTTTAGATTCATAGCTGATTTCAACTAAACCAGCCGGCGCTTCCATCCTGATTTTACCGGGGATCTGCGGTTTGAGCAGTCCTTCTTCCACCGCAATGGTAATCGTACCAATCGTGCCATGGCCGCACATCGGCAGGCAGCCACTGGTTTCAATAAAAAGCACGGCCACATCATTGGCCGGATTATGAGGCGGATACAAAATACTTCCGCTCATCATATCATGGCCGCGGGGTTCAAACATGAGTCCGGTGCGGATCCAGTCGTACTCCCGCATAAAATGCTGCCGCTTTTCACTCATGTTTTTACCTTCCAAAACAGGACCTCCGGTTTTCACCAGCCTGACCGGATTCCCGCAGGTATGGGCGTCTATACAATCGAAAATATGCTTCATGGGATTTTTGTACATTCGTTACACATCTTATAACATATGGAAGTTTACGGAAAGATACTACTGATTGCCATGCCTGCCTTCCTCCTGCTGGTACTTTTTGAAAAATGGTACGGATGGAAATTCCGCCATGACCGTCCGCAGAATATGGACACCATCAGCAGCCTCAGCAGCGGGGTAACCAACGTGACCAAAGACGTGCTGGAATTAAGCATCAATATCATCGCCTACGGGTGGCTGGTCAGCCAGATTGCGCTGGTACATATTGAAGCCAGCTGGCTCGTATACGTCATCGCCTTTTTATGTATTGATTTTGCCGGATACTGGATACACCGCTGGAGCCATTCCGTGAATGTATTCTGGAACCTGCACATCATCCACCACAGCAGCGAACGGTACGACCTGGCCTGCGCCCTGCGCCAGAGTATTTCCATGTTTGTAAACCCTTTTACTTTTTTATTGATCCCTGCCGCCCTGCTGGGTGTTCCGGAAAAAGTGATTGCTACGGTGGGACCGCTGCACCTGTTTGCCCAGTTCTGGTATCATACCGTTTATATTAACCGCATGGGATTCCTCGAAAAAATAATTGTTACACCTTCACACCACCGCGTGCACCATGCGCTGAATAAAGAATACATTGACAAAAACCTGAGCCAGATTTTTATTTTCTGGGATAAAATTTTCGGCACTTTCCAGGAAGAAATGAAAGAAGTGCCGCCGGTGTATGGTATTACAAGGCCTGTAAGAACCTGGAACCCGATAAAAATTAATTTCCAGCATTTATGGCTGATGATGAAAGATGCCTGGCGTACCAATAACTGGAAAGACCGTGCTTTTCTCTGGTTCCGCCAGACCGGTTACCGCCCGGCTGATGTGGCAGAAAAATACCCGGTTTATAAAATTGATGACCCATTTCATTTCGAAAAATATGCCCCCAAAAGTTCTGCAGCATTACAAAGCTGGAGCTGGTTTCAGTTGGTGATGATCCTTTGCTTCATCAGTTATCTCTTCGGTCAAATCTCCTATATCAACGGACTGGATCCATACTTCATCTACTGGTACGGCGCGTTTATATTCTTAAGTATTTATGCCATTACAGAACTGATGGACCGGAATCCTTATGCCATGTACTGGGAGGGCTTGCGGGTATTATTGGGGTCATGGTTCCTGTATAGCCAGGGCGATTGGTTTGGCGCGTCTTTCTATTTGTCATCCGTCAAATACATTATAGCCGCTTACTTTGTCGTTTCGCTGTTTATCACGGGAATATTCGTGATGAAACACCGGAAAGAAGACCAGCTTGCCAGGGCGAATGCCTGATTCTTTACAATGGATTTTTTGTCCAGTTATTATTAACGGTGCGGGGTACACCGGCAGGATTTGCATTTTTTAGTTCTTCAGGCAGCAAGGCATCCGGCCAGTTTTGGAATGACTGCGGGCGTGCAAACCTTTTGATGGCCCCAGCGCCTACCGCAGTAAAACGGCTGTCGGTTGTTGCAGGATAAGGCCCGCCATGCTGCATGCTTAAACAAACTTCCACACCTGTTGGCACACTGTTTAAAATAAACCTGCCGCAAACCAGGCTGAGTTTATTGATGAGTGTAGCGTTTTTGCTGAATATCATTTTCAGTTGCCATTACGGTAACAGTTAACTGACCTTCCGCTTTTTCACTCACCTTTTCCATCTCTGCGATATCCTTACAGAGAATTACCAATGATAAAGGACCAAACACTTCCTGGTGTAAAACCGGGTTTGAAATAAAAGTGGCTGCATCACTTACTGCAATAGCTGGTGTCCCCTGCATATCCGCAGCCGTAAAAGTAGAACGGGAAAGTTCCTGCACGCCTTTCTGTAATAATAATTGTTCCTGTTTGCTTACATAATTCCGGTAGATGCCGGCATGCAGCATCTTTGCCGGAACGGATTCCCTGATTTCATCAGCCAGTACTTCCAGGAATTTTTTGGTATGTTCATCATCAATCGCAATGATCAAACCGGGATTGGTGCAAAACTGACCCGCACCCAGCGTAATGGAACCGGCATATAGTTTAGCAGTTTCCGCAGCACTGGTTTTGATTTTACCGGGTAATAAAAAAACGGGATTAATGCTGCTCATCTCCGCAAAAACGGGGATCGGTACAGGACGGTTGACTGCCAGATCATACAATGCTTTACCTCCTGCCAGCGAACCAGTGAACCCAACTGCAGCTGTGCGCGGATGTTTCACTAAAGCCTGTCCCACTTCCACGGATGCGCCATGCACGTGGGTAAATACCGAAGCAGGCAGTTTGCAGGAAGTGACTGCTTTTGAAATAGCCGAAGCAACCATTTCGCTGGTTGCAGGATGTGCAGGATGTGCTTTTACAATTACGGGACAACCAGCAGCCAGTGCAGAAGCTGTATCACCGCCAGCTGTTGAATACGCAAATGGGAAATTAGCCGCACCGAATACCACAACGGGGCCAAGCGGTACCAGCATTTTCCGGAGATCCGGTTTGGGTGGATTCCGGTTCAGGTCTGCTGTATCAATACTTGCTTCGAGCCAGTCGCCGCGTTCACAGGCATCAGCGTATGACTGTAGCTGGAAAATAGTCCTGCCCCGTTCATTACGTAGCCTTGCTTCCGGTAAGTTGGTTTCTTTACCGGCAGTTTGCAGTAATGTATCCCCCAGGTTTTCTATTTCAGCAGCAATGGCCCGCATCAGGTCTGCCCTTTGTTTCAATGATACTTTCCGGTATACCATGAAAGCATTGAAAGCGGCTTCCATGTACTGGTTGATTTCTTCTATAGTCGCATCCCTGAACATGAGATTGATAGGATTAGTTTATTTTATAAATCGGAAGGCAGTTTTGGCCTGTCAGCAATTCCTTTATTGATCACTGCCATCACCGCTTCCCTTTCTGCCCCTTCGGGAATCAGCCGCGGCGGCCGCACATATTCGCTGCCAATACCGGCTGCGTGCTCAGCCATCTTGATATATTGAACCAGTTTCGGATGGATATCCAGTTCTAACAATGGCATAAACCAGCGGTAAATCGTTCTGGCTTCTTCCAGCCTGCCGGCTTTGACCAGTTTATAAATGGCAACAGTTTCAGCAGGAAAAGCGCAAACCAGTCCGGCCACCCATCCATCGGCACCGAGACAAAGTTCTTCCATTGCCAGCGTATCCACACCGCAGAGAATGCAGTATCGTTTTCCAAAACGGTTAATGAGCCTGGTTACATTGGTTACATCACGGGTGCTTTCCTTGATGGCCTGGATATTTTCGCAGGCCTGTAATTCCTCCAGCATCGGGATGGTGATCTCTGTTTTATAATCAACCGGGTTATTATACAACATCACCGGCAGTGATGTGGAATTGGCAATGGTCTTAAAATAAGTAACTGTTTCCCGGTGATCCGTTTTGTACCGCATAGGTGGCAGCAGCATCAGTCCGTGGGCACCCCATTGTTCTGCCAGCCTTGCCTGGTGGAGGGCTTCGCGGGTAGCGCCTTCGGCAATATTAAGTACTACAGGAATTTTACCTGCAGTTTTATCCAGCGTAAACCGTACCAGTTTTTCCTTTTCTTCCAGACTGAGAACACTGGCTTCCCCCAGTGTACCGCCTAAAATCAAACCTTCCACACCGGCTTGTATTTGGGCATCCAGGTTTTTGGAGAACAAAGGGAAATCGAGCTGGTCAGTTTCTGTGAACTTAGTAGTGAGTGCGGGAAATATCCCCTTCCATTGGAATTGCATGGATTTGCTTTTTCCAAAGATAATCAGCCCTGCGTTTTGGGGATTAATTGTTTTATGCAGGTTCCGGGACTGCTACGTGAAGTGTACATCCTTTGCCCGGGAAAGACTCCATGCTGAAATGTCCATTGAGTAATTCGGCTCTCAGTTTAATCTGCAGTAATCCACCACCGCTTTTCACAGAAGAAGGATCGAATCCGGTTCCGTTATCTGAAATTGTAAAATGGAAAACACCGTCCTTATCATCCAGCACAACATATACTTCAGATGCAGCAGCATGTTTGATGATATTCCTCAGGTGTTCCCGCGCGATTCCATAAAAATGCATTTGTGTAATTTCCGGCATTTTTGAAGAACCTGTTCAGGGAGTATAACCACAAATTCGGTTCCAGATTCCCCTTTAAGGTCATTGACAAGCATTTCAATAGATTCGCCCAACCCCCATTCATGGATTGAAATCGGTTTAAGAGCGGATGAAATTTTCCGGGTAAGAAACAGGCTTTCATCAATCAGCTCCATTACTTTATCCAACCGGTCATCTTTTAACGGTGTACTTTGCTGCACAGAAATACCAACCATTTTGGCAACAGCAAGAATCTGCAAAACCTGGTCATGCAGGAACTGGCCAGCCGCATGTTTTTCTTTTTCGGTGGCTTCAAGCAATGCAGATATATCCCTTTTGTGGATCTCCCGGATATCATCTTCGTTTTGCTGCTTGAGGATTGTTTCATAAGTGATGTCGCTCATTGTGCCAACCATCCTGATAGGCAGGCCATTTTCGTCACGCATCATACAACCCCGGTCATGAATGTATCGGTAAGAACCATCTGCACCTTTAAACCTGTAAAAATCCGACCAGTATTCCAAACCCGAACTGATATGTTTTTCCAGGTTAAACATCACCCGGTGGGCATCATCCGGATGTAAATGTGATTCCCACCAGCCTTTCTCCCTGGTGATGGATAGAGGATATCCAAACACTTCTTTCCGGTTACTCATATAAGTGACTCCGCTTTTCAGATCGGAGTCCCAGATAATTTCATTCGTAGCCTTGTTTGCCAATTCAAATCGGAAGTTGGCCAATGACAACTTGATCTGTTCCCTTTTCCTTTCCAGGGTGTATTGGATGATACGTTCCAATTCATCCGCCTTAAATTCCCATTTAACGAGGAAATCCTGTACACCGGCTTTTGCGGCAGATACCGCCAGTTCCCTGTTATCAGATTCCCCGAGAATGATAACAGCTGCATCGGGAAATTTTTGATGGATTGCTTTGATAAACCCTTCATCAAGACAATCTGATGAAGCAAAAATGAGGTCAGGTTTTGCCAGCAAGTCAAACACTAATGCTGTTTCAAAACTGGCTACATGGGAAATCCGTGACTGTTCAATCCCTGCCTGGTTGAGTAACCCGCAAAGTGTATTGTAATTCGCCTGTTCGGTGTCAAACACCAGTATTTCCCTGATTTTGTCCATAAGTTTCTGCTGCCATCAAAAGCCTGAATAAAAAATCACTAACTAAACAGAAACTTTAACCAGAAATACTATTGGCAATACTGTGTAAGATTGGAAAAAGTATAGGCCCGTGAAAGAAATACAGGAATACTTTTACCATTCAGGAAATAAATTACATTTTTTTCTGAATAAAAGGAAATAAATTAAGTTGATTCTGATTAACCGGTAATCAGCGTAACGCTTTTACATAATTATAAATCGTTTCCTGCGCTGGGGGACCGGGCTGGTAAGCGTTGTTGAATTTTTTGTTTTGTAACGAAGCTGTAAATTCAACAGCCTTTGAAGTATCATTCAACTGAATCCTTAATATATCATTGATTTCCTTGCACAAAACGGGATCGTATACAGGAAGACAACTTCAATCCTGCTATGCAGGTTCCGGTTCATCCAGTCGGCACTGCCCATAAAATACTCCGGTTGCCCGTTGTTATGAAAAACAAAAACGCGTGCATGTTCCAGATAGCGGTCAATAATCCTGTGCACTGTTATATTCTCACTTTGCTTTTTCAATCCGGGTGCCAGGCAGCAGATACTCCTGACCAGCATATTGATTTTCACTCCCGCCTCACTGGCTTTATATAAACGGCGGATCATCTCCCTTTCCTGGAGATTGTTGAGTTTAATGATAATTTCAGCCGGTTTGCCAGCTTTGGCATTTTCAATCTCCCGGTCAATCAGCTGGTTAAACCGCTTGATCATATTAAACTGTGAAACCAGCAGGTGTTTAAAAGGAATCTTCATATACTCAGCAGGCTGTTTGCGGCTTTGCAGGTAATCAAACAGCCATTCCAGCTCAAGACTGAATTCCTTGTTTGCCGTAAAGAAAACATGATCCGTATAAAAACGACCGGTAGACTCATTGAAATTACCGGTAGCCATAAAGGAATAGTTCTGCCAGGCCTTATTCTCCCAGCGTTTCACCAGCGCCACCTTGGCATGCACTTTTAAACGGGGAATACTGTTAATGATACGGATACCGGCCGCTTTCATCTTTTTAGACCAGCGGAGGTTATTGGCTTCATCAAACCTGGCCTTCAGTTCCACAAACACCGTTACCTTTTTCCCGTTCCTGGCAGCACTGATCAGCGCATTCACAATATGTGAGTCTGCCGCCACACGATAAAGCGTTACATAAATTTCTTTTACCGCAGGGTCAATCGCCGCTTCATTGAAAAAACGGAGTATGTAGTTATAAGAATGATATGGCAGGTGCAGCAGTTTTTCCTTTTCGGTAATAGACTGGAAAATGGATTTGTCCAGCGTAAATTCCGGATGCGCAATATATGGCCAGGAAGAAAATCCATGTTTTCCTCTCTGCGGATTAGGTAATCCACCCAGGTCTTTCAGGTTATGATACCTTCCGCCATCCACCATTTCATCTGCAACCAACCCGAAATATTCCCGTACAAAATCCCTGATGGTTTCGGGCATCAGCTGGTCGTACAAGAAGCGCGTGGCATGACCCAACTCCCGTTTCGTCAGTTTACTTTCGATTTTTTCAGCAATATCGCCATGGAATTCATCCTCCAGCACCATTTCCGCATCACGGGTTAATTTAATGCTGTACGCGCCATGAATGGTATAACCGGGAAAAACCTCCCGCAGGTTTTCCCTGAGTGCATCATCCAGGAACATGATATAATGATTGCCATCCAGCACAGACAATTCCTGAAATCTGGCCAGGTTTGAGGACGGGACATTCACTAACCCATACACATGTTTGCCGGGTTGTTCGGAAGACTCAAGGTCAACAATAAAATAAAGCGCATTATTCTCCAGGAATACTTTCGATTGATTGTCTTTCTGCAAAATGATTGGCTGCAGGAAGGATAAAACCTTAGACAGGAAATATTCCCGTACCATCTCTTTATGTTCTTCACGCACAGGATCACCATAGTAGAGGTGAATATTGTTCCTTTTCAGTTCCGGCAATATCTGTCCGCTAAAGATCAGGCCAAATTCTTCCTGCTGCGACAAAACAGTTGCCTGTACCTGGTGAACCAGGTCCTTGGGATATTCATCCCGCAACGATGTTTTTTTAGCCTCAATACTTGTGAAGGCAAAAACGGCAGGCATCCTGACCCTGAAAAACTCATCCAGATTGGAGGAAAAAATAGACAGAAACGATATCCTGCTATATAAAGGCACAGAAGCATCTGCAGCTTCCATCAGTACCCGGTGGTTAAAACTAAGCCAGCTGAGATCCCGGTTAAGGTACACAGTCTTTTTCTCGTCCATGGTTTTTGGTTTGGCAACTAAGATAATGGAAATTTTCCTTGTCGTTACCAGTTACCAGTTGCCAGTTACCAGTAATGAGTAACCGGTATACGGCAACTTTGTATTAAAATTCCCGGTATTTTTAGCTCCACAATTAAATAAGCTTATGACAAAAAACCGGCTGGAAGCATTCAGTGATGGCGTTATAGCAATTATAATCACTATTATGGTGCTGGAATTAAAAACCCCGCATGGTATCAATTTTGAACGATCATGCCACTGCGTTTTGTATTCTTAAGCTATGTGATCAGTTTTGTCAATCTGGGTATTTACTGGGCCAATCACCATCACCTGATACATACGGTCAGCCGGGTAAACAGCAGCATCATCTGGGCCAACCTGCTCCTGCTTTTCTTTTTGTCTCTTATGCCTTTTGCCACTGCCTGGATGGGTGAATCACATTTCCAGCCTTTAACGGTTGCCGTGTATGCAGTGCTGGCTAATTTAAGCGGTGTGGGATACTATGTGCTGCTGGTGGCCATCCGGAGATCAAACCGAATAATGCAGAGCTGGAGCCTATTATGAGGGACAATCAAAAAGGAATTATCTCCATCCTTTTTACACTGGCTATCCCTGCAGCTTATATCAACCCATGGATTTCCGGGTTGCTTTTTATTGTGGTAGGTATCAGCTGGTTTTTGCCCGACAGGAATATTGAGAAGAAGTTCAGCCAGCCTGATTAAACAATTTCCCCTTCCAGGTCGTAATCGTAAGCTTTGGTAATTTTGACATTGACGAATTCGCCAATGGTTAATTTCTTTTTCGTATTAATCACCACTTCATTATCCACTTCCACAGAATCAAATTCAGTACGGCCCAGGTAGCGGCCGGATTCTTTTTTATCTACAATTGTTTTGAAAATTTTTCCGGTTTTTGCCTGGTTCAGTTCCAGTGAAATTTCCTGCTGCACTTCCATAATTTCCTGTGCACGGGCCTCCTTCTCTTCTGCAGGCACATCATCTGTCAGTTCAAAGCCACTCGTGCCTTCCTCATGCGAATATGTGAAGATCCCTACCCGGTCGAACCGCTGGCGCTGTAAAAAGCCTTTGAGCTCTTCCACATCATCACGGGTTTCACCGGGGAAACCGGTAATCAGTGTGGTGCGTAAACATATACCGGGGACCGTTTGACGGATCGCCGCCACCAGGTCTTCCATTTCTTCACGGGTAATCTGGCGCTTCATGGCCTTCAGCATCGCATTGGAAGCATGCTGCAACGGCATATCCAGGTAATTGCAGATGTTATCACGCTCACGCATCACATCCAGGATATCCATAGGGAATTTGGATGGATAGGCATAATGCAGGCGGATCCACTCGAGCCCTTTCACGTCCGACAAGCGCTGCATCAGTTCCGCAAGTTTCCTTTCTTTATACAAATCGAGACCGTAATACGTCAGTTCCTGGGCAATCAGCATCACTTCTTTCACCCCTTTCTTCACCAGGTCTTCCGCTTCCTTCACCAGATCAGGAATACTGCGGCTCCTGTGTGCGCCGCGCATGAGCGGAATGGCACAGAATGAACAGGTGCGGTTACAGCCTTCAGAAATTTTCATGTATGCATAATGGCTGGGCGTGGCCAGTAATCGTTCTCCCAGCAATTCTGCTTTATAATCCGCTTCCAGTTGTTTCAGTAACAATGGCAATTCCATCGTTCCGAAAAAGGCGTCCACACCGGGAATTTCTTTCTCCAGCGAATCTTTATACCGGTGACTGAGGCAGCCTGTCACAAAAACCTTATCCAGCTTGCCTTTTTCTTTTAATTCCACCTGCTCAAGGATCGTATTGATACTTTCTTCCTTGGCTTTCTCAATAAACCCGCAGGTATTAACTACTACAATGTTGTGATCAAGTTTCCGGTTTTCATGCACCACGGCAATCTCATTGGCAGCCAGTTGCCCGCTGAGCACTTCACTGTCCACCATGTTTTTACTGCACCCGAGGGTGATAATATTGACCTTATTTTTTCGGAGGGATTTTGTTTTCATACCAGTGCGCAAAGGTATGATAATTCAGGGGGGCTTTTCTCAGGAAAGGACCGGTCGCAGGCTGCGTGTAAACGGGTATAATTGCTCATATTTTTCCATGTGTCGGCGATAAAGTTCCGCTTTGGCGGGATCCATATCCGGTTTATAACTTTTCGTATCCGGGATCATGGCTGAGATTTCTTCCCAGTCCCGGATAATGCCCCTGGCTTTCATACCCACCATACAGGCGCCACGGGCAGATGCATCAGCATCCTCACTCACCCTGATTTCTTTTTGCAGGATGTCGGCCATCAGTTGCAGCCAGAATGCAGACGCCGTGAAACCGCCGCTGGCCAAAACGAGTTGTACAGGCTGTCCGCTTAATTCAATGTTTCCTGTAAATGATGCAGAAAACCAATCAAGCAGGTTACCGCCGTTGTTGGTAGCACCGCCGCTCAGGTACATGTTCTCGTCAAAACTGTAACAGAACAACTGGTGACCGGGATCTGTAAAAGCCTGCTTCCTGAATATCCGGACCGCAGCACTGGTGCCAATGGTCAGCCCCGCAATGGTTTCGCGGATAGCACCCGTTCCGATATTAGCCAATGCCCCGTCACTGGCTCCGGCTATTAAAAGGACGGGGCGGTTTGCATTCAGACGCTGCAGGATGTCTTCTTTCAATGCAGGTAATTCATGTGTGCAACTGACCGGAACAGATAATTGTTCAGCGTTAATGCCGGCCAGAGCTAATGCCGGTTCATGCCATTTCAGGTTGCGGGTTTCAAATAATCCGGTGGCCGCTGCTAACGAATAATCCACTTCATACACACCAGTCATGCGAAAAATAAAATACTCTTTCAGGGAAATAAACCTGGCAGTCCTGTCAAAAATCAGCGGATGCTGCTCACGGATCCAGGCGATTTTGCAAAGCGGCGACATCGGATGGATGGGTGTTCCGCATTGACGGTAAATCTCAGTACCGATGGGCGTGTCTTTCCATTTGGCAGCAAAATCATGACTGCGTGTATCGGCCCATGTCATGACCGGACTTAACGGATTCCCGTTTTTATCCATTGCCAGCAGGCTATGCATGGCGTTGCTGAAACAAATGTTGAGAGGCTGGTGATCGTCGGGCAAAATGGCTAATGCCTGGCTGACCAGGGAGAGCATGATGGTGAATACTTCTTCTGCGTGTTGCTCATGGAAGCCGGCATGCGGCTGGTAAGAAGGAATTTCCTTTTTGAAGAAACCCAGTTCTTTCCCCTCCCTGTTTACGAGCAGGGCTTTGCCATGGGTAGTGCCTGTGTCTAATCCAAGAAAATAATGCATGCTTAACTAAATTAAGCAAAATGGGGCGGGATGCCCATGCAGAAATGAAAGTGATAGCTGTTTATTCCTGTTTGCGTTCCAGGTTGAAGAGACTGTCAACAAACTCATGCTTATCAAAAACAAGCAGGTCTTCCATCTTTTCACCCACACCAATAAATTTTACCGGGATCTTAAACTGGTCGGCGATGGCAAGTACCACACCACCCTTGGCGGTACCATCCAGTTTGGTGATGGCGAGGGCTGTCACATCCGTTGCAGCGGTGAAATGTTTGGCCTGCTCCAGCGCATTCTGTCCGGTACTTCCATCCAGTACCAGCAATACTTCATGGGGGGCATCGGGGATGGTTTTCTGGATCACTCTTTTGATCTTACCCAGTTCATCCATCAGGTGGAGTTTGTTATGGAGGCGACCGGCTGTGTCAATCAGCACTACATCTGAGTGTTTTGCCAGTGCACTTTGTACGGTATCAAAAGCCACGGCAGCGGGGTCGCTGCCCATGGATTGTTTTACGATCGGAACACCAACCCTTTCACTCCAGATCGTCAGTTGTTCAACCGCGGCAGCCCTGAAAGTATCAGCGGCACCGAGCAAAACTTCGCGACCGGCTTTCTTGAAATTATAGGCCAGTTTGCCAATGGTGGTCGTTTTACCTACTCCGTTTACGCCTACAATAAGAATAATGTACGGTTTCTTCGGAAGATCAGTATCAAAATGATAAGTATTTGATTCCGGGGCATCTACAAGCAATTCCTCAATTTCTTCCTGAAGCATTTTATTGAGCTCAGCCGAGTTCAGGTATTTCTCTTTTTTGGCCCTGGCTTCCACTCGGGCGATAATCTTCAGGGTGGTTTCGATGCCCACATCTGCGCCAACCAGTGCTTCTTCCAGGTCATCCAGCACTTCTTCATCTACCCGGCTTTTACCGGCGATAGCCTTGGTGATCCTGGCAAAAAAACCTTCTTTGGTTTTGGCCAGTCCCTGGTCGAGACTTTCCTTTTCCTTTTTGCCGAATAGTTTGTTGAAGAAGCCCATTATAAAATGTTGGAAGTTGGAGATTGGAAGTTGGAGGTTTCGTGAATTCAGAAAACCCATTTCGTTTTTGAACCACCCGAATCACGCCACATTATCCATTATCCATTTTCAATTATCAATTAAAAAATAAAAAGCCATTCGTTATCACGAACAGCTTTCAAATATTTGGAAGGCCAGTAATTATTTCTGTGCCAGGAAATCCTTGATCTTGTCCTTGTGGACGATCGCTTCCTTGAAGGTGTAGGCGCCTGTTTTGGGGCTGCGTACGGCCTTGATTACTTTTGTCCAGTTTTTTGCTTCGGCGGCTGCTCTCGCATCTTTAGTTTTTATCGCCGTTTTTGCTGCTTTTGCCATGGTATAAAATTAAGGTATTCTTCAACAGGAAATCTAAGCCGGGGCTTATTTGATTTCTTTATGAACAGTTACTTTTTTCAGAATAGGGTTAAACTTCTTCAGTTCCAGACGCTCGGGGTTGTTCTTTTTGTTTTTAACCGTGATGTAACGGCTGGTACCCGGCTTGCCGCTGTTTTTGTGCTCCGTACATTCCAGGATCACCTGTACGCGGTTTCCTTTTTTTGCCATTTTCTTGTTTTTTTATTGTCCTTCCCGGTTAACCCGGTAAATGAAGTTAGATTTTTTCGCCTCTGGCGCGCAGTTCTTTCACAATGGTGTACAATCCTTTCTTGTTGATTGTCCGGATAGCATCCGTTGATACTTTCAGGGTAACCCATTTATCTTCCTCTGCGAGGTAAAAACGTTTTTTCTGCAGGTTGGGCAGAAACCGACGCTTTGTCTTGATATTCGAGTGGGAAACTTTGTTTCCACCAATCGGAACTTTACCTGTAACCTGACATACTCTGGCCATGATTGTAACTAAATTTTGGACGGCAAAGGTAAGGGAAAGAAATGAAAAAAAGCGAAGAAATCAGCTTTTTTCCCGCCAGACCCCCTCCTTTTTCCCACAGGCTGTGGAAAGCCCTGCCAGATTGATTTTCAGGGGGGAGTTCCGGGGGAATCCGGCTTTGATGGTTTCCGGGTTTTCTGATAACTTCGCCCCTCACTTGAAGCTTTAATCTGATCAATTTCTGTTTCCGGGTGTTGTTTTAATGAATTTAACCACAAAGGACACAAAGGAAAACACAAAGATCACAAAGTAAGCGGTTTGGAATTTGTTTTTTGGATTTTGGAATTTCACATCAGTGTACTAAACATTAAATAATATAATAATGTCATACGACGTACTTGTTCTTGGAAGCGGTCCCGGCGGATATGTAGCAGCGATCAGAGCTGCACAGCTGGGTTTTAAGACAGCCATTATTGAAAAGGAAAGCCTCGGTGGCATTTGCCTCAACTGGGGTTGTATCACCACCAAGGCCCTGCTGAAGAGTGCCTGGTGATGGAAGACATTAAACATGCGTCAGGTTACGGCATTACAGCTACAGGCCAGGCTGATTTTGGCGCTGTTATAAAACGCAGCCGTGGTGTGGCTGATAAAATGAGCAAGGGCGTTCAGTTCCTGATGAAGAAAAATAAGATTGATGTGGTGATGGGTTTTGGCAAACTGAAATCCCGCGGCCAGGTGGAAGTAACCGCCGCTGACGGCAGCAAGAAAATAGTAGAAGGCAAACATATAATTATAGCCACCGGCGGACGCAGCCGTGAACTTCCTGCCCTGAAACAGGATGGCAAAAAAATCATCGGTTACCGCGAAGCCATGACCCTGCCCGAACAACCGAAGTCTATCATCGTAGTAGGCAGCGGTGCCATCGGCGTTGAGTTCGGCTATTTCTATAACAGCATGGGAACGAAAGTGACCATCGTTGAATTCCTCCCCCGCATTGTACCGGTGGAGGACGAAGAGATTTCAAAAGAACTGGAAAAGAATTTCAAAAAGAATGGCATTGCCATTATGACCAACAGCGAAGTAACATCAGTTGATACATCTGGTGCCGGTGTGAAAGCCACGGTGAAAACACCCGACGGTGAAAAAATCCTGGAAGCCGATGTATTGCTGAGTGCCGTTGGTGTATCCGCCAATATTGAAGGTATCGGACTGGAAGAACTCGGTATCAAAACAGATAAAGGCCGTATCATGGTTGATAAATATGGCCAGACCAATATTCCCGGCTTCTACGCCATCGGCGACTGTGCCCCCGGCCAGGCCCTGGCACACGTAGCCAGTAAAGAAGGTATTATCTGTGTGGAGAATATCGGCTACAACGAAAAGAAATACAATCACCAGCCTGAACCCATCGACTATAATAATGTTCCGGGCTGTACTTATTGCTATCCTGAAATCGCTTCTGTTGGCTATACAGAGAAGCAGGCTAAAGATGCAGGCTACGAAGTAAAAGTGGGCAAGTTCCCGCTCAGCGCCAGTGGTAAAGCTTCAGCCGCAGGCCACCCCGAAGGCTTTGTAAAAGTAATCTTCGACGCCAAATACGGCGAATGGCTCGGCACACACATGATCGGTTACAATGTCACTGAAATCATCATCGAAACAGTAGTAGGCCGGAAACTCGAAACCACCTACCACGAAGTCCTCAACAGCATCCACCCCCACCCCACAATCAGTGAGAGTGTGAAAGATGCGATTGAGGTGGCGTATGGTGAGGCTATTCACTTGTAGTTGCCCGTTACCAGTTACCAGTTACCGGTTACCAGTTACTGGCAACGGGTAACCGGTAACAGGTAACCATATAAATGAAAAGGAGGAACATCACGTTCCTCCTTTTCATTTCTTGTATTTTGTATTTCTTGTATTTTGTATTCCTATGTGTCCCTATGTGTTCTATGTGCCTATGTGTTTAAGACTCTACTCCCCGAACTTTACCTCAAACACCGACGGCCACAATTTCCCCGTCACATAAACCTTTCCGGTTTTATCATCATAAGCAATTCCATTAGGCACTTCTGCATTCGGATCTGCCGTTTTTACCTGGTTCCACAAATTGGTTAAATCAATCTTTGCAACAATTTCCCCTGTAGTTGGATTAATCTTGAAAATATTCGCCTCCTGGTACTGGTTGGCATAAATAAAGCCATTGATATATTCCAGTTCATTCAGGTTTGTGGTCGGTCCACCACCTTCCGTTACATCCTGTGTACGTATCAAACGCAGTGTGGACGGTTCATAAAAATATAACGTACTGGTTCCATCACTGGCGATCAGTTGTGTACCGTCGGTAGTCAGTCCCCAGCCATCAGGCTTCATAGGAACTTCTTTAATCTTCTTAAAATCTTTTAAAGAATAAACAAGTGCCAGTTTATTCTGCCAGGTTAACTGGTAAACAGTATCATGAAGGATTACCACACCTTCTCCGAAAAGTTTGGGATCAATACTTATACTTTGCAAAGCCTTGCCTGTTTTCAGATCCACTTTCATCAGTTTCGACCTGCCTTCAAGACCGGTGCCTTCATATAATTCACCATTATAAAACAATAAACCCTGTGTGTATGATCCGGTATCGTGGGGGAAGGTATTCACCACGGCATAACTGATAGACGGAGTGGGTTTCACTTCGTTTACATGTGGCTTGTCATTATTTTTACAGGCAGCCAGCATTAACAAACTCGCTAATATGAGGTTCGTAGATTTCCGCATTTTGGTGATTTTAGCAAATTTAATAACCCAAGTCATGAAGTCTTGTTAAATCGTTGAAAACTAATTTGCCAAAATAGGGAAAATACGATAGCAAAAAACCAACAAAGCGTTTATATTTGGCCATCCGTTAGAGCAACTGCTCACTGAATCTCCAATTCATATCCCTGGAACTCCTTCCTTAATCCCATTTATCCGCTTTTTTCCAAGATCCACTGAATGCAACCGGCCCTGTATTTTCCGGTCCGGAACGGTTATAAACTAATTGTACTTGATGAAAGCGGTTTCACTTTTTTTTCTCACCCTGTTTCTATACATGGCAGTTCCGGCGCAACGTTGTGCAGGTATCGAATACGGACAGCAACGCATGCAACGGAATCCCTTACTGGCTGCCAGCATAGAATCCATCATACAATTCCAGCAAAACAACCAGCTGACTTCACGTATAGAAGGCACAATTATTAAAATACCGGTTGTCGTTCACAACCTATATCATAACCCATCTGAAAAAATTTCTGACGCGCAGGTGAACAGCCAGCTCGCAGCACTCAATGCCTGTTACCGCCGCCGCAATGCCGATACAGTAAACACGCCTGCTTATTTTAAAGCACTCGGTGCAGACTGTGAAATCGAATTCCAGCTTGCTACAGCTGATCCCCGCAGGCGTTATACAAACGGTATCGTTCGCAAATACACGCCCATCACCAAATGGGAAGCCGACGACCAGGTAAAATTTGCTTCTTCTATGGGAGATGATGCCTGGGATCCGAAAAGTTATCTCAACATCTGGGTATGTAACCTCGACAGACTTGCAGGGTACTCCAGCGTAATTGGCGATTCACTGAACCGGGATGGAATCGTAATCAACTTAAACGCATTTGGTCTTACATCCAACAATGATGGTTATAATCTTGGTAAGACTGCTGTGCATGAAGTAGGCCACTGGCTGAATTTAACACACATCTGGGGTGATACCTATTGCGGTGATGATAGCGTAGATGATACACCCAAACAAGCTGGTTATAATATGGGCTGCCCTTCAGGAATCCGCAGCACCTGCGGCAACACACCCACCGGTGATATGTACATGAACTTTATGGATTTCACCAGTGATGTATGCATGAATCTTTTTACCCGCGGACAAAAACTCCGCATGCGTGCACTGTTTGAACCCGGTGGCCTTCGATACGGAATGCTCAGTTCAAAAGGACTGAGTGCACCGCTCATTTTTGAATCCCCTTACCCGATGCAGATCCGCAGTGGCTGCGACCCAATATCTATCCCAATCCGGCCCAATACCAGATGACCCTCGACCTGGCCTATGACCCCAGGTGGGTAGGAACAGTATTCCAGGTTTGCAACTTGCAGGGCCAGGTAGTCATGCAAATCCAGGTAAAAGCAAAAATCCAGACACTGGATATCAGCCAGTTACGGCCGGGTATCTATTTCCTTGCAGCGAAAAAGGGAGATGGGGAGTCTTATAAACAGAAATTCGTCAAATTATAATAGCATTTCCAATGGCAAGTTCATGGCCCCGGGGTAAAAGCCGGGGCTTTTCTATTTTATTCTTTACCACAAAGTGCACAAAGAAATTACAAAGGGCACAAAGAATCTGCAAATAATTGTAAACTCTTTGTGCCCCTTGTTTGTCTTTGTGCACTTTGTGGTAAAAAAAACTATTCCCCGATGTAAATCACTGAACTGCACTTCCGGGTATTAAACAACGCCCCCACATTCGACCACCAACCCGTCCACACAGCACCAAACAGGTTTGTCTTCCCGTTTTTGTATTTGCTGCTCAGCATAGACACATAAAAACTATCATACCACATCGGCTTGACAGTCTTCAGTGTAATCTGGTGTTTTTGCATCAGTGTTTGCATAGATGCCGGAGAGAAATGCCAGAGATGGCGCGGCACATCATACGCAGCCCAGAAATCTTTATAAGAACGGGCATCTAACGAAGTATAATTCGGAACAGCGATAAATATTTTACCGCCCGGCTTTAATAATTTTTTCAGCTGGTCAAGATAGGTATGCAGGTCATGCACATGTTCCAGCACATGCCACATGGTAATGGCATCAAAGCTGGCTGGTGCAAGACTGAACAACTGATCGGGTGTGCCGGGATTGAGTTTGAACAATGAAACCGCGAGTTTCCTGGCATCCGGATCGGGTTCGAGACAGGTAGTGTCCCACCCGTTCGATTGCATTTCATTGGCAAAAGCACCGATACCGGCACCAATATCCAGCAGGCGGCCTGTTTGTAATCCCGTATGGCGGCAAACCAGTTTGCGCTTTTGTTTCAGGGTGCGCCTGCGGACTTTCTGGTATAAAGAATTGATCAGTCCTTTCGATGTATTGGTATGCGAAATATAATCTTCCGACTTATAATACGGGCCAATGGTAGCTGCATCCGGCATATCCTGCGTAAAACGGAAAGTGCAGGAGGCACATTCTGTCAGGTTGAAATTTTCACCGCTTACACTGTGATCCTTCACCGGCATTACAGTACTGATGGCTGTTGATCCGCAGGCAGGACATTCATTAAAATGGATGGTATGACTCATTGTAACGGATTAAAATCATCAATGCAGCACTTCATACTGTTCGGTGGCTTCCCCGGGTTTCACCAGGCATTGTGAAGCGGTATCAAAACCATTTTGCATAAAGAACCAGGTCAGAAACCTGCGGCCAGCACCAGTAAAACAATAGCAGTGATTTTCCAGATGGCAAATTTGCTGGTTTTGCGCGTCAGCATTTCTTCCATCTCTGCAGAAGACTTATGATCCTCTCCCACCCTCACCATGTGTTCTGCTTTGTCGCGTATCACTTTCACGGCACTCACAGCCGGGCCGGTGGAGATGCTTTCTGCTTCTGGTATGAATTTAGGCTCGCCACCCAGTCCTTTTTGTAAACTGCCAAGGCCCTTCCACTCAATCGTAGCACCACCGGCAATATTTTTACGGAGATCAAATGCAAAATCATGGAACTGCCTCACCGCATCATTTCGGCTGATACCAAGGGCATGGCCCAGCCAGGTGTAAAATGGAAGTCCGGGTTCTGATCCGCCGGATTGGAAACGAAAAGCGTATGCCGGTGCATGGATGGTCTTGGAGGCAAAATCGCCCTGGGCGGGAATGCGTTCCAGTTGCCAGGTGCCTGTGCCGGGGATAACCAGTGACCCTTCGTTGATGAGATATTGATAAAGAAGTTTGTACATGAATTGGGGGCGAAAATAATTTATTTTAACCACAAAGGACGCAAAGTAAAAACAAAGGCCACAAAGAGCATCGTATCCCCTTTGTGGCCTTGTTTCCCCGCCGAAGCATTGCGAAGGCGGGTGTATTCCCTTTGTGTCCTTTGTGGTTAAGTAATCATTTATTTTTCTGATCGAAACTAAATATCACCCCACCCGTAAAATTGAAACCATACACCGGGTACTGGTTCCACCGCTGGTATTCTTTATTGAAGATATTATTGAACTGCGTCCAGAGATTTACATTCTTACTGATTTTGAATTCCAGCCCTGCATTCAGATCAGTTGCACCTGCCAGCCGTCCGGCACTGCCGTCTTTTTTCCTGTACTGCGGGCCTGTCCAGGCAAAAACATCTGTTTTCAGCCAGAGGTTATCAATAACCTGCAGTCGCATGGAACCTTTCAGTTCAAGGGGTATCAGTCCCCACGCTTCGGCATTATCTTTTAAACCAGTGTACTGGTTGAATGTAAGTCCGGCCAGGAGTGATAATTTTTCATGGATGGCATAACCGATTTCACCACCGAGGTTCACCACATTGATGCGTGATTCATTCACTACATTGAATGTTTTGCCACCATCCAGTGAACTGGTATCATTCACAAATAAAGGCTGGTTATTTACTTTATTGAAAGCCACTTTGGCTGAATAACTGAAATGCTCACCCACTGAACCTTTGAAGCCTGCAAATCTCTCTTCAATCCATGAATTGATAAAGTTCTGCGGAATCCTTAACCAGGGATTCTGGGATGCCAGGTACTGGTAAGTGGTTTTGCGGATATAACCTGTCCAGCCGGCCTGGAAAGTAAAACGCTTATCACTGGTCATGATATTGGCCAGGATATTCGGAAACATTTTGAAAGTCTTGTTGTCCCAGGAAGGCCGGATACCGGCCTGTACATCAAACGCCGAAGTTTTATAAGTAACAGACGGCGATATATAATACATCGTGTTATTGAAAGCCGATTTGTCTTTCGGTGATAAACGTGTCAGGTCGAATGTAAGCCCGAGGTTGATCGTCAGGTCAGTGCCGATTGATTTCTGCAGGGGCAAGTTCACCACGGTATTGCTTTCAGAGTTCTTCAGGTTATCGTTGAAAATATCAATCTTGATTTGCGGTGAATAGCTCAGCCCGAATGCAGTCTTTTTAATATTATGGAAACCAACAGTACCGGCTATCGTGGAGAACTGTTGTTTCAGGGAATCGTTGGGGAAATTCATCGTCACCGGCAGGTATCCGTATTTATAAGTGCGGAACTGTTGCATGCCGATACTTGCATCCCACTGGAGGTTATTACCCGAACGGAAATAGCCAGCCAGTTTCACATTTGTATTGGAGAATTTCTGGAAATCACGTTTCCCGTCTGAGCCCACGTGTTTGGCGTAAATATTCAGTCCCGCCGTTTTACCGTCACCCAGTGAAATACCAGTCTGGAAAAAAGGTGTGCGCAGGCTGCCGAAACCAACTTTTACATAACTGCTGTTTTTGAATGCACCATTTGTATCCACACCCAATGCCAGTGGTTTTAAGGAACCGGGCTGGAGGGCGAATAATAAATTCTGGTTCGGAATGGTGTATTTCAGTACAGGCCTGGTGGTATCTGCAGGCGGAGGTGCTGCGGAGAAATTAATCTTGGCCGACTCTTTCAATACGGGCTTGAAAGTGGAAGTGATTTCAATCGCACCTTTTCCGGTTGTGTCTTTCTGTGCCTGCGTGGTGGTGGCTGCCATCAGCGCAATTGCAAAACAGGTATATCGTTGAATGTTCGTCATGTTTTTTTCTTTTCTTTTAATTACCATTCACCTTGCTTGAGCGGGATTCTTCATCGGTCACTTTATCCAGTTTGGATTGCGCCTCCCCTTTCAATGTTGCATCCAGGCTGTTCTCAACAATACTCTGGTAAGTGGCTTTGGCATTGAAGTAATCCTTTTGTTTGAAATAAATATCCCCGAGCAGGATATAGGCTTTGGTAATCCAGTAATCATAAGAACCGGATTTATTGATGGTTTCAAAGGCGGCTTTCTCCGCTTCAGATAATTTATTCAGGCTGTACCAGCAATTGGCCGTTTCATACCTGGCTTCAGCGGCCATTGCGGCTTTATTCAGCTGGATCACAGATTTGAAATTGGTGATGGCCACATCGTACAGCCCGCCGATCTGTGCTGATTTGGCGATGACCATATTGGCCAGTGTTTTATCATCCGCACTGCTGCCTTTGGAATCGGTCAGCTCTTTGGCATTGGCAGCAGCATCCGTCCATTTTTCCAGTTTGTACTGGCTTCGCAGCAAACCACGCATCGCTTCCAGTTTGTTTTCCTGGCTGGCGGTGATTTGTTTTAGCTGCGCATAAAAATCTTCCGCCTTATTATAATCCTTGATTTCAAAGAAACTGATGCGGGCAGCAGATAATACCGCTCGTTCTGCAAATTTATTAGGCGCATTGGAGGCCACGGCTTCATAGCCACGGAGTGCATTGACAAAATCCTTTTTGCTGTTATAGATTTCTGCGCTGTTAAACTGGGCATCCAGTGCATACGCACCGCTGGGGAAACGCTGCAGGTAATCCGTATATCCCTGCAAAGCAGCCGCAGTATTGCCATTGTCAAACTGGTTATCGGCCGCTGAATAGGTCAGCGAATCTTCTGTGTTCACACTGATCGGACGACCAGCCTGGCGCATGAAATCGGCATATTCACCGGGCTTACCATCTTCTACGTAAATGGTTTTGATATTATCCAGCGCATCCTCCGCTTCGGGGGAACTGGGATATTCATCCACCAGTTTTTTATACTGCTTCAGTGCGTCGGCATTATCATCAATATTATAATAAGCGATCCCCATTTTCAGGATTGCCTGGGGTTTATAGCTTGCGTTGCCATCTGACTTAACAACCGTTCCTAAAAAAGGCAAAGCTTCCCGGAACTTCTCATTGCTCATGTAAGTATTGGCAATCTCCATATTGGCATCGGTAACCAAGGAGGAAGTAGGGAATTTCCGGATCATAGTATTCATGCCATTGATCTTCTCTGTGGCAGAACGTACACCGCCCAGCATGGCAAGCTGGAAGGTGGCATAGTCTTCAGCGGGCCACGACATTTTGATCACATTATCATACATGGATTTGGCCTGGGTGTAATTCTTCTGCATATAATAACAATCCGCTGTACGGATATAAGCATCCTGAACAAATGCAGATGAACTGAGCGAGGGATTTTTCCCGATCGGCTCAAACATGGTTTGGGCAACGGGGTAATTCTCTTTGCGGAGATAGCAGTAACCCAGGTTATATTTTGCATTGATGGCATTGGCTTCACCGTTTGAGGGTGACCCTGCGTTTACATACGCGTTGTAATATTTTATCGCATCATCCAGTTTATTGGCCCGGTAAGCCAGCTCCCCTTTCCAGAAATTGAGGTAAGGAAGAACAGCGCTGTTATACGGATCCTTCAGGGCTTTGTCAAGCAGGGCATCTGCCTCAGCCAGCCTGCCGTCATTGATCAGTTCCGAGGCACGACCGTATAAAATACGCGGATAAAGTTTCTTTGTGTTTTCTGTCGGCTTGCTCATGGATTCGAGCAGGGCCTGTGCATCATTGTAATTATTGGTATTTGCCAGCGCCCCTACAAGCAATTCACGGGCTTCGGCGTTGTATTCAGAGTTGGGATAGTCATTCACAAAATCTTTCAGGCCTTTTAAAGCCTCATCCTGGTAACCGAGTTCATAGGAAAGTTTGGCATACTGGTAAGCGCTGATTTCTTTTTGTGCCGCATTGCTGCTGTTGGCAGAACAAAACAGGAAGGCGTTACGTGCGTTGGGTTTATTACCTGTTTTCAGGTAAGCATCGCCGAGCAGGTACATCGCATGCTGGCTGAGTGAATCATCCTTACCGCTGAGCTGCTTGAAGCCTTCAATGGCTTTATTCAGCACATTGGCCTGGTAGTAACAATAAGACAATTCATATAAATCCTCACGGCGTACTTTGGCAGAACGGTCGACATAACTTTCCAGGTAAGGCAGCGCCTTGGCATATTCTTTCTTTTCAAAGTAAGCATGCCCGATCAGTTGTTTCAGCTCCAGGTCATAATACTGTGTATTGCTGCCACTGTTCAGTTTGCCCTGGATATAACTGATAGACTCATCTTTTTTGCCCTGGATATAGTAAATCTGGGCTATATAATACGGTACAACGGTGGCGTAGTTTTTTTCATTCTCCACAATTTTGAATGACGCGAGTGCTTCGTTGTACTGGCGGTCACGGAAGGCCAGGAAACCATAGTAGTAATTGGCGTCAATGTAATTGGGATCATCTTTTATGCTGCGGATGGTATTGAACAAAGGCTTGGCGGCATCAAATTGCTGCAAAGTGAAATGTGAGTAGCCTTTATGGAACTTCATATCCGCGATTTCCCGGTTGCCCAGGTTATCAATACTCGTTTGTTCATAATGCTCCAGGGCTTCCCTGTATTTTTCCCTGCGGAAATAATATTCAGCCAGGTGGAAATGCATCATCTGCACCCTCGCGGTATTTTTTTCCGCTTCGAGATACTGAAGTGCCTCATCTTCTGAGCTGCCTTCATTCTGCTTCAAACCGCAAACAGTACCGTAATAGGTTATTTCCTGAACGGTGATCGGTGCGTTTACTTTATCTGTCTCGCGTATGGATTGCTGCAATTCCCTGAACAACGGATAAGCCAGGCTGTACTGCTCTTTCTGGAAATATTCGCGCGCTTCACGGAATACCGCGTCAGGATCAGAAAAAAAGCGGGTCTGCTGTGCTTGAATAGTTGTAGAAAGGAAAAATGCGGCAATAACTAGTAGGTGATTCTTCATGAAAATTTCCTTTAACCGGATGGTGGATAAACGTTGCAATATTCAAATTATTTCAGGCCAATCCAAACATCATTCCAAACAGGTGTGGATAAGTGCCTAAAGCGTGATTCTTTTAACATTTTGTTCATTCTTAACATTTCATTCGCTCCAATTTTTCTTTCATTAATATTGCAGGGTAAAAAACATCCAATGAAAAAATTGTTCAGCACAAAGTACACCGATCGGTCGGTTACTTTAGCCCTGTTTCTGTTAAGACTTGTTTTTGGCGGTCTGATGATGGTACATGGTTACGACAAACTCACCCATTTCAATTCAATGGCCCGCATGATGCCTGACCCTTTCCACCTGGGTTCCACCGTAACCATGAGTCTGGCTGTTTTTGCGGAGTTTTTCTGTGCTGCGTTGGTAGTACTTGGATTGCTCACCCGGCTTGCTGCGGTTCCGGTTATCATTAATATGGTTTTTGCGCTTAAGCTCGGGCACCATTGGCATATTGCCGGTGGTGGCGAAATGGCCACTCTTTTCCTTGGCGGCTTCCTGGCAATACTGATTATGGGACCGGGTAAATTCAGTGTAGACCGGCTCATTGGCAAATAAGACAAACTATGTTTACATCAACTATAACCTTACGGGTGCGATATGCCGAAACCGATCAAATGGGTGTTGTATATCACAGCAACTATTTCCCCTGGTTTGAATCAGCCAGGGCTGAATCCATCCGGGATCTGGGCTTTACCTATAAAGACATGGAAAAAACCGGTGTGATCATGCCCGTAGTGGATGTGCATTGCCGGTACCTGCGACCTGCAAAATATGATGACCTGATCACGATTGAAACCACGTTGAAGGAATTACCCATTCACCATAAAATTGAATTCCATCACGAAGTATTTAATGAGCAGAAGGAACTGCTGGCAGTAGGGAAAATCACCCTGTATTTTATAGAAGCTGCCACCATGAAACGGACCGTGATGCCGGCTGTGCTGATGGAACACCTGCAACCATATTTTGGTTAAATTTACCGGATGGAGAACATGGAAAACAGTGCTGCAGAACTGACTCCCGGCGAAACGCCCCCGGCGGAGATCGTGTATCCGCCTAAATACACCAAAGGCGACGAACAAAACAATATCTGGCTGCGGTCACTCGTCAGCCTGGCCTTCTACCTTATGCTGGGTTATTACATTTTCCATAGCTGGAAAATGCTGCTCCTCATAACAGCCATTGTGGCATTTCATGAAATGGGGCATTTCATGGCCATGAAAGCATTCCGTTACCGCGACCTCGGCATTTTCTTTATCCCGCTGCTCGGCGCCTATGTATCAGGCTCCAAACGGGATGTATCGCAACGTGAATCTTCCATCATCCTGCTGGCGGGGCCACTCCCGGGCATCATCATTGGCATAATCCTGTATTTGTTATACAAGCAAAATCCTTATCTCGAACTGGCAGGTATCTCCTATTACACAGTTTCTATCGCACTCATTTTACTGAACCTGATCAACCTGATACCTGTTTACCCGCTTGACGGGGGACAATTACTCAACCGGGTATTCCTGGACGAAGAAAGTGTGCTCAGTAAGATTTTTGTATTTGCGAGTATCGGCTTCCTCGTCTGGTTTGCCATTTTTGGAATGGATAACGCCTATCCCCTGCTTATTTTTCCGGCGATGATGGTTTACCGCATGTTTGGCGATAATAAACTCCATCATATTGAAAAGAAAATACAGGATGCAGGCATTAACCTCGACATGGCGTATGAGGATCTTCCGGACGAAGATTACTGGAAGATCAGGAACATCCTGATAGCCGAGTATCTGCCTTTTAAAGATATACCACCATCACCCCCTTACGAATACTGTGATAAAGAAGAAAAAGTACACGCCATGATCAGCGGGCTGATGCAGCGTAACCTGATACAGGACATGGGCTGGTCAGGCAAACTGGTTGTAGCACTGGTTTGGGTTGCAGCCATTGCTTCACCCTGGCTGTTACACCTGAATGTACTTCGTCATTTCGGGCTTTAAAACTATCAAACCGCTTATACGCGGTGATAATCCCCTTTCCAGTTCTGAATAGCTTCCTTGATTTGTTTTTGGCTGAGATTTTCTTTGACTGCTCTTTCCGCAAGTGCTGCATACTCGGCATCACTGGCAAAACGGAGCGCTATTATCTGACCCAGTCGCAGAGCAGGGTTCAGGGGTTTCCCGGTAAGAATATAGCAACGGAAATTTTCTTCTGCACGAATGGCACGGTCCTGGGCGCGTATTGCAAACCAGCGTGCATACCAGAAAACAAGGACAAATATGATTGCAACCAGCACGATCAGCGCTGCTGAATAATGATTGGAAGGCTCGGTATTCATCAGGTTAAAAATGGAACCGCCGAGTAATCCGCAAATAAGTAAAGTGGTTACTATATGCCAGGCGGGAATGTACCGCGTATGGTTCTTATAATTCTGTTCTTGCATGTCAGTTGTTTTAGGTTGAAATCAAATATAACAAAATTGTACACGGAAAGGCAAACACTTATTTCAGCTGGTCCAGCACTCTGAACATCTTACCTACCACCCCGGATGAAGTGCCGTTAAAATTATTGACCAGGAAAGAGAAAATATATTCATGCCCGTCTTTGGACACATGGTACCCGCAGAATCCTTTTACATCCCGGATCGTACCGCTTTTCATCTTCATATTATTATAGGTTGGCAGTGCAGCATAGAAAACAGGGAACCAGTCGCGGCCTTTGGCGTATTTCAGGATTTCAACCTGCGCATGGGTGGTTACCCGGTTCTGCGGGGAAAGACCGGAACCATCTGAAATATTCAGCTCGTTTACGTCAATCCCTTTTTGTTTCCAGAATGACAGCACAGCATCCACGCCATCTTCCGTTGAAATGGATGACAGGGAATCACCAAGATCCTGTCCTTTATCCCTGTTTACAAGCGCCAGTGCTTTGATGAAAGCCTCCCCGTATAAATTCACGCTTTTTTGCAGGAACCAGTATATCATGGAATCCAGTCCGGGCGACATATACTTGTATTCAATTTCAATATTCCCGTTGCTGGCCGCAGCCGCAGCAAACCCCCTTTTTATTTGTTCCTTTTGTAAATCAGCCAGGAATGACAATTCAGGAGAATAATCAGACCCTGATATTTTAAACCGCTTTTCCCCTGCCGGAACAGTTCCTTTTACCAGCAGTTTATTTTCCCCGGGGATATAATAAATGTATGCGTTATCACCGCTGCCAGCCGGTCCGGTTTTACATTCATTGATGATAAACGGCCATATCCTGCCGGATGCTGCCGTATCAATCCCGGTATCATCCCCTGCTTTTTTCCCGGGAATGAAAACCAAATCATACTGGTTTTCATTCCAGATAAACCCATTTGCCGCAGCCCCGTAGTAATTGCCGACATCTTCATTGATCCAGCCGGAAGGGATTTCTTTTTTACCAGCCAGGCCATTCGTAAATAAAACTGTATCCGAGATTATATTCAGCCCCTTCAATTCCATTTGATCTGCTATATCCCGGATGATTTTTTCTTTGGAAGAAGCTGCATACCTCCAGCTGCCGAAACTCGGATCTCCGGAAGGTTCAATGATCACCTGTCTTCCCCTGATTTTGACAGTCGTAACAAAAACGGGTTTCGTACCCAGCGTTTCCAGTGTTGCCACAGCCGTTACCACTTTCTGGGTGGAAGCCGGGGCAAGACCAATACGTGAATTCTCATCAAACACCACGGCACCGGTTTTGGCGTCAATGACGTAGAGGGAACTGATGGCGTATTTCAGCTGGGGGTCTTGTTTAAAAGACTCGTAGGCTTTGGCGAGTTTCTGGGATGAAACCAGTTGCGTGAAAAATAAAAATATAAGGAGCGTACTGAACTTCATGGATTTGAAATTGTTGATTGTTTTATTTTACCACTAAGACCACAAAGAAATACACAAGGTGCACAAGGGTAAAAACTTTGTGAACTTTATTTCACCTTTGTGGCCTTAGTGGTAAAAAAACCATTTACTAATTATCTTTACCTTCCCATGCATAAAGTTAACGCCTCCATCATAACAATCGGCGATGAACTCCTCATCGGCCAGACCATTGACACCAATTCTGCCTTTATTGCCCAGGAATTTAACAAAACAGGTGTGTGGGTGCACCGCCGCGTGGCCGTGGGTGATGTATATGATGATATCCGGAAAGCACTGGATGATGAATCAGTCCTGTCAGACATTATCGTGATTACCGGTGGTCTCGGCCCGACGGCTGATGATATCACCAAACCGTTGCTTTGTGAATATTTCGGCGGGAAGATGATCGTCAATGAAAAAGTAAAAGCCCATGTGATCCACTTGTTTGAAAAAATATTCCGCCGCCCCGGCCCGATGCTGGAAAGGAACCTGAAACAGGCAGAGGTACCGGATGTGTGCACGGTATTGCACAATGCCCGTGGCACGGCGCCAGGCATGTTGTTCCGCAAAAACGGAAAATTGTTTTTTTCATTACCCGGGGTGCCGCATGAAATGAAAGGACTCATCGTTAACGAAGTGATTCCGGTGATTCAAAAAGAATTTGCACTCCCGGCGATAATCCACCGCACCGTTTTTACAGCCGGCAGGGGTGAATCCATGATTGCAGAATTGCTGCAGGATTTTGAAGCATCCCTCCCATCCCATATCAAACTGGCATACCTGCCAAATTATGGCATGGTAAAACTCAGGCTGACTTCAATCGGCGATCTGGCGGATGCTGTTAACAAAGAACTTGAGCCTTTCTTTATCCGCCTGCAGGAACTGGTTAAAGATTTCATGGTCGTAAATGATGATAAAAAACTGGAAGAAGTGGTAGGCCAGATTCTCCGCAAACATGCCAAAACCATGGGCACTGCAGAAAGCTGTACCGGTGGTTATATTGCCCACCTGATCACTTCCATCGCAGGTTCATCTGATTATTACAAAGGCTCCGTAGTCAGTTATGATAATACCGTAAAATCAGGTGTACTGGGTGTAAACCAGTCCACTTTATCACAATACGGGGCTGTGAGTGAACAAACAGTCACCGAAATGGCCAATGGCCTGCTTAAAACCATTGGCACCGATTTCGCCCTGGCCACCTCCGGGATCATGGGACCTGGCGGGGGAACACCCGAAAAACCGGTTGGGACTGTCTGGATCGCCGTTGCCACCGCAGTAAAAACGGAAACCCTGCAACTGAACCTGCGGTTTGACCGCGAGCGGAATATTCACATGACAGCCGCTGCAGCACTGGATTTCCTGCGCAAATTCATCCTGGCTAACACCTGATCGGGCGATTAACCCTGATTTATTACCTTTGACCCGAAAACGATTGCAGCCCTTCAAAGGACTGTTCAACACTGAACCGGTAATATAAATTAACCTATGGCTATAGTTGACCTGGTAATGCCCAAATTGGGAGAAAGTATCATGGAAGCCACCATCCTGAAATGGCATAAACAGCCCGGAGATGCCATCCAGATGGATGAAACCGTGCTGGAAATTGCCACAGATAAAGTGGACAGCGAAGTACCCAGCACTACCGCAGGTGTGTTGGAAGAAATCCTTTTCAAAGTAAATGACGTTGTGCCCATCGGAACCGTAATCGCCCGGATTAAAACAGCCGGCGCTGATATCAACGTGAGCTCGCCGAACGTGAGCTCGCCGAACGTGAGTTCATCGAACGTGAGCGCCGTGAGCTCGCCGAACGTGTCGAACGGACCGGTACAACAAACGCAGAAAGCTGTTGTTGTAGAACCTGTACAGACTCCCGTGTCTTCTGTAATTTCAAAACCCACTATAACCGGTAACCGTTTCTACTCCCCGCTTGTGCTGAATATTGCGGCCAGTGAAGGAGTAAGCATGACTGAACTGGAACAAATACCCGGAACGGGGAATGAAGGCAGGGTGACGAAGAAAGATATACTGCAATATGTGAGCACGAGACAGGTGACAGGTGGCAGGAAGCAGGAAGCAGGGGGCAGGGAGCAGGGTGGCAACATGGATATGATTGTGCCGCTTTCTAAAGTGGAACAAAGCAGTTCATCGAATAACAGTGGTGCAATAACAACTTACACCGGTAATGTGGAAGTAATTGAAATGGACCGTATGCGGAAGCTGATTGCCGACCACATGGTACGCAGCAAGCAGACTTCACCGCACGTAACCAGTTTCACCGAAGCAGATGTGACCAACCTCGTAATGTGGCGCGACCGGGTGAAAAAAGATTTTGAAAAAAGAGAAGGCACCAAGATCACATTCACACCACTCTTTGTTGAAGCAATTGTACGTTGCATCAAAAAATTCCCGCTGATCAACTGTTCCCTCGACGGCAATAATATCATTATCAAGAAAGATATCCATATCGGCATGGCTACTGCCCTGCCCAGTGGCAATGTCATAGTGCCCGTAATCAAAAATGCAGACCAACTCAATCTCGTGGGCCTCACCCGCCAGGTAAACAACCTCGCAGATGCAGCCCGCAACGGTAAACTGAAAGCCGACGATACACAGGGCGGCACATTTACCTTCACCAACGTGGGTACTTTCGGCAGCCTGATGGGTACACCCATCATCAACCAGCCACAGGTAGCCATCATGGCTGTTGGCGCCATCAAAAAACGCCCGGTCGTTATTGAAACACCTGCCGGCGACAGCATTGCCATACGCCACATGATGTATTTATCCATGAGCTACGACCACCGGATTGTGGATGGCAGCCTGGGTGCAACATTCTTAACTGCGGTGGCTAAAGAGTTGGAGAATTTTAATGGTAATTGTATTTCAAATTTTGAGAAGCTTTACCATATTTCAACCTCGTAAACACTACCCCCTTATTCGTCATCTTAATATAAAACAGGTTATCATATTCTTTATCATTCAGGTCGCCATCCACTTCTTTTTTCCCGCACAACCCGTTCACAATATCATCCACCGTATTTGAATGTCCCACGATCAGCACATTCCCCTTTCCGGCTTTCACCACATTCACGAGTGAGTCTGTGTTTTTATAGTTAACGATGGGAATATTAATGAATCTGCTCAGCGGATCGGCTGTTGACATGGTCCTTCTTGTTGGTGTTGACCAGATCTGTGTGATGTGTTTTTTCTTCAGTCCATTCCGCAGGTTAAATGCACGGATCAGCCCGGGATCAGACAAAGGCACATCAGAACCCATGGTTTTCATACTGGCCGAATCGGTGAGGACTTGTTTCTCGGCGTGGCGCACTACATAAATCTTGCGGGCGCAGGAAACAAAAAGCAAAGCAACAAATGGGAATATAATATGTTTCATAAAAGCAATTTATTTTTATGTCTTTTTTTACCACCCTCCTACGCTTCGCTTATGCTTGCGCTGAAGCTTCAGCATAGGCGCACGGCGGGCAAAGCAAAGTTCACAAGGTTTAGCTCTTTGTGTCCTTCGTGTATTTCTTTGTGAACCTTGTGGTAAAAAAAAATACACCCATCTAATAGCTATTAATTAATATCTGATATCTAATATCTCCAGTCCCCAATCCTTCCCCTTATTCACCGCCGGCACCCCATCCGTTATCCAATGTGTTGGCCTGTCACCTTTCAGTATCCAGTCGAAGAACTGCTGCATCCGGATCTGGTAATCGCGCATATCCTGGCGCTGGGTGAGGCCATGGCCCTGTCCGTTGTAATTAAACATCCAGGCTTTTTTACCGAGTCGGCGCAGTCCACTGAATAATTCTATTCCCTGGTACCATGGCACGGCGCCATCTGCATCATTGGCCATGATAACCATGGGTGCTGTTACTTTATCGAGATGAAACAACGGTGAATTTTCAAGGTATAAAGGGAGTTTCTCCCACAATGTTCCGCCAATGCGGCTTTGAGTTTTCTCATACTGGAACTGGCGGCTCACACCACTCTCCCAACGGATACCGCCGTAAGCACTCGTCATGTTTGATACAGGAGCACCAGCCCAGATGGCTTTAAACATGGGCGTCATGGTAGCCACAATTGCAGCCTGGTAGCCACCCCAGCTATGTCCCTGCAGCGCCATATTGGTGCTGTCAACAAATCCTTTCTTCACCAAAGCACGGGCACCGCTTACGATATAATCATAAGCTCCCTGTCCGGGATGCCCGGTTTTATATTCGATATCCGGCATGAAAATGATATAGCCGCGGCTTACAAAGAAGGGCACATTCACCGCACTGCGGATTGGAGCCGGTTCCCGGTAAGTATGCAATTCATCACTGAGCTTTTCGTAGAAATACACAATCATCGGGTATTTCTTTTTGGGATCAAAATCTTCCGGTTTGAATACCATGCCGGTCGCATCTTTTCCATTATATGCTTTCCATTTGAATAATTCAGCAGTACCCCAATTATAATTCGCCTGCTGCGGGTTAATGGAAGACAACCTGACCTGTTGCGGCGAAGTTTCCCTGAATGACAACCTGAATAAATCAGCAGGCTGTGAGAATGTTTCCTTCGTTGCGATATACACATCCGCTTTCCGGGCTTTCTGGAGGTTTTCAAACTTACAATCCTGGATGCCTGTCATGGATTGCTTTTCGCCGCCATCACCGGGGAAAATCCAGTAAGCTGACTTTTTCGAATCCCGGTTCAACGTTTTGAAATACAGGTCTGCGTTTCCTTTCATAAACTTCTCCTCCCTGTCAAGCCTCACATAACGGTAAACATCTTTTAATATTCTTCCGGATTTAGTCAGGTTAACAGGTGCCTGGACCTTCAGCGGATCCAGTTTCCATACATCATACCGGTCGTAGATATAAACTGCTGAGTCACCCTGTACCCAACCCATCACTCCATACTGTGCAGGTTCATCGGGTGTATCCCAATCCTCCTGGTATAATGGCACTTTAACGTCTGATGTAATGTTCCGGGTTACCGCACCATCCCAGGCAAAATAATTTTTTATCACCCGGTCGTACCAGAGAATGTATTTACCGGCCGCAGATGGATACACCTGCCCGATGAGGTTTTCCTTAACCAGTTTTTTCTCCCCGGTATTCACATCAATCGCATAAATATTCTTCCTGGTGTTACCCGTCCACTGGCTTTCAATCCGCTTGCCGTAATCTGTTACCCCGATAAAAGTATCACCATCCCCTTCCACCGTTTGAATCACCTGCGGGATCTCTTTACTGCCCAGCATCCGGATGGTATTGGTGGGCAGGTCATATACGGTGAGATAACTTTGCTGCAGATCCGCTTTCAGTTTTGAAGGGAAAGTCTGTACGGTTTGCAGGTAATCATCATTATAATGCCAGATATCGAGTTTTGCATTTTCAAAATCAACCAGTGTTGTGTCTTTAGGAGACAGAACCGGTGCTGATCCAAAGAAAATCCGTTGTCCGCTCTTGCTGAAACTGACTGTTCCATATTCACTCACCGTAGTGCCGAGTTTCATGCCCTGCATATACCGGTCAGCCAGCATCACGGCACTGTCTGCCCCCTGCCGGTAAAACCAGAGCTTATAAAATTTCTGCAGGTCAATGGGTTTAGCTTCCCGCTCCGCCACATAAGCTACCTGGGAACCATCTTCCGTTATCGCAAAATTTTTAAAATCATTACCGCCTTTACTGAGTTCAATCGTCTTTCCTTCTTTCAGGTCATATAACACAACCATTTTCTTGCTGGTCGAATCCCTGGGGTTTTTAGCCTGGTAAATCAGGAGTTTTTCCCCGGTCTTATTAAAATAATATTCAAGCACACTGTAAAAAACAATTTCTCCCTGGGTTTCCACATTTTTTACAACCAGGTCAGATGCCTGTTCGGCCCCTGCACCGGCTGCATCATCCCCATCGGCGTCTGATGTACCATACAGATTGGCCAGCTCATCATATTCCTCACTGTCTTTCTTTTTTGTTTTTGTTTTCTTTTCTGCATTCGCCTCAATGATCAGGTTCAAAGAATCAATTACCCTCGACAGGCTGTCGGCCACCCGGCTGCCTTTGCCATCCGCTGTTTTGGTTTTGGTAATGGCCTCTTTCGATTTTTCAATCTGGTAAGCCACCCAGTTTGCTCCCTGCGAAGGCGTTTTGTAAGATTTCACACCTGGTGTTTTCCAGATGGTTTCTTTTCCCAGTTCAATAATGGCGAGCGAGTCTTTAGGCAAGTCGGCCGCTTTCTTTTTCTGGATTTTAGCTTCGCGGACATCTTTGTTGTAAGGTTTGATTTTAAAAATCAGGAACCGGCTGTCATCTGTAATAAATGCATTATAACCGCGGGGGAAAGATTTCCGGTTCAGCCCGCCGGATGTTTCAACCACCAGTTCATTATCCCCCAGCTGGGGATCCACGGTGTACACCACCCATTGCCCGTCATTGCTGATCAGCTTTTCGCCAACATGCTGCCAGCTGTCATATACAGAATGATCCAGTGGTTTTTTCTGGGCCCGGATAGAAAAGTCATAACAAAGAAAGTCAGCAAGAGTAAGCATCTCTTCATGGCGGATAAATTAGTGTTTAAAGTTAACGGGGATTGGTCAATCATCCCGGTTTTTGGGCAGTAAATAAACCATACTGCCAGAGCCCCTGCCGCATGCCCTTGTATTGGTAGAGACAGGCTTTGATATTTCTTTTCTGCATTTCAGTTGGTGGACCGGAGAAGTTTATTTTTTTCCAGAGGAGATAAGCGCTGGCCAGGAAATAAAAACGATAGAGCCTTTTGGAAGAACGGCGCGCCTCTTTTGAAATATCCCGGTAGCGGATATTGGCAAATCCGGCGGATTGCAGGAACCCGTTAAAGCGTTCCGGGCTTTCCAGGTAATTCACTTCCCATCCATCCAGCCACTGACGGATTTTTGGATGCTGGTTATTTTCAAATGAACTGACAAATCCATCAGCCACCACAAGACGTCCGCCGGGTTTGAGCAAACGGAAAGCTTCCCGGATAAATTTTCCTTTATCGTGTGCGTAGCAGATACTTTCACATCCCCATACTATATCAAAAGACTGATCCGGGAAATCCGTCTGTGCATAATCCATCACCCTGAATTCAGCTTTATCATCCACCTTCCTGCTTTGGGCATTCACCTTGGGCCTGTTCTGCCTGTCGTTCGCTCAGTGTAATGCCCGTCACCCTGCAGTTTAATACAGAAGCCAGGAAAACTGAACTGCCTCCCACCCCGCACCCGGCATCGAGCACATAGTCACCTTCACGGATACCGGCTTCTTCCATCATTACTTCATTCATTCTTTGCAATGACTGCGGAAAAGAATGAACCTGTTTATCCCAGTACCCATAATGGATCGCCAGGCTCCGGTTGAGATCCCAGGAATCTTTATACGCATTTTCCGTTTGACGGTAATAATCAATAATCCGCTGGTGATATTCCTGCTTCGTCATCCGCAATTAATTTTTTCTCCTGTTTTACGAGTAAAAATACATGAATTATCAGCGCGATAGCTATCAGCACTGACCCCATATAAAACCAGCGGCTCAGGAATTTATTTTCATGGAAAAAAACAAATGCCATGATGATACCATATACCGGTTCAAGGTTAAAAGTGAGATTAACAGTGAATGCAGACAGCCTTTTCAATGCATTCCCTGAGAGTACAAATGCAAGTACGGAACAGAACCAGGCCAATACCAGCAGCCATTTCAAATCTTCCCATCCAGGGAAAAAAGGATGGGCGGGATATGCCTTCAGGTAAAACGGGAGTAATACTGACAGTAAAAACAAGCCGCCCGTCTGCTGCCAGGTGAGCAGGGTTTCCACATTCATCCGTTTCAGGAATTCGCGGTTGTAGATCGGGAACAGGGATGCCAGTATAGCCGAGATTAATCCGATAATAACCCCTGTTTTAAACTGCGTTTCGAAATGGAAGATGATATAAATACCGCTGAGGGTGAGAAGCCCCAGGAACATTTCCGTGTAATTGATTTTCTTCCGTAGAATAAGTGGTTCGAATAAAGCGGTGAAAAAACCAATGGCGGAAAAACAAACCAATGCCACAGAAACATTGGCGTACTTGATCGCACCGTAAAAGGTTACCCAATGCAGGGCGGCTATTAAACCCACCAGGGTGACTTTGAGTAAATCTTTTAGCGGCAGTTTTTTAATCCTGCCCATGATCCCGAAAAGGATCCACATGGTTGCCGCGGTAAATAAAAGCCTGTAAAAAACCAGCATGCCTTCGTTCAGGCTGATCAGTTTCCCGAGGATGGCGGTAAATCCAGCCAGGAAAACAGCCATATGCAGTTGCAGGAAGGCTTTCTTCATACCTGCAAACTATGAATTTATTTTATGGTTCCATCTGCCCATATTATCTTTCGTGCATGCGCATGATTCAGTTGACAGGATTATCCGGTGCCGGCAAATCAACCCTGGCCACATTGGCGGCAACATGGCTGAATGAAGCCGGTATGGAAACCCTGGTAATTGACGGGGATATTTTCCGGAAAACGATTTGTAAAGACCTTGGATTTTCCAAAGCAGACCGGGAAGAAAATATCAGGCGGCTTGCCGCTTTTGCTGCTACTGAAATGGAGAAGGGACGATGTGTGATTATTGCTGCTATCAATCCGTTTCAGGCTATCCGGAAAGAACTGCAAACTGTTTACGGGGCGCTGACTGTTTATATAAAATGCGCACTGCCCGTTTTGGTGGATCGTGATACAAAAGGCCTCTACCGCAGGGCCATGCTGCCTGACGGCCATCCGGATAAACTCAGCAACCTGACAGGGGTGAACGATCCATATGAAGCTCCTGAAGATGCAGAACTGGTAATTGCCACTGATGAATCAGATATTGAATCAGCCGCAGCCCAATTGCAGCAGTTTATTCTCAAATATTGTTTTGCCGGCCAATCCTGACAGATTCCAGTTTCCGGTACTGTTCAAAACAGTTTACCAGCAGCGGATCTGGTTCTGCTATTTTATCTTCCCCGCTGAATGGCTGATCGGGGTATTTGCCATGAAATTGAATACGGTCGCGGATTGACTGATCCATTTTTTCTGCAGGATCAATTCCGGCTGACTGAAGCGTAATCGAATACACATCTTCCATACCCTGCGAATAATTCACGGGGATGGCCAGCGGATCAGTTGTTGCCACTTTGCAAAAAGCCGCCAGGATATTCTCCATTACGCGTGAAAAATAAAAATCAAGGTTGGTGCAGGCAGCATCTTCATCACTGATTCCCATCAGGGAAGATTCCACAATACCGGGTACTGACTGCATACCTCTTTTTTTCTGCTGGGAGCGCAGAACTTCATCGGGTGAACGATAGAGGAGTATAAACGGAACGCCGGGATACAACCGCCTCAGTTGTTCATAATAAAAAATATGCCAGCAATCGGTTTTGATAAAACAGGTTGTCTCTACACCATGCAGCCGGACACTGTGCAATTGCACAGCTGCGCGGAATGCCTGATCCACCCATTCTTCATCCAGTGAAGGGAAACTATACCGGCTTCGGAGTATTGCATCAAATACCGGGACTTCTGACAATGAAATATGTTCTTTGTCCATCGCCAGCAACTGCGACAATAAAGTGGAACCGCAACGGGAAATATGGAAGATAAATGCTCCTGGTTTTACACTGTCGGAGGATTTAGCCAGACGGATCATATCGTCCGGTGTACTGATCATCTCCCCGATCCTGCTGTTCTCCATATAGCCCCTGCAGGCATTCAGGGTATCATCAAAAAAAGGTTCAGTGGGGGTTTTCTCACCACGGAAAATCCATTGAATGGAAACGGGATCAGCTTTACGCAGTTTATAAGGGAGCCAGTTGCGTGTATTAGTGTAAAATGGCAAAAGCATGTCAGTCGTTAGTCGCTAGTCTTTAATCGTTAGTCAATACAGGAGTTAATAGAGGGGCTTCAGTTTTTGATTCGTTTGCGGTAACTGGTGAACAGGCTGTGCCAGCGGAGTTTGAGCACGCCAAGGATTCCTTCTTTCACAATGCCTTTATTCATTTTAGAAACGCCTTCGGTACGATCCTGGAAAATGATAGGCACTTCTTTGATTTTGAAACCCAGTTTCCAGGCAGCGAATTTCATTTCAATCTGGAATGCATAACCTACAAAACGGATCTGGTTGAAATTTATCGTCTCCAGTACTTTTTTTGTGTAGCAAACAAACCCGGCAGTCGGGTCTTTCACGGGCATCCAGGTAATGATCCTGGTATACAGGGAAGCGCCTTTTGACAGGGCAATCCTGTTACGGGGCCAGTTGATTACACCGCCGCCTTTTACATAGCGGGATCCTACTGCAAGGTCAGCGCCATCATCATGACAGGCTTTGTATAAACGGATCAGGTCGGCCGGATTGTGTGAGAAGTCGGCATCCATTTCGAAGATATAACCATAGCCCCTGTCAAGTGCCCAGAGGAATCCATGAATATATGCTGTACCCAGTCCGAGTTTACCTTTTCTTTCTTCAATAAATAAACGACCGGGATAAGCTGGCTGCAGTGATTTCACCAGGTCAGCTGTGCCATCGGGTGAGTTATCATCAATGACCAGTACATGGAAATCCCCTTCAAGGGAAAACACCGCTTCCAATATGCGGCTGATATTCTCCTTCTCGTTATAGGTGGGTATGACGACGAGTTTATCCAAATTGTATCCGGAAATGGGATTGGACGAAAATACGATAATCAGCGTTGAAAAATGCAGGTTTGATCTACGTCATCTAACTTTTCTTCAGCATGGTCCGGGTGAAGATTTCAGTCAGTTTCTGCTTGGTATGCTGTGGGAAATCGCCTTTCATCATCCAATCGTAATACTGGGGTTCTGACTTGAGCACATCAGCGACAGGACGGCCTTTGAATTTTCCGAAATTGAATACCTCAACACCATTATCCATTACAAAGCGGCGGGCGAAATCAACAACCTGATCCTCTCCCATTACTTTCAGGATTGAGTCAACGTTGTTGCCGAGTTCAGGATATTTCTCCAGCTGGGCTTCCAGGATTTCATGTGTGGCAGAAGCATCCACTTCAGCACCATGTGCTCCTTCCAGAATTTTATTGCAGTAGAATTTATAGGCCGCGGATAAAGTACGGGGTTCCATTTTATGAAAGATGTTCTGTACATCCAGCAGGCGGCGGTTCTTCATATCAAACTCAACCTGTGACCGCAGGAATTCTTCCATCAACAGGGGAATGTCAAACCGGTTGGAATTATAACCCGCAAAATCGCAACCATCAAGCATTTGTTTGAGTTCCTGGGCCACTTGTTTGAAAGTGGGCGCATCTTTTACCATTTCATCGGTGATACCATGTACGTCTGAAGATGCTTTGGGGATAGGAACGCCGGGGTTCAGAAGTTTCCTTTTCACATTCCGCGTACCATCCGGCAGCAGTTTTACGATTGCGATCTCTACAATACGGTCGGTTCCCAGGTTGATTCCAGTAGTCTCCAGATCAATAAATGCGAGGGGTTTTTTCAGTTGCAGCATCAGTGAGTTATTATTTTTCCATTGGATAAGGGGGCAAAGTTAAACCATTGATACCGGTTTAAAAATCCTTTTTTAATATATGTCCGTCTAAGTGGCTGTTTTACAGCTAACATGGGTGAAACCCCTAATCGGTAAATATACCACGTATTTGTTCCTACAGGGGAGTATATATTAACTTTATCTTTGTACTCTAAAGTCCAAAACCACCGTTATCAATTCGAAAATATCCGAACATGAAAAAGTCTATTCTCGCCATTTTCCTGCTTGCTGTAATCCTGATTGCTACTTCCTGTGCTTCCCAGAAATATGGTTGCCCGAATAACCCGCAATACAGTACAGCCCGTTTCCGCGGCTAATATTCATTACTGATTCAGGCCGTATCCTGTTTTGCATCCCGGGATTTTCTCCGGAATATATTCCTGCGTCCTTTCCTGACCTTATTCCCCGGGGCAATGGTCATGTAAACGGAATACAGGTCTATTTCCTGCTGCTTTCCTTTGAGCTGGAACGAACCCTTTGATTCGCCGTTGAGGTATTTGGGCATGTCCACCCTTTCCCTGATATATTCGGATATGATAAAATCAGCATTCAGATCATGGCATTTGCCCAGCATCCTGGCGGTGGTATTCAGCACGTCGCCGTGATATGCGATTTCTGATTTGTATTTCCCCACTTCAGACACTACGACCCCGCCGCCATGGAGGGCTGCTTTAAATTCCGGAACCCGGTTATACCTCGCCATATATTGTTTCTCATAACGGCGGATCTGTTTTTGTATCGCAAAAAAACAACGGACACAGAGTGCATACCGGAATCCCTTTTTTACCGGCCAGGTAACCACTACTTCGTCACCCACATACTGGTAAACCTGACCGAGATAACGGGCAATCGGTTCACTGATATCATAATAATAATCCTGCAGGAAATGGCTGAATTCCAGCTCACCCATTTCTTCAGCAATGTCAGTGGAATGGTTGAGGTCAATAAACAGGAATAAACGTTCCTCCTGTTTTACCTGGTGGTATTTACCGAATACAATATTGTAGATCGCATCCCGGCCAAGCTTGCGGTGCAATTCATCCATGAAGTTCGAGAATAGCGATATGAACAGCGCCAGGCCGAGGAACACAAACAATTTACGAGTGGCAAAGAAATCATACAGGCTGTGCGGGAAAATGGTCTCGTCTGTATTTACCCGAAACAGGATTAACACCAGCATCGTTATAAAGAACATGAACATAAACCAGCTGGTTACCCGCAGCGTCCTGATCAGCAGGTAAACCCAGAAACGCGTCCGCCGGTGCCGGCGCCTGAATTCTGTGGACTGCGTTTCAAAATATGCGATGGCAAACCCCACCGGTAAACTGATAAACAGTGAAGTTGTTAAAGCAATCCCGTTAAATCCATGTCGGGTGAACGCATAAAAACCAAATAACAAAACGGAGAGATAGATAATGTAAATATTCCCGTTGGATATCCATTTCCACGGCCGCAGCAGGTCCATACCAGGAAGTACCGACCGCGTGAGTATCTCACCGGAGGATTTCCCTAATTCTTCTATGGGGGTATTTGTTTCCTGGGAAGGGGGCATGGGGGAAAGATAGAGATTTTGGGGGAAAACGTCTAGGGTTGGAGGTTAAACCCGCGTTCACTTAATTGTTGGAGGTTGGAAGTTGGAGGTTGGAGGTTAAACCCGAAAGATTGACGTGATCCAAAGGGTTGGAATGTTGGAGAGTTGGAGAGTTGGAATGTTCTTTCAATTCGAAACGGTTTGAAAGGAATGGAAACTCCTACAGATTGAAAGTTTGTGCAGAAATTCAGGATAATTCCGAATTTAAGAACAATCCAACATTCCAACAATCCAACAACTACTTTAAGACTGTTGCTTTTCTTTAGCACAATATCTACTTTAAACAACATCCAACTTCCAACCTCCAACTTCAAACATTCCAAAAAAAGCTTTCAGTTTTTAAGCTTCTGCTTACAACAAAAAAAAGCTGCCTCTCGGCAGCCTTAATCAGAGCGTCAAACTACTTGGTTATTCAGGAGGATTTAATCTGTAATTACAGTTCACCAGATCAAACAGTATTTTTATTTGCCCCTTTTTCAGTCAGCAGTGATTTAAGTATGCCGGGCAATTTTTCAAATTCAAGGGTCTTATCCAAAAAATGAACGGCACCGAGTTCGATGCATTCCTCTTTGTAGTTATTTTCCATATCATTGGAGATTACCACAACCCTGCATGTACTTCCCAGCGATTTCAGTTCCTTAAGAACCTCTATCCCACCCCGGCCGGGCAACTGCAAAGCCAGGATCATGATAACAGGGAATTCCCGGTGAACAATATCAAGTGCTTCAAAGAAACCACCGGCAAAATTGTAATGGCAATCAAGAGCTGTGTCTTCCAGCATGTCAATCAGTCTTTCAACATACTGCTCATCGTTATCCACGATCAGCACCATATCTGTTTGGAGCGACTGATTCCCGGAAGACATATGCGAATTGAAAGTAAATAGACGGTTTTAAAAATAGGGAATCCATTAAAACTGTTGTAGCGGTAAACGGGCAGGATTTGTAGTATAACCACTACAACTAAAGCAATCCCTTTTCCATAGCATAACGGGTAAGTTCTGCGTTTGATTTCATGTTCATTTTCTCCAGCACCCGCGAGCGGTAAGTGCTCACTGTATTGGCGCTAAGGGCAAACTGACCGGCAATTTCTGTAACCGATTTGCCCCCGGCCAGGAGGCGGAAGACTTCAAATTCACGATCCGACAATAATTCGAACAGCGGCTGGTTATCTTCCCGCGAGATAGCTTCCAGTAATTTCTCCGCGATACTGGGTGTAATGTATTTGCGGCCCTGGAGAATAGTTTTAATAGCTGGAACCAGTTCATCATGCACGCAGTCTTTCCCGAGAAATGCATATGCCCCGGCTTTCAGTACCCGGATTGCATACTGGTCTTCCGGATGTATACTCATGATGATCACGGGTAATTCAGGCTTCAGTTGCCTGATCTGCCTGAGTGCATCCAAACCACTGCGTCCCGGCATACTGAGATCTGAAATCACAATATCCCAGCTATCCCGGGTTACTTTAGCCACGAGTGCTTCAGCATCTGCGGCCTCCTCAATATAAATGGTGGGATATTCTTCGGTAAGAATTTGTATCAGGCCGCGCCTGACTATAGCATGATCATCGGCTATGAGTATCCTCAACTTTTTTTATTTTTTTTATTGTTCCCGGCTGGTAACCGCACCTTCACCAAAGTACCTTCTCCCGGTATACTATGCAGGTCATAATCACCGCCCATCAGGTGCGCCCTTTCCCGCATTCCCAAGATACCCAAAGTTTTTTTATTACCGGCCTGCTGTACTTCAAAACCCACGCCATTGTCCCGGATACTCAGTTCAACAAAATTGTCTTCCATTTCAAGAATGATCACTACTTCACTTGCACCTGCATGCCGGGCTACATTTGTGAGGGATTCCTGGAATATCCTGAAAAGCCCGGTGCTGTTGTCGGCCGAGAGGTGCAAATCTGTTTCCGTAGCCCTCATTTTCGTTTTGATGCCGGTGCGCTTCTGGAATTCTCCCATCTGCCATTCCATGGTGGCAACCAAACCGAGATCGTCGAGCATACTCGGTCTTAATTCCGAAGAAATCCTGCGCACGGTTTTTACGGTACCATCGAGCATGTCAAGCAGCTCTTTCATTTTTTTCTTGACTGCAGTTTCAGCATCTTCACCCAGTCTTTTATTGAGCCAGGAAATATCCATTTTCAGTACGGTCAGCTGCTGGCCCAGTTCGTCGTGGATTTCACGGGCAATATGTGAACGTTCTTCTTCGCGAATATGCTGTAAGTGGGCGGTCAGTTTCCGGATATCCCTGTATGATTCCTCCAGTTTGGATTCTGCCGCTTTACGGTCTGTAATATCAATACCCGTTCCCAGCAAGCAGGGTTTGCCTTCATAAATACTGCGCGACGCCTTGAAGTAATAAGGCCTGGCAGTTCCGTTCTTCGCATAAAAAAGTACTTCTGCGTCAGCACTTCCTGTTTCAAAAACCAGTTTAATCTTTTCAAGTATGTATTCCCTTTCGGCCCCTTTGAAAAACTCTGTGGGACTCATCTGTAGTATTTCAAGCGGCGTATAACCGGTCACTTTTTCCATTTCATGATTCCACCGGAGAAAACGCCCCTGCTCATCACAGCAATAAAAAAATACCCGGTAAACTATTGATCACTGAATCAGATAATTCCTTTTCTTTTTAACTTTGGATTTCTGACAGTTTTGTTTTCTGTCTGGTCGCAGGCATTGCCGAAAATGGAAACCAGGTTTCCGGCTTCATCTTTTTCTGCCACAGCATTGGTTTGTATGTAACGGATTTCACCACTTCGTGTTATGATCCTGAAATCATATCCCACCGAATGCCCGGTCTCCGTCACCCAGCGGATAATATTATTCAGACCACGCTGGTCATCGGGGTGCACCCTTCTTATAAAATCACTGAACTCGCCGGTAAACCCTGATTCCACTTCATCGTAAACCAGGTACGTTCCGGGCGACCAGGTAACTTTATTTGTCTTTACATCCCATTCCCAGTAACCGGTTTTGCCCAGGATCTCTGCCGCCCTTAATCTTTCATTTGAAATCCTGTTGCTTTCCACGGCTTTCATCCTGTCGGTGATATCCAGCATAGAACCCACAACACGGTACGCTTCTCCTTCTTCATTGTAGAGGATATACCCGCGGTCGAAAATATTTACAATTTCACCGGACGTTTTTATAAACCGGTATTCAGCTGACCAGTATTTATTTTTATCCGCCAGTGCTTTTTCAGGCCCGTCCAGGTTTTATCCCGGTCATCGGGATGAAGCCCGTCATACCAGGTATTCAAATTACCATCTACTTCCAAACGGTCATAACCCATTTGTATATAGAAATTATCATTCCACCAGGTTTTGTTGTTGGCAATGTCCCAGTCCCAAACCATATCATTTGTGGCAGTAGCAATCAGCCTGAATCTTTCATTCGACAACCTGATTTCATCCTCTCGTTTTTTACGGTTGGTGATATCATGGACAAAAGCAATATAACGTTCATTATCTGGCAAAAACCGGCCGCTGAGTTCTACATTGAGCAGTGTGCCGTTTTTCAGGATCAGTTTTCTTTCAGACCTGGCACCACCCGGCTCCATCATAGCAGCAAACTGGAATGGATGTTTTTTCAGTTCCTCCGGATCAGTCAGTTCATGAATGGTTTTCTGGAGGAGTTCCTCTTCACTGAATTGGGTTAAGTTGCAGGCTGCAGAATTAGCCATCACGATACGGCCATATTTATCTCCGATAAAAATCCCGTCGGAAGCCTGCTCCACCAGCGTCCTGAATTTTTCTTCACTATGCCTCAACGATTCAAGCGCCAGTTTTTCAGCAGTGATATCAGTAACCGTACCCATAAAACCTTCAGGTTCCCCGTTTTTCCCGAGCAGGGGAATGGTTTTAGTCTGGGTCCAGAATATGGCTCCGCTTTTATGTATAAACCGGATCTGCTTTCTTGAATCCCGCAGAAGGTCCTTCAGTATTTTCCATTCTTCCGGTATAAAATCCCGGTCTTCTTTGTGGATATACTTGATCCATGACTGTCCCATCAGTTCATCCCTGCTGGCGCCGGTGTATTCAGTAATTTTTTCGTTTACATAAATGATGTCACCATCCAGGTTTGTTTCAAAAATACCTACAGGTGCATGCTCTGCCAGTGTCCTGAAACGTGATTCACTGGCAACCAGTGCCAGGTCTGATTCTGTTTTATCTGTAATATCCCTGAGAATAGCCTGGATCTTTCCATCCGGAAGCATGCGGGATGACACTTCAGCAATTTTATGTAAGCCGGTACGTAAGCGGATCCGGCGGACCCGGTAACTGGTTTTACCTGCTCTCAGTTCCTGTACGGCCTCTGGTGCGCTCATCAGATCAGAAGGCAACAGGAAATCTGCCACTTTCATTTGCAGCATTTCTGCCCTGGAGTAACCTGAAAAATCTGCTGCAGCCTGGTTCACCTTGTATAATTTCCCGGCAACATCATGTATCACGATTGCATCACTGGCTCTTTCAAAAAGATTACGGTACTGCTCCTCTACTTCCTGTACCCGTCGAAGGGCTTCCGTGAAAGAAGAAATATCCTGCATGGTGCCCATCAGCCTCACGGGCTTTAACTGGTCATCATAAAAAATAAAACAGCGGTCAGTAATTTCAATCACTTCACCGCTGGCTTTGAGAAACCGGTATTCGGCAGTCCAGATATCCTGCTTTTCCCGAATGGCCAGGTTCAGACTGTCAACCACCATTTGTTTATCAGGCGGGAAAATCGGGTTTATCCAGCTTTGATCATTGGCTGGGACTTTATGACGGGGATATCCCAGATGCGTGTAATAGTTTTCGCTCCAGGTGATTGCATGGGTTTGCAAATCCACATTCCGAATAATATCAAATGCAGGAAACCGGGACAGGTCGGGTCCGTTATCGCCGTAGAATGATATGTCGGAATGCTCATCCTGCATGGGAATGTAATGTCGGCATAGTCAGACTAAACTAGAACATATGCAAAAAAAAATGGTTGATTTTAGTCTGACTCACTAATGAGAAACACTGATTTTTCAATCAAAACAAACATGTAAGGTCAATTCACCGTTCGTTTACGAATGGTTTGTAAGTATTAGAACAGAATAAATCAGGTTACAGCCCGTGTGTGTTAATGAAGTTTACAAGAGCAGCGGTATTTTTCAGGTTCAGCTTCTTGAGAACATTGTACCTGTGAACTTCCACTGTTTTCAGTGAAATATCCAGCTTGGTTGCAATTTCCTTGGAAGACAAACCTTCCTTGATCAGCTGCACGATATCCAATTCCCGGCGGGAAAGAACATTCATATCGGGCTGACCGGTGCCGTCTTCTTCCAGTTCCTGTTGGGCGAGAATATTCTTGACTTCTTCGCAGATATATTTTTTACCGTTATTCACTTCCACAATAGCCAGCACCAGTTCATCTTTCGATGAGTTCTTGGTTACATAACCCATAGCACCTATCTGGATCATACGGCGCGCATAGGCAGGCATAGAGTGCATGGAAATCCCGATTACTTTGGATCCGGGTGAGTATTTGCGGATCAGCTTTGTTCCTTCAAAACCGTTGATGGGTGTCATGTTGATATCCATGAGCACAATGCGCGGCTTCTTGGCACGCGCAATTTCTACGGCTTCTTCCGGATTACTGGTTTCGCCCACCACTTCGAAGCGTGGGTCACTGTTGAGAATGAAAGACCAGGATTCCCTGATCAGTTTGTGGTCGTCAACAAGAAGGATGGTGATTTTTTCCATACGATAAAGTTATGATGGTTTAAAAAGCTACAAACTGAGATAAGTCAAGTGTGTCTATGACCTGAATTTTTATTTCCCAGCCACCAATCAGTAAACCAACCTGCGGATTTTCACAGGTAAAGTGGAGGCGACCGGATTCGAACCGGTGTCCAAACATATTCGCCGAAAGCCTTCTACATGCTTATCCGGTTTTGGATTGTCGGGAATATACTGGGAACGGGCAACCGATATATTCCTTAGCTGGATGACCCCGTGAGGGGCTCTTTTGCAACCTGCACAGCCTGGTGTTGCAGCATCCTGTATTTGTTTTTAGTCGGCGGCGGGGCTTGGTAACAGAACAACCGGCCCGGCGGCCCTAATGACTACTTAATCACTGATTAGGCAGCCATGGCATACTGAGTATTGCCATTTGTGTTTTTCGTATTCAGATTAGCCTGCTAATTACGCAACGCAGAACATGCTTATACTTTCAAAGATCTATGCTGTCAAAACCAAACGCCCCCATTAATATACAAAAATACGTTAGTCTTTTAAAACTAAATAGGAATAGTTTTACAATTGAAACTGATTGCACTGCAATCTGCTAAATAAAACAGTTTTAAAACATGGAAAATAACCCTGCTTTGTTTTACAGCGAAAGACTGATTGAACTCAATAAAAACCTGGATACACTCCTTTTACGCCAGAAAAAAACCGGATGGCTGAGGTTTATTACGATAGCAGGCGGAGCCATTGCGGCCTGGCAGGTGTATACACTCTCTCCCTTGATTACAATCATTACTATCCTCTTCACAATCAGTGCTTTCTTATTTCTTGTTTCTTCAGACATTACCAATAACAAGTCAATACGTATAACAAAAAATTTGATACAGATCAACCTGGAAGAACAGGAATCTTTGCTGCATCATTTCTATAATTTCCCGGAAGGAAAACAATTCGATATACCCGGTCACTCCTATTCCAATGACCTCGACATCACAGGACATGCATCGCTTTTCCAGTACACCTGCCGCGCCAGTTCTGAACCGGGACAGGCTTTGCTGGCAGCATGGTTATTGAACCCTGCTGCAAAAGAAGTCATACTATCCAGACAGGAATCAGTCCGTGAACTCAGTCATGAACCTGTATGGCGCCAGCAACTCCGAGAGGCCGGACTTGAAAAAACAATCAGTGCCGGTTTGTCAAACACCATTGGTGAATGGATTCACCGGCCATTGGATTTTATCAGCAGTTCATTTTGGAAAACAATACGCTACCTGCTCCCTGCTCTTGCCATTGGTTCCCTTGCACTGAATATTGCCGGCATGATGCCTGACAAATATTTTTATCCATACATCCTTGTGCAGACATTCCTCGCTTTTGCCATCACCAAAAAACATTGCCAGCACAAAAAGGGTTAGGCAGTATTACAGCAGAATTACAAAGCCTGCAGGATTCATTGTCCATCCTGGAAGAGAAAAAATTCAAAGCCCCATTACTGAATAATATCAGCAACAAACTTTCTACAGGTTCAGCCAGCAGTGCGTTGTCAGTAAAACAACTGAAAGGAATCATGGACCGGATTGATTACCGGCTGAATCCGCTCGTGTACCTGCCGTTGAATATTTTTTTATGCTGGGACCTGCAACAGGTTTTCCATCTTGAAGCGTGGCGGAAAAAACACCAGGATGGAATTGCAGGATGGTTTGAAGCATTGGCTGAAACTGAAGCATTGTCATCACTGGCAAACCTTGCATTTAATCACCCGCATTGGGCTTACCCGGTTATTGCTTCCGCCAAAGGTTGTTTCAAAGCCACACAACTTGGGCATCCGCTGATACCTGCAACACGAATGGTCTGCAGTGATTTCTCCACGGAGAAAACCGGGCACATCAACCTGATCACCGGTTCAAACATGGCAGGTAAAAGCACTTTCCTGAGAAGCACAGGCATCAATATCGTACTGGCGATGGCGGGTGCGCCGGTTAATGCATCATCCCTTGAAGTATCAGCCATGAAAGTGATGAGCAGCATGCGTATCAGTGATAACCTGGAAGAAAACACATCCACGTTTTATGCAGAACTGAAAAAACTCAGGGATATCATTGAAGCCGTCCAGCGGAAAGAACCGGTATTCCTGCTGCTGGATGAAATATTAAGAGGCACAAACTCCGCCGACAGGCAGGCCGGCAGCCAGGCACTCATCCGTCAATTACTCAGGGATGATGCGGCAGGTATGGTAGCCACGCATGATTTAGCACTGACAAAAATGGCCGATGAATTTCCCGGGCAAATCAGCAATTATCATTTTGATGTACAGGTAAACGGCGAGGAACTCTGGTTTGATTATAAACTCAAAACAGGAATCTGCTCCAGCATGAACGCATCACTGCTGATGAAAAAAATTGGGATACAGCTCTGAGAATTACTTGAAGAGTCTCCAGATATCCAGTCCAAGCGCATAAGCCATCAGCCCCATCAGCAGTACAAATCCTACGATCTGTGCATACTCGAGGAATTTATCACTGGGCTTGCGTCCGGTGATCATTTCCACGACAGTGAAAAGGGCATGACCACCATCCAGACCGGGAATCGGCAGGAGGTTCATGAATGCCAGGATGATACTGAAGATCGCGGTGAGCGACCAGAATGTCTGCCAGTCCCATTCACTGGGATAAATACCACCGATACTCAGCACACTGCCAACAGACTCGCTGGCTTTGGCTTTACCGGTAAACAACTGGCGCAGTCCGGTCATGTAGCGGCCCAGGGTGGACCAGCATTTATTAAACCCAACCGGAACAGACTGCAATAAACTGTATGAAATGGTTTTCGTACCGAAGATCTTTTCAGGATTCCGGAAGCCGATATATTTCGCACCTTTTGCATCCACATGCACAACTGCTTCTACGGTATCTTTTTCATCACGCAGTAATGTGTACGTTACATTGGTGTCTTTGATATCCTCATAGCCTTTCAGCTTGTTGGTCAGATCTGTATTGTATTCAATGGGCTGGTGGTTAAAACCAATTACCCTGTCCCCTTTTTTCAGGTCACCACTTACAATTTTGATTTTAGGAAGGAGGCTGTCCACGATCATGGGATAACGGATATAACTGAAACCACCCATCCGGTTAGAGTTCAGTTTGCTGATCAGTGTTTCAGGTACTTTTATTTCCAGTTGCTGGTCACCGCGTTTTACGGTGATGGTAGTAGCTTCATTCAATACGATTTCAGAACCTACAGTACCGGCTTTCTCCACGGTTTTACCCTGTACAGCGATGATGTTATCACCATCCTGTAATCCGATGGAACGGCCCAGGCTGTCGGCATAAATACCGTATTTCAGATTGGCAACAGGTACATATTTATCACCCCATACCCAGGTGATCATGATGAAAATAACAATGGCGAGGATAACATTTACGATAATACCACCCAGCATAATGATCAGGCGCTGCCAGGCCGGCTTGCTCCTGAATTCATAAGGCTGAACCGGTTGTTTCAGCTGTTCTTTATCCATGCTCTCATCAATCATCCCGGAAATTTTCACATAACCACCGAGCGGAATCCAGCCGAGACCGTATTCTGTTTCACCCTTTTTCTTTTTCCAGAGGGAGAACCAGGGATTGAAGAAGAGGTAGAATTTTTCCACCCTGCAGCCAAACCAGCGCGCAGTGATAAAATGACCGAATTCATGCAATACGATCAGGATTGAAAAAGAAAGGATAAACTGGGCGGCTTTCACCCCTACCGAACTCCAGTCAATTGACAATAATAGGTTCATAGTATAAAAAACAACCCAACCGTTGGTTGGGAAAATTTATAATTTAATGATGTCGGCTGCGAAGTTACGTGCCTCCCCGTCGCTTTCAAAATATTCCTCCAGTGTAGGATTGGCAATAAAGCTTACCCCTGCCATGGTTTTCTCAATAACATCAGTCATATCCAGGAAACTGATGCGGTTATGAAGGAATGCAAAAACTGCTACTTCATTGGCAGCGTTCATGATACAGGGCAGGTTACCCCCTTTCTGCAGGGCATCCATGGCCAGGGCCAGGTTACGGAAGGTTTTGATATCAGGCTCCTCAAAACTCAAAGTGTTAATCTTTTTAAAATCGGCGCGGGGGAACTGGTTGGGGATCCTGCGGGGGAATGCGAGGGCATACTGGATCGGCAGTTTCATATCAGGCAAACCCATCTGTGCTTTGATACTGCCGTCTTCAAACTGCACCATGCTATGGATGATACTCTGCGGATGCACCACCACCTGGATTTGTTCAGGCTTGAGGTTAAAAAGCCATTTGGCTTCTATCATCTCCAGTCCTTTATTCATCAAAGTGGCTGAGTCAATGGTGATTTTAGCACCCATCGACCAGTTCGGATGCTGGAGGGCATGTTCCCTTTTTACATTCACCAGGTAATTCGGTTTGCGGCCCAGGAATGGACCACCGGATGCAGTGAGTAAAACCTTTTCAATTTTATTACGCGTTTCACCCACCAGGCACTGGAAGATGGCGGAATGTTCTGAATCCACCGGAATAATGGGCACGCGGTTTTCCACCGCCTTGCGCATGATAATATCACCGGCCACCACCAGTGTTTCTTTATTGGCCAGTGCAATGACTTTTCCTTTGTTGATAGCACAGAGTGTAGGCTTCAGTCCTGCATATCCCACAATTGCCGCAAGCATGAGGTCAAAACAATCCATCGAAGCCACTTCTTCCAGTGATTTCTCCCCGGAAAATACTTTGATGTCTGTATGGGCAAGGGCTTGTTTTACTTTCTGGTATTTCTTCTCATCCACAATCACCACGATATTGGGGTTGAATTGCAGTGCCTGTTGCACCAGCAGTTCATCATTGTGATGGGCTGTAAGTACTTCTGCGGAAAACAAACCGGGATTTGCAGCAATCACTTCCAGGGCTTGTGTGCCGATGGAGCCGGTTGAGCCAAATATGGCAATTCTTTTTTGGGGCGTTTCCGCGTTCATACAATATTCCGTTAACGGCCGGGGTTTGTTTTACTTTTCAAGCCAGGGTGCCAATCCGTCTGCGATTTTGCGATCGTTGCTCAGCCTGGGCACTTTGTTTTGACCTCCCAATTTACCAATTGATTTCATGTAATCAATAAATCCGTTCTTCCGGACGGGAGTTATTTTCAGCGGACGGAGGATGCTGCCGGTAATCAGGTCATCATAATACACATTCTTATCACGGAGGTGCTGTTCCAGTTTCCCGGCAAATGCTTCGGGGTTGGCAGGGTTGTTTTCAAATTCAATAAACCACTCGTGGTATGATTTCCCCGCATCCTGGCTTACATAAGGAGCCACGGTGAATTCGGTTACCTGGGTGCCGGTCTCTTCCGCAGCTTTGAGCATACTGTATTCCACTTCCTCCCCGATCACATGTTCACCGAATGCAGAAATAAAATGTTTGGTGCGGCCGGTTACCTGGACCCGGTAAGGTTCGGTGGAAACAAAACGGACGGTATCGCCGAGGTTATAAGCCCAGAGACCCGCATTATTATTCACCAGCATGGCATAATTCTCGCCGGTTTTAACTTCCGCGAGTGACAGGCGGGTGGGGTTTTCATTAAAAATTTCACCAGCAGGAACAAATTCATAATAAATACCACTGTTGGTGTTCAGGAGCATACCTTCTTCGCTGCGGGAATCCTGGAAGGCAAAGAAACCTTCACTGGCCGGGAAGAGCTCAATGGTGTCCACCTTCTTTCCGATACTCTCAAATAATTTGGCTGTATGGTTCCGGGTTTTACCGCCGATGACCATCAGGCTGAAATTCTTAAACAGTTCAGAAACTTTTTTCCCGGAGCGGTGGATGAGTTCATCAAAATACATCTGCATCCACGGGGGTATCCCGCTGATGAGAGTCATATTCTGATTGATGGTTTCATCTACAATTTTATGGAGCTTGGTTTCCCAGTCTTCAATACAATTGGTTTCATACGTCGGCATCTGGTTGGTACGCAGGTAACCCGGCACATGGTGGTTTACGATACCACTGAGCCTGCCTGTCGGAATGCCGCCTACCCTTTCCAGTACCGGGGATCCGGACAGGAAGATCATTTTACCATCCGCAAAACGGGTGTTCCCGGATTCTGCCATATAACAAAGCAGGGCGTTGCGGGCGGTATTAATATGGTTGGGAATAGACTCTTTGGTTATCGGGATGTACTTAGTGCCGCTGGTAGTGCCGGAAGTTTTGGCAAAGTAGATCGGCTTGCCTTTCCAGAGAACGTTGTGTTTACCCTCCTTGATCTGGTCAATCCAGGGCCGGAATTGCTCATAATCCCGGATAGGCACAGCCTGTTTGTATCCGGAATAGTTTTCCACATCACCCAGTTTATGGGCCTTGCCGAACTCCGTAATCCGGCCGATTTTGAGCATATTCTGGAGAATTCGCTCCTGGTCTGCCAGGGCTGTAACCATCCCCTTCCGGACACCTTTATATATATAAGATGCGAAGGGTCGAGCGAGGAAAGACTTGATTTTCATATATTAATCTGTGGCAGGGCCAATTGGGAAAGGCCTCCCAAACCCGTCATTTTCAGCCATTCTGCCTGCCGCGGCTGCAAATATAAAGCAAGCCCCGGCAAAGCGGCCTGTTTTTCCACACATAAAACTTTGATATTCCGTTTGCCGTAAGGAAATTTCCCCTTACCTTTGCCGTCCTAATTTTAAGCGTATGATAGCCGTAGTAAAAGTAGCTGGACAGCAATTTAAAGTGGAAAAAGACCAGACCATTTATGTCCCCCATCTGGAAGGCAAAGCTGGCGATAAAGTCGACCTGGAAGTCCTGCTCGTGGATGCAGATGGCAAGATGACTGCCGGTGCAGACGTGAAGGCCAAAGTTGAGGCTGAGATCGTTGATCACGTAAAAGGTGAAACAGTGATTGCCTATAAACAAAAAAGGAGAAAAGGATTCCACAAAAAGAAAGGACATCGTACCGCTTATACTAAAATCAAAGTAACCGGTATCGCTTAATTTCCAAACATCATTCATTTAAAGTTTTAAAAACATCGATATATGGCACATAAGAAAGGCGAAGGCAGTGTAAAGAACGGACGCGATTCGCACAGCAAACGTCTCGGAGTTAAAATCTTTGGTGGCCAGGCTGCCATCTCCGGTAATATTCTTGTTCGCCAGCGTGGCACAACTTACCATCCCGGTAAGAATGTAGGCGTAGGCAGAGACTTTACTTTGTTTGCATTAACGAACGGATTAGTTGAATTCCGCAAAGGAAAAAACAACAAAACCTTCGTTTCTGTAACGCCGGCTGAAGCCTGAGATTAATGCCCGCATGATCCCCAGTTTACCATTTTGTGGAAAAAAAATTTGGGCGGTATAAAATAATTATTATTTTTACTGTCGTTAACCCATTTTTACTAAACATTAAATTCTAACAAAATGGCTACTAAGAAAAAAGCTGCAAAGAAAAAAGCTGCTCCTAAAAAGAAAGCTGCTAAGAAAAAGAAATAAGTTGATTGTTTCTTAACTGAAATAGAAAGTCCCGGTTCACCGGGACTTTTTTTTTAGCCCATCCCCTGAAACCCACACCCAGCCTGCGTTTCAAGCCACATAATAGTTTAACTTAGCTCCATGGATAACGCTGCAATTGCTGAACATTTTCATTGCTGTCGAAGCTGCTTGATATACATGGCGACAATTCTTTTAAGCCAAAAACATACGCCGCAGCTGCATTTAATATCGAAAAACTGCCTGCTCAACTGGCCACAACCGAGCTTTCTGAAATGGCCGGAATCCGCGGAATCGGGGAATCGGTGAGCAAAAAAATCAAAGAATTGCTCGAAACAGGCCGTTTGGCGGCCCTGGATGAAATTATTTTTAATACCCCTCCCGGCGTCATTGAAATGCTCCAGATTAAAGGAATCGGTCCAAAAAAAATAAATACCATCTGGAAAGAGATGGGCATCGAATCAATCGGCGAATTATTATATGCCTGCCATGAAAACAGGTTAACACGTTACAAAGGCTTTGGCGAAAAGACTCAAAAGAATGTGGAAGAGTCCATCCAGTTTTATTTACTTAACCAGGGCCATTTTTTATTCGCCGAATTGGATTCCGTTTTCCCGCAGATTGACGGATACCTGAAAAAATTATTCGGCAACAATAAAGTTCATATCACCGGTGCTTACAGAAGACATGACCTGACGATTGAAGAAATGGAATTTGTTGTGCTGGAGAAATCCCAAAACACAAAACCCAAATTCCAGACCGCACAGCCGCCGGAATTGCTGGAAGAAAATGAAACCAGTCTTTTATACAAACTGAAAAACGGCCTTAAACTCCGTTTATATACCGGCGGGGAGAATCTGAGTAAGGAAGTTTTTCTCAAAACCGGCCCGGAGGCATTTACACAGGCTTTCCTGGAAAAATATCCCAAAACTTCTTTCAAACCGGGTGGCGAAGCCGATCAGTCAGTATTTACAGAAGCCGGCATTCCCTTTATTGAACCCTGGCTGAGGGGTAAAGAAGGGGTTTTGGAACTCGCAGTCGGCAATAAACTGCCCAAAGTGATTGAAACCGCCGATATTCGCGCCATCATCCACAGCCACAGCAACTGGAGCGATGGAGTGAACACCCTGGAAGAAATGGCAGCAGCCTGTATCGCCAAAAATTATGAATACCTGGTCATCTCCGACCACTCGCAGTCGGCTTTCTACGCCAACGGACTCAAAGAAGACCGGATCAGGGAACAGCATAAACTGGTGGACCAGCTGAATCTTAAACTGGCACCTTTTAAAATTTTCAAAAGCATCGAAAGTGATATCCTGAATGATGGTCAGCTGGATTATCCCGAAAGTGTTTTAAAAACATTCGACCTCGTGATTGCGTCGGTGCACAGCAACCTGGGTATGAATGAAGACAAAGCCAACCAGCGCCTCCTGAAGGCTATCGAAAATCCATACACTGCCATTCTCGGTCACATGACCGGACGTCTCCTGCTCAGCCGCAATGGCTATCCCGTTGATCACCGCAAAATCATTGATGCCTGCGCCTCGAATAATGTAGTGATCGAACTCA
>JADKJV010000007.1 GCA_016720825.1 Chitinophagaceae bacterium | reverse complement strand
TTCTGTTAAATCGTTTATGTCTTTGATGCCTGCTTCTAATGTTTCTCTTCCTTCGATATTATTGCAACATGATACTGCAGATAAGTAAGCGTTATAGTAGTCAGAATTTTTGAGTTTGAGTTTTGTTAAAGCAATATTGAGTTTTGCAAATAGCAATGTGCTGTCAGCAGAAAGAGCTTTGTTGCTTAGTTCGATACATTTATCATATTTTCCATTTAGGAAAGCATACCAACCAATATTGCCTATAAATGAAGGAAGAGGCATTCCTTCACTATCTTCTATTGTATATCGGTCGCCAGTGTTGTCGCTAATTGGGTTTACTCCATTATCACCAATGAAGTCAAAACTTCCACTTATTTCACTTCCTTGTGGAAAGCCTAACGCATAATTGTAATTGTCTTTCTGAAATATTTCGTCAACAGATTTAGCGTAACTATTTGCAAACTCTGTGCTATCAAATCTTTTGTTTATTTCACCTGTCGAGCTAATCCGTGAGATATACCAATAGCAATAGCCCTTTTGTATTTTTTTTATCTCTTCGTCGGAAAATTATTTTATGCTTTGGATATTCCAATCTCCCGTCTTATATCCATTCTCGTCAAAGAAGCCTTTGGTAACAGTATTGATATTCTTTTTCCCTGCGTTAGAACTTACTTTACTAGTAATTGTGCGATAGTACTCCTCCTGACGGTATATTGTTTAAAATTGATTTTGCAAGTCTCTGTTTCCTTGCCAGAAACATCAAATCTGTCAACGTTTCTACTTAATGTATAAGTCGAAATGCCTTCTGTTACCATTCAAATAATTTACCTGAATTGTTCCTGTCAATGTCAAACAATTTATGAAATTACACGCATCCCTGAAAAAATTATGCTGTTAAAAACCACAGAAATAGGTGATGGATATTTAAATATCATGCTGATGGATATTTTTATTTCTATTTGAATAACTACCTCAGCCAAACGGATCCTCGTCCCCGCTGATCGGCTCCCCGGGCCGCGTCTCAACGGCTTTTTTATCCAGCATAACCACCTCACTGGCAATGATCTCGCAAACTACCCTCGTCTGCTTCTCCCGGTCTTCATATTTCCTGTACCTGATCCTTCCCTCCACATATAACAAACTCCCCTTCTTTACATACCGGTTAATCAAACCCGCTAAACCCCTCCAGGCAATCACCGTATGCCATTGCGTATCCGCCTGCACCCGGTTGTCTTTCAGCCGGTAAACTTCTGTCGTGGCCAGGGAAAGCTTCACCACCGGCGTTCCATCCGCCAGTTCCTTATACTCGGGATCCTTCCCCGCATTCCCAACCAATATCGTTTTATTAATCCCCCGCATCACCTACCATTCTATATTCCCCTTCTTCCATAAATCATCAAACGGACTCACAATATTCACCAGCTTCGCATTACTTACATGCAGGTACCGCTCCGTTGTCTTAATATCAAAATGACCCAATATATCCTTGATATAACGGATATCGGTTCCTTTATCAAGCAAATGGGTTGCAAAACTGTGCCGCAAACTATGTATGCCCACCTCCTTTTTAATACCCGCCCTCCGCTTCGCCTTTGAAAACACTTCCTGTATCGTACGCACACTTAAAAGGGTACCCGTTTGCTCCGATTCAAATAAGTACTCCTTTGGCTTCGGGTCGCACTTCAAATAATAATTCCGTAAAATATCAAGCAACAGCGGACTCGCCGGCACATACCTGTCTTTCTTCCCCTTCGCTCCCTTGATCAGGATTTGACCACGGTGACTATCTATATGCGCAATTTTTATCTTTGCCACCTCACTCACCCTTAAACCCGCACTGTAAGCAGTAAACAAAATGGCCTTGTGCTTGGAGTTTGGTAAAGCATTAAACAACCGCTCCAGCTCCCTTTCATTTAATACCTTGGGCAACTGCGATTCTTTTTTAGGCCGCGGTATATCCCACACAAACCGATCCCAGCCCGCCAGGTTTTCAAAATAATATTTGAGCGCATTAATACGGCTATGCAAAGTATTCTCACTCAGCTTTAACTCATCCCTGCAATAAACCAGGTACTCCCGCAAATCATCCGTAGTCATCCGGCTCACATCCTTTTCTCCCAGATACATCAGGTACTGACGCATTTCATTCTTATACGTTCGCATCGTGCTGTCACTATACGCTTGCAAAATCAACCGCTGCTCCAGCTTATCCAAGGCAGACTGGTTTTGCGCCGATATCGGCTTTTTTATTGGCTGCGGCTTCTCTTTCTTCTTTGGAATAAACGACTTTAACGGCGCCGGTAATATTTTTATCTCCTCAACACCCTCCAGCCAGGCTTCACCTCCCTCCACCTCCAGTACACCGTAATTCCTCACAGCCTCTTTTAATAAGGTAAATAACCCCCGCGCGCACGCCACCCAATAACAACGAAACGTGTTACTCCATTTCGCTCCCGCTACCTGCTGAAACGAACGATTCAACGCCGCATGATTAGTAAAAAATAATCCGGCACACGAACGTCCCCGGTGTTTCAACGGCTTCACAATTACTTTTTCCATTACACTGACCTTAAAATAGCCAACTCAAAATTAGATCAGGGTGCAATCGGGAAAAGGAGATTAAAACGGTTTGAAGTAAGAAAAAAACTGAAAAGCTTGGGCCTTTACACAGTATCCCTAAAACAAAAACCCCGATAGGAATTCCTATCGGGTGTTTGACCCCGAAGCGATCTTGGGGCGTTAAGCTTATTCTATTTTAGGGTTCTCCGTCAGCCCCGAGATCTGCTTCGGGGCCCTTATATCACTTCGCGGCCTTAGGATGTACAAGTTTCATCTCCTTAATCAACCTCGTCGCACCGGCATATTTATCCACGATAAACAACACATACCGGATATCCACCATAATGTTGCGGCAAATGCTGGGATCATAATTAATATCACTCATCGTGCCCTCCCAAACGCGGTCAAAGTTCAGGCCTATCAGGTTACCCCAGCCATCCAGGGCGGGACTGCCTGAGTTACCACCCGTGGTGTGGTTGCTGGCAATGAAACAAACCGGCATCTTGCCTTTTACACCGTAGGGACCATAATCTTTTTTCTTATACAATTCCTGCAAGCGCGCCGGCACATCAAATTCATAATCGCCGGGTTTGTATTTTTCCATAACGCCGTCAAGCCAGGTGTAGTAATCGTACTTAACCGCATCGCGGGCGCTGTATCCTTTTACATTGCCATACGTCACACGCAGGGTGCTGTTCGCATCCGGGAAAAAAGTCTTTTCCTTAAACACATCCATCTGCGCCTGCATATACGTGCGCTGCAGCTGGTTGATCCTCGCCTGGATCTCATTCAGGTTTTTAGTCACCTTATCTGAATACGTGCTCACCATATCACGGTACCAGGCCACCGCCGGATCATTTTTGGCAAACTCCGCAATTTCCTGGGGCGTTTTTCCAAGCAGGGTCTTTACCTTGTCCGCATCATCAAGATCCGTTCCGTCATACAGGTTGCTCGTCATTTTTGCATAATCGCCGCCGGCTTTTGACAACATATCTTTTAATACGGGCGACTGGTAACCGGGCTCCTGGTCTTTGAGATACATTTCCATCAGCGCTTCAAACAATTTGCGGTCAACCGACGCATTGTATTCCTCCAGCAAACCATTCAATGCATTTTTTGCCTGCACCAGTCTTTGCTGAAAAGCTTTCTCACCATCTTTTTCAAATGTATTCCGCAGCGTATTAAACCATCCCGCTATGGTAAATATTTCCGTGCGGCTGGTGGTTTCAAGATAATAATCACGGTGATAACCATAAACCCTGATCTCCGTATACGCTTCCTGTAATTTATCAAGCAGTGATCCATACGCATCTTTCCAGGCGGGATTGGCATTCACTCTTTTCTGGAATTCCACTTCGTATGCTTTTTTCCGGTCAACACCTTTGCTGATGTTCAGTCCCAGCACTTCACCCTGCCATTTCTTATACGCATTCTGTATGCTGGCATACTTGGCCGCATATTGGATTTTTATCTGCTCATCTTTACGCATAAATCCATCAATAATCCCCAGCGCTTTTTCGCGGATGGCAATTTTTGCAGGATCATTTACGGTCATAATCTGGTCAACCGCTGCAGAATGTAAATACTCCGTCGTACGACCGGGGAAACCAAACACCATGGTAAAGTCCCCTTCTTTCGTTCCATCCAGTGAAATGGATAATGATTTTTTGGGTTTATACGGCACGTTATCGGGAGAATAATCAGCCGGTTTATTGTCTTTCCCTGCATAAATACGGAACATGGAAAAATCACCGGTATGGCGTGGCCACACCCAGTTATCCGTATCCTTTCCGAAATTACCAATGGCAGAAGGCGGCGCACCCACCAGCCGGATATCTTTATACGTCTCCGTAACAAACAGGTAATACTGATTCCCCTCGAAGAAACCACGGATAAAACTATCCTGGTAATTTTCTTTCTTCGCGTTTTTCCGCATCTCCGCAATATTCTTATCAATCTGCGATTGCCTTTGTGATTCACTCATACCCGGCGTTACACCAGCCAACACCTGTTTGGATACATCTTCAATTCTCACAATAAATGTCACAAACAGTCCGGGGTTCTGCAATTCTTCATTCGCATTCGCCGACCAGAACCCATCTCTTATATAATTATGTTCAATAGACGAATGGTTCTGTATGGCATCAAATCCGCAGTGGTGATTGGTCAGCACAAGACCCTGGTCAGAAATCACTTCACCGGTACAAAACCCGCCAAAACTCACAATCGCATCTTTCAGGCTTCCGGCGTTAATATTATATATATCCTTCGCGCTGATTTTCATCCCCAGGCTCTTCATCTGCTTTTCATTCAGTTTATCAAGCAGCAGGGGCAGCCACATCCCTTCATCGGCACGGGCAGCACTTACAATCGTAATAAAAAATACAAGGAGAGAGAGTTTGATGGCTTTCATATAGCTTTATTTGAGGAGGTAAAATTAGTGTATTTAGGCTGGGCTTCGGCTTCGCTAGCGCTACGCTCAGCCCTGACTTCGGCTTCGCTAGCGTTGGGCTCAGTCCTGACCTCGGCGTTGCCCAGGCTAAGCCTTGTCCGACTGAGCCCCGCCGAAGTTGGGCAAGGCTTAGCGTAGTCGAAGCCTGGGCTGAGCGGGCTTCGACGGAGCTCAGCCTCTCCGAAGCCCCCTTTCAAATCGAATTGAAGAAACACGTTTTCCCTTCTTATCATACACCTCCCACACCCCATCAGGCACATTACACCGTAACTGCTTTTCAAGTTCTCTAAAGTATGGGCTTTTATCATCCGGGAGGTCGGCTTCTATCCAGTTTTCGGGATAGTGGAATACTTTTCGGTTGGCATCCCAAACCCGGTAGTTTTTCAACCAGGGCCAGCGTTTGATATCAGCGGCTACGGGAGTATCAATAAGGTATCTGCGGATTTCTTTTAACTGTCCTTCTGACCAGTAATATTTAATAGTACCGAGGAAACATTTATTAAACCTGAGCCCCTCAAAAACAAGGTGGCCGAGACTATCATAATTCTTTTCGTAATACAGCTTGTTGGCTTTATATAGATATTGGTCTGCGCTTTTGTTGTTTGTCTTAACCGTATCAATGCCCTGGGCGTTTACAGATAAGGCAACAAAACCAAACACCAGGGCGACAAGTATTCTTTTCATTTTTTTGCAGGGATAAAGCCGCTGGTACATACCAGCGGCTTACCACTTACAAAGTAATACATTTCATGTAATCCGCCGGCATAACGATTCCCTGAATGGTCAACCGGCCATCGCTCCTGTATATTTTCCGGTCATTAGTTCTTCACCACCTTCATCACTTCCTTATTAGCCAATCTGATAAAATAAATGCCATTCACATATTTACCCATGTTGATCGTTTGGCTGTTTGCGGAAATACGGATTATTTCCAGCTGTTTGCCGCTCTCATCATACAGCGAAGCAAGTGTTCCCAGCAATGCTTTATCACCAATGGTAATGGTTATAAATCCTTGTGTCGGATTGGGATAAATAATAGAAGGCTGTACTTCTTTCTGGTTATAATTCAGCCTCACAATGTTTGAATACCGGGAAGATCCGCTTACATCCAGTTGTTTGAGACGATAATACATCACAGGACTGTTGAGCCTGTCAATATTTAAATCTTTGTACTGATAGGTGTTTGTCTGGCTGTTATTGCCCAAAGAATGTACAATCCCGATGCGGCTGAATGTACTGCCGTTTAATGAACGCTCCACCTCAAACTGCCTGTTGTTTTGCTCATTCGCCGTGGCCCAGTCTAATATATTATCCTTTGCAATGGTAATGCCCTTGAAGTACAACCAGGTAACCGGCAACGTGCTGTTTCCGATATACGTTGATTTAATTTCTCCAAGCCTGAGCACTTCAGTGTTGCCTACACTATCAGTAGCCAGCACAAAGAAATGATACGTTGTATTGATGGTGCCAATGAATGTGGTATCCGTCCTGGTCATACCTGTCCGGATAATATTGTAATTCACACCATCGGCAGAAACATAGAGCGTATAATATTTAAGTCCGCACCCACCTGCATCATCTGTTCCGCCCCAGCTTAATGATACGGGGTTGAAACTGTTGCCCGGCAATGCATTCATGTGGCTCGTGGGCGCGAATGCATCAATGGTATTAGTGGCGATGTTAGTCGGTATGGTTTCATTGCTGTCAAATACAATCTCCGCCCTTGCACCAATGGTATCCAGCGTAACAGCAGACTGCACAGGTTTGATGCTGAAGCTTACATATCCATGCCCGTTATTCATCCCGGAGCTGTCCTGCAACAATAAGAATCCTTTTAACGGATCTGCAGGCGGCACCAGGGTTACCGGGTCAATGGACTGAAATTCCCAGAAGGCCTGGTTATTAATCTGATCATATCCTGCCGTAATATCTACATACAAACCGAGTGAATCCCGGCAATCCAATCTTTGATAATAAGAAGCGGTATTGCCTGGCACCGCAAAAATCTGGTTATTGAACCCGAAATTGCCCAGCTGGAACGTGGCCGCATCCTGCTTCGGTTCTACGGGAGACGTAACCCTGACGAACTTAGCCGGGGCGCTCGCTGTTTTATCATTCTCATATAATATGGTGTATGGCAGGCGGTCTTTGATGCTTACCCAATGTTTGTTGGGTTGTCCATCTGGTCCGATAATTTCGTTGGGGTCTTTGGGACCAACCGCCAGTACTGGTTTTGTATTGCCGGAACCCGGACCATGCGTGTTGGGGTCTTGTGATCCACCAGGCTTTCCGTTTTGCGGGCAATTGAGATCGATTTTAATCCAGGGACTTCCACCGCCGTGTGATCCCTTTTTTTCAACTTTATTTTTTGCGTTCAGGTATTTCTGGGTGGTTACCCACGTCATATTGTTTGAACTTCTTTCGCGCATTTGATTCCCGAATACATCATACGGACTGGCATCATTGTAAATCCATTTTACGCCATCGGCGAAGAATCCTTCTCCCTGATCCCCTAATTCTGATAAGCTTTGGCCCGAAACGCCCTTGCTTACTTCATTTACTATTCCGTAAATAGCCAACCCGCCACCCGCTGCTACTACAGCGCCGGCGGCAGCAGTTCCCGCAAATAATTCGCCGGCCGTACCAAGTGCCGAAGTGAGCGCACCTGAAAACGAAGCCCCGCCGAATACCATTTCAGCGGCTGTACCACCAACAACCACCGAGCTGGTTAATCCACCGGTTGCCGTGGAGAGTGTTCCGCTGCCTACACTCATTATACCATCCATTTTTTGTCCGTACGTTTTGGAATCCCAGTTTTGGCTTAATTCACTGCCCGTATTATAGGTACTTACCGCAGCAACAGGTGTATACAGGATGTTTAACCCTGGTGCATTCATGAAAAATTTAGAAGAACTCGTAACAGATGTTATAGCAGAAACGCTGCTCGATGTATTAATCGTATATACTGACCATCCGCCGCCATCCTTGGGGAACGGCCCTGTGGCTTCCGGCGGGCAGTCTTTTAAACCAAACATATCAATCCCGTTTGCCGGATTATCGTGCACATACTGGTACATCCCAAAACCATCTTTGTATCCTATCAAATCACGCTGGTTAAACAAACCGGTTTCGGGATTATAATCGCGGAGATAAAATTTATAATTCCCGTTGGCACTGTCGTATTCCTGCCCGGTAAAGCAAACCGGTTTCCGGTTTGTGAAGACCCGATCAAAACACCCGAACCATTATAAATGGCCGGCTTGCCATATATATCATACCGGTAACTTTCCACCAGGTTACCGGTGCTGTTGGTCATCGCTTCCACTGAATTCATTTCATTCAGGTGATAATAATAACTGTTGTTGTTTTTCTGGATCAGTACCGGCGTCAGGAACCGGTCATACACCATCCGGTCGTTCAGGGTATTGTTGGTACCATTGCGTTCTTCGATCTGCTGGAGGCCGCTGAAAGTATATTTCAACAGGGTGCCGTTCAGGTTTTTCAGCACCCTTCTACCCAATGCATCATATTGATAGGTTAATACATTCACGGGGGAAGAGGAGTCTTTCAACAACCTGCCATCAGCATCATAGGTTTTGAAAAAACGGCCATCATACGTCACATTCCCGTTATTATCATACGTGAAATTGATATTCGTTGCGCCGTTGTTGCTGTTGGTAAGCTGGTTCAGGCTGTTGGTGGTATAGGTGGTGTTCACGCCATTCAGGCTGGCAGAAGTCCGGTTTCCCAATGCATCATAGCTGTATGTGTTTTCAATGACCGGGGTGCCGCCAATAATGCCTCTTTTATAATTAGTAAGCCGCTGGCCATTGTCGTAGCCAAACTGTTCAGACAAAGCCTGGTTATTAAAACGGCTGATTGTTGTTTTATTTCTTTCATTATTATATGTAAATGCCGACTGCTGGATGTTTCCTCCATTGGTGGATATGCTGCTTAACCGGCTGGCAAAATCATACTGCAAATCAGTATTCACACCATTGCCAAAACTTTTTGAAACAACCTGGTTGGTATTATTATATTGATAGCTGACAATGCTGCTGTTATTTACCGAAATACCTGTAAGCCGGTTACGGGTATCATAATTCCGGGTAATCACCGTGCTGTCGGGGTAGAGTGTTGTTTGACTGCGCCCCGCAATATTGTAACTATACCGCGTTGTCCTGCCGTCAAAGGTTTCTGATGTAATCCGGTTGATGGCATCATAAGTAATCTGCACCGTGCCGCTGTTATTGCCGGCGGATGTAATCCTTCCGAGCGCATCATACCCAAAAGTAAAAACCTGGCCATCGGGTAACGTCCGGCTGGTTAACCTTCCGAGTGAATCATACTGGAAATATTTTACCGTGCCGTCTGTTAACCGTACGGAGGTAACATTTCTCTTGTTGTCGTATGTATATTGTTTAAAACTACCGCCGGGGTAGGTTACCGTTTTTACCCGGTTCAGGCTGTCATAAGCATAAGTAGTGATGTGGTTGTTCTGGTCCTGCAACTGTGTCACGTTTCCCTGTGCATCATAACCAAACGTTACCAGGAAACCATTTTTATCTGTGAAGGTCTTCACCCGGTTTAAACTGTCATACGTATAATGAACCGAAGCCCCGTTCCGGTCGGTGGCCGAAAGGACGTGGTTATTCTGGTCATAACTTAATTGTACAGCATTCCCCAGCGCGTCAGTCATTTTACTAATCCGGTTATGATTGTCATATAACACGGCAATCACCGATCCGGCACTGTTGGTGAAACTGGTAATGTTGTTGTTTTTATCATACACATACGAGCCAATTGAACCGTTTGCATCCTGGATACCTGTTATGCGGTTCACGGCATCGTAAGTATAAGTAAACTGTTCCCCGTTCGGCATGTTACTGGCCGTTATGTTTCCATTGGCGTCATAACCGACAGTGGTATTATGGCCCAGCGGATCTTTAATGGAGGTTAACCTGTTCCGGTTATCATAAGTCAGGCTGACACTATTACCCAATGCATTTTTTCCCGTAACCAGGTTATTCATGCCGTCATAAGTTAATTCGGTCTGGTATCCTTTTGCGTTCCTGAATTTGACCATCCGGTTGGACGCATCATAATTTAAAACACTGGTTTCATTATTTTTATTGGCAAACGAAATAATATTCCCTTCGCCGTCATAATTCAGCTGCAGGTTATGGCTGAACGGATCCGTTATTTTTTTCAGCCTGCTCAATATATCAAACTGCGCGGTGTGTGTATTGTTCCGGCATCGGTATAGGATACCAAATTCCCCCCGGGCATCGGAGGTTAACACCGCGTGGTAACCATTCGGACCGGTAACGGTTGCCGGATTGCCATACGCATCATACGTATAGGAATACACATTCCCGTTCGCATCCGTGCTGCCGGTAATATCCCCGTTGGCTGCATAGGCCGCCGTGTAAATGCTGTTACCGGGTTCTGTTAATTGCGTAAGGTTTCCCCGGGTATCGTAAATCATGGAATACACATTCCCCTTCGCATCGGTATAGCTGGTAACCCGGTTAAAGTCGGGCGAATAAGTATAGGTAATCACCTGGCCGGCCGGGTCTGTCTGGGTAAGCATATTCCCCCGGCTGTCGTAGGTAAATGTATAAACCTGTCCGTTTGCATCCGTCTCTTTGGTTTTATTGCCGTTATTATCAAATTCAAAACTCATATTGAAACCACAGCAATTGCCCGATATCGCAGTCAGCCAGACCTGGTCTTCAAATTTTTAAAAGAATATTTGGTTACCTGGTTACTGCCGGTAGACAAATGATCGGTGGCGAGAGATGTGTGGGTAGCTGTGTCATAAGAAAAACTCACCCGTTTATTACAGCCGATGATTTCGCTGATGGTAAAATCATTAAAGTAGATGATATCGATGACGTTGTTATTTTTATCCGTCATGCTTTTCATCGGCCCGTTCACCAGATACGCGTATTTGTTGGTATAGCCCAGCGGATCGGCCACCTGGGTGAGGTATCCGCTGAAATCGTATGTATATAAAAAGGTACGCGTGGGAGCGGCTACGGCATCAATTACCGAAGCCAGTCTTCCGTTGGTATTGTAGGTAAATGAAATGGTTTGTCCGGCCGCATTCACCAGAGAGGTTAACAGGGTGTCAGTATAATTAAAAACGACCTGGTTACCATTGGGCTCTTCCAGTTTGGTAATCCGCTGGTGCACGTTGTTATCAAAATAAAGCTTGGCGCCATCTGATTGTGTTAACAGGTATTTATCCGGCTGGTATTGTGTAAACGTGGTAAAATAACCTTTGGGAGATTTAAATCCGCCACCGCCCAGTGAAGTATAGCGATCCACCCTTCCGTCGCCCCAGATAATTTTTTTCCCGGAAGCGGTATCATTCTTATACCGGATCGCATAGTTAAAACTCCAGCCCTTTCCATAACCGGCATCCACGTCAAAGTTGAAACTGTTATAATGAAACGTGATGTTGATATCAAAACCTCTCGCAGGTATATAAATATCATTCCGGGATATGAATAAATTGCCGGAGTAGGTATTCACCTCGGTGCCCATGGGTCCCTGCTTGTTGGGTTTGTTAATATTCTGGGCACCTGCTTTCACTGCAGATAATACCAACAGTGAAATCAGTATTATTTTCACATACCGACCGGAAAACTTGCTGTATCTATGAATGAAGTAAGCCATGTGTGATGCTTTTAAAGTCTGATACTTTTATTTCAGGTTAAACAGGACAAGCGTATTTCTTGGAAGAGATGCCTGCATCTTTGAATAAACGATGATTGATCCGGAGCCGCCGGCACGAATAATCCCCGGGGGACCGTTCTGCTCTGTCAGTTCCAGGTATAATGACGTGGTACCCGATGCAACGCCGGCCGGTGTAATTGACATGAGTACATCATGATCACTGTACAACGTTCTTGCCTGTGCCGGTATATCCACATTGGTGGGGTTACTGTAATTGATCTGGATAACAAACGGCCATCCTACCAGTACTTTATCCGGTGCAACAATTTCTGTAACCAGCTGTGAGTTTAATCCACTGGCAGCACCCGGGTCACAACCCGGTGCGTTTCCGTTTCCGGAGCCGGTATTCACGCCACCGCCTGTAATCAATCCGCCATTATTGGCTGTAACCACAGAGAACCCATTGTGCAGGGTGGCTGTGGTGGTATCGGGCCTGGTAAGTGATACATCATACACACCCAATGGTTTTCCCTGTAAATTGAAGGTTACAAATACCGTTGTACTATTGATGAAATACACCGCAGCCGACTGGATCGTGGTGCCCGGCTTGCTTAATGTTGCCGTCATATTATTCACAAACAAAGACCCGTTCATTCTTACTGTAACATTACCCGTATTGCCACCTGATGCAGACTGCACCGTAAGAATAGCAAACGGCAGCCTGGTGGCTTCGAGGGTAATATTCTGTAAAACCGGATTTATGGAAACACATTTGACCGTGATATAATAAACGCCTGCCGTAACATTGCTCATCACAATATCCTGGTTGCCGTAATTGGGTGTATTGTATGCATAATCAAAATTGGCGGCAGATGGTATGTACCCTTTGCCAATGTATAACTGGTTTTTCATCGTGAGCGAATCGGTGGATTTCAATACCACCCGGATCGTGGCGCCGTTGAGCGAATCTGGTATAACCAGTTTATAAAACCGGCTGGTTGCCTGCAGTGTATTTGGTGTAAGCACATTCAATGGCAACTCCTTCACCCGTACATACAAAAGCGCCGAAGCGATGCCTGTATTATTATTCTTATTGCTCTCTACGATATTATTCAACAGGTCGGTTTTTACGATAACCCGGTAGTCGCCTTCCGTTACATTGGTAATCAACGGCTGCAGGCTGATCGTATCCCTGCCAAGCGGCGCCATATTGATTGTTTTGTTTTTAATCCCCACCAGCACGGCGGTAGAATCTAAAATGCCACTGGCTGATAAGTAAACACCATCCGCAGACACACCACTGGCAGTATTGGCAGAGATATTCCGGATCACCCATTTCGCGGAATCCAGGGTATAACCCAGGAATACCGTGTCTGGTTTTAAAACTGATTCAACAATTAAATCCGAAGGGGCCGGACTGTAAATCGTCAGGTATGAAAATGCAAGGTTATTTGTCCCGTTGCTTTCAATAAGATTACCCGTACTGTTTACGCGGCTGATTACAATATAATTCCCGGGTGCCTGGTTGAGCGGGAACGTAACGGTAATAGTGTCCAGGTATGATTGACCGGGTAATAAAGCACCCACATGGTTTTTACCTGACAATACTATATCACCTGCATTTCCGGGAATGAAATCCGGGGAAAGCCAGCAATCCATACTCCAGTTGGAAGGATATGTAATTCCCGCACCGTTATTGCTAACCCGGTGGATGATCGTGATGGGCTGGCCTACGGCTGCTATTGCAGGCGCTGTCAGTATACTATCCGTCAAGTCGGGCAGCAGCGGTTGTACCAGGTGTATTTTTTTGGCAGCACCCGCACCATTGCGGATGGCATTATCATTATTAGACAATACCACTTCATGTGCGATACCGTATGGGGGATTGAAATTGGCTCTCGCAAATACATAATAATCGCCTGTTGGCAAATTGGGTGGTATCGCATTTTTGGCATCGCTGTAAACAAGGCCCGTATTCACCGGTGAGTTTTCCAAAAAGCCCGACGCAATAACGGCGTTGTTGTTAAATACAGAATCCGGTGAAAAATAAATAGCATCATACCAAACATTGTAATTCCCCAATCCGGGATTATACCCGTTGTTTTTTACAGTCCAGCTAACCGGGTAAGGCCTGGCAACCGTGGCCGTATCCGGACCTGTCACAGCCGTTACAACCAGATCAACAGAAGGGTTGATCAACACGCGACTGCCGGATCCTGTTATGTTATTACTCGCACTGCCGCCTTCATACACCAGGCTGTCAGCATTTGTCTTAATATAGAAATAAGCTGTATTGATATTGGCCTTGGGAAAACAACTGTTGATTTCATAGGCAAAAGGATAGCTCACATTAAAAGAATCAACATAACCGCTTCCACCCGCCACAATGCCGCTATGGCTTCTTTTGGCAATATAATAACTGGTCGTCCGGTTAAACACCGGCGCACAACTGATAAACACACTGTCTGTCCACGCACCAGATGTACTGCCGCTGCCATTATTCACAACCGTGTATTTTACATACATGGGATAAACGGAGAAAACAGTATCTGCCAATTGGATGTTTGAAACAACCAGGTCGTTAGCAGCAGCTGCCGTAACATTGATCGATGCGGCCGCGCTGATATTATTCGCAGCGTTGGTTTCCCGGAATGCACTGTCGTAATTCGTATACACATAAAAATACCGGGTGCCTGAAACAGATACCGGGAATGTATAATTCCGGGTATGCGGTATGGCAGTACCCACCGGTAAATCCTCGGTATATACCACAGAGTCTATCAACTGTGCACTTCCGTTAAATACCGGTGATGTGCTTACATAAATTTTATCCCTGCGGATATGATTGAAAACAGTACCCGGACCATTGTTTAATATACTGTAATTGATTGCCAGGGATTGCCCGCCAACGGCCGTTGGTGGAACGGTTAAAGCAGACACAGTAGCATCTGGCCGCTGTATGGCAATGGGTAAAGCACTCCTTCTTGTTTCTGGTGTGCCGGGATATTCGTACACCGTCCTGGAGGCATTCGTCAGCACATAGATGTAATAATTACCCGCCGGCAAACCGGATGGAATATTAAAACTGGCCGACTTGGGATGATTGGAGCTGAGTTTGATTACATTATTCGTATTAAAATTAAGTTGTGCAGGATCTGTTCCCAAAGGCTGGCATCCTAAATCAACCAGCGTGTCGGGAACACCAAATCCGGTACCCGCCTGTCCCTGGGCTGTTTCATTCACCAAAACTGCATTCGACACATCCAGTCCGCCCGCATCTGTACTTAAATAAACCCGGTCAACCCAATAGCTGGAACCAAAACCAATACTATCGGTAACTAAAACACCGGATATCCCAGCGCCCGGAATGGTGCAGGTGCCATTAGCCCTGAAGTAATGCCCTTTGTTCTTTTCTACATTGTCATTAAATCCCGTGTTGTTGATATTCCAGTTTACGCCAAAGGGCTGCGTGGTACTTGCTGTAGATCCGGGTGCAGTCAATGAACTGACCGTAAGATGTGGTGTCGGCGTAAGGAATACCTGCAGCTGGCTCCGGTTAATATTATTATTGTTTAAAGCCCCTTCATAAAGTGTATCGCCTGCATTGGTTAAAACATAAATAAAGTAAGTGCCAAAAATAAAATTGGGCACAACAACCTGCAGGCTCCTGGTGTACACGCTGTCTGCCAGTAACTGGCCGCCATTATGCACAACGGCATCAACGGCATGGCTGTAATACGACCCGTTTGCTTTCGGTGTTTTTAACAGTAATGCAGCGTTGATATTAAATAAAGGGCTTGATGAAATATAAATTTTATCCGTCCACACACTCGCTGCGGGTGTAAGCACGCCGTAGTTTTTAACTTTATACGTAAGGCTGATGGTACTGCCCGAGAATGTAGTGCCGGGAGTGAAAACCGTATCAACCCTTAAGTCCGGCGTCGGTGAAAGCGTTACTGCAATAGGCTGTGGTGCCCTGGCCGTATCGTTCGCTTTGGTTACCTGGAATGGTGCATTCGCGTTTGACGGATAGTTGGTAATTACATACGCATACAACGGCAGGCTATAACTTACGGGCAATGTAAAATTGACAGAATTGGAATATTGCTGTCCGCTGTCCAGTGCGCTTACATTGGGTTTGGTAGCTATTAAAAGCGGTCTCGATGGATAATCTAACTGCCCCCATGCGGCGGGATCTGTTTGTGGTGATAACTGGAAATTGGGAAGCGAGTCAAAGGTCAGGAACACACCATCCGTCCAATGCTGGCTGGTATTGGTTTTACCCGGACCCGGATTGCGAACTGTCCAGTTAATAGAAATAGTCTGACCGGAAAATGCCGTTGTTGGTGCTAAAACATTCTGCACAACGAGATCGGGCAACGGAATCAGGCTGAACTGCTGAATGGGCCCGGTGTTAATGTTTATACATGAACCGTTATGGGAAACCACCATCCATTTATAAGTTTGATTAAACGCCAGGCCGCTGTTTAATGGAATGGTATAATTCACCGCTGTTAAACCGGCAGCATACGGAACCGCAGGTTGTGGCAGGTCGGAGCGCCATATATATACATCGAAAGTATAAAACGCATTGGGCACGGCCGGAACCCATGACAGTGTAAGTGGCAATTGCTGGTTCACCGCTCCATCAGCCGGATACATACTCTGCACCGAATCGGGCAACACGCTGTTGATTACAGTTACCGCTAACGTGTCCGTACTGCTGGCCGGGCCACAGGGACCGCTCGCAGATACGAGCAATGAATATGTTCCAGGTGTTGTCCAGTTAATATTTACCGTATTTGTTACTGACGGCAGCGTTGCGCCTCCGGCAATGCGCCAGAAATATGTTGCGTTGGGAATATTATTCACGGAGTACGCCGCGGTTGCGGGACATAAATTGGAAAACCCACCGATCGGGTTCAGGCTTGAAACATAAATACAAAAACTCCGGTCAACCGGCGTTGCCGCCAGATAATTCGTATCACCCGTTTGCGAAGCCCTTACAACAACAGTACCCAGGCCGGTGAATGTTAATTGGCTTCCTGCTATTGACGCGGGTCCGGAAACGATGGTGAAAGTGACGGGTAAGCCGGAAGTGGTTATTGCCGACAAAGTGGTTGACGTATTGGTAAAATTCTGGTCTGCAATCGTTGCAAAAGAAATTACCTGTGCTGCTTTGCTGACGGTAAAACTCCGTGTTACAAATGCTGCGGTATCATAAATATGATCTCCCGGCTGGAACGCATTTACGGTTACCAGTCCGGTTCCGGTTATTGTTAATGTATTTGTCTGTGCATTGATCGTGGCCGGACCGCTGATAATACTAAATGAAACCGGCAGCCCCGATGAAGCTGTAGCTACAGGTACAAAAGGTGCGTCGCCATACGTTTTTCCTGCCATCGCCGGGAAGGTGATGGTTTGGGGAAGAGAAGCCGATGCAAATGAAATGGTATTTGAAACAGGACCATTGCCACATGAATTTATAAATTTCAACGTATAGTCGCCCGCCAACGCCGCATAATAAGTGGCATTACCCGCACCAACGATCAGCACTCCGTTCCTGTACCACTGGTAATTGGCCGATAACGGAACCTGTGATCCATACAACCACCTTCCTGTATTATTAATTACCGGCGTAGCAACCGGAGCGGGTGGATTTACAACGATGGATTGAATTTTCTGTGGCCCGTTCCCGCAATGGTTGGAACTTTTAAGTGTAAGATTATATGTACCCGGTGTCGCCCAGGTTACAAGGGCAGTATCCCCGCTTACCGTAAACGTACCACCACCGGAAAGCGTCCAGGTGTAAACGGTATTGGCCTCATGAATACTGGGATAATATTTCTGTATGCCGTTTCCAATACATGCCGGCGACGGTCCGATGATATTAAATGTCTGTTGCGGACTTGTACTGGGAATAACGATAACCTGGTTCACACTCGTGTCCCTCGGCAGGCTGCCGATGACCCTTAATTTATAATGACTGCCATAGTTCATTACAAAAGGCATGTATGCCAGTATGGTATCCGATGTAATGGTTGCTTTTGTTCCCAGCACATCAATAAATACTGCCGGATTGAAAACGCCCAGGCTGTCAGATACTTCTACCTTAAATATATTACCGGCAATCATCGCGGTGTCCAGGTTTACCGGTACTTTGAAATAAAATCCTGAACACGGAATTGAATCCACAGTTCCGATTGAAATAACAGGTTTGCGCACCGGCTTAAACGAAAGCGATAACGGTCCGTATGCAGTAAGCGGATTATCAGAAACAACTTGTCCGGAAGCCATATTACCCGTAAACCCGCCGTTGCCCCAGCTCTTCCACAGACTTCCATTCCAGCCAGCTACCTGCATATCATTATACAAATAAGCGACGCCGCTTCTCGCGCTGTCATAACTAAGCGTAACATTAACAGCTGATGTTCCGGCATTTCTTGTCAGGTTCCAGTATTCTTTACCGGAAAGCCCCCCAAAGCCGGGCGTATAGAGCGAAGTATCATAACCATCATTCCCGGGGTTATGATGGAAATATTGTGCTGTAAACTCATCGGTAATCCAGGCCGGTGGCGTAATGGTTAATGGCGCAAACCAGCGGCCGCTGTTATCATACTGGCCAATGGGAAAAATAAAACCCTCAGCGCCTATCTTCTTTACCGGTCCCGACACAAAACTGCCGTTCACCGTCCACGCTGCGGTGCCATCGCCCATAACCAGCAATTTATCCGGTGTTGAGTAAATAATATTATTGTTGTAGGTAAAGTTGAGGCTGTTGGTGATTTTTTACATCCTTGGTCAAGGACCAGACTGCCACCACCGTTTTTATTCATCCATAAATTTTCTATGGTAATGGGTACAGTGCCCGTTTGTGTGATATGTGCCTGGTTGTTACCGGTAAAAGTTAAGTTGTTGATATCAACACCGCCCGCGTTGGAGTGTACGATAAAGTTGCCGTTCAACTGCAGCGGGTTTCCACCACCAAGCCCTACTGAAATGCTTGCCGTTGAATTATTGTCAACGGTCAGATCGCCCTTCCACATAATCATAATTTGGCGAGGCGTTGCTGAGATACATCTGGCCGTAATCACTGTTACAGACAATCGTTAAATCCCCGTGGAATGAATTGAAGATAATGCCGCTTTGCGCCTGCCGTCCGGTACTGTCGCTTAAAATGGTATTTCCAAAAAAGTTATTGTGAAAAAACTCCGACAGGCCGCTGTAGTCGATACAGGAAAAAGGACCGTCAAGATTACTGTCATGCAAATACGGTTCTGTAATTCTCGTAGCAGTAATTGAATGGGCTGAGTAAATAAACGCATCCTGCAGGTGCAGTGTTTTGGTAATATCCAGGTCAAAGCCATCCATACCCAATTCAGCACCGTTTTCCATGATTAACCCGCCAATAACAACAGGGCTCGTCGCAATCGGGTAGTTGGGAACATCCCCCGAAGATGGTATTGTTACTTTGGTGCAGGTCCCGGGTACACCCGCCGGAGTCCAGTTGTCGGCATCGTTCCAGTCGTTGCTCACAACTCCGTTCCAGGTTTTTTCAGCGCCGGCGAGACAAACAATACCACAGGAGGCCGCTATTTCTGAAATAGATGAACAGCCGGGTGCATTGTTATTGATTTCTGCCCGGCCGTCTGTATTCAGGTAAATACATAAAGGGGTAAACGAACAAAGTGCAAGCTGGCTGTTATTATTAATCCTGACCGAATCAGAATTGTCGGTGTTTTGAATGACCAGCGTGTCATTAAAATCCGCCAGCGTTGTCAGGCTGTTGTTATCATTAATCCATAATCCGCGCCCGATGGATGTAATGTGTCCAACGCCAGCCAGGCTCGCCAGCAAATCGTTGTTGGAAATTTCCAGATTGGCGTCACTGATGGAGCTGATATTACCCAACGCTGAAATATCGGTTAATACATTATTCCAATTAACCGAAATGCCGCTACCAATATCGCCTGAAAGCTTTTCAAGTCCATGTAAAGACGTGAGTCCGGGGTTGAGTATGATATAAAAGTTGGCAGCAGAAGTCAGGCTGTCAAGCCCCGACAGGTTTGTTAATCCCGTATTGATCATCCAGAAAGTGCCGATGCCGGTATTAGTCAGTTGGTTGCTCAGGCCCGCCAGGCTGGTCAGGTTCGGCAGATTGGAAAAAAGAAATCCGTAGGCCTGTGTAAGTGTAGTAATGCCTATGTCCGTAAGCTCCGGATTATCTTCAAGAATAAAATATCCCTGAAGTGTGCTTAGGTTTTCAAGGCTGCTCAAATTTAAAATGGGCGTATGGGCAATCCGTAATCCATAAAACCCGCCGTTGTTGATATTTACTATTGGATTCAGCCCCTCCAGGCTGGTTAATGCCGTTGAGTCAATATTAATACTGCCGATCGTCGTTATATTATTACACAATCCGGCCATATTTGTTAATAGCGGCAGGTCCTTAAATACAATAGCGCCCAGACTATCCAGGTTATAGAGTCCGATTTCAGTGATCAGTGGATTGTGTTCCAGCTCCAGCGTATCCCCGATCAGTACCAGGTTATTTAATGCTGTTATACTCGTTAAAGAGGTGTGGCTGATTTTTAATTTATGGGTAATCTCGCTCAGCGTGCTTAAACCATTCAGGTTGGTAATGGCAGGCGATGCACCAGTTCCATCTATGAATAAATAATTGGGGGTAGTGCAGGCGGGGAAATTGGTTGCGAAATTATCAATCTGGGCCTGGGTGGTTAATATAATGGTATCAACTGTACAGGAATTGGGTCTTTGTGTAAGATGGGTATTACCCCGGCTGGTGGCCGCCGGTGCCATATTCTTCACAACCCTTGGCCGCTGTGCGGTTAAACAGGTGCTGAAAACCAGCAAAAAAACCGCTGTAAGACCAGTTAGCTTTCTTTTCATTCTCAGTATTTTGATAGTATGCTTGTCGTTAGTGGTCAATTCGTGTTTAAAAGGGGGTCTTGTAAAACCGGACCTTTATGCCCGTCAAATTTGATTATATAAGCAGGTTTAATCTATACTTACTTTGTAGTATGCGCCCCGGTAACCGGGTAAAAACACGATAGAATACAGAAACAATTAAAGGAAGCGGCCCCGGTACTTACTGAATTTGAAGCAAGACCCTGTAATCGTTGCCGGGCAGGGAATTAATGAATATTTTTATCGGATAGAATTCCGTTCAGTTATATTTTGAAGATAAAGTATATCATATTGTTTTTGGGGTGGCTCGCCGCCTGTTCGCCTGCCTACGGCCAAACGAAGGTGAACGACAGTTTACACCGGTATATTGAACTGGCATCGGGCGATGACGCAAAATTTGATGCCATTTATAAATATGCTGAACAAAATGTAAACGCCGATACCCTGTTCCCGTTTATTGTATTGGCAGAACAGATTGCTGCTAAATCAAAAGATCCGTTTAAAGAAGCGCAGGCCGCTTATTTGCGGTCTGGCTATTATGTCAGGAAAAACCATATTGACAGCGCATTAAACATTGTGGATGCGCTCGTCCCTGTTTATAAAAAAAATAAAGAGCATCAATCCTTCTATTTAACACTCCTGTTTACCAGGTCAAAAATTTTAGACCGGGGTAACCGGTATGCCCAGGCGCTGACCCAGTTATATGAAGTAGTGGAAACCGCTGAATTGCAGAAAGACACTTTAATCCAGATACAGGCTAAAACCGGTATAGGCTGGGTGCAAATGGAGATGGAGCAGTATAAAGACGCTTTACAATGGCTTTATAAAGCGCTTTACACCTCTCCGGATAAAAGGTTTTATAAAAATTACGGCGCCCTGTACAGCAACATCGCCTCCACTTATAATTCGCTGAAACAACCGGATTCGGCACAGGCCTATATTGACATTGCCATTAAAGATGCCCGGGAAAATGACAACCTTCTTTTCCTGGCAACCTCCCTCAGCATGCAGGCTAAAATATTTATTGACAATAAACAGCAGCACCTGGCTGAAGCGCCGCTGAATGAAGTGGTAGAAATCAGGAAAAAATTAAACGATCCGTTTTATACGGTATACGACATGAGTAACCTGGCCAGTTTTTATGCCAATAATAACCAGACCGGAAAGGGGATTGCCCTCTGCAAAGAAGGGATTGCGATTGCTGCAAAAAGTGGTTTATCGTCCCAGATGCTGATGATCTATCATGCCCTCGCAGAAAACTACAAGGCTGCCGGTGATATGATCGAATACGGTAAAACGCTGGAATCTATTATTTCCCTGAAAGATTCATTCAATAATATTAATTCTTCCAAACTGCTAGCCGACATGCAATCAGTAAGCGAAGGCCGGAAAAATGAAAAAACAATCACGGAACAAAAATTAAAACTGGCTATCAAAAATTACTGGCTGTTTGGCTCTGCTTTATTTGTTGTGATGGCGGCTGTTATTTTCTGGCTTGGTTTTAAAAATTACCAGCGGAAACAGAGTATAAAAATGCAGATTGCCCTGGCGGAGGAAAAAAGAATCGCTGCGCAATCCATTATTGATGCGGAAGAACAGGAGCGGAAACGTATTGCGGCTGATCTGCACGATAACATAGGGGCGTATGCGTCTGCGATCCGGGCGGATGTGGAAAAGATAACAGATAACGGGCTGGGAGAAAATAAAGCATCCCTGTACAATCTGCAGCAGCATTCGCAGGAAATCATTAATTCTTTGCGGGATACCATCTGGGTGCTTAATAAGGAACATATCACCATAACTGGCATCAGCGACCGAATCAAAAACTATATCAGCAAGCTAAGACCGTCTTATCCTTCCATTCAATTTAATATCACTGAAGAAATAACGAATGATATCCGCATCAGCTCCCAAAATGCCTTAAATATTTTCAGGATCATCCAGGAGGCCCTGCACAATGCTATAAAACACAGCGGGGCGGCCAATATTGATACACTGATCAGCAGCCAGAACGTGATTATGCTGCATGTTTCTGATGATGGAAAGGGGATTCAACAGACTGATACCTATGGCGGTAATGGCTTACGAAATATGAAGGCCCGGGCCCGGGAAATCGGGATGAAACTAACGGTTACCTCAAATCCCCTGGAAGGCACTTTATTGTCGCTGGAATCGAATAATACAAATTGAGTAGTTAATAACTTAAAAGAAAGGCTGACTTTGCATGAGGAGATCACAAAATGAGCAACCCCGTAAGGATAGGATTAACGGATGATAAACCGGTAAACATCAGCAGTATTGCTGATAAAATCAGGCAATTTGAAGACCTGAACCTGTGTTTTATAGCCGAAAACGGACACGATTGTTTAGAACAACTCAAAGGCCTTCCACCCGATAAAGTACCCCAGGTTATTTTTATGGATCTCGAAATGCCGGAATTAGATGGCGTGCAAACCATCAGTATTGCAAGGGCTTTATATCCGGAAATCTTCTTTATTGTGCTGACTGTTTTTGATGACGAGGATAAAATTTTTGAAGCCATCAAAGCCGGCGCCCATGGTTATTTATTAAAAGATGAAAGCGCGATTGTATTACATAACGCAATCACCAACGTATTGGAAACCGGAGGCGCCCCAATGAGTGCCGCCATTGCCCGGAAGGCATTTGAAATGCTTGGTAAGTCTGAACTGCATCCATCAACAAAAACAGAAACCAATTTTTTCGATTCGTTACTTACCGAAAGGGAAAAGGAAATCTTATTACATACCATCAACGGGTATGATGCCAAGCGGATCGCCTCTATACTTGATATCAGCGTATTGACCATCCGAAAACACATAGCCAATATATACCAGAAGCTACACGTAAACAGCAAGGCGCAAATCATCAGCCTGGCGCATAAGAACAAATGGGTTTAGTGGCCCGGGCTTCGACTTCGCTAACGCTACGCTCAGCCCGGGCTGAGCTCCGTCGAAGCATTTTTTCTCCACCAGCTGCTGTGAATAGCCCCAAAAAATGTGGATAATCCCGCGTGAAACGTGCATATGAAAGTGCATCATCGGGACTGAAAATGTTGGCAAGACCGTGAAACATTTTTTTGTTGCGGATACGGAAACTTATGCAGCTTTATTCAGCAGATATAGACATCAGAACCGACACTAATTTTACAGATCAGATTTATCCACGAATTCACACCCCTAATAATAATAAACTCTTTTTTATAAAAATTGTATTAATACTATTATTGTATTTAGGGGGGTGGACAAAAATTTGATTTTTTTTTGAGCAGTCAGTGTTGGAATATTGCTCTCGTTACCGAAAACAAAAAATCAGACACATGAACCCCACAGCCATTGACGCCGCCCGGAAGCAAGTGAACGAAAAGGGTTTTCTCGATATCGAACTGGACCCTACGCTGGACCTGTTTGCGGAGATTGAAAAACTCAAAAAAGAGAAAAACGCCATCCTGCTCGCGCACTACTACCAGGAGCCGGATATCCAGGATGTGGCGGATTACATCGGCGACAGTCTGGGTCTTGCCCAGCAGGCCGAAAAAACACAGGCCGACATGATCGTTTTTGCCGGTGTGCACTTCATGGCTGAGACGGCTAAAATCCTCAATCCTTCCAAAAAAGTGGTGATCCCGGATCTCAAAGCCGGTTGTTCACTGAGCGACAGCTGCCCGCCTGCCCTTTTCAAAAAATTCAAAGACCAGCACCCTGATCACGTGGTGGTGAGCTACATCAACTGCAGCGCCGGCATCAAAGCCCTGAGTGATGTGATCGTAACCAGCAGCAATGCCAGGGTGATCGTGGAGAGTTTTCCCAAAGACCAGAAAATCATTTTCGCACCCGATAAAAACCTGGGGGCTTACATCAACAAAGTGACCGGCCGGGATATGCTCCTCTGGAACGGCGCCTGCATGGTACATGAAATTTTCAGTCTGGAAAAAATTACCAAACTGAAAACCCGCCACCCCAATGCCAAAGTGATTGCGCATCCGGAATGCGAGGAACCTATCCTGCGTCTGGCAGACTATATCGGCTCCACCACCGGCTTGTTGAAATACACACAAACAGATTCATCACAGGAATACATCGTGGCAACAGAGACCGGTATCCTGCACCAGATGATCAAAGCATCTCCCACCAAAACATTTATTCCTGCTCCCCCGGAAAACAACTGCGCCTGCAATGATTGTCCGCATATGAAACGCAATACCCTCGAGAAAATTTATCTCTGCATGAAGTATGAAACTCCGGATATCATCATGGATGAGGAACTGAGGCTTGCGGCGAGGAAGCCGATAGAGAGGATGCTGGAGATTAGTAAGCAGGCGGGGTTGTGAGGAATTGAGAATGGAGAATTAATAATTGAGAATGGATAATGCACCCGATACCAGTAGTCATATTTTCATTATTACTGATCATCGCGGTGATCATATTCCTGGATGAGTATGGCACTTCTTATTTTAAACCCAGGGTATTTAAAAGAGGGATCCTTTTTTACAGGAGAATAATCAAATCAGAAAATGGTTTTGTTTTTATTCCTTTAGAAAACCAGACTATTTCAAAAGATGAAGGGGTTTTCTTCTTCCATTCCAATGGAAAAATTTACTTCAGGTCTAGACGCTTTCAAACCCAATTATCGCGGTTTCATTCTGTCGGTTTTCTTGGCACCGGAGAACGTATAGACAATTTTACCATCCGTGTAACGGCGAGATTCCCATTGGGCCTTTTTATGATGCTGATGTTTTTTGCGATGATGTTTACACTGGGCTCACTTCTTATGGGCGCCCTGGCTGTATTTGCGGGCAGTGTGATTTTTTTTGGAGGGTTAATGCTGATAATAAATAGTATTGACAGGGGAAGGATGAATAGGATGTGTGAGGAGTTGAAGGGGATAATGTGTACGGCGACACCACCGAAGACCCACTCTTCGCCAAGCTCAGAATAGCTTTTCAGCCCCGGTGGGTGTCCTCACCCACCGGAATTTTATGAACTAACAGATATTATAAATCAATACAGAAAACTTCAAAGCAATGAAGTTTCAAAACTTCGAAGTGGTGGGTGAGGACACCCACCACGGCGACTATTCCCCGGTTCCCCCGCCCCGGTCCCTCGGTGCCCTTGTCGTGCTCCCGCGCCCGCCGCGCGTGCCGCCGTGGCGCCCCCTGGCTTTTCTGGTGGAAGTTTTTATTAATTCGGGGGGTTAAGTGTGGCGTCGAGTTCCGCGTGGGGGGGGGGGGGCCGCCGGGCAGCGAGGAAACTCGAACAGTGAGGTAACTCGAACTGAGCGAGAAAACTTTTATTTCGCTGCGTTCGTTGCTCCAAGGCCGCGGAGGGTCCCGCCGGAGTTCCCACTGTGCTCGAAATGATTCTTCTGCAAGCTCAGCCCCCAGGGGTGTCCTCACCCACCGGAATTTCATGAAATAACAGATATTATAAATTAATCAGAAAATTTAAAAGCAATGAAGTTTCAGAACTTCGAAGTGGTGGGTGAGGACACCCACCACGGCGACGCAGCGAGGAACTCGAACAGCGAGGAAACTCGAACTGAGCGAGAAAACTTGTATTTCGCTGCGTTCGTTGCTCCCCCAAAGTAGATCTAAGGATCACTTCGGGGATTCCCCGTAGCGGCTTAGACGTTTGGAATTTGTTTTTTGGAATTTGGAATTTTTATTTTCCAGAACTCATATAATCAATCACCAAATGGCAAAACGCCCTCACCCCGGTTTTCATCCCCGCTTCATCAACCTGGAAATCCGCGGTATGATGCGGCGGTGCTTTGGCAGGATCGTTGCCTTTGGTCATACCACCGAGATAAAAAAAGAACGAAGGAGCTTTCGTGCCATAATATGAAAAATCTTCAGCACCGGTTACCCATTCCCTTTCGGCTACATTGTTTACACCGGCAGCTGATTGTAATGAAGGGATCATTTGTTTAACCAGCTCGGGCGTATTATAGGTGACCAGCGTTTTGGTATCTATCGTAACTGTGGCTGTTGCGCCATTGGCTTCCGCAATATTCGTGGCTGTAATTTTCATGCGCTCGTGCACATCTTTTTGCATTTTACTGTCCAGCGTGCGGATGGTTCCATCCATCACACATTCTTCCGGAATAATATTACTGCGCACCCCGCCATTGATTTTACCAACCGTGATCACCACTGGTGCTTTGGTTAATTCCATCTGGCGACTGATGATATGCTGGAAACCTTCAATAATCTGGGCGGCCACCTGGATCGGGTCAATGCCCAGCCAGGGCTGCGAACCATGACTCCCTTTTCCTTTTACAACCACGTGGAACCAATCGGAGGAAGCCATAAATGCACCCGGTTTGTATTCGATCCTTCCGGTTTCAATGTTAGATTCAATATGAAGTCCGAATACCACATCCACTTTGGGGTTTTCCATTACACCCTCCTGCACCATCAGGGGCGCACCGCCTTCTTCGCCATCAGGCGCGCCTTCCTCGGCGGGCTGGAAAATGAATTTGACTGTGCCATGGAGATCATTCTTCATGCCGGCTAAAACTTCCGCCACCGACATCAGCATCGCAACGTGGGTATCGTGGCCACAGGCATGCATCACACCCACGGGCTGGCCGTTATATTCTGATTTTACTTTGGAGGCATAATCCAGCTTTACCTTCTCCACGATGGGCAATCCGTCCATATCGGCCCGGAGCGCCACGCAGGGACCAGGTTTGCCACCTCTTAATATAGCCACCACGCCGGTATGGGCCACGCCGGTTTTTACTTCCAGCCCCAGTTTGGTAAGATGTTCCGCAATGATCCCTTCCGTGCGGGTTTCCCGGTTACCGAGTTCAGGATGTTCGTGGAGATCCCGGCGCCAGGCGATTGTTTTGGACTCAATCCGGTCAGCGGCCTGGTTTGCTTTTTCTTTGAGCTGGGCTACGGTTTGTGCCTGCATGACAGAACATACCAATAATGATAACAGAAAAAGGCTTTGTTTCATTGCGGGGAATTTAGGTTCAATATACTTAAATGTTGCATTTATCCGGCGGGGGAGCGGGAATTGAATAGTTTTGTAAAGACCATGAGAACCATCTCACGCAATAAGGAAAATTTGTATTCGCTGATCTATGTTTTTTCAGCGGCTTCCTGTTTTATTATCCTGGATGCGATATTGTTCTGGCTGGGCGACCTGGCGGTATTCCCCCTGCTGCACTGGTTTAATGAGCTGGATTGGTATTTGGAACTGGGTCTGCTGATTATCGGGGGATCGTTTATTTTAATGTCATTATTCAGTTTGACGAACACCGTGGCCACCATCATCAGCCATTATGTGTTCCGCGATTTCCCGCTCAATCATTTTACGTTTACGGTTGGTGTCCTGCTGGGACTGGCCAATATCGCCATGAATATTGTTTATACCTGGAACCAGTTTACCCCGTTTGGTTTCCTGCGTTCGCTCGAGTTTGTATTGCTGTTTGTTTTTATCTGTGGGGTGAATTTTATCCTTTTCCCCGGAAAGATGATGAGTCCTGTTCAGGTGCCTTCTGAAAATGACACAGACTGACAGGGATCAGTTCCGGCCTTTAAGCGAATTTTTCTATATTTAAGTTCAATGCTGCTGCGCCATGTTCCATTCCTGCGGACTGTATTTTTTTACAGTTTAACTGCCTTCGGCGGACCCCAGGCGCATTTGGGTATGATGATGAAGAATTTTGTGAAGCGCCGCCACTATGTGACCGAGGAAGAGCTGATGGAATACAATGCTTTTTGCCAGCTGCTGCCCGGCGCTTCTTCCACCCAAACCGTTACACTGATTGGATATAAAAGAGGCGGTGTTCCCCTGGCAATACTCACCCTGATCATCTGGATCTTGCCTGCTTCAATCATGATGGGTTCGTTTTCCTTCTTACTGGAGTATATAGATAAGCGGGCCCTCAATACCGATATTTTCAAGTTCATCCCCCCGATGGCCGCCGGGTTCCTGGCCTATGCCGCCATCGTTGCTTTTCCCCATGGAGTGAAGAACACGATTACCTGGATCATTATGCTGGTTGGCACTGCCATCACCTACTTTTTCTTTAAGATGCCGTGGATCTTCCCCGGACTGATCATCGCCGGCGGTATTGCCACCAACCTGAGTTTGAAACGTATCCCACAGGTAGAACAAAAACCGAAAAAGATCAAATGGTGGAATTTCTGGATGTTTGGTATCATCTTCATTGCCGCAGGTATTATCAGCGAAACGGCCAAGAATGAACAATGGCCGCACCGCAAACCTATCAATCTTTTTGAAAACACTTACCGGATGGGCAGCATGGTTTTCGGCGGCGGACAGGTCCTGATGCCGATGATGTACGAACAATGGAGTGTGCGCCCCGAAGCAATCAAAGCCCGCAAGCCCGGGGAAGAAGTTGATGTGGTGCAGATTGAAGAAGATAAATTGTATACCGGCATGGGTATCGTGCGCGCCGTACCCGGACCGGTTTTCTCAATAGCTTCCTTTGCCGGCGGCATGGCCTTAAAAGATATGGGGACCAATATGCAGATCCTCGGCTGCCTGATCGGCATGGTAGGGATTTTCCTGCCCAGCGCCCTTCTGGTTTTGTTTTTCTACCCGATATGGAATAACCTGAAAAAATATGCGGCAGTATACCGTTCCCTGGAAGGAATCAACGCGGTGGTGGTGGGGATTATGATTGCGTCGAGTTTTTATATCATGAAGGATATTTCTATTACTGAATTAAAAACGGTGAGTTTGATTAATGTGCTGGTGATAGGAGGGACGATAGCGTTGTTGAATTTTACGAAAATTGCGTCGCCGATAATAGTGATGGTGTGTTTGGGGTTGGGGTACTTTTTTTGAAATACATTTTACCACAAAGCCAACAAAGGAAATACACTAAGTTCACAAGGTTAACCTCTTTGTGAACTTTGCTTTGCCCGCCGGAGCGAAGCGTAGGAGGGTGGTAAAAAAAACTACTTTTTATAATACCCCCCCTTCTCAATTTCTTCTAACACTTTATCCGGTACCATATACCTCACCGACTTTCCCTCTTTGATATTATTCCGTATTTGCGTCGCCGATAACTGCAGCAACGGCGCATCCAGCACAATTATATTCGCACCAATAGAATTATCTATTTCAAATCCCGGCCGACGATATACATAGATGGAATAGTTCTTTATAATAAAATCCGCATTTTTCCACTTCGATAAATTCTGGAAACTATCACTTCCCATGATGATAGAGAATTCATGTTCCGGATGTTTCTCGGAGAGATAAATTAATGTGCTTGATGTATAAGATGGTTTCGGTAAACCGAATTCTATTTCTGATGCTTTGATGCGCTGGTCATCTTCAGTGGCTACACGAACCAGGTGGAGGCGATGATATTCGCTGAGTAACGCCGATTCTGTTTTAAATGGATTTTGCGGGGAGACCACAAACCAGACTTTCTGCAGATCGGTTTCGTTGAGCAGGTGACTGGCAATGATCAGGTGCGCGGTATGAACCGGGTTAAAGGAGCCGAAGTAAAGACCGATTTTCATGTTGTCACGAAATTACGGTTTTCTTTAGTAATATAATTAATTGATAATCAATTAGTTGTTTCCACAAAGATGTGTTCCGCTTCATTCAGTCGCAGACTGAGGTGATAGCCGGCCACCGAAATGGAGATCGGATCTCCCAGGGGCGCGACTTGTTCCATCAGGATTTTCTCGCCTGGGACGCAGCCCATTTCCATCAGTTTCAGGAATATCTCGTTATTGCTGAATTCTTTTATTACGCCTCTTTGTCCAGGCTTGAGTTCGGAAAGCTTTCGCACCATGAATCGTTATTTAGGCAAAACTATTCTTGCTGTTTTGCAATTGTTTACGAATTTTGAAAATATGCCTCAAAGGTCAAGTATAGAATTCTTTTTTCAGAAAAAGCCTGTTTTTCTCCCGAAGAGAACTGCGCTCAAAAAATTTCTTTCTTATATCATGACACAGGAAGGCAGGAAGTTAGAAACACTCAGTGTGGTGTTTTGTTCCGATGAGTACCTGTTAAACATTAACCTCGATTTCCTCAAGCACCATTATTATACGGATATCATCAGCTTCGACCTGTCTGGTCCCGCCAACCCGCTCCAGGGTGAAATCTATATCAGCGTTGACCGGGTCTCTGATAACGCCAGGACCTTAAAGCAAACCTTTAAATCCGAGCTCCACCGGGTTATTTTCCACGGAGTTCTTCATTTCTGCGGCTATGGCGATAAAAAGCCCGGAGAAAAGAAGAAGATGCGCGCCATGGAGGACTTCTATCTTCAGAAATACTTTAAATAGTTCCACAAAAAACTGTTTCAGGCCGAAACTGTGTCATGTGAAAACATATCTTTGTGAAAACAATTGATATGGCAAGGAAAAGGTGGACAAGGCAATTGGATGAGAGTCCGGCCCTGGCCGTAAACCGGGAAAAGCGGAAATGGCAGATTACCCTGAGGAGATATATTATACAGCAGAATGATTGTCCCGCTTATGCCCCATATTTCGGTCTCCCCATTGCAGATTTCAGGAAATGGATCGCCATCCAGTTCCCCGAAGGGGTTGGCTGGGAGGATTTCGGCAAGAGCTGGCAGTTTGATCATATCGTTCCCCTTTCCTGTTTTGATATACATAAAGAAGAAGACCTCCGCCTTTGCTGGCATTTTACCAATATCCGGATGGTTCCGGCGAGTAAGAAAGAGAAGGAAACGGGACTGGCCCTGAATTTTGCCCGGAAATATTATGAGACCCTGGAGAAAGAGACCGGTCTGGAAATGTGCAAGGGCATGCTGGAGAAGATTAAATCCATGCAGGAAGTAGAAATAACGGCTCCGGAGAAACAAATTGGGTTCCTGTTGGAGCGGAAGGATCTTTTAAAAGACCTGGCCGGCTTTAACCAATATGAATTTGAGCTGTTAAATGAGGGTAAATCGCCCGAAGAAGTGAAAAAAGAGAACGAGTTCCTTAAAAACCTGGGTAAGCAGCCGGATTAAGGCGGTACCTTTGCATCCCCGAATATGTTTCCAGAATACGATGTCATAGTAGTTGGAGCCGGTCACGCCGGTTGTGAAGCAGCAGCGGCCGCGGCCAATCTGGGCTCAAAAGTGCTTTTGGTGACCATGAATATGCAAACCATCGCGCAAATGAGCTGTAATCCTGCTATGGGCGGGATTGCCAAGGGACAAATTGTGCGGGAGATTGACGCCATGGGCGGGTATTCCGGAATTGTGACCGACGAGAGCATGATCCAGTTCAGGATGCTGAACCGTTCAAAAGGTCCGGCGATGTGGAGCCCCCGCGCGCAGAACGACCGCATGCTTTTCTCCCAGAAATGGCGGGAAATGCTGGAAAAAACCATGAATCTGGATTTCTACCAGGATATGGTGAAGGGTTTGGTGGTGAAAGACGGAAGAGTGAAGGGCGTGGTGACCGGACTCGGACATGAAATCATGGCCAAATCGGTGGTGCTGACCAACGGAACATTCCTGAACGGGATCGTTCATATAGGAGAGAAGAACTTTGGCGGAGGCCGGATGGCAGAGAAAGCCGCGACCGGAATCACCGAACAACTCGTTTCGCTGGGATTTGAAAGCGATCGCCTGAAAACAGGAACGCCGCCAAGGGTGGATGGCCGCAGCCTGGATTATACCAAAATGGAAGAACAGCCCGGAGATGATGAAATTGTAGGCTTTTCTTACCTGGATATTCCCAAGCCAACGAAACAAAGAAGCTGCTGGATCACTTATACCAACCAGGCGGTGCATGATAAATTGAAAACCGGGTTTGACCGGAGTCCCATGTTCGCCGGCCGTATTGACGGGGTGGGACCACGCTATTGCCCCAGTATAGAAGATAAGATTAACCGTTTCGCCGAAAGGGACAGACACCAGTTGTTTGTAGAACCGGAAGGCTGGAATACGGTTGAAATATATGTCAACGGCTTTTCCACCTCATTGCCGGAAGATGTGCAATACGAAGCCCTTCGTATAGTTCCAGGTTTTGAGCATGTGAGAATGTTCCGTCCGGGTTATGCGATCGAATATGATTTCTTTCCGCCAACACAATTGGATTATTCGCTCGAGACAAAACTGATTAAGAATTTATTTTTCGCGGGACAAATCAATGGCACGACCGGATATGAAGAAGCCGCTTGCCAGGGATTGATGGCGGGTATCAATGCACACCAGGCGTCGAAAGAATTAGCGCCCGTGATATTGAAAAGAAGTGATGCATACATTGGTGTGCTCATTGATGATTTAATCAGCAAAGGAACAGAAGAGCCTTACCGCATGTTTACATCGCGTGCAGAGTTCAGGACATTGCTGCGTCAGGATAATGCGGATTTACGTCTGACAGAAATGAGCCATAAAATCGGATTGGCATCTGCAGAACGCATGACCAAAGTGGAAGAGAAGAAAAAGCAGGTGGAAGAAATCAAATCTGTTCTCAGTTCATTTATGGTTGAGCCGGGATCGGTGAATGCCTGGCTGGAAACGATCCAGTCTTCTGCGATTTCTGAAAAACAAAAAGCACAGAAAATTTTACTGCGTCCGGATGTGGAGCTGCCTGATATGATGAATACCATTCCGGAGCTGGCGGCTGCACTTAAAACCATTCACGACCGATTCGCTCGAGCAGGCTTCTATCCAGGTAAAGTATGATGTATATATCGGGAAGGAAAAAGAAATTGTGGCCAGGATGTCGCAGTTAGAAGACCTTGAAATTCCCGCACAATTCGATTATAAAAAGATTATTTCCCTCGGAAATGAAGCCCGTGAAAAATTAAACCGGATCAGGCCGCGTACGCTCGGACAGGCCAGCCGCATTTCGGGGATTAACCCCAGTGATGTGCAGATCCTGATGGTTTATATGGGCCGGTAATCAGGCCACTTCCCTGAATTCGGGGTCAATGAGATCCTCCTGTTGCAATTCAATTCTCCGCGTAATATCATTCAGCGAACTGATGCGTTGTACCGTATAGGGGATCGTGTCCAGTCCGGATACAAACCGCTGGATATAACTGTAAATACCGATCAGGCTGCCCGCTTCCATACCGCCGCCGGCGGTTTTATTTGTAATCAGCAGGGAAATACCAATAACAATCATCACCATGATTTCCATAAACCCGAAGTTCCAGGCTTCCTGGTCGCTGATGCGGATTTGGAATTTGCGCAGTGTATTATAGTGGTGGTTGATGAGATGCGTGTTGCCGGATGAAATAATATCCACCTGTTTTTCCAGCTCATCATTTTTTTGCCTGTTCAGCAGCTTCATCTTTTTCCCATAGAAATAACTCAGTGCGGTAACCGGCAGTAAAATGCTCAGGCAAACCAGCACGACAGAAAAATCATAGAAGAATAAAAGGATAAGCGAACCCACGATGCTGAAGAAAGCTTCAATCACATATACCAGGTCGTATTCCAAAAAATCAACAAACTCGCGGGCCAGGGTGGAATGCGCACTGAGTTTGGAAATATCGTTGCTTGTGAATTTGCGGGATAAAAAATTAGTGACCAGGGCTGAATAGATCGTCGAATAAGTCCGGGTGTCCAGCCGGTGCCGGATGGTACCCACCACCAGCCAGGTTAAATGCGCGCCGCAGAGCAGGATCAATCCATCATAACTCCCCTTAATAAGATCGTTCACGGCTAATCCAAGGAAGAACGGCCGCATTAAATTGCCCACCATCTCCAATGTAAATAATATATATGTGAACACCAGCTTGTAGCGGTGTTTCATCATAATCTTTCGCAATATGGCAAAACGAGACATGTTATATCATTTACATGTATAAAAGAATGTTTTCCGGTTGCACGGCAGTATTTAATGGGGTGCTATTAAGACAAATCTGAGGCCTGATGGTTTAACCTGTGGAGAGATTGTTCCCTGACCGTTAACGAATTATTTACAGGTCCGCTGATTAAACCCCGGCAATTGGGGGCGCTGCACTGGCAGTTAAAGGGTTCCATGTTTTCGTCGAGGAAATCGGCGTAATCGAGCGTGAGTTCTTCACCGGCTTTGATATCGCGGAGTGCTTTTACGTCGAGACCGGCAAATGCAGTATTGGGATCGCAACTGTGGTTTTGGGGAGCCCATTCAGCGGGATCTTCATCCCATAAGATGAACAGTTCTTCGCTGACGGGATAGGCATAGCGGCGGAAATGCAGTTTTTCATCTTCATTCCAGTTCTTCTCTACAAATCGTTTGGTGATGATGCGCTGCGAGCGGCCTTCGCCTTTAAAAATGATTTCACCTTTTTCAATCACGCGGTTGGCATAGATACCGAAGCCGGCAATGGAATTGCCCTTCATATCATAGCATTTCTTTTTGCGGCGGTGGCGGCTGATGCCTTCAGCAATCATGTGACGGAGAAAACCCGCTTGTCCGATACCATCAAATTTGATGATGAAATCAGCGGAGCCCTCATATCCATCTTTATAAAATACGGAGCAGGTAAAATTGATCTCCAGGAAATAGATTTCGTTTTTATCATTCACGCGGAAATCAAGACGGGCATAACCCACGCCATTGAATCCTTTAAAAATTCTCTCCGTCGCAGCCCGCAATGCGGCATCCAGTTCCGGATCATTACAGGGAACATTGCAGTCGGGGTGGAGCTCCGATGTTTTCAGCGCATAAGTCTTGAAACTGCGGCCCGCCGGGAAAAGGTATTCCACGGGTTTAAATACCGTGCAGCTGTGTCCGTCGGGATTGGCGGCCACCAGGACAGTAAACTCGCGGCCGGCAATGTATTCTTCCACCAGTAAGGGACCATATTCTTCCAGGATGAGACCGGCTTTATCAACGAGTTCTTCTTTGGTATTTTACCAGCGAATGTTCATCCACGCCGAGACTGTCGCCGGCTTTAGCTGGTTTCACGAATAACGGGAAGCGCAGGTGACGAAGCGCTTCTTCGGTATCTTCTATTTTATGGATGATGCTATAGCCCGGTGTATTAACGCCTTCGCAGTAGGCCAGGTATTTCATCAGTTCCTTGGGAGGATCGTAGAGTTTGGTAGTGGGCCCGGTAAAAGGAAGGTTTAAAGTCTCCAAAGTATAGATTACATCAATGGATGGTACTTCCCATTCCAGGTATCCTTCGCAGAGATTCACGAACACATCATAGCCCTGTTTACTGAGTTCGCGGAGTTGTTTATAGGTGGTGAGTTTGTTCAGGAATACGTTGTGTACTTCTGCTTCGGGAATTAAAACAGCGAGATCGCGCGGGGGATCGTAGTTTTTATAATCCACGCCGGTGGTGGAATAGTCTGGCTGCAGTACACAAACTTTCATAACGCACTAAGGTAATAACTGGATCAATATAAAAAACCTGATTGCTGTAAACTTATTTAACCGCAACAGCGGGTTTGGAGGGTTGTTTGCGTTTGGTCTTCCTGGCGGGTTTATTCCTGGTCACGCTCCTGCGCAGGGCATCCCGGAGGATTTCAGCAATAACTGAAGTAAAGCTGACCCCGGATACTTTCAGGATCGCACCGATGGAAGTATAGTTTTCGTCTTCGCTGAGTCCGCATTGCGCATTGGCTTCGAGCATATATAACTTACCGGTGTTCTGGTCCATCCGGATATCAATGCGGGTATAGCCTTTACCGCCGCAGGCAGCATAGGCTTCGAGACTGAGTTTTTTTAAATCAGGGATTAAAGCGGGTGCTACGGAAGTATATTCATAAAAGTTCTCGTTCTCGGGCATCGGGGTCTCGTTGTCATAGATTTCCCAGAGGCGGTCGAAGGAGAGGAATTTCTCATTATCGGGTAATGAATGGTGGAATACCCGGTGCACCGGTTCGTATACTTTGCAGTATGTGGGGTCATCGAAAGAGCCGGTGATAAAGGTTGTGAATTCGGGACCGGTGATGTACTGTTCTACAAATAAGCCATCGGCCAGGAGGTTCCAGCCATGGTAGCCATTGTTGAGTTCTTCCACGCGGGCGAGGAGTTCTTCTTCGTTGTTCACTACATTTTTTACAGATACGCCCATGCTGCCACCGGAAACGGCGGGTTTAATGATCAGCGGTGTGCCCACTCTTTCGCAGATACCGCGGGTGGATCCTTTTTTACCGGTGATAACGCGCCAGGCGGCTGTAGATACCCCGGCTTTATCAAAAGCCTTTTTCATGGGGATCTTGGAAGTGGTCAGGTTATAAAAATGAACATCGGAGCCGGTATAGATCAGCTGGTGTTTGTCGAGCTCGTGGATTACCGATACGCCGGGGGTGCCGTTTACTTCATCACCATCGCAGAGGTTTAATACCAATGGCGTTTTGCCGGTGTTGCTGGTGGCGATGTCGCTGATTACTTTTTTATAATCGTTCATCGTCACGGGCTGCCATTTCCATTCAAGTTCCAGTTCGGCAAACACGGCAGTATATTCCTTGATGCTTTGGGTAAAGTCGTAATAATGCTGGATGTTGGGGTCTTCGGATTCCAGGTGCGGAGCGAGTACCCAAATAGTATACGGTTTCAGTAAACGGATGGCTTCGGCTGTTTTCATCGGATCAGGCTACTTTAATGCTGGTATTCTTTTTAGCGATCTGCTGGCGGATATAATCCGTGAAGCGGTATTTTTTCCAGCTGTCTTCCGAGAGGAATGCTGCACCGCGTACCAATCCAATACAGGAAGGTGTTCCGCAGTAACAACTAAACGATTGTGTCATTTTCCATTCGGTAGAAGGATAGAAAAAGGTGAATTCCTCTCCGGGATGCAGGTCGCGCAGGGCTACCAGATTCATAGCTGTTGTATCGAAGAATACATTGGGTTCGCAGCTGTGATTGATGTACTGCAGGAACTCGGGTTGCAGGGTGATATGCTTTCCATCATCAACCTGAACGGTTAAATAGGTGGGCTCAGATGCAATGGTGCCTGCTGAAAAATCAGCAATCACATCACCGGCATTATAGGCGCGGAGTGTGAACAATGCATTCTGGTCATTGGAAATTTTTTGTCGCACTTCAGCAATAACATGATTGCTTATCGTGCGGTAAGCAGGGTTAGAAAGAGGGGCCATAAAAAGTCAGTAAGTATTGAAATGAAAAGATAGAAATAAAGTTTTATGTAACAAGTTTATGAAAGTTAAATGTGTATAATTCGGTTGGATGGTTGAATAACCTCAACGTTTAATATTGATCGTTATTAAGAATGGATTTAACCAACGGGTTACATTATTCAAAGAATGGTTAATGATCCAGCCGATTCATTGTACTTTTGACGTCCGCGTTTAATTAAACGATCCGGGGAGTTAAACATGAAGACCAGGTTATTCTTCTTAATGATTGCTGTTAGTGTATGGGTAAGTCCTGGCTATAGCCAGTGTACTACTTATATCAACAGCTTTCCTTACCTGGAAGGGTTTGAAACAAGCAATGGCAATTGGGTATCAGGGGGATCGGGTGATGATTGGGCATGGGGTACTCCTGCTAAACCGGTTATTACTACAGCGGGCGCGGGTACTAAATGCTGGATGGTTGGCGGATTAACCGGTGGTTCATATACCAACAGTGAAGCATCTTATTTACAAAGTCCCTGTTTTGATTTCACATTATTGGTTCATCCTTATATCAGTTTTAAAGTATTCTGGGAGATGGAATACCAGTTTGACGGCGCCAGTTTACAATATTCAACGGATGATGGAGCTACATGGACAACGGTTGGTTCCTCGGCCGATCCTAAAAACTGCCTGAATGATAACTGGTATAATAATGCAAGCATTAATTATCTCTCACCATTAACGGCCAATAAAACCGGCTGGACCGGAAACATACAGCCCAATACCGGGAGCTGTCGCGGTGGCAATGGCAGTAATGGATGGTTGTTTGCCAGGCATACGATGCCATATCTCGCCGGTAAGGGTTCGGTGATTTTCCGTTTTATATTCGGGGCGGGTTCTATCTGTAATAATTACGATGGTTTTGCGGTAGATGATATCTACATCCGCGAAGCGCCGGCCAATACCGCTGATTTTACATATACCTGTTCTGGTAATGGCAATGTGACTTTTGTTGACCGATCTTCTCCTTGTCCGCAACAACACAACTGGAACTTCGGCGACCCTGCTTCGGGAACAGCGAATACGTCAACACTATCCGGTCCCGTACATCAATACACTGCTGCCGGAAACTATACAGTTACATTAACGGTGGGTGGTCCGGATAATAATCCCGCAACGATTACCAAGAATGTAAGCGTATTGGGTGTTACTACATCCGTGGTTACACCTGCCGATTGCAATACCGGTTTGGGTGGTGAAGCAATGGCCACGGTATCGGGCGGCGTGGGTCCTTATACTTACAGCTGGAATTCAGTGCCGGTACAAACCACCATGAACCTGCAGAATGTGCAGGCCGGTACTTATATGGTAACCGCTAGCGGCACGGGCGCCTGTCCGAACAGCGCTACTGTTGATATTCCATTAAGCACCGGTTGTGGCGGTCCCACGGGTGGTATTTATTTCCCCACCGCATTTACGCCGAACAATGATGGAAAGAATGACGGCTTTGGTGTGATTGGCGGAATTGGTTTGCTGACGAGTTATCGTTTATCGGTTTATAACCGCTGGGGGCAACTGGTCTTCAGAACAACCAATCCTTTTGAGAAATGGGATGGCAAGACGGGTGGTGCTGAAAACACAACAGGCATATTTGTGTGGAAGGCGGAGTATAAGGTGTTGGGGGGTAAGGAGGAAAGGCAGAGGGGGACGGTGGTGATAATACACTAATTCTTCGGTGGAGCTCAGAATAGTTCCTCGGCGGGCTCGGAGAAAATTTCTCGCAGCGGCGGCCGCAAAGGAGCGGCGCTCGCAGAGATTCCTCGCTTCGCTCGGAAAGTTTCATCACCGTGCTCAGAATGAACTGTGTTTAAAAACAAATATTTTTAGCCGCAGACTCTTACCTATTGTATTCCGCTGCGTTCGCTGCTCCTTTGCGGCCGCTGCGAGAAATCTATTCCGGGCTCCGCCGAGGAGTTAGTCCGAGCTCTGCCGAGGAGCAAACATCCACCGGATTTCATTAAAACTTACAGCTTCCCCTAATTCTGCTTTGATAGAACTCACCGAACGGTTACCCGGCTCCATCAGGTTTTCAATCATTTTAATTTTTTCGGCGCTCATCAGGTCTTCCGGTTTGATTTCACCGCTTTGGAGGAAGGGGATGAAATGGTTTTCAATCGTGCCGATGGTGAGGTTGCGGAGCGCAGCAATTTCTGCAATGGACTTACCGGCGCGGAAGAGATTGAGTGTTTCCGTTCGGGTGGATCCTTTGATATGTTTGGGTTTTGCTTCTTTTCTGTTTTTGCTTTTTTGGGCTTTTTTACTGCAAAATCGTCCGGAATTGATGATTCCAGCCCGAATTCATCGCAATATTCATTGATTACCTCAAGAAACTGTTTTCCGTACATTTTCATTTTAGCCGGTCCGAATCCGTGAATCCGCATTATTTCGCTCTCGTTAGTCGGGAGGTATTCCGCCATTTCAACAATAGTTTGTTTGCCGGCTACCATATATATAGGTACCTGTTTCTCGTCGGCGAGCTGGTCGCGGAGGATGCGCAAGGCTTTTTGAAGTTCGGGGTGGCTGGGGTTGTCGGTGTCCTCATTCTTGCCTGCATATATATTAATGTAGAACGGCGGCTGGCGGAACTGGGATTTATGGCGGTACCAGGCGTCGGTGTCCATAAATACGCCGTTGCCGGATATCATGTGGAGGCGGAAAGAGAGGTCATTGAATAAATCCCGGGCGGAATCGTGGATGGGCTGGGCCAGGGCTTTGTTGGCGGTTTTGAGGTCGGGCTTGTGGAGCAGGTCGAGCACGGGGTTGATCAGGGCGCTGAAATGGGCGGAGCCGCTCTTGATTTTTTGGGCGATCATTTCGCGGGTTCCGGGCTCATTGATCTGTGAAAACTGGGCGATTAACCACTGAATAAACTGCTTACCCGGTTTTTGTAATAGTTCCAATTTTCGGGTAAAATGGCCGAAAACTGCCTGTTTTCGCCCGAAAAAGCCGATTTATTCTTTAAAATATGGTTTTTTATAGAATCGGCGGTTTTTAATAATTCATCAAAACCGAAGATATTCATGAGTTGCTGGAGGTGGAAATCCTGGCGGGCTTGTTCCAGTTCGGCGTCCAGGTTCTGGTCCGCGAATTTGGTGGAGATGAACTGGTCAATGGCCGAATCGGTGGCCAGGCTGCCGGGCCGGATGGGGGTTTGGAGGGTGATTCCTTCCAGGCTGGTGCAGCGGCTGAGGGCGACGTAGACCTGACCGGGGCTGAAAGCCTTGCCGGCGTCAATGATCGCTTTTTCAAAAGTGAGACCCTGGCTTTTGTGGATGGTGATGGCCCAGGCGAGCCGCAGCGGGAACTGGGTGTATGATCCCAGCACTTCTTCTTCCATCTTGCGCGTTTCGTTGTTGAGTGCGTAGCGGATGGTTTGCCAGGTTTCGCGTTTTACTTCAATGGGTTCATCTTCATCTTTGCATTGCACCAGAATTTGTTCGTTGTCGAGTTTGGTGATGACGCCGGTTTTGCCGTTATAAAATCTTTTGCGGCGGTCCATATCATTTCTCAGGAACATTACGCGCGCTCCTTTGCGGAGCACGAGTGATTCATCAGCGGGGAAGAGATTCGCGTTGAAGTCACCACTGCGTGTGGCTTCGTATGTTTTAACGGGTGAATCCAGTTTAGCGAGCTCTGCATTGTTGATATTACGTGCCGTTTCATTATGGGTAGTGAGGATAACGGCGTCGTCATCTTTGGAACGGTTAATAACGGGCTGGTAGCGGCTTTGTAAAAGGGCGATGCCATCTTCATCGAGCCGGTTATTGCGTACCTGGTTGAGCAGGCGGATGAAGGTTTCATCTTTTGCCTGTAGATCTTGGTGAATTCAAGATAAACGGGTGTATCCTCCTGCATCACGCGGCTGCTGAAGAAATAAGGGTTGTTATAAAATGGTTCGAGCCATTTCCAGTTTTCTTCATTGCGCACAGGTGGTAACTGGTAAAGATCCCCGATCATTAATACCTGTACACCGCCGAAGGGCAGTTGGGGCTGGTGACGTACACTTCTTAAAACAGTATCCAATGCATCGAGCGTGTCGGCCCTGACCATACTGATCTCGTCAATAATGAGCAGTTCGAGTTCGCGGAGGATATTGCGTTTTTCGCTGTTCATGCGGAGCCGCGATAACAGATGCGCGCGGTCCACCGTGTATTCGCTGGCGCCGGGTATTTCTGATGTGCCGGGTACGAAAGGCGATAGCGGCAACTGGAAAAACGAATGTATGGTAACACCGCCGGCATTGATAGCGGCTACACCTGTTGGCGCCACGACGGCCATTTGTTTCGGGCATTGGGTCCTGATATATTTCAGGAAGGTGGTTTTGCCCGTACCTGCGCGGCCGGTGAGGAAAATATTCCTGGCGCTGTGGTTAACGAGGTTAATGCCCAGCTGGAAGAGCTGGTTATTGGTATCCGGTGTGAATGTCTCCATACGAACTGAGGCACTAAAGTACTCCGATTCATTTTCTGTACTGGTAAATAGGTAAAAAAACCGGGAATCTACAGGCTGGCTGGGCGAAATCAGCCAGTCTTTCCGCCTGTTATCTGCAGACTCCCGGACGTTTTAATTCGCTGCTGGTTTGCTTCCCAGCATCAGCAGCTCATTAACCTGGATTTCGGAGATGTATTTTTTGTTGCCGTCTTTATCGGTGTAGCTGCGGTTGAGCAGTCTGCCCTCGATGGCGATCTCCTTTCCTTTATCCAGGTATTTTTCGGCGATGTCGGCCAGTTTACCCCAGAGCACGAGGTTGTGCCACTGTGTATCTACCACTTTTTCGCCATTGGCGTTACGGTAAGAGTCGTTGGTAGCGAGTGTAAATTTCACCTGCTTCTTACCGCTTTCGAAGGTCTTAACCTCCGGGCTTCTCCCGAGGTGACCAATCAGCTGAACTTTGTTTTTAAGCGCATTCATAATTTGCGTTTTAGATGTAAACAGATTTATTCCATCAAGGGCGGTGCCATACCCATGAAAGAACAAATATGCGATCCGCATGAGGGTAAAGCCGGATTTTAAACGAATATTCCCGATGAAAAGCGGGAAAAAAACGTTTTTACGCGTGTTGTGCTGATTTAATTTCGGGTTTGAAAAATGTGTGTTATGGAAAATACTGTGCGTAAAACCTGTCTGCATTGCAGCCAGCCCTTAAAAGGCCGTTGTGATAAAAAGTTCTGTGATGATTATTGCAGGAATAATTACAACAACCGGAATAAGGCGGGGAAGAATTTGCCGCCGCTGGTGAAGTATATTATGAGGGCGTTGATGAAGAACAGGGAGATATTGGAAGATATGTTAGCTGGTTCTGAAAATGTGATTCTAGTGAAGCGGGAGGAATTACTGATGCGGGGATTTGAGTTCAGGTATATGACGCACCAGTTTGTATCCAATGCAGAAGGACCGTGGAAGTATTGTTTTGAATTTGGGTGGAGAGTGGAGGGAGAGGATGAGGTGGTGGTGGGGAGGAGGTAGGGGGCCTTCGGCTTGGAGTTCTTGTGATCGGGTCTTTTCCTAAAGAAGGCTCAGGCCGGCGGCCTTCGGCTTAGAGTTCTTGTGATCAAATCTTTTCCTAAAGAAGACTCAAACCGGCGGCCTTCGGCTTAGAGTTCTTGTGATCGGGTCTTTTCTTAAAGAAGGCTCAGTCCGACTGCCGCACCCTACACTATACTGTGATCGTATTTTCTTAGGTCAGACTGAGCCGAATTTAGTTAGCATTCATCTTTAATACTCCAAGCCGAAGGCTGACCGGGCGGAGTCGGCTGTGCACTACAGTTTAGTGTCATCGTGTTACCTTAGTGTGGACAGAGCCTACGTCCGCACGCGTGAGGAATCAAAAAACCAACATTAAACAATTACAACTTGCCCACTCCCAAAACACAAAAACTGAAAAACCTGCTCTCAGAAGCTGCTTCTTATCTCGATAAGCATGACGTGGTCAATGAAAAAGTATCCGCCGCACCGGTGGGCTGGCATCTTGAACATAGTTTACTGACACTGGATGCTATAATTGACGGGATAAAAAAATCTGAACCGGCATCATATAAAAGTAAATTAAGCTTTGCCCGGTTGTTGGTGATGACGTTAGGCAAAATACCCCGTGGCAGGGCCAAGGCGCCTGAGCGAGTGAGACCCGCCAGCATAGACAGAGAGATATTGGAAAAGCATTTTGAAAAAACGGACGGGAAAATAAATGAACTAACTACGATAAACAGCGGGCAGTATTTTTTGCATCCTTATTTTGGAAACCTGAGGCTTAAGCCGGCGATACGGTTTATGGAGATTCATACAAGGCACCACCTGGATATTGTGAAGGATATTTTGAAGCCTTAACAGCCTAACCACAAAGGCCACAAGGGAATACACAAAGTGCACAAAGAATTTAGCCTTGTGACCTTTGTGTATTCCATTGTGATCCTTGTGGTTTTGTATTTTAAACCACCCCCTCCACGCTCAATATTTCCACCGCCTGCTGTTTCCCTTTTAGCATCACTTCCCCCAATGATTCAGATTTAAATCGCTGGTTGAATTCTCCATGATCAGCAAACTGACGGCTGATCAGCAAGCTTTTGCTGTATGTATTGCAAAGCCCCTGGATGCGCGCAGCCGTGTTGATGGTGTCGCCGTGGAAGGCGATGTCGCGTTTTACCTCGCCGATTTCAACAGCGGTGATTTTGCCCATGTGTAAACCAGCTTTGAAAAAAGGAACGCGGCCATACTGCTTCATATAGTAATCCTTTCGTTTCTGGAATTGCTCTCTGCATGCAAAATAAAAGCGGATGCAGGCGAGGTTATTCATGCCCTCGGAAATACGCCAGCTGAGAACGATTTCATCACCTACATACTGGTAGATCTCAGCTTGCCAGGCAGAGATGACCTGGTTGATGTCCATAAAACTGTCGCGGATGAAACTGCTGTATTTAATATGACCAAGCTCTTCAGCAATGGTGGTGGACGATTGCAGGTCCATGAACATAAAAATCCTTTCTTCTTCGCGGGGTTTTCGGTATTGGCCTAATAATAATGGTACCAGCACACCGGGGCCATATTTTTTATTAACCTGGATAATAAAGGTGATCACGAGCGTCATGCAGAAATACCAAAGCAGGAAAATATAAAAGGTAAGCATCCAGGAACGGTCGTTCATGGGTGATTGACCCTTAAACATCATGGGCAGGATTACCTGATCAAACAAAACAAAACGGACGAGGCTGAACAGGAACCCGAGCGTAAGCAGGGAAATACCCACTTTTAGTATAAAGGTGATGCCGAGGCTCCGGCGGCGGAAGAACTGTTTATCAAGCAGGTAATCGGTGATGCCCTGCACGGTTCCGTACAACAACCCGAGTATAAAACCAACCACCAGGTTGGGGCCAAGCTCCGGGGCAATTACCAATTTGGTGTTTTCGTTGACGGAGGCATATAATAAATAAAGGATACACGCGAGTACGAGATTGGCCAGGATCCAGAAACCCACCTGGGATAACACAACGGATAGAAAGGGAAAACGGATGGTGAAGCGGCGCGCGCGTTGGGTGTAGGTGAGGTGGGGCATGAGGGGAGTTTGGACAAAAATACAGCAGTCGCGCTTCGGCTTGGTGTTCTGAAAGAAGAAAAAGTCCCAAAGGAGGCTCAGCACGACTGCTAAAGCGATAAAGGGGCGTTGAATAGTTATGGGCAGGTCAGACTGAGCCGGGTTAAGTTATCGTCCTTCTTTAATACTGCAAGCCGAAGGCTGACCTGCTTTGTGTACTTTGTGGTTATGTATTATTTTTAATCATGAACAAATTCATCCTCCTCGCCCTGGTATTATTTTCCTGCCAGTCTTCCAAAAAAGAACCGGCTCCGGAAAAAAAATGGTCTGACCTCCCCGCCGTTACCAAACTGGATTCTCTTAAGCAAACCGAATTTGCCGCCACGCTGGAGAACCCGCTGACCACCGGCAAAAACGTTGTGTACGCACCCACCCTGTTGTTTGCCTGGGATAAGGTGAGGGATCTGATGAAATCGCAGGTGGTGATTGACAGCAACAGCAGCTTTGACTTCCTGCTGCTGAATGCATCCACATCGCACCAGCGGGCGCTGATGGATTCAGAGTATGAAGTGACCGGCGCGATAGAAGGAAGAGCGATCATCGCCAAAGCATTTTTCAATAAAACACTGCCTTTTGAAGTGAAGATGCAGGCCGCAGAATCGCCCATGGCGTTTGGTGATGCACAGGTGCAGGCCTTCGGCATGTATTATTATGATGAGGATGTGGCGCGTAATGCGGAGATCATGTATTATAAAGACAATGATCATTTTGTTTTGAAGCTGCATCCGAAAGACAAACAACACGAAATCATCCTGGCAAAAGGATTAGATGAGTACCACACAGCACTCGCAGACGGGCTGCGGATGACGGATGCCTGGATTCAGCAGGGAAAAAAAGAAAAAGCCAACCCGGACCAGCAATGGAAATACCAGTTCGGGCATGATGATTTGTTTTCTATTCCTGCTTTTAAATTTAATATTGAATCCAATTACAAAAAACTCGAGGGAGAGAATTTTGCAACAGCAGATAATGCGCAGCGGTTTATACAAACAGCCTGGCAGCGCACGGCGTTAATATTAGACGAGAACGGAGCAGTGGTCGAAAGCGAAGCCGTGATTGAGGTAGATTCTGCTGGGGCGAGAATACCCGATGATCATCCGTTGAAACATATGGTATTTGATAAGCCGTTCCTGGTGGTGATAAAAAGGGTGGAGCAGGCGAATCCTTATTTTGTGATGAAGGTGGAGAATGGCGAATTGATGAAAAAAGAATAATATTTTGTCGCAGTCGCGCTTCGGCTTGGTGTTCTGAAAGAAGAAAAAGTCTTAAAGAAGGCTCAGCACGACTGCTCAACCGGGAAACGTGCGTTATATCGGGTAGAGAAGCCAGACTGAGCCTTCTTTAGGAGTTTATCTGCTTTGATAAATTAAGCCGAAGGCTGGCTTCGCTCCTATGGGTCGCCGGTCAACCGAAAAAACCACCGGCTCCGAAATCCCATCATGATTAATATTCCCATCCCCGAACGCATGCCCGTTGCGGTCGAGTGTCTGAATGGTCCACACAAATGTATAAGCCGTTAGACCGTTTACGAGTGCGTAATCGTTACCGCCTTTCTGTAAACTGTCGGCTTCCGCCACATCATCTGCAGAACAAAACTGTAAAGGCAACTGGTGTTGCCATATATATTGCGTGGTGGAATTGATATCCCTGTCTAACACCGGCTGGTTACTGCGCATGGCCTGCACGGGCGTCTGGTTTCTCAATACTTCAAACACGCGGATGCGGTATACAAGCTCCTGGGCGGGACGCGGTGTTACGGGCGTCCAGCGGAAAGTGACGGTGGTTCTGACTTTATCTAATGCAACAATGGATTCGTTCAGCGGACTGGTGGGAATTGGTAACTGGTAAGCGGCGAGGTTGAAGTTCCTGCATTTGGATTCACTCAGCGGCTGGTAGTCATTGGGTGTTACCAGTTGCACACAAAGCTGGTAATTATCTGCCGGCAGTTTACCCGTGCGATCGAGCGTGGTTTTGTATTTGCCCGTGAACACCATTTGTTCAAGGGGCAATACATCACCGGGACCGAATACGGTTGAGCCCACACCAAAACTGATGATCCGGGCTTTGGCCAGGTTGGTGGTGGCTACGTTCGCGCCATCGAGTGTTTTAATTTCTGTTTTCAAAATTGCGGGACGGCCCGGGGCGCCCGACTGGTTAATGATAATAAACGTAAGGACTTTCGAATCCCATTCAATCAGCGAACCGGGCGGATTGGGTGCAATGACCAGGTTGGTGGTGTATTGCGCATAACCGCTGAAAGTGGTGATCAGTAAAGCGAGTATAATATAAATGCGTTTCATGTTTGCTGGTTTATTTTCCAAATTTGTATTGAAAACCGGTACGGATTGTTGATTCAAGGTAACGGGCATTGTTCGGTGTGATCTCATTGCCGTAATGGAACTGGTTGGTGCTGATGAATGTGGTCCACGTGAGTTTTTTATTCAGCTTCCAGTCGCTGTTAAGCGAACCAATCAGGTTATTATTCCCAGTAAAACTGTTGTTCTTAGAATAAGTGTACTGACCCTGTATGCGCAGGTTCATTTTCTTTTTCAACGCCGGGAAAGCCACGCCACTGCTGAAGGTAATGAGTGTGGTTTTGAAACCCGGGAGTTTATTGAGGAAATACATCAGGCTGAAATCAGGTGAGATGCCGCTCTTCAGGAATGTGGGCACATAGCTCAGTAAACCGGTGTGCGTGTTGTTGGACGTAACAAGACCGGTGAACACATCGCGTTCATCATATTTACTGTATGTATAGTTCAGGCTGAGAAGGTTGACCATCTTTTCATTACTCCAGGTCCACGTGGGATTAATGCCCAGGTCGGTACTCACATTACGAATGCCATACGGATTGATACCACCCGGCGCCTGGAATCCGAAGTTGTTGAAACTGATGTTGAGGTTCCAGTGGTCATTGAATTGCGTAAACCAATTGAGGTTACCGATAAATTGTTTCGCGCGAAGGGTGGTATTGCTCACGTTATTCACCCGCTGGCCACCCGAAGCCACGATATTCATTTTATAAGACCCTTCCTTGCTCTTCCACGCATTGATGCGGGTGGTGAGCATATAATCAAAGCGATCAGGTAACATAAACGGATAACCGGGCGTCTGGAAACCGGCGCCGAGGTATTTTAACCGCAAACCGAGATCAAAGTTTTTTGATTTCCGTCCGAATGCAGCATCGGCCGCTACATCTTTCACGGTAGACGCGTGTCCGTCTATAAAAGGTTTGAAAGACGCTTTTGCGCTGTCAAGGGGCAGTAATAAATCTTTTGTATAAATAGACTGTGCCGCTTCCGCAGAATAATACCAGCCGCCTTTGAACCAGGCCTTGCTGACGATGCTCATTGTAAAACCTTCCTGGGGTTTGATACCGGATACGGGTGCGACTAATGTGGTGGTATCATCCTTGGCTTTAACAAAATTCAGCGCGAGTTCATACTTGCCTTCTTTGGCGCGGCCAAGGGAAAACATCCAGTTGCTTCTTTTATAGGCACCGTTGGTGGTTGGCGGACCGGTAAAGAAGTTCACCCCTTGCTGGGATACGCCGGTGAAGAATTTAATGACATAAGCGCCGGGGCGGAGATCAAAACCCGCACCGAATACACCAATATCGCCGGTGCTGAGGTTGGAATAGTTGAGATACTGCGTGCCCAGTTGCAATTCAGCCCACTTGTATTTGGGGTTTAATCCAAAACTGTTCATCGGGTTGGTGATGAACTGACCGAAACTTTGTTTCTGCAATCCGGTATAAGGCCCTGCAAAATTGGTGGGCTTCATCGCGAAGTTGAAATTGAAAGGCAGCGAGAAATCTTTCCCGAACTGCATCGTGGGTGTGAAATTGAACCGCACCTGGTTCCAGGGCTTGCGGGGCGTGAAGCCGGTCCAGCCGGTTGGTTTGCGGCTGAGTCCGTAATTCTCATAACTCACGCCCGCCATACCGCTGATGCTGAAGGCCGGCTTTTGGGCGCCTGCCTGCAATGAGAGCGCGATGGCCAGCAATACAATTAGTTTTTGTTTCCGCATAAATGGTGGTTAGTTTTTGGGGATAACAACATTAAATGAACAATCACATTTTTTACCGCCGCAGTTACCGGTAACCGTGTACACAAACGTGCCCGTCTGCGCCAGGGAGAACGTGTACGGATAATTCGGGCCGGTTAATACCTGCGTGGTGTTATCTGGTTTCTTAACGGTGACAGTAAAAGAGGATCCCGGACAATCTTTCCCTGTTGCATCCTTGCAGCTGAAACCGGGATTGAGATTTACAGGGATATTGCCCGCAAAGAGCGTGAGGCTTTGTCCGCAGGCCACAGCCTTGCTGCCACCCTCGTAACTGAATACGGGTTTGAAAGAACAATTGCAGGCCTGGTCGTGACCACCACCGCCGGGTTTAATGATGACGGTGAAACAAACCAGCGCCACACATTCACGGCAGTCTTTATCACGGAACGTAAACTTCACACAAATCTTAGCGGTCAGCTCGCAGCAATCAATGATTGATGCGGATGGTAACAGGAACGACAGGTTCAGCGAAGGCGGCAACGCAAATGGCGAAGCGCTGGTCCATGTTACTTCCCGCGGGTTCTGGTACATACCCGCGCCGGAAGGATTGAATGCGGTGACCGTACTGCCAAACATCGTAATCTGCGGCTGGACGCTGCCCGCATTACCGGGCTGGTACATACTTGCCCAGGCATAAGGGAATGTTTTGCAGTTCAGGCATTCATTATTGTAATTGCTGGAAATGGTGTAATCAGTTATTTCCGCACGGATCTGGGTGAATAAATTACCGGGAGGTCCGCTGATATTAAATAAGGCATTCACTACAGTTGCCGGCGGCGCACTCAGTGTAGTGAGTGTGGTAACCGGGTTACTCACGGAAATATTATACTTACAGCAGCTGGAATCAACCGGGCAATCGGTTTTGAATTTCACCACGCAGCTGTCGCATTTCTTCGTGCCGCAATAACCATAGAGCGTTAAGGTATAAGTGCCCGTCATGCTTAAAGAGAAATTCAAAGGCATGGTGCCGGTGGTGGTGCCTGCGGGACCGGAGAAAACATATTCCACGTGACCGGGGCAATTTGGCTGCGGACAAGTATAACCTGCATTTACCGAATAGAAAGTCTTGCATTTGAGATCATAGGTCTTACCACAATTCAGTTTTCCAATACCCGTTCCGCCGGTGCCAATCACGGCTTTGGCTTCTGTGGGATTGTTGGTGGGCTGGGTGATAGTAATGTCATTCCATTTACTGCCTTTGCAATCACAATCGGGTTCACATTTCACGGTGAGGTCGATCACACAGCTGTCGCAGATCTTGCCACCGCACCAGCCATAGAGCGTGAGTGTGTACACGCCGGATGAATTGGGTGTAGTGAACGTAAACGGTGCGTTGCCGGTAATCACAGGACCCGAAGGCGGCTGTAATGCATAGGTCACTTTAGGCGGACAGCTTACAGAATCTTTGCAATGATAAGCCGCAGTGATAGTATACGGTTTATTGCAATCCAGGGTATAATTGTGGTTGCAGGACAATTGTTGTCCGCCGGGAACAATCACATTCATCTTGCCGCCCGTTGGCACATTGTTTCCGGGTGAGAGAATGATATCGCCCCAATGGCTTTCTTTACAATCGCATTCACCGCATTTTTTGATGAAGAGATTGTATGTGTTTGATGTATCGCTGCAGCCATTATAAGTAACTACAATAGAAATATTGTTCATGCCGTAAATCAGCGGCGGCATGGTGGCCTGCAGGTTTAATACAGGGCCTACGTAAATCGGTGTGCCATAATTTCCATTGAGGAACCACTGGATGGTATAGATATTATAATTCTGTCCGGGTCCGAGTGCCAGCGGGGGAATGATTGAATCTGTATCACACAAAGTATCGCAGCCAATGGGGAATAACCGTGTGGATGGTCTTGGTTGTATCACACCCGCAAAGCTCATCGCGAAGCAACCATTGGCAGGATCAGTCACCGTAACCATGTACATGCCGGCTAATGCTGTAGTCATTGTTGTTCCGGTTGCACCATTGCTCCAGGTATAAATATAATTGGGATTGGGTGGCAATGCGGTTGCGGTGAAACCATGTATCGTTCCGGCACAAAGCACACCGGCGGATGAAGGGGTAACCGTTACTGTTGGCGTTAATCCAACCACAACACAAACTGTATCACGGGCCACGCAGCCATCAGCACTGGTAACGGTTAATACATAACTGTAATTACCGAGTGCATTCACCGTTGTGTTTAAATCAAAATTGGTGGAGAGGCTGGTGTTATTGCCTTGTGCGGTCCAGTTATAGGTGCAGGTCGGATCGTTCACGGCATTGGCTAAGTAAATATTCGCTGATCCGCCGCTCAAACAGGCGGTGGAGCTTCCGGTGATCTGCGCAACGGGTTTGGGATTATACACTACCGTTACTGTATCAGATGTAACCGGACAACCGGTTCCTGTATGTATGGCCTGTACATAATATGTACCCGATGCATTGCCGGTACATAAAATATAGCTCGAGCTGTTGGCACCGCTGATGGCCTGGCCATTGTGATACCACTGGTAACTGGCAAATCCGGCAACCGGGTTTGTGGTTAAAGTATCAGGTGGCGCGCAATCCGGACAAATTTTCACCAAAGGAGAAGGAATAATGCTCAGGGCCGGTGGTACGATCACCGTAATAGGTTTGGTGGTTGTGAATATGCAGCCAAACTGGTCTTTAATGGAAAGTGTAATGGTAGGATTAACGGGTGTTCCGTTAAACGTATGCTGGATTGGATTGGTAACACCGGTAGTGGCGTCTCCAAAATTCCAGTTGTAACTGATGATGCCGGTGGTAAAACTGCTGTTGTAAGTATTCGTTACACCCTTGCAAACGGTGGACGGTCCCAGGATATTGAAAGTGGTCGTGGGTAAATTGAAGTTCACAGAATGACTCAGCGTACATCCGTTTTTAGAAATCGTGAGTGTAACAATTGGATTACAACCAAACGGAACCGTGAGTACCGGGTTGGGAATATTCGTGGCCGATAAAGTTCCGCAGGTGGTTGACCAGCTGTAGGTATAGCCAGCGTAGGCGGGCAAATAAATACTCGCATCCTGTAAATTGATTGTCCAGCCAGTGGCATTACAGTTCACCACGTGTGTGAATGAATCTACCATGGGGATGGTTACAATCATTGTATCGCAATGGGTCGTGCCGTTGGTGCAGCTCATTTGTGCAAACACGGTGTAGTAGCCCACATTGTTATAGGTATGCGTGCCGGTTGTATTACTCCATCCATCACCATAATTCCAGTTAGTGCTTACAGGCGTGCAACCGGAAGGCGGTGTTGCGGTCAGCACAACGGGATTATTGCAATTCGAAGGAGGTCCGATAACGAGATCGTTGATACAACCGGGTGCAGAAGTACAGGGCAATACGTTAATCACATTTGAATGCAGCGTACAACCATTGCACACAACAGTAACTGAATAGGATCCTGGTGTATTTACCGTAATCGTGTTGCCTGTTTGTGCGTTGCTCCAGGTATACGTTGCTCCTGTGCAATTACCCTGTAAAACGGCTACGAGGGTAACGCTGCCGCCATTACAAAGACTGCCAACAGAAGTGATGGATGCCACAACTGGTGTTATTCCGGTAACCGTAATAGAACTGTTCGCAGTACAGCCTCCGGGATAGGTAACAACAACAACATAATTTCCGTTTTGTGTAGCCACAAAAGGATTACCCGTTCCGGCAGGTTGTCCGTTAAGGAACCAGGTATAAGAAGTACCACCTGCAGTCGCGGTAAGCGTGGCGCCGCAACCACTCACCACCTGCGTAACGGTAACAGCAGGCGAGTTGATCGTTACATTCGTATTCGTGGTGCCCGCACAATTGCTGACGCTGATGGTGGCATTGCTGTTAATTATAAACGTAGCCGAGTTTGTTCCCTGTCCGCCTGTTAATACTGCACCAGGCGTGGCGCTCCAGGTATAGCCACCGGGAGGCAAAGGACCAGTAACAGATGCCGTGATTGTTTGCCCGGAGCAAATACTGCCGGCCGGTGTAATGGTAATCGGCGGCGGCGGCGTTACGTTTGCCACCGTGAGCGTAGCGGTACCCACACAACCATTCACTGTTTGAGATACATTGATGGTATGTGTACCGGAACCTGTCCACTGGATAACTACGGAATCTTTGTTCGTACCCATGGAAGTAATGACAGAACCTCCGGTGACTGTCCAGGTAAATGGCCCCGTCATATTACTTGTTACCGCATAATTATAAAATCCATTCGGGCAAACAGGTGATGGACCTGTAATAGGACCGAGAATAGGTTTGGGATTTACGACGACAATGATTGAATCAGAAGGATTACAGAAATTCCCACTCGTAAAAGGCATGCCTTTCACTACATACGTTCCGGGGGAAGTCCAGGTAATGCTGACAGATGGAACATTACTGAGTGAAGTGGCCGTGTAACCGGTACCGGGCGTAATCGTCCAGTTGGAAGGTGCACCACCAACAGCGGTATACGTACTTGTTGTTCCCACACAGGCAGGTGAAGGTCCGCTGATCTTATATGTCCTTCTCACTTTCACCGGCAATGAACTGCTGCCTTTACATCCGGAATAAGGATTGGTGTAATTGCAATTGATGACGGCGTTACCGGGAGGGCCATTCCATAAAATGGTTACAGAAGCGGTGTTGCTGTCGGCCCCCACAATCGTACCACCACCGGCACCGGTAACTGTCCAGTAATAAAATGTACCGGGCATGACGGGTAACGTGTACACCGAGGTTGTTCCCACGCAAACAGGACTGGGCCCGTTGATCGTAATATTATTATAGAGAACAGGTACATTGAGTATGGCCGTGTTACTGCAAGAACCGGAACAGCCGGTTGTTACAGAAACATAACAGGGATATGTTGAGGGTGGTGAATTCCACAACACTTTAATACATGATCCGGTGGAAGAACCCTGAATGGTTCCGCCATTGACGGTCCAGTTATAGGGAGCACAACCCGGACTCACACAATATGTTGCCGTATCACCGGGACACAACATCTTTTTACAATTCGGGGAAGTGATCACGGGTCCAGTACCGGCAATCACATTGATCACCATCATCGCGGTATCTGAACAACCGCATGGGTCGGCAACGCCGTTGCTAGATCCACCTGCGGGACCATTTGTTACAGTCAGTACAACAGTATACACACCGGGGCCGGGGAAAGTATGTGGTCCGGGGTTAGCAACATTATCTCCTGATCCATCTCCGAAGTTCCAGCTATATGTTGAAGCGCCACTGGAAGTACTGGTGAATGTAACAGGTTGTGTGGCGCAGACGGTTGTGCCTTATGCTGCAGTAAATCCGGCAACAGGTGAATTCAATAAACACACTTTACGACGGATTGTATCGCGACACTGGCCGGATGCATCGGAGATAATCACCTGGATAAAACCCTGGTTGCCGCTGCCCCACTGGATAATCACGGGATTACCTGAAGTAGTGTTGGGCGTACCGCCGATGATCGTCCAGTTGAAAGTAAAACCAGGCAGATTGGGCACTACAAAAAATGTCTGCAAACTGTTTTTACAGGCTATCATGGATGCGCCACCCGGTGAACCACCAACGGGATTTCCACCATTGGCGGGATTGGACATACAAGTACTGTCGCCGGGACAGCTTCTGAGCTTGGAAGCATCCTGCAGGCTGAATTCAGGGCAGCAGTTATTCACCTGCGACTGTGCAACGAGGCCGGTGAAAATAAAACTGAGTATATAAATGAGTTTTTTCATTGCTGATTGTTTGGGAGTGGCGGATTTTATTTACAATCACATTTTTTGTTATAGGTATAGCAAACCAGTTTGTTGCACACCGTGCAGTCGGCAAACGTGATTACATACCGGATACACCATCGCACCTGCGCCGCACAGCACTTAACTGTTGGCGGCATGCTGATGGTGAAATTGATGGCCTGGTTGGTGATCACCTGCGCACCCACACTGCCGATATTCCAGTTCACCGTATGTGGTGCAGGAACTGTGGGAGAAACGATTCCGGTTTCCGCACTGATGAAATTGCCAAATGTTTTCGGGTCTTTATTGCAAAGCATGCAGTCTTCGCTCTCGGGAACATATTCGAAATAGACCAGTTCGGCATTGACTGACTTCACTGGTTTGGGAGAAACGCTGATGGTATTATTCAGTATAAGATTATTTCCAACCAGTTTGATGCTGTCTTTCTGATTGATATCTATTTTCATAGAATCACAGGCATTGCAGATGCAATGCAGTGTATCACTGGCCACTTCGGTTTCTTTATTATCCGGATCAGCAATGTCTTCTGCATCTACCAGGAATTTAAGCCAGGTCGCATTGTCCATGCAATCCACAGAAGAAGTAAATACCTGTGAACCGTTTCCTGTAATGTTTACAGGCAGTACCGGTGTAAGCGGCGTTAAAGGAATTGCAGCACCGGCGCCATTGATCTTATAGGTGATCGCGGTAATTTTTACCGGGTTGGCGAGATTGTTTTTGACGGAGATATAAATGGATTGTTTCCCTTTTTCACAACAACCGACTTTCAAACTGTCAATTTCAATATCAATATTGTTCTGCATTTTGAAAGAGAAGGGTTCACTCATTCCCTCTTTACAGCCAACCGGTTTTCCCTCGCGGTTCAAGGCCTGCACCTGCCAGATAAATTCACAGAGATAAGGTGGTTTGCAGGGGCCGGTATAAATGCCGCTGACAGCTACTTCGCTGACATCGGCCACATCTTTGGTAACAATAGGTTTGTTCGAACGCATGGCCTCTGTTCCATTCTGTCCCTGCATCAGCTGCCATACTTTTAACCGGTAAGTAACCGGGTCACGGGGTTTGGGCACTACTGGTGTCCAGCGGAATGTAACCGGCTGACTTGTTTCAGATGATTTATAACTTTTATTATTAGCAGGGGCTGTTAATACCGGCGGCTGGCAATCACCATTTGTTCCGCTGCTTTCTATTTTGAAACTAAATGGTTCGCTGGTTCCTTCTTTACAGCCGGCAGGGGTTCCATCGCGGTTGATAGCCTGTACCTGCCAGATAAATTCACAGAGATAAGGCGGTTTGCATGGACCTGTATAAATGCCGCTGACGGCGACTTCGGTTAGGTTGTCAACATCTTTCGTAACAATGGGCTGGTTGGAACGCATGGCCTGCGTGCCGTTTTGTCCCTGCATCAGCTGCCATACTTTCAAACGGTAAGTAACCGGATCCCTGGGCTTGGGAACAAGCGGTGTCCAGCGGAAGGTGATGGATTGCTGTGCTTCTGCTGTTGTAAAATTTTTATTCTTGGCGGGGGCCGACAATACCGGCGGCTGGCAATCACCATTTGTTCCTCCGCTTTCCACTTTGAAACTAAATGGTTCACTGAAACCTTCTTTACAACAGGCAGGATTTCCATCGCGGTAGATGGCCTGCACCTGCCAGATAAATTCACAGAGATAAGGCGGACGGCAAGGGCCTGTATAAATGCCGCTGACGGTTGCTTCGCTGATGTTGTCTACATCTTTGGTAACGATGGGCTGGTTGGAGCGCATCGCCTGTGTTCCGTTTTGTCCCTGCATCAGTTGCCATACTTTCAAACGGTATGTAACCGGATCTCTGGGCTTGGGGACAAGCGGTGTCCAGCGGAATGTGATGGATTGCTGTGCTTCTGCTGTTGTAAAATTTTTATTATTGGCCGGGGCTGACAATGCGGGAGGCTGGCAATCACCATTCGTTCCACCGCTTTCCACTTTGAAACTAAAGGGTTCGCTGAAGCCTTCTTTACAACCGGCTGGATTTCCATCGCGGTAAATGGCCTGCACCTGCCAGATGAATTCACAGAGATAAGGCGGACGACATGGGCCTGTATAAATGCCGCTGACAGTTACTTCACTGATATTGTCAACATCTTTCGTAACAATAGGCTGATTGGAGCGCATGGCCTGCGTTCCGTTTTGTCCCTGCATGAGTTGCCATACTTTCAAACGATAAGTAACAGGATCCCTGGGTTTGGGAACAAGCGGCGTCCACCTGAAGGTGATGGACCGCTGCGCTTCTGCGAGCGAAAAGCTTTTGCTGTTAGCCGGTGACATCAACGCCGGCGGCTGGCAATCACCCGGCTGGTTATTTTCGGTGGCTTTGAAAGTATAAGGTTCACTGAGACCATTATTATTACCCAATGGTTTTCCGTTGCGGCTCAGGGCCTGCACGCTCCAGATAAACTCACAGAGATAGGGCGGGCGACAGGGACCAGTGATCACACCATTCACCACAACCTGGTTTATATTGTCAACATCTTTGGTAACAATGGGCTGGTTGCTGCGCATAGCCGTTGTGCTGTTTTGTCCCTGCATCAGCTGCCATACTTTGAGACGGTACGTAACGGGCTCTTTGGGTTTGGGCACTAACGGTGTCCAGCGGAAAGTGACGGGTCTCTGTAATTCATCAACGGAAAATGTTTTTTCATTGCCGGGCGAGATTAAAACGGGCGGGGAATAATCAGTTACAGGTGCTTCAACGGTGAAATCCTTGCATACTTCACGGCTGATGGCAATCTTATCAATATTGTAAAACTGCACACAGATGGTGTACGACCCTTCTTTCAGTTCATGGCAGTTGCCGAGCATGCCCACGAGATCAGCGGTGTTGAATGTTCTTACATCAAACGGATCCACGGGACGCGGATTAGCGGGTGAATTGCCGCAGATCAGTGCGCCGTTAGAACGGATCTGTATAACCATACGCGGTTCAAGCACCCGGGAGCCGGGTACTTTTTGAGCGGTCATCAGCAGCGCACCGGGTGTGGTGAGCCAGTTGTCAATATTCCCGGGCAGGATATTTTTTACTGTAAACGAGGGGATATTGATCTGGTTGATCTGTGGTGTCTGGGCCAGGGACTGGTATACTAAAAGCAGCACCAGCCAGGAGAGCATCAGTTTCTTCATGCCGTTGGGTTTGATTCAAAATGAAAGGAATAGTCCTTCCATCATAAAAATCTAACATATTTTCTGGTGCTTTTTCCGGATTGTATATGCGGCGGGGCTGGTTGTATATGCGTGATCAGGCCTTGCGGCGGAGCCATTTTTCAAAACGGGAAAGAAAATCCTCTTTGCGGCGTGAGGCGACCGGTAATTCTTTGCCATTCTCCAGAATCACTTCACCCCCGCTGCCTTTGATGTATTCTTTAATAAAGGAGAGGTTGATGATATATTTATCATGGATACGGGTGAAATTGTTTTCCGGTAACAGTTTTTCATATTCACCCAGTTGCCGGGAGACGACAATCTTTTATCGTCCTGTAAAATGAAATTCGTGTAATTACCGCTGCTTTCACAGTACATGATCTCGCTGATCTTCACGAAAACAAGTCCGTTGGTGGTTGACAGTGGTATTTTTTCAGGAGCCGTATCGCGGCTGGATTGTTCCAGCAGGGAAAACAAATGCTTATTGACATTTTTCTGTTCAATCCTTGACAGCAGCTGCATTTACAGCGGCCTGTAATTTTTCGGCTTGCACGGGTTTGGTTACATAACCGGCGGCGTGGTGTTCAAAAGCCTGCACGGCATATTTACCGAAGGCGGTTACAAAGATTACTTCAAAGTTTACCGGTTCCAGTTTGCGCAAAGTTTCAAAACCGTTCATGCGGGGCATTTCAATATCGAGGAAAACAATTTGCGGCTGCAGGGCGCTGATCTGCTGGATGCCCTTCTCTGCATTGGTTTCAGCGGCCAGGATGGTCAGCTGCGGACAATGCATGGCAAGCATGTTTTTCAGCAGCTGGAGGTTTCCGGCTTCATCATCCAGTAATATGCAGGTGAGTGGCGTCATGATCAGGGTTTCAATGTATCTGGTATCCGTACAACAACGGTGGTACCGGCGGCGTTTCCTTTGTCGTCTTTTTTATCAATTACTTCCTGGCCGATATGGTAAAGCTCGGCTCTTCTGCGCGACAATTGCATACCGCGGCTCTGGTATTCTACATGGTTTTCGGTTTTCAGTTTCTGCGCTTTCTCGCGGCCAATGCCATTGTCAATGATCCGGCACACAATATAGCCGTCTTCTTCATGAATGTCAACCAGTATCATTCCACCGTTATCTTCCCGGTGACGAACACCGTGGCGGATCGCATTTTCCACATAAGGCTGTAATAACATCGCAGGCACCCATAACTGATCAAGCCGGAGCCCGGGTGAGTATGAAAGCTTGTAATCAAACTTATCACCAAAACGGAGTTTTTCAAGCTGCAGGTAAGTGTTCAGGTATTTCATTTCCTCCTGTAAGGTAATGATGGCCGCTTCTGCATTATCCATCGTGCTGCGCAGCAGTTCAGAGAATTTATCGAGATATAAATCAGCTTGTTTCCAGTCTTTCTCATAGATAAATCCTTTAATTGAATTCAGGCAATTGAATACAAAATGCGGATTGATCTGTGCTTTCAGGGCCTGCATCTCCAGTTCAGCGATTCTCTTTTCAGTAAGAACTTTGGCAATAGCCGTTTTTTGTTTGCGGCGGTTTCGTTTCTGGATGAAATAGATTGATGCAGCGAATGATACCAGCACAACCAGCACCCAGAAAACAATACTATTCCAGAATGGCGTACGGATGCGGATATTCAAGGTAGCTTCCTGGGTGGAAGGTTGTCCGTCACGGCGGATGGCGCGGATCCTGATTTTATAATCACCCGGCGCGAGCTTTACCAGTTCAATTTTTTCGGTGCGCTGCCAGTCGCGGCCGTTCAGGCTATACTCAAACAAGGGAACAAATCCCGTGAGGTCCACGCCGGAGAATTCGATAATGATATTGTTCCGGTAATAGGGAAGCACATAATCATTTTTCAGTTCCGTTTCCCGGTTGTTGATAATAACGCGCGTGATAAAGCTGGGGATATCTGCAACGGGCAGCAACAAATTCACCGGGAGGTAACTGATACCGCCGGTAGTCGCCACATAAACCGTATCACTTACAATGGTGATATCGTTTACCTGTTCGCCAATCAATCCGTCGGCGGTACCATAATAGGTGTTGGTAAATGCAAACTGCCCGCCTTTCCAGGTATAATTGATTTTATTCAGTCCTTTGTTGGTGCCAAGCCATACTTCGCCATTGCGGTTGCAATAAAGTGACTTGCAGATATTACCGGGTATCACATCGCCGAGTGATAATGAAGCAATCCGGCTTCCATCCTGCAGGGCAAGCAAAGAGTCGGAGCCTAATCCCACCCATAAAATATTATCAGGAGAACAAACCATGCTGTTCACGCGGTACGTGCAGGCTTTGTAAATATTGCCGAATGAAAACAAAGAATCCTTATCCCAGCGGTACAATCCATCATTGGAGCCGATGTATACCAGTCCCTTCCGGTCGGCTGCGATAGAAATTACTCTTTTGGTAATACTGTCGGTGGATCTTTCTGTCCGCAGGTTATATTTCCAGGCCATCGCATGTGTGCCGAGTCCCAGGATGGAATCATTCAGCATGACCGCTGTTTTGGATGAATGATTGGCTGCAGCGGTAAAAGAACGCAATGGTTTTTTCAGGGCATTATCATAGAGAAAAGAACCGGCTTGTGTGGATACATAAATCCCCGATGGTGTTGGCAGGATTTTCCGCACCCAGGCATCAATATTCCGTTCGGGGGTAAGTGCAATACGCCGCACGTTGTATAAGCCGTCATAAAGAAACAGCTCCCCGCTGTTGGTGCCGGCAATGATATGTCCGTCTTTTACCAATAGCGCGTTGAAGTTTTTCTGTATTTCCGGAATGGCAGTATATGATGAAATCCTTTTCTGCTGGATTTTAATCAGCCCGTTTTCCATGGTGGAGAGCCAGCTGTTACCATCCGCATCTTCCAGCACATTCCTTACTTCGGCTTTATTATATATAATATCGCTGATCTGCAACCTTGCCGTATCCAGCAAATAGGTGTTGCCATTCACCGACGTGATACTGAAATTTTTCCCGGTGTTGCAAAAGATCCGGATGCCAAAAGGGAATTCGCTGGAGAGTAAAAGTGATACATCACCCTTTGTGCTGACTGCATATTTCTGTACCCGGTTTTCCTGTACCAGGTATAGATTATGATGGAGGTATTCCATCTGCTGGCTGTGGGCCTGGAAAGCAATCTTCTTTACCACTTTTCCGTCCTGCAGGTAGCGGAGTGAATCATCAGAAACGAGCAGGTAATGGTCTGGTTGATATTCTATGATTTTCCGCGGAATCAGGGATTTGGGCGCCATAAACTGACGGATCACCTGCACCGAATCGTGTTTATAAATAAACAATTCCCGCTGGTTATTGGTGAAACAGACTCCGCCGAATTCAAGCACATTCACCTGGTGTGTATTGGCCAGGTCAATTTTATTCAATGCCGGTTGTGTGGAAGCGTTTTCAAAACGGTTGGCACCGGGATTATAATAACAGGGTGATCTGCGGAATGGAATCGCCCATACCCTGCCTGAGCTGTCAGTAAATAAATCAATGATTTCATTGTCGGTTAAGCCACTCGCCGTAGTAAATATTTCGAAACGACGGCCATCATAACGTGAGAGGCCGTTTTCCGTGGCAATCCATAAAAAACCACGGTTGTCTAACACGGTTCTGTAAACTGAATTGGAAGAAAGCCCTTCGCGGGTGGTGTAATGAATGGTTTGCGTGGTTTGTGAAAACAAATTCCCATTGCAAAAAGAAAATACAGCAACCAGTAAGCAGGTTACATGCCGCAACAGGCATTTAACCCGATTGATGAAATAATGGGAATATGAAAAGCTGGTTATCGGTTTCACACCGATAAATTAGTAAAAAAGTATGGGAATGATTGTTATTACTCTTCGAGTCGTACCGTACAGCCGAATACACTCTTCAGATGATCATCATAATAATCCGCTTTCTGGAAAAGAGTGCGGAAGGCTTCTGCACCACCTTCTTTCGTCATATCCAGATCGTACATAATACAGCTGAGTACAATATTTTGTTTTACACAACTCAGCACCAGCCCGTTTACCCGGTAATTTTCTTCGAGCAGGTACTGGTAAAGCGGTTTTATTTTAGCCGCATCAGAAGGCATCTGGCAGAGATAGGCATCCCCGGCAATGAAGAAATTCTCCGCATTATAACTGATCTTGATTTTAGCCGAACCCTCACGCACACTCCAGGTATTCACGCCTTCGCGGGCGAGTTTTACATCTTTACCCAGTTCGCGCAGGATATCTTCAATGGTTTTTGCGGCACCAACCGGTTCAATTTCTTTTTCAGGGATCTCAGGAAGCTTAACCTCTGTTCCGCAACTGGGGCAATATTTCTTCGTATCAATATTGGCAGATGTTACCAGGAAATCGCAGCTAAAACAGCGGGTGGAAACCTGTCCGCGCACCGGATTATACATCAGCAGCGCTTCCCGGAGATAATTTACCGGCAACGCAAAACCCAGGTTGTCGCCACCCCTTATAATAAAGGAGTTCACGCCAATCACTTCACCTTTCTGGTTTACCAGCGGGCCACCGCTGTTACCGGGATTAATAGCCGCATCAATCTGGATGAACTTAAGTCCTTCCCGGATGCGGTCCACTTTTGAAATCACACCCTGTGTAGCAGTATAGTTTAAACCGTACGGATGGCCAATAGCCACAACCGCATCACCGTCTTTCATTTCTTCATAATGGCCGAGACGGATTTCAGGCAGTTCAATATTTTTCGGGGCTTCCAGGAAAGCCAGGTCGTGCTTGCGGTCGGTATACCATACGCGCGACATCACTTTTTCAAATGCTTTGCCGGCGATAGTTACTTCGGGGTTTTCGGCGACTACGTGATCATTGGTAACGATCAGGTCGTATTCCTTTACATAAAAGCCCGTGCCGGTGCCGCTGCTGGTGGCAATCTGGATAATGGCTTTCTGGTATTGCTCGATGATGTTCTGTGAATCCATAGTTATTTGGGTTCAGTGTTCAGTACTTCAAGTTCATTGGTGAATGTAAAATCAAACATGGCCAGGTTATCGTATTTCAGATTCTGGATTTTAAAATCCATCAATGGGAATTTCTCTTTCCAGGCCGTTTGGATCGCACGGATGCGGTCAGCAATCATGTCCTGTTCAAATTTATTATTCGCAGGATCATAATATCTTTCAAAACCGAGTTCCGCAAAGAAATCGGAATAATTGATCATCATGAACAGCTGGAAGAATTCCGTGATGGCGCGCGGCAGGCTGTATGAATACTGGCAATAAGAAACACCGTATTCGGAAACCTGTGTGGCAATAAAAGGATAGTTGTTATCGCGGTACCAGATCATATTCTGGTTGGCACCATGGATTGAATCGGCAATAGCCTTGTATTGCTGGGGAGCCACAATCGAAAACGTGTATTTGGAACGGAACAGGTAGCGGAAAATATCCTCTTTGGGACGGTCCTTGAGTTTTTTAAACTCTTCCACCATATCGCGGTTCTTTTCAATTACCGGGCGCTCATCTTTTTTGAAATAAATGCCGCCGATCCTTTCCAGGTCGTTCAGCAGTTTGCCTTCGGGAGCCAGCAGGTAATCGAGGCGGTAAATCAGCGCCAGGAGCATGTAGGCGATACCTCCGGAGAATTTATCGGCATCCACACCGGCGATGGTATCAAGCGTTTGGGAGATCCAGCGGACCATCCAGGCATGTTTGACCTCTTTTTCGTGGTCGGTAACATTGCCAATATGTTCGATATCGGTGGTTTCGAGGTTGGCGAAGTCCTGCACCAGCAGGTCGTCCTGTTTATCGGCTTTGGTGGCCAGTTCTTTAAGGCCGTAATACAGCTTACTGGGACTGGCAGTTTCCATGTCGGTGTCAAAACCCATGCAAAGCCTGTCGCTATCCAGTGCAAAACGGCTGTAATACAGGTTGAAGTTCATTTCCAGCAGGCGGCGCATCACGGGTACAGATGGCTGTGGCATACGGGCAAGGGTCACTTCGGCGCGGAGCAGGTCCTTGTCGAATTTCCCCCTTACAATCTTGGATCCCTGGTAAAGTTCAAAGCGGCCTTCAGCGCCATTGCGCTCATAGACTACATTCTGAATATTGTCGTCACGCAGGTACTCAAAAAAGGCATCCAGGCTCTCTGTAAATTTCTTTTCCTTATAGAGGTTGTCGGCATCGGTCCACCGGTTTACCTTGGCTACGGGCTTGTTATTATCCGAGTAGCGTCCAAAGGGTATTACTGGTTTGGCAGCCCCATCCTCCTTTTTGCGGCCACGGCCAAAAAGTTTGTCGAACATGTAATGGTTTTTGAAGTAAGGCAAGTTAAGGAATTTGCTGTCCGGGAAACCAAATATTCCCCCAACCTTTTTAGCTTTAAATATCCCCAACAGCCAGCCCCCTGCTTGGTATAATCTAAAAATCAGTAGTTTCGCCTCAAACGATTTGACAGATGAAGTTTATCGCCTCTTCCTCTTCTTTACTGAAGCAACTGCAGCATATAGCCGGGGTTATCAATGCCAATACCGTATTGCCCATCCTGGAGGATTTCCTGTTTGAAGTTGAAAAAAATAAGCTGACCGTGGTAGCCACCGACCTGGAAACCGTTATGCGGGTTCAACTGGATGTGGAAGCCAAAGACACCGGCAAGGTTTGTATTCCTGCGAAAATCCTCCTGGATTCGCTGAAAAACCTGCCCGACCAGCCACTGACATTTAATATTGACAAGAATTTCGGTATAGAAATCACCAGTGATAATGGTAAGTACAAGGTGATGGGTGAGAATCCGGACAATTTCCCCAAAGAACCTGCCGGCGACGACACCACATCCTTTACCATGCCCGCTTCCGCGCTGATCACGGCGATTTCCAAAACACTGTTTGCTACAAGCAGCGACGACCTGCGTCCCGCCATGACCGGTGTTTTCTTTGAACTGGATAAAAAAGGCCTGCAGTGTGTGGCTACTGATGCCCACAGGCTGGTTCGTTACAAGCGCAAAGATGTTCATTGCCCCAAAACCGATTCTTTCATTGTTCCGCGTAAACCGCTGAACCTGCTGAAATCAGCCATCCCCGGTAATGATGATGAGCTGACGCTGAGCTATAACAGCAACCACCTTTTTGTAAAACATGGTACCACACAGATGAGCTGCCGTCTGATCGACGCACGCTTCCCGGATTATAAAGTGGTGATCCCAACTGATAACCCCTATCGCCTCACTGTAAATAAAAATGATTTCCAGAGTGCCCTGCGCCGTGTAAGCGTGTTCTCTAACAAGAGCACCAACCAGGTAGCCCTGAGTATCAGCGGCAGCGAATTACAACTCGCCGCACAGGATGTTGACTTCAGCTTTGAAGGTAATGAGCGCATGAAATGCCAGTACAACGGTGAAGACCTGATGATTGCTTTCAACGCGCGTTTCCTGATTGAAATGCTGAGTGCAACGGAAAGCGATGATGTGAATATTGAATTGTCAACACCAACTAAAGCGGGTATCCTGAAGCCGACGGACCAGGATGAGAATGAGGAGCTGCTGATGCTGGTGATGCCACTGATGCTGAATCAGTAATTTTTTTTTACCACTAAGTGCACAAAGAAATACACCCGCCTACGCTTTGCTTCGGCGGGCACGCAACGGCCACAAGGTTTCTACCCTTGTGGCTTTTCTTTGTCCGCTGAAGCGTAGCGAAAGCGGGGTTTTTACTTTGTGTCCCTTGTGGTAAAAATTCTTTTCTTCCGGGTCTTATAAATTATATACTCAGCTACCACAAGATTCCCCACCCATCCCAACCACGCCACCACCCGATACACATCCATCGGCGGCACATGCACCGTATTGGTAATTCCATATTTCCACGCACGCAGTGTCAACGCTGATAAAGTGAGCGCATAACTGCGTATCATATACTGCCGGTGGCGGATGAAATCTTTTTGTTTGGCTTTGATGATGGCCATGACGGTAAAAAACATCCACAGCACGGCGAGCAGGACAAAAGCAATGCGTGAGGCGGTGCCACCATTGGCGTAAAAGCCCATGATGAGTCCGGCGGGACCGGTGATGAGTAATAAATCAATCGAATAAATATAGCCGAGTGTGCGGTGGAGTTTGGGGCGGGTTCTCATCAGTGTGCGGGAGAACTGGGTGAAACCGGCGAATAAAACCCACATGCTGGCATAGACGTGAATGAAGAAAGCTGTACGCCAGAGGTCAATGTCAATGTATTGCTGTTTGATGCGCAGAAAGCCCACATCGGTATGATAAGGCATATAAACCACAGTGATCTTAGCCATCAGGAAGGTGAAAAAAGCCAGCATGCCGAGCCAGATCGCGTCGGGAATGTTTGTATGCCTGATATTTTGTAGTATTTTTAGTTGCACGACGGAAACCAATCACCTTCTACAAATTTAAACCATTCAACATGAGAAAACTGTCATTCCTGGTTGTAGCCGGAGCGATATTCGTATCCTGTAATAACAGCAAACAGGGCGGCGAAACAGAGAAAACAAAATCTGACACATCAGCAACAACCAATAATGCATCAACACCTCCCGCTGAAAACCCGCTGAAAATAATGCTGGGTTCTTTTGTGGGTGCTTTTGGCGACAACAAGATAACCCTGCTGGTTGTAAAGGCAGAAGGTGATTCCGTGCTCGGCCGTTCCGTAGTGGGTGGTAACGACCGGCCCTTTGCCGGAACATTTACCCAGGATGATGTGCAGTTTGTAGTGGATGCCAAAGAACCCGGCGATGATAAATATGACGGCGCATTCCATTTCAACATGCAGAAAGGCAACCCGAATGCCCTGAACGGTTCCTGGAAACCCAATGATCCCAAACAGAAATCAAAAGAATTTGTCCTCCAGCGCAAAGTGTTTGAATATAAAACCGACGTCGGCAGCTTTCCCGAAGCTTCCCAAAGATTACTCACCACCAAAGACGTGGAGAATATGATGAAAGAAGACCTCGAATACATGCGCAACGAAATTTTTGCCCGCCACGGCTTCTGCTTCAAGAAAAAAGAACTCCGCCAGATGTTTGAAATGGAAGACTGGTATGTACCGGACAATGTGGTGATCAAAGACAGGCTGACGGAAATCGAGAAGAAGAACATTGCGCTGATAAAGAGGTATGAGAAGTATGCGGAGGAGTATGGGGATGAGTATGGACGGTAAGGTTTAAAAGGTTCAATTGTTCAAAAGTTCAATGTTCAACGGTGATTAAAAAGAGAGTTGGATGTTGGAAGTTGGATGTTGGAGGTTCTTACAGCAGATGCTTTTCTGAATGAATAGTTCATGAACTATCAGCGTTACGGTTTTTTGAATTTTTAATTTTGACTTTTGAGCCCTTTAGGAAAAATTCTTTCATAGGGTTCAACCTCCAACCTCCAACTTCCAACCAATTACGATGAACTACCGAACTATAAGACGCTACGACGACTACATCTCCGCCCACATCGCCCTCGGCCAGCTTACGGAAGAACAGATTTCCTGCTGGCTGAAGGATGAGAATACGGTGACGGTGGATCCGGCGATTACGTATGCGGTTGGGGGAATAAAGCTCATGGTGGCTGAAACGCAGGCTGACCGGGCATTGCAGATCCTGCGGATTTCTGAAAATAATTTAAAAGGCCTGGCGCCCTGCCCGGCCTGCGGGTCCATGAATTTTGATAAAATATCTTCCAGTGTGGGGTTCAGGGACAGTATCCGCCGCTTTTTTACGGGAAAACAAAAACTGCCGCAATACCAATGTGTTGATTGCGGGGAAAAATTCGTTGGTCCGGCGACGGATTGAGAATTTATACTATACGGAAATTGATCAGCGAATTGTCCGTAACTTTTGGCCGCAAACCGGTAAATATGTGGCAACGCATTATTGAGCATTTTCAAACCCTGGAAGAAAGGCCGCTTGAAAGAATGGCGATCCTCGTCGGCGGCATGCTGCTGTTCTGGATCATCGAAGGCGCCATCCCGCTTTTTACACTCCATTTTAAGAAGAACAAACTGCGGCACGCCGGGGTAAACCTGGTGTTTACGGTTATACATCTTATTATACATACGCTGCTGGCAATTGTAATCATTAAGCTCAGCGACTGGTGCCTGCATGAAAAATTTGGCATGGTTTACTGGTTTAACAGCGGCGTGCTTGCTACTGTTATCATTGGTGTGCTGGCGCTGGATTTCAGCAGCTGGCTGGTGCACCTGACCATGCACAAGGTTCCCCTGCTCTGGCGTTTTCATTTGGTACACCATAGTGATACGAATATTGATGTGACATCAGGTCTCAGGCACCATCCCGGCGACAGTTTATTAAGAGGTATTTTTTTCATGCTGCTGATTTTTATTTCCGGCGCACCGATGTACAGCGTGATGATGTACCAGACCCTGGTTGTGCTGGCCACAGCTTTCACGCATGCGAATATCCGTCTCCCCGGCTGGCTGGATCATTCCCTGAGCTATTTCCTGATCTCCCCCAATATGCACAAAGTGCACCATCACTGGAAACAGCCGTATACCGACAGCAATTATGGAGCGGTGTTTTCCATCTGGGACCGGTTACTGGGTACATTCAGTAAACTGGATATTAACCAGGTTAAATACGGTCTCGATAAGCACTATCCCGCAGAAAAAGATGAAGATGTGATGAGTCTGTTGAAGAAACCATTCCAGCCACTCGACTATTAATATGATAAACACCGAACCATGAAAAAGATAATACTGATTTTAGCCCTGCTTGTTTCCGTTTCAGCGATTGCCCAAAATACGATACGCTATGTTGCCGCCCGTTCTGGTCTCAGCCTTCGTGAAAAGCAGGATGCGAATTCTACCGCGTTGGCTAAAATCCCTTTTGGCACTAAAATAACGGTGGAGCAGGTTCTGGAAGACCGGGTGCCGGTTGAATCAGAAGGTATGAAAGGCGCCTGGGTGAAGGCAACATACAATGGCAAAACAGGATTTGTAAATGATTCATACCTGTTCAGCTGGCCCGTGCCCAAGGCAACGGTGAAAGACCTGAAAGGGTATATCCTCCAGCTTACACAGCCATTCGGAACCAAATTGATTGTAAAAAGAGGCTCGAGGATGAATATTGAAGAGACGGGCTATGAGCTGCGCAAGCAATTGTATAAAAACGGGGCGGAAATCCATGAGATGATCGGTTATGAATATGGTTCCACTACTTATTTCCTGCCGGATTTTGATTTACAGCAGGGATTCTTACTCCTGCGTATGATTCCGGAATTCAAAGAAGTATTTGGCGCACAGGAAACATTTCCTACCGAAAACAAAACGTATAAAAAAGGCGACATTGAATATATGGTAACAGTAGATAAACAGGATTTTGGTGATGGTAATTTCTGGATGAATAAAATCACGATTGAATACAGCGATGGTGCGAGTTTTGAGTTTGTAATGTATTACGACAATGCCCAGCTGGTGGTGAGTTTATCTTCTGGCCTTTAATTTTAATACATGCGTTCAATTGCGATGATACCGGCCCGTTATGCGGCCACCCGTTTTCCCGGAAAGCTGATGCAGCTGCTGGGCGGGCAGACTGTTATCAGCCGGACCTACCAGGCTACCGTTGCCACGGGTTTGTTTGATGAAGTGTGGGTGGTAACAGACAGTGATATTATCTATAATGAAATAACAGCTCACGGCGGTAAAGCTGTGATGAGCCAGTGTGAACACGAAAGCGGCAGCGACCGGATTGCAGAAGCAGCGGTTAATATCGAAGCCGATGTAATTGTAAACGTGCAGGGCGATACACCGTTTGTAAAAACGGAACCGTTACAAAAACTGCTGGAGCAGTTCCATGATCCGGAAGTGCAGGTGGCCTCGCTGATGCAGGTGCTCACCGATGAAAAAGATATCAATGATCCGAATTTTGTGAAAGTGGCAGTGGACAATAACATGAACTCACTATTCTTCAGCCGCTCCCCGATTCCATATCCACGGGATAAAAACGTGCCGGTAACTTATTATGAACATATCGGTGTATATGCTTTCCGTAAGGAAGAACTGATGAATTTCACCAACTGGCCCGCCGGTGTACTGGAGTCGGTTGAGAAAATTGAATGCCTTCGTTACCTCGAAAACGGAATCCCGCTGCGAATGGTGGTGGTGGATTACATGGGTGTTGAAATTGACACACCGGAAGACCTCGACCGCGCGTCTAAATTGTTATAGCATTTCAATCGTTTGCAGGATGATTGGCCGTAAACCGGCGTATAAGACTGATTTGTTTCCCTATCTTTCTATTCTAAAGATTGTATATGCCGAAATCAAATCTCTTCCAGTATTCCATCGTGGCCGCGCTGGCCGGTTTCATTTTTGGTTTTGATACCGTTGTTATTTCCGGCGCCAACCTGCCCATCAAAGAACTCTGGCACACCACACCACTGTTCCATGGATTCTTTATTATGTCCATGGCTCTCTGGGGAACCGTGGTGGGCGCGATGTTCGGTGGAATTCCCACACATAAATACGGCCGGAAGAAAGTGTTGTTCTGGATCGGGGTATTGTTTGCCGTATCCGCACTCGGTTCTGCGCTCGCACAGGATCCTTATACTTTTTCCATCTTCCGTTTTATTGGTGGTTTAGGGATTGGTGTTTCATCAGTAGTGGCACCTACTTATATTTCTGAAATCTCCACACCTAAAACCCGCGGACGTCTCGTGGGTTTATACCAGTTCAATATTGTATTCGGTATCCTCGTGGCGTTTGTATCGAATTATTTGCTGAAAGGATTTGACGGTGCCAACGACTGGCGCTGGATGCTGGGTGTGCTCGCTGTTCCTTCTTTAATATATACTGTGATGGTGATGGCCGTGCCGGAAAGTCCGCGCTGGCTGATCACCCATAAGAACGATATTGCCGGGGCGAGAAATACACTGAAGAAAATCGGCGTGGAAAATCCCGAAGAAGAAATCAACCAGATTGTTGAAAGCAGTAAACACGAAGCCGCCACCGGCGACACCCGTGCCTTCTTTAGTCATAAATACAAAACCGTTTTGTGGCTGGCATTCCTGGTAGCGTTCTTTAACCAGTTATCGGGGATCAACTTCATTTTATATTACGCACCGGAAATTTTACAGAATGCCGGTATCGCATCAAAAGATTCATTGTTTAATTCTATTGCCATCGGCGGGATCAACCTCATCTTCACTTTTGTGGGGCTATACCTGATTGACCGTGTTGGACGGAAAACGCTGCTCATTATCGGATCCATTGGTTACATCGTCAGCCTGGCCATGGTGGCCTATGCATTTAAAACCCATGCGGGAGATGCTTTCCTGATGACTTTCCTGCTGATGTTTATTGCTTCACACGCAATCGGACAAGGTGCAATCATCTGGGTGTTTATCTCTGAAATATTCCCGAATAACGTAAGGGCTTTCGGACAATCATTCGGCTGTTCGGTGCATTGGGTGTTTGCGGCTTTGATTACGCTGATCACACCCGTGTTCCTGGATGCGGAGAAAGGAATCCTGCGCGATAAGCCCTGGATCATCTTTGCCTTTTTCTCCGGCATGATGGTGCTGCAGTTAATATGGACATTGACGAAAGTGCCCGAAACCAAAGGGGTTTCACTGGAAGAACTGGAAAAGAAACTCATTCACTGATAAAACAAAAACCATGAAACGTTTTTTATGTGTGCTTCTTTGCGGCATCAGTGTACAGCTCGCTGCACAGACGGCGACGTATAAAGAACTGTACCGCCCGCAGTTCCATTTTACACCGGCGAAGAACTGGATCAATGATCCGAACGGGCTGGTGTATTACAAAGGGCAGTACCACATGTTTTACCAGCATAATCCGTTTGGCAACCAATGGGGCCACATGACCTGGGGCCATGCGACCAGCACCGATCTTGTACACTGGAAACACCAGCCCATTGCCATTCCGGAAGCAAATGGTACGATGATATTTTCAGGAACCTGTGTGGCCGACGTGAACAAAACCAGTGATTACGGAAAGAACGGCAAAACCGCCATGGTGGCCATTTACACGGGACACCAGGAAAATATCAACCAGAGCCAGCATGCGGCATTCAGTCTGGATGATGGAAAAACATGGACCAAAGCAGCGGGCAATCCCATTCTTGATTTACATAAAAAAGATTTCAGGGATCCTAAAGTGTTCTGGTATGCACCTGAAAATTACTGGGTGATGTGTGTGATGTTCCCGGTGGAGCACCTGGTACAGTTTTATTCTTCACCGAACTTAAAAGACTGGACACACCAGAGTGATTTTGGTCCGGCTGGTGATACAACCGGCGTTTGGGAATGCCCCGACCTGACCGAAGTACCTGTTGCCGGTGAACCCGGTAAAACAAAATGGGTGTTGCAGACTTCACAAAATGCATCTATGCAATATTTCGTGGGAGATTTTGACGGCAAAAAATTCACCAATGAAAATCCTGCTGAGATTGCAAGACCCGATTACGGTCCCGATTATTATGCGGCGATTTGTTACGGCCAGTTACCCAAAGGTCATGCGCCCACTGCCATTGGCTGGATGAATAACTGGAATTATGCGAATGATATTCCCACCAAACCCTGGAAAGGAACGATGTCGCTGCCGCGGACTTTATCTGTAAAAAAAGAAAACGACCGCTGGGTTTTGCTGCAGCAACCCATTGCAGCGCTTCAGTCGTTGCGCGGGAAACCCTTCGAAGTAAAAAACAAAGAAGTGTACTTTTTCCATGATTTACCTTTCCGTTCCCAGCAATGTGAAATGATCGTGGAGATGCAGCCTTCGTTGAAAAATAAAAGCGGGGTACAACTAGGTGTGGGCAGCAAAACGGATCTTGAAATCGGATATGACCCGCTGGAAGGGGTGTTATATATTGACCGGATGAGAACACCGGATAAAACGAAAACGGATAAATTCTACACGTTTAATTATTTCACCACACCCGTTAAACTAAAAGACAACAAATTAAAGCTGCACATCTTTTTTGATCACAGCGTAGTGGAAGTTTTTGCCAATGACGGTGAGGTAGTGATGAGTGCGCAGTTTTTCCCGGATGCAAAAGATAACTACATTTCCCTGTTTGGAAGCACTGAGAAAGCCGTGTTTGACCAGGTTCGTTGCTGGCCGTTAAAATCTATCTGGAAGCCCTGATTCTTTCTTATTTCCTGCTATGCCCGAAATTCATGAATTTTGCGGGCAAATTACCTGTATGCAGTTCCGCAATTTTAAGATGATCGGTTATGTAGTGTATGGCCGTGGTTGTTTTAACCAGTTAGATGAAATCCTGGCGCCCCGCCGGGTGAATGATGCGCCCATGGTTTTCCTGGTGGATCATTTCTTTGAAGGCAAACCCCTGGCCAACCGGGTTCCTTTGCGTGGCAACGACCAGATCATTTTTGTGGATGTTACACATGAGCCAAAAACAACGTATGTTGATAAGCTGGCGCAGGGACTGAAAGAACAGTTCGGCACCGTAAGCGGTGTTATCGGTATTGGCGGCGGCAGCGCCATGGATTTAGCCAAAGCGGTTTCGCTGATGATGACCAACCCGGGCTCTTCTGCTGATTACCAGGGCTGGGATCTCGTTAAAAATCCCGGTGTTTACAAGGCCGGTATTCCCACACTGAGCGGTACAGGTGCTGAAGTATCACGCACAACGGTATTAACGGGCCCGGTCAGGAAACTGGGTATGAACTCCGACTTCACGCCGTTTGACCAGATTGTACTCGACCCTGAGCTCACCGCAAACGCACCGGTGAACCAGCGTTTTTATACAGGCATGGATTGTTATATCCATTGCATTGAAAGTTTGCAGGGAACCTATATCAATGAATTCAGCAAGAGTTATGGTGAAAAGGCGCTGGATATTTGCCAGGAAGTGTTCGTCAGGAAAAACCATTGGGATGCTGAAAGCGATGAGAAACTGATGATGGCTTCTTATGCCGGCGGTATGAGCATTGCTTACTCACAGGTAGGCGTGGCGCATGCGGTGAGTTACGGACTCGGATATCTCCTCGGTACCAAACATGGTATTGGCAATTGCATTGTGATGAATCACCTCGAAGAATATTATCCCGAAGGTGTGAAAGAATTCAAACACATGGTGGAGAAGAACAACATTGAAATTCCTACCGGTATCTGCAAGGGTTTATCAGAAGAAGATTTTGATAAAATGATTGGCGTTTCCATGGGTATGAAACCTTTATGGGAAAATGCGCTGGGTAAAGACTGGGAGAAAATCATGACCCGGGAAAAACTGCGGGCGTTATATGATAAGCTCTGATTCAGCCGGCAAGTAAAGGCACCAGCCTTCCTAATTCATCATCAGTAAATAAGCGCGAGCGGATAAAAAACCGGAATCCCATTGGAATTTCCATGGAGAAACTGCTGCCCCTGCCTGGTGTAACATCCAGTATCAATTGTGTGTGCTTAAGATATTCGAACTGGTCGCCTGCTATATAAAACCGGCAATCTTCTATCAGCCCAATACAAACATCACTGCTGCCGGTCCTGAATTCCCCATCGGGGAAACACATGGGCTGGCTGCCATCGCAGCAACCACCACTCATGTGAAACATCAGCGCGCCGTTTTTTTGTTTCAGTGTTTCAATCAGCATTTGGGCATTTTCTGTCGCAGTAATCCGGGGTACATCCATCGTTGGTGTTTAATAATAACCGGGCCTGCGGGCGCCCGGTTATCGTTCGGTTATTCTTAAAGGATAATGATCTTGTTTAGAAAAATCCCAGTTTATCCTGGCTGTAAGAAATCAGCATGTTTTTGGTTTGCCTGTAATGCGCCAGCATCATTTTATGCGTTTCCCTGCCAAAACCGGATTTTTTATATCCGCCGAAAGGCGCGTGTGCAGGATATGCATGATAACAGTTCACCCAAACCCTGCCAGCCTGGATCGCACGGGGTACCTGGTACAGTTCATGCGCATTGCGTGTCCATACACCAGCACCAAGTCCGTATAAACTGTCGTTGGCTATGGCAATCGCTTCTGCTGTTGTTTTGAAAGTGGTAACGGATGTAACGGGCCCGAAAATTTCTTCCTGGAATACACGCATTTTATTATGTCCCTTGAAAATGGTCGGTTTAATATAGTAACCATGTTCCAGGCCGCTGTTCTGGTGAAACGCTTCACCGCCGCATAATACCTGTGCACCTTCCTGTTTGCCGATATCCAGGTAGCTGAGGATTTTATTGTACTGGTCTTCCGAAGCCTGCGCACCCATCATTACTGTTCCATCGAGGGGATTACCGAGTTTGATGGCTTTGGTACGCTGGATCACACGGTCCATGAATTTTTCATAAATGTTTTCGTGTACCAGTATTCTGGAAGGACAGGTACAAACTTCGCCCTGGTTCAATGCGAACATCACCGCACCTTCAACTGCTTTATCAAAGAACGCATCATCATGATCAGCTACTGATTCAAAAAAGATGTTGGGACTTTTGCCGCCGAGTTCCATGGTAACAGGAATCAGGTTTTCAGATGCGTATTGCATAATGAGACGGCCGGTCGTGGTTTCACCAGTGAAGGCTACTTTATTGATGCGGGGCGAAGTGGCAAGCGGTTTGCCTGCTTCCACGCCAAAGCCAGTAACGATATTCAGCACACCGGCAGGCAGTGCTTCACCGATCAGTTCCATCAGGCACATAATGCTGGTGGGCGTTTGTTCAGCAGGTTTTACCACTACGGTGCAACCAGCAGCAATGGCGGGTGCAATTTTCCACGCTGCCATCAGCAGGGGAAAATTCCAGGGGATGATTTGTCCAACCACACCAATCGGTTCATGCAGGTTAATACTCACGGTGGTTTCATCGTGTTCGCTGATACCACCTTCTTCGGCGCGGATTACGCCGGCGAAATAGCGGAAGTGATCAACTACCAGCGGCAGGTCGGCTGCGCGCGTTTCGCGGATAGCCTTGCCGTTGTCAATGGTTTCCACGGTCGCCAGGTATTCGAGGTTGTCCTCTACAATCTGCGCGATTTTCAGCAGGACATTGCTGCGGGTAGCGACTGCCGTTTTGCTCCAGGTTTTAAAGGCCTCCTGTGCGGCATCAATGGCTTTATCAATGTCGGCCGCAGAACCGCGGGCGGCTTTGGTAAACACCTTGCCATCAATCGGGGAGATGTTGTCGAAATACTCACCAGTAGCGGGAGCCACCCAGCGGCCACCGATAAAGTGATCATATTTGTCCCGGAAAACGGGTCTTGCTGCCAGGTTTGACTGGGCGGCAGCGGTAGTTGTTGCAGGCATAGACAAGTATTTTTAATCGTTAGAAAGTACTAACCTCCCTTTTTGCAGGAAGACGGAAGGAGATTTTGGTATTTATTTATAGCACAATCGTACCCAAATCACGCGGTGATTCAGGGCGAATCATTATTTTAATGCGATAAAACGACTGATTGCCCTCCCGCAACCTCATACAACGTATTGACCTGACACATCCCAAATACCTGCAAACGCTGGTAGAGAACCGCAGTGTGTTTAACCTGAAGAACTGCGAACTGAATGTGTTTGAAAGTTACCAGGAGGCATACCGCGTACCGCTTACGTTTAATGATTTTGTGATCACCAGTATGGTGCGTGGTAAAAAAGTGATGCACCTGTTTGACCAGCCTTCGTTTGATTATCTCCCCGGGGAGACGGTCATTGTTCCGGCCAATGAAACGATGGTAATAGATTTTCCCGAAGCACAGGCACTTAATCCCACACAATGTATTGCCCTGGCAGTGGATGCAGGCTATGTAAATGATACGCTGCAGTACCTGGATGAATATTATAATTCTGACACGGACCATAAACACAAATGGAAACTGCAGTTTAATCAATATCATTTTGCGAATGAGACGGAAGTAACAGACCTGATTAATAAACTGATCCGGGTTTGCCGGGGTAACGACAGGGCAAAAAATATTTATGCAGATTTAAGCCTGAAAGAATTGCTGATACGCCTGGTACAAAGCCAGCATCTCGTGCAGGTGAATATGGAACTGTCCGATCACCAGAATCACAGCCGCCTGCATTACGTACTCCATTATATACAACAACATCTTACTGAAAGGATTTCCATGGATACGCTCAGCCGTAAAGCTTACCTGAGCAGGAATCATTTCTTCAAATGGTTCAGGGAACAGTTTGGTTTAACACCGCTTGATTATATCAACCGCGAACGTGTTAAGCTGGCTAAGCAGTTATTATCAGAACCAAAAAATACCATCAGCGCGGTAAGCCACCAGTGCGGATTTTCTGACCTCAATTATTTTGTCAGGTTGTTCCGAAAAACAGAAGGCATTACTCCGGGACAATACCGCAGTTGTATATTACCCGGCGGAGCCAAAGCATAACAGCCACTTACACATAGAGTAATTTATTATAACCATTTTTATCAGGAAGCAGTATTACCGTTTTATGTTTCAACCTTTTTTTCTGACCGGAAATAGCTGATAATAGTCAGAAAAGCAGGGCAGAAAAACGGTTGATTTAGGCATCAATTTTTGCTCTTTTTCATTGGGAAAACTACGCGTAAAATTCCGCGAATAAGGGTATTTAAATAGGTAATAAAAGGTTGATTACTCATTTACCCGAATGAATCACTCAGTTTCTTGTAAGTAATATATGAAGGGTGTAGTTTTATATCCGCAATCAAGCAATCCAATACCGAAAGAAAAACCGTCCAAGTCCGAAAAACCGTAAAATCCAAACCTGAAAAAAACCAAGTTCTGTGTTCTAAAAAAATTTGGTGCCCCGCCTCCCCGGCGGGGTTTTTTTATGCGGTGTATTCACATTTTTCATTGGGAAAACCAACCTGGGTGTTATGTAAGTGTTATTATCTACACAGGGGAAGATTAGTACTGAATTACCGAAATCACAGGCCCGGATATTTGGAGGATGGGGTGTAGTTGCTGTAGTTTTATGTCAGGAAAAAGGGAACGCAATATCCTGAAAAACCATCCAATATCATTCATGAAAAAACCATCCTAAGCCCGTTTTTAAGTTCCTGTGAAAAACCAAAAAGTTCTGTGTTCCGAAAAAACTTTCAGCCCCGTTTAATCCCGGGGCTTTTTCTTTGCCTTTATTTTACTAAAGGATATCGTTGAGAAAGGCCATACGCGGCACATATCAACAGTTACGGCACCAGTGCTACAAGCATGGTGTACTTATTTAAGAGTTTTTAGATAACCCATCAGCAGATAGTACTGAATTCTGTAAATCACCCCGGTAAATATTTGGAATGCGATACAGTGAGATCGTAGCTTTATTGTGGAATCCGAAAGAAACCAATATCTGAAAAACCAAGATCATCCAAATCCAAAGAACCAGAAAATCCAAACCTGGAAAACCCAAAAAGTACCTGTGTTCAAAAGACTTTCAGCCCCGCCAAACCAGTGGGGCTTTTTCGTGTCTGTAAGCGGTTCATTTTTTTTCATCCTGGAGAAATTAGGGGTTATTGGCTAACCCGGAAACATTAAGCACTCAATTCACCAAAGCAAAGGCTTAAACATTTGGATAGCCCACACCAGCCACGGTACCTTTACCCTCCAATCCAATACCTGAAAAACCAAAGTCTACGTCCAAATCCAAATCCGAAAAACCTTAAGTTCTGTGTATCCACAAAAAGGTTAAGCCCCGCCTCCGAGCGGGGTTTTTTGTGCGCACACCCTTCTGTGATCCATGTTACTGAATACCAACACGCACCACTTTAGGTTTGCACTTCAATTTTTGGAACATGAAGCCGATAATGCGTTTGATTATTTGGGGGATATTTTTTGCCCTGCCGTTTACAGGCCAGGGACAGGATGCAAAACAACCGCTCACAGCTGATGAGGCGGTAAAAGCAGCGATCCAGCATAATGAAAGTCTGAAGCAGGCCGCTTTAGACGAAGGCATAGCCGCACTCCGGTATAAACAAACGGAGGCTATTTATATGCCCCAGGCAGGCTTGAGCGCCCGTTACACCGGCACCAACAACCCGCTGAATGCATTTGGACTTAAACTGCAGCAAAAGGGCATTACCGCTGCCGACTTCAATCCTTCCTTATTAAATGATCCGGGTACCAGAGGTGATTTCACCACGTTGCTTGAAATCCGCCAGCCGATTTTCAACGCCGACCTGAATTACCAGCGCAAAGCAGCAGCCGGCCAGGTGGAGATGATCAAATTCCAGTCGAAAAGAAGTGAAGAGTATATTTCTTACGAAACCCAACTCGCCTTCCTGCAACTGCAAATGGCCATTCGTGCTGAAAAAGTAATCCGTGAGTCACTGCAAACAGCCAAAGCCATCCTCAAAAAATCAGAAGATTATTTTAACCAGGGCGTCATACAAAAATCAGATCTGCTGAATGCACAGGTTTTCTTAAGTAATACTGAAACAAGTCTTGAAACAGCTAAATCAAATATTGAAGCCGCGTCAGATCATTTAAGCCTGCTGATGGGAAGACCCACCGGTGTTGTTTATACAGTAAATGATGATATCAAATCAGTAACAGATAATGATAGTCTGAAACTGACAGACACCAGATCCGACTTTGCCGCCATGAACAAAGGCCTGCAGGTGTACGACCTGATGATAAAATCAGCAAAGAAAAGTTACCTGCCCCGGTTGAATGCATTTGCCAATTACCAGCTGAATGATAAACAGTTTATGGGATTCGGTGCCGGTGCCTGGCTGGCGGGTGTGCAACTGAGCTGGGATATTTTCAAAGGAAACCAGACCAAACACCAGATCTCCATTTTAAATCTCGAAAAACAAAAACTGGGCAGCCAGCTGCAGCAGCAAAAAGAAGAGGCACAGTCAGGCATCAACCAGGCGAAACGCAAACTGAACGAATGCAAATTCCGTATCCGCCAGGAAACAACCGCCGGTGCACAGGCACTGGAAGCGCTCCGGGTTTTACAAAACCGGTACGACCAGGGATTAGCCACTACTTCAGATATACTGATTGCACAATCACAGTTATCCAGACAACAACTCAATTATGTGCAGGCATTGTTTGAACAAAATACAGCAGCCTTAACCCTTCGCTTTTTAACAAAAACAGATCAACCTTAAACGTATGAATATGCAGTTGAAAACCGCAGGCACCGGCCTGCTCATCGCCACAACCTTGCTAGCTGTAATTGTCAGCTCCTGTTCCGGTAACAAAAAACCCGGTAAAGAAACAGCTGCGAATGCAGTTTCTGTAACACTGGCCAATGCCGGAAAAGGTGAAACAGATGCAGTGGTTGCCAGTGGCCGGGTGGAATCATCTCAAACCGCGAACATCAGCACCCGGCTGATGGGCAGGATTACCAGCATTAATGTGAAAGCCGGTGACCGGGTCAGCAAAGGGCAATTACTGGCCACGATCAGTGATGAAGATATCCGCGCGAAAAGGGCACAGTCATCCGCCATGATTGCAGAAGCAGAAGCATCATTGGCCAGTGCACAAAAAGATTACGATCGTTTCAATAATTTATTCAAGTCGCAAAGCGCCACCGCCCGCGAACTGGATAATGTAACCTTACAATATAATGCGGCAAAAGCCAGGGTGGAAGCGGCACACCAGATGCGGAATGAAATCAATGCGATGCTTTCTTACAGCAGTCTCACAGCCCCTTTCTCCGGTGTGGTAACACAGAAACTGGCTGAAACCGGCAGTATCGCCAATCCGGGTATGACGATTCTTACCATTGAACAGGATGCCGACCTGCTCGTAGCCGCATCTGTGGCAGAATCGGATATCAGTTATATTAAAACCGGGGATACCGCAGTCCTTCATTTTAAATCAGGGGATAAAACATGCACCGGAAAGATTGTGCAGCTGAATCCATCTTCCCAGTTTACCGGCGGACAATACATTGTCAAAATCAGCATACCTGATGATGCTAAAAAAGATTTGTATTCAGGGATGTTTGTCAACGTGAGTATTCCGGTAAAACCCGGCGTTGCCCGTGGTACAGAAAATAAAGTAATGATTCCTGTTTCTGCAATTGTAAACCGGGATGAACTCACAGGTGTTTACACAGTCAGTGAACAAAACACAGCCTTACTGAGATGGATCCGGCTTGGCCGGCAGCAGGGTGGTATGGTGGAAGTGTTGTCAGGATTATCTGCCAGTGAATCTTATGTACTCCAGGCTGACGGAAAATTATACAATGGCGCGCCGGTTCAGGTGAAAGCCCGTTAAAACAAATTTTACAACGACTAATACTTCAATATGCAAAGCGGCTTTTCCGGAAATATAGCAAAGGCATTCATCCGGTCGAAACTTACGATCCTGCTCATGGTGGCCTTCCTGCTCATTGGCGCCTACAGCACGATGCTGATCCCGAGGGAAGAGGAACCACAGATTGAAGTTCCTATAGCAGATATCTATGTGGGATTCCCGGGCGCCAGTCCGCGCGAGGTGGAAACCAAATTAACCGCACCGCTGGAGAAAATAGTATCCAATGTTAAAGGCGTTGAGTATGTGTATTCCACTTCCATGCAGGGACAAGCCATGCTGATCGTGCAGTTTTTTGTAGGACAGGATGTGGAAAGATCCATGGTGAAACTGTACAACGAGCTGATGAAGAACATGGATAAAATGCCCGCTGGTGTTACACTGCCGCTGATAAAAACACGCGCTATTGATGATGTGCCGGTACTCGGCATTACGTTATGGAGTGATAAATACAGTGATTACGACCTGAAGCAGGTGGCCGGTGCAGTAACCAATGAAATCAAAAAGATAAATGATGTGGCTGCCGTAAACCTGATCGGTGGCAGGAGCCGCGAAGTGCGTGTGGTGCTTGATAAAGACAAGCTCGCAGAAAACCACCTTGATTTTTTAACCGTCAGCCAGCATTTGCAGGGAAACAATGCACAACTGGCCTCCGGTGCTTTACTGAAAAACGACACCAGCTTTGCTGTAGAAACCGGAAACTTCCTGAACACAACGGATGATGTGGCCAATCTGGTGATTGGTGTGAACAGCGGACAACCTGTTTACCTGCGGCAGATCGCATCGGTAACAGAAGGTCCTGAAACCGCTTCACAATATGTGATGTTTGGTTATGGCAAGGCAGATACTGTAAAGAAAAATAAATTCAACTCCTTATATCCGGCTGTTACACTGGCCATCGGCAAGAAGAAAGGTGCTGATGCCATGAAGCTGTCAACCAAAATCCTCACCAAACTGGAAGCACTGAAGAAAACGGTGCTGCCCGGCGATTTACAGGTCAGTGTTACGCGTAATTACGGGGCCTCTGCATCCGAAAAAGTGTCTGAGTTACTGCTGCATTTATTCATTGCAATTGTTGCGGTAACCGTCTTTGTTATGCTGGCCATGGGCTGGCGAGGTGGCCTGGTGGTGTTCTTATCGGTGCCAGTCACATTTGCGCTGACATTGTTCGCCTATTATTTCATGGATTACACCCTCAACCGGATCACTTTATTTGCGCTTGTATTTATTACTGGTATCGTGGTGGATGATTCAATCATCATTGCGGAGAATATGCACCGGCATTTTAAAATGAAACGGCTTCCTTTCCTGCAGGCTGCTATCTATGCTATTAATGAAGTAGGTAATCCCACCATCCTGGCTACGTTTACCGTGATCGCTGCGGTGTTGCCGATGGCATTTGTATCCGGACTGATGGGTCCGTATATGAGCCCGATGCCGATTGGTGCCTCTATCGCCATGCTGCTATCACTGATCGTGGCGCTTACATTGACACCATATCTCGGTTTTATATTCCTTCGCGAAAAAGACAAGAAAGGAAAACACAAAGAACCGGAGACGCTGGAAAAAAGCAGGATCTACCGGATCTATAAATCTTTCATCAATCCGTTACTGGAGAACCGTGCCCGCCGCTGGACATTCATGATCAGCATATTTGTTGTACTGCTGGGCTCCATGTTATTGTTCTATACAAAGAGCGTAGCTGTTAAAATGCTGCCGTTTGATAATAAAAATGAATTCCAGGTTGTGGTTGATATGCCTGAAGGCACCACGCTTGAAAAAACACAGGCGGTGGCAAACGAAATTGCAGATTACCTCACCACCCAATCACTCGTGGAAGATGTGCAGGTGTATGCCGGAACAGCTGGTCCCATTAGTTTTAACGGACTCGTGCGTCACTATGATATCCGTAAAGGAAGTAATGTAGCAGATGTGCAGGTGAACCTGGTTGATAAAAACGACCGGAAAAAACAAAGCCACGATATTGTGAAAGAACTCCGTCCGGCTGTCCAGCGCATTGCACATAAATACAATGCGAATGTGAAACTGGTGGAGATTCCTCCGGGACCGCCGGTGTTGTCAACACTCGTGGCCGAAATTTACGGCCCCGATTACCAGGAACAGATCCGCATTGCAGAACAGGTGGAAAAGAAATTCCGCGAAACGGCAGATGTGGTGGATGTGGATGCGTATACAGAAGACGACCAGCCCCAATACCAGTTTGAAGTGGATAAGGAAAAAGCCATGCGCTCAGGCGTAGCTCCTGCAACTGTTGTTGCCAATATGCAGGCCGCTTTATCAGGACCTGTTCCGGGTACTTTACACAATCCGTCTTCTTTTGAACCCGTAAACATCCGGCTGAAATTATCGGATGCAGATAAATCAGGACTCGAAGAATTAAAGACACTCAAAGTAATCGGGCAACAGGGGAATGCAGTACCCGTAGGCGACCTGGTCACCATTACACAAACGGTGAAAGATAAAAGCATTTACCGGAAGAACCAGAAACGCGTGGTGTATGTAACAGCGGATATGGCCGGCAAACTCGAAAGCCCTTTTTATGCCATCAGTAAAATTTCTGACGGACTGAATACGATAAAAGTCCCGGCAGGATATGTGCTGAAAGAAGAATACACGCACCAGCCCGACAGTGAAGATGATTACACCTTGAAATGGGACGGGGAATGGCAGATTACGTTTGAAGTATTCCGTGATCTTGGTCTTGCATTCGCTGCGGTTATCATTATTATATACATGCTGATCGTTGGCTGGTTCCAGAATTTTACGGTGCCACTGGTGATGCTTGCCGCTATCCCGCTTTCATTGATCGGTATCCTGGCCGGTCACTGGATGCTCGGCGCTTATTTCACAGCAACTTCCATGATTGGTTTCATTGCATTGGCGGGGGTCATGGTCCGAAACTCGGTGCTATTGATAGATTTTATAGATATACGGCTTAAGGAAGGTATTCCGCTGAAACAGGCCATTATTGAAGCCGGTGCGGTAAGAACAACGCCGATCCTGCTTACAGCCGGCGCTGTTGTGCTGGGTGCTGTGATCATCCTGTTTGATCCCATTTTCCAGGGACTGGCGATATCGCTGATGGGCGGAACGATTACATCCACCTTCCTCACATTGCTGGTAGTGCCGCTGCTTTATTATAAACAACTCAAAGGCAAAAAACCTAAAAAACCGAACACATGAAACTCATCATCATCACCAGTATCAGGGAAGACCTGTCAGTGATTAACCACATCATGGAAAAATCCGGTATTCCTGTTTTCAGTGTTTCTGAAACAGTAGGTCATAAAACAGAGCACCAGGGTTTCCTGATGGATAACTGGTACGGCAAGAATGAAGACGGAACGGATGCGTTATTTACATTCAGTTTTACCGATGAAGCGACAGCACGAACCGCTATGCTGCTTATTAAAGCGCATAATGCAGAAACCAATTCCCAGTTCCCGATCAGGGGATTCCTGTTGCCGGTAGAAGAAACAACCTATTAAAACAAGTAACATGAAAGAAAGAATTGTTAGGGCTGTGGCCGGAACCTTCGTCATCATCGGTGTAACGCTGGCATTACTGGTCAGCATCTGGTGGCTGATCCTGCCCGGTTTTGTGGGAGTAAACCTGCTCCAGTCATCCATTACCCGCTTTTGCCCCCTGGAGAAAATCCTGGATGCGGTGGGCGTTGATAAACAAGTCAAGAGTTGATTATAACTCATTGATATATGTCAACAATTATTAATATTTTTCGCCGGGCGGGAAATTTTCATTTTCTTTAATGCTTTAAGCCTCGGTTTAGCCTGATTTTGTCGCCACCATTATTCTTTTCCAATGAAGAACCTTTTTTAAGCAATTCAATTGTTTGAAAAAGGCTCTGCTGTATGTAGCAAACCACTTATTTTTCCGTCATGAAAAAATTACCGCTTGTGCTGCTGGCGGCGATCACGGCCTGCAGTGTACAGAAGAAGTCGGGGTTTGATACCGGCAAACTGCAATGGACCGACCTTACTTACAGCTACGACAGCAGTACATTGTACTGGCCCAACAACATCAAATCTTTTGAACACAGCACGGAAGCAGAAGGGGTAACACCACTTGGTTACTACTATTCATCTTACAGCATTTGTACGCCGGAACATGGCGGCACCCATTTAGATGCACCGATACATTTTGCAGCAAACCGGTTGACAGCCGACCAGATTCCATTGAGCAGCCTGACCGGCAACGCCGTTGTGATTGATGTTAGTGCACAGGCGCTGGCCAACCGCGATTACCAGATCGCCGTGAAAGATGTGGAAGCCTGGGAAAAGAAAAACGGAAAGATCCCCGACAATACAATTGTGTTATTCCGCACCGGTTACGGCCAGTTCTATCCTAATCGTGAAAAATATTTTGGGACGGCGCTGAAAGGCGTGGAAGCCATTCCTCTCCTGCATTTTCCCGGAGTTCATCCGGAAACCACCCAATGGCTGGTGGAAAAGCGCAACATCAAGGCGATGGGACTTGACACGCCGAGTATGGATTATGGCCAGTCGAAGGATTTCAAAACCCACCAGGTTATCCTCGGCGCCAATAAACCGGGCTTTGAAAACCTGGCCAACCTGGATAAATTGCCCGCAACCGGCGTTTATATTGTAGCCCTGCCCATGAAAATCGGCAAAGGAAGCGGCGCCCCGCTTCGGATAATAGCTGGTGTTGAATAAACAGGCCGGAAAATTGAGCAAAGTCATACCCCGGTTAGTATATAAATCATGGATCGCCCTTGGGCAGGTTTTTAGATTTGGCGCATGAAAAAACTATTCCCCCTTTTCAGACCGGTTCTGGTCATGCTCACACTTGTTTTGGCGGGCAGTGAAATCAATGCACAAAATGCAATCAGCTTTGATGTCGCCGGAATCCGCAATACCCGCAAGGATGTAAGCGGATTAAACGTGAGTGCTTTTTACCATTTCAGCGAAAAACTCGTTGGTGGTATTGAAATGAACCGTTTTTTCCCGGTAGTGAAGAAAACAGATGCTGAAGAGATCAAACTTTCTGCCTGGGATTTTGATCTCAACTTCCATTATATCCTTCCCGTTAAAAAGAACTGGAAATGGTATCCGCTGACCGGAATCAGTCATACATCAGAAAATGAATATGTGGTGGGCGCCATGTGGAATGAATATACCATCCAGAAATTCTGGTCATTCAACACCGGCGCCGGTATGTTGTGGGAGCTGGGAAGTTTTGTGCCGCATATTGAATACAGTTTTACCTGGGGACATTTAAACCAGCAGTTTTTACTCGCCGGCATCAGCTGGGAACTGAGCTGGGGAAAAAAGAAAAAGGAATAGCAGATCCTTTCACGGAACTAAAGTCAAGCCTTTACATTTGCAATATGCCCAACCCAATCATCTGTATTGGTGCTGCCCTGGTTGATGAGCTCTTTCATGCCAAAGAGCCCATGCTGCTGGCCACCACCAACGATGCTTCCGTGACCAAAACTGCCGGAGGTGTAAGTCACAATATCGCCCACCAAACCGCCCTGCTCGGCGTTCCCGTTCAGTTAATCAGTGTATTTGGGGATGACAGTGACGGCGACTGGCTGAAAAAAGTTTGTTTACATGCCGGTGTCAGACTGGATGCCAGCATTACCCGCAAAGGTTTATCCGGAAAGTATACCGGTATCCTGAATGCAGATGGTTCTTTGTTCTCCGCGTTTCTTACGAACGCAGCGAATCACCTTATTACACCGGAACACCTGGAAAAAAACAGGGCGCTGTTACTCACCGCTTCTTATTTACTGGCCGATGCCAATGTAAGTGTGGAAACGGCTGAATGGTTATTGTCGTTCAGTAAAGAAACGGGCATCCCTTTTATTTTAGAACCGGTTTCTGTACCACCAGCGAAGAAATTCAAAAAAGCAAACCTCGACGGATTATACCTGATCACACCGAATGAAGATGAATTGCCGGTGCTGTGTTCAGAGAAATCTTTCCTGACCCAGCTGCAGGTGGAAGAACTGATGCAGCGCGGTGTTAAAAACGTATGGCTGCATAATGGCAAACAGGGCTCGGCCCTTTATAATAAAGAGCGTGCTATTACCCTCCATGCCCCGGATATTGAGGTGGTGGATTGTACCGGTGCCGGTGATGGTTCCTTAAGTGGATTCCTCCTCGGGAAATACCTTGGCTGGGATGACCTGGACAGTGTGAAACTGGCCCATACCCTTTCTGCAGAAATATTAAACGTGAATGGGGCCATTGCCACACACCTGACTCAGGAAAAACTGTTATCCCTGGTACCTAAATATTACCCCAATTGATGAATGCATTGGTGGACATACATCCCGAAATCAGTGAAGCACTGAAATCGGGCAAGCCTGTTGTGGCACTGGAATCAACCATTATTTCACATGGCATGCCTTATCCGAAGAACGTGGAAACGGCATTGGCAGTGGAAGAGGTGGTTAGGCAGCAGGGTGCTGTTCCTGCTACTATTGCTATTATGGACGGGAAATGCCGTGTCGGTTTATCAAAAGATGAGCTCGAATATTTCGGCAAGGCAAAAGATGTTTGGAAAGTGAGCCTGCGCGATATGCCTTATGTAATCAGCCGGGGTTTGGCGGGTGCAACAACGGTTGCAGCAACCATGCGCATTGCATCCCTGGCGGGCATTAAAATATTTGCAACGGGCGGCATTGGCGGTGTGCACCGTGGTGCGGAAACCAGCATGGATATTTCTGCAGATCTCACCGAGATGACAGAAACATCAGTTGCGATTATCTCCGCCGGTGTAAAATCCATTTTGGATATTGGTTTAACACTCGAATACCTGGAAACAAAAGGGATTCCGGTAATCACATACGGACAAGATGAGTTTCCGAGTTTTTATTCCCGCAAAAGCGGGTTCAAATCACCGTTGCGGCTGGATGATGCAGATTCTGTGGCAAAACTCCTCGATACAAAATGGAAACTTGGGATGAAAGGATCTGTGCTGATTGCCAACCCGATTCCTGCGGCACTGGAAATTGCGCCGGATGAAATAGAGAAACATATCCAGTCTGCGCTGGCGGCGGCTGCGGAAAAAAAGATCAGTGGTAAAGAAGTAACCCCGTTTTTACTGCAGCATATCGCTTCCCACACACAGGGCGAAAGCCTGGAGGCAAATATTGCGCTCATTAAACACAATGCGGAAGTTGGTGCCCGGATTGCCGTGGCGTTATCAGCCTGCTGAAGAATTAATTAATCACGATTTCCAGCAAACTTCCCTCTGAAGTAATGGTATATAATTTACCGGCTTCACCAAACAGGAACCGGGCTTTGGTGAACTGGGTGTTATCAAGTTGTTTCTTTACTCCATCGGTTATCGGGGCTTCAAAAAACAAACCTGGATTTTCAACGGTATATAATTTTCCATTAACCACTGCACCGCCCCAGGCGCCTTTCCATGCTTTTTTATCACCAATGCGGGTCCATTTTCCGGTGGAAAGATTGATATCATAAAAACTGCGGTCATCCGTAACACTATACAGTTTCATGGTTTGGTTATCGGAGAACATTATGCCGGGGCTGTAAAATTCTGCTTCACCAATGGCTGTGCGGTTTGAATTATTGAATCCGGAATAACGGTACATCACGCCGTTTTCGATCATGAATAAAATACTGCCCACCGTAATTACGCTGTTGATCTGTGTCCAGTAATTCATGGGTGAAATGGACGTCCAGTTACCGGTGGCGGGATCAATCTGCACCATGCCGCCGTCGTTCTCTATAATATATAAGCGGCCACTGAGTGCAAAAAAATGCTTGGCACGCGCGAAAGTGGATTTGCCGACAGGCGTGTAATCGCCGGTGGTGAGATCCATCTTATTAATGGCACCAGAACGGTCAATAGTATAGAGAGCACCTCCAAAATGGACGGTGAAATAAGAGTTCAGGGAAATATAGGTGTTGGACTTGCCGATGGGTTTCAGTGTAACAGTTTGTGATTTTACAGTTGTTACCAACAGAACAGCGGCGGCTAAAAACAAAAATTTCATGTAAGTGTATTTTACAGCATTAAGGTAATCATTATTCAACAGAGATAATCCTATTCTTTCTTATAAACCAGTGAACCGTAGTGGATCTCCCCTTTTTCAAAATCAATCGGCAATTCAAATTCTGTCGTTTCGCCGTCATATACAAAGAAAATCTTCCCATCCTTCATTTTCCAGGTAAATGGCCGCATGTCACCATGATAGTTCTCGTTGCCCTTACCATCTGCTTTCAGGATAAACTGCATGGGCATGTTGTTTTCCGTGGTGGTGTAGGTTCCCTCTGGTCCAGACGCTGTTTTGACACTGGTGGTTGTTTCCTTACCCGCAGGCGTTTCTTTTTTCTCAGTTCCGTTGTTGCAGGAAAACACAAAAAAACCCAGGATACACCAGGTACTAATCATTATCCTTTTCATCTTTTTGGTTTTAAGGTTAAAAACCGAAAATGTTGAAGATTAAAGTTAGTCTTGTGGGGAACGGCGAAGTATGATTCCGGTCAGTTTACAATTAAGGCATTTAGCACCTGCTGATAACGGAGAGGGCTGAGGCGGCACGAAAAAAGGGTGGAGCCAAACCCGATGTTAGAGGTAGTTTTTTTTGCAATATTCTATTGCTAAGTCATAAAAGTCTTTACCCTCAAATTTAAATCCTGAATTATAGCCTTTTGATCGATATTCTTTAATCTTCATTAGCGCCAAGTCAACTTGCTTATTTTCAATGTATCCAACAACAATCCCAACACAATTATTCCTCTCATCACTTAGTAAATCATTTTGAAAATCGAACAATGTTCTAATCGACTTAATTTTTCGCAACATTTTCGTTTACAGGTCCAACATTTGATGTATTGCATGTCAGGATTTCCGGATCCTCAATGCCAACTTTTAAGTGAGAAATTAATTTGCCTCACACAAAAAACTGCATTTCCTCTAAAGCTCAGTGGCGTCAGTTTGTTTGGAAGTTCATCTATTATGTCCCAAAATACATTGTCAATATTAAGTGTTTTATAACCCAACCATCCTGAAATTTCATTTTCAAGCCTACTAATATAGAAAGTAGACGAAAAGAAAAGATTATCAGCAGATTTAAAAAAAAAATGACTCTTATACTTCCATTTGTCCGCCTTACACATTTCCTTTACTCTTGATAACCACAATTTTCTTGTCTTTAAATTTCATTCCAGGCATGTGTTATGAAGGTCTATTAAACAATTTTGAGCTTCGGGTAGAGTCACACTATAAATATATATTTAATATTCGGCGAGACCTACACACAGAGGCGTTCAGCAAACCCGGTGATGTACGCTAGCCGCCCGTTAAAAAACTACCTGGTCAAGTACTTTAACCCGACTCCAAGAAGTCGCATTTTTTTCAAAAATCATCGTCTTGCTTTCACCACATAAATCACCGCAGGCATACCCAATTTCTATGATGCAATATCGTCTGTCAGCTGTGAATATTGGGAATGATAGCCAATTCTTTAGAGAGCTATCTCGCCCTAAAAAGTAACATTTTCTACGAATGTGTGTCCAACAATAAGTCTGGTACATTTAACCTGATAACCATAAATTAACCTTGGCCTAAAAGGTCCTTCTGCCAATTGACAAATATTCCCCCCAGAGTACTTACACTTTGATATCTCGAATTTCTAACTGTTTATAAATTGAGTTACTTCAAAACGGCGTACCGAGGGCCTGCTCTATAATTTTCCTGCACAGAATATAATAAATATCGAGAGTAATTACTTCTGGTGACTCCAAATGCGTTAGCAGGGTGGGTAAATATTGTATCCCACCTGCTAGTTCAGCCACGAACTCTGTTGGTGCCCCATGCTCCTTTAGCTGTGAGGAATATAAGTTAAAGTTTTTTGATAGCATCTTCTGAGATCTTAGATCTGGAAAGGGACAATAGAGATACTTCTAACCCCCTGGATAAAACAATAAATGCCTAAATTCTAATAATACCATAAAATTCGCCCACCAAAACGCCAATTCCTCACAGCTCGGAAGCCCTCAGCAAAAGCAGCTCCCCCCAAGTTAGGGATTCTTTGAAAACAGGGTCGTGCTTTTAGTAGCTTTAACATGTCCATGTATTTATTTTATCCGTTAAAACAGAAGCCTATTGCGCAGTTACATCAATCACATTATCCGGCATATAAGACGTTACCAGCTTCAGTTTCATTTTTCCATTCTCCATGTGCATAGTAAAAATCCACCGGTGCGGACTTTCAATATACCGGACTGTTATTTCCAGCGTCTGCGGATCTGTCCACCGGAAACTGCTCGCCAGTTTATACGGCGCCATCAGGTTAAACTGAACCGGCGCCTTCCTGAACAAATTGGGACCGTTGAGATCGGTTTCACTGAAATTGAAACGGTTGAAACCAAGGGGAATGGTATGTTCTTTTTTATCCGTAGTGGTAATGGTGAGTGATAATTTTTTCTTTTTGCCGGAAACTTTCAGGCTGGCGAAATTGAATTCATTAGCGGGTAAGGCAAATGCCTGGTTCAGTAATGTTTTATCACTTGATTTTATGGCTGACACCGGTGCGTCGAGATGCAGCAGTGATAAAAACTGTTTCAGTTTGGCTTCGGCCTGTGGATTGGGTGCCAGGGGTGCAGCTTCGAAAGCGGGTAATAAATTCCGCCAGATCATATTCAAATCATCCTGTAAATCGAGTGACTCAGAAGTAATCACCACAATTGCATCCTGTTCAGGCATCATCACAATGTATTGACCGAATGCACCATCGGCACGGAAAGCATTGTGGCGGCAGCGCCAGAACTGGTAACCATATCCCTGCAGCCAGTCGGAAGAATCACGCTGCACCTGTGTGGCTGCGGCATTCTGGAGAATCTGTTTGCTCGTGGCTTCGTTCACCCAGGCTTCTGACAAAACCTGTTTGCCATTGAATTTCCCTTTATATAAATAAGTCATGCCCAGCTTGGCCATGTCTTCCGTTTTATCCCGGAAACCCACGCCACCGGCATTGACACCCTGCATGTTGGATTCCCAGTCAACACCGGTTATTCCCAGCGGTTCAAACAAACGGGGTTTGAGGTAATCCATCACCGACAAGCCGGTTACTTTGGTGATAATCGCTGACAGCATATAACTGCCGGGCGTATTATATAAAAAGGTAGTACCGGGTTGTTTGGCAATCGGCGCTTCGAAGAAGCCCCGGGCCCAGACGGCGCTGCCGAATACTTTGAGGGACTGGTCCTTTTCATGACCCACCGACATGGTAAGCAGGTCTTTGATGGTCAGGTCCTGTATGTAAGGCTTATCGGCGAGGTCTTTATACTCCGGGAAAAATGAAATCACTTTATCAGTTACGGCTAATTTTTTTTCATCCACGGCAAAACCGATAGCTGTGGAGGTCCAGCTTTTACTCACAGAATACATGGAGTGTTTCATCGTGGCGCTGTAGGGTGACCACCAGCCTTCCGCAATAACTTTTCCATGGCGGATGATCATGACCGAATGCAGTTCATGTTTATCCTTCCGGTATGAATTAATGAAATTGATAATAGCATCCGACGAAACGCCTTCTGCTTCCGGGGTGCTGCGGGGAAGCTGCTGGCAAAAACCGGCAAGCGTAAAAAGGAGGAGTAACAGGAACGAAGCGGTCTTTTTCATACGGAGCTGTTTATTGATTAAAAATAATCTATTGAGGGTATTCATACACTGATTCGGCTGCGTTTTTTGGAATTGTTTAACCCGGAATGATGCATGTCCGGAATCTGTACTGCAAAATGCAATACCTTTAGTATTGAAGAGTACGGATTTATCCTTTCCAACCTCTCCGAGTATCTTACTTCAGGAAATTAAACGGGGTTCAAATGAAAAAACTGAGCATCCTGCTTGCTGCCGCAATGATTTGTACCTGCGCAAGCGCCCAAAATAACCAGTACAAACTGGTTTGGTCAGAAGAATTCAACTACAGCGGTCTTCCCGATAAAAACATCTGGTCTTTTGATACAAAAGGCAATTCGTATGGCTGGGGGAACAACGAAAAACAATTTTATACCAGCAATGATACCGCGAATGCAAAAGTGGAAAACGGTGTTTTGAAAATAACGGCATTAAAAAAAGACACCAGCGATAAACATTACACTTCTGCCAGGCTGATTTCTGCCAATAAACAAGTTTTTCAGTATGGCCGGCTTGAGATCAGGGCCAAACTGCCAGCCGGCAAAGGTACCTGGCCTGCTATCTGGATGCTGGGTGAAAATAAATCCGGCGTCAAATGGCCCGACCGCGGGGAAATAGATATTATGGAGCATGTCGGCTACCAGCCCGACAGTATTTTTGGTACGATTCACAGTGCTGCATATAATCACGTGATTGGCACACAACAAGGCAAAGGTGTTTTTATCAAAGACCCTTACACGGCTTTCCATGTGTATGCCATAGACTGGACCGCGGAGAAAATGGATTTCCTGATGGATGGTGTGGTGTATTACAGTTTCGCCAATGAACACAAAACAGTTAACGAGTGGCCGTTCAGCCAGCCATTCTTTTTTATATTAAATCTTGCCATTGGCGGTAACTGGGGTGGTAAATACGGAATTGACGACTCCATTTTCCCGGCAGTAATGGAAATTGACTATGTACGGGTATATCAGCAGCAATAACACAAAGCCACAGCTTTTGAGAAAAGCCTTGTGGCTTATTGGATTCTTATTTTGCCTTTCCGGCCAGTTAAAAGCACAAACCGCGGGTATCATGACCTACAACATCAGGTTGGATGTTGCGTCTGACGGAGAAAACCGCTGGGATAACCGCAAAGAAATTTTCGCAGGGCAAATCAAATTTTATGATCCCATGGTGCTGGGTTTGCAGGAAGCGTTGCCAAACCAGGTGGCCTATCTCGACACCAACCTGCAGAACTACCGGCACATTGGCCAGGGACGGGATGGCGGCAGCCGCGGAGAAGCCTGCGTGATTTTTTATGACACCACCCGGCTTGCTATGCTTCAGCAAAAAACATTCTGGTTGTCTGAAACACCTGCGGTTGTTTCCAAAGGATGGGATGCTTCGTACATCCGTATCTGCACATACGGATTGTTTTCAGATATCAAAACCAAAAAACGCTTTTGGGTGTTTAATACACACCTGGATAATAACGGTGCGCTTGCCAGGAAAAATGGCATCAGCCTGATCCTGCAGGAAATTAAAAATGTTAATACCGATAACCTGCCCGTTATCGTCATGGGTGATTTTAATGACACACCCGGTTCCGAACCGGTGGCTACGATTAAACAGGTGATGTCGGATGCGCGGGATGTGTCCACCACCAAACCTTTTGGTCCTTCCGGTACGTTCAACAATTTTGAATTTGATAAGCCCGTCACTTTTTTGATTGATTATATTTTCGTTTCCAAGGGAGATGAAATTACGGTGACCAAACACGCTGTGTTGTCAGATTCATATAACCGGCATTATCCGTCTGATCATTTGCCGGTGTATATACAGGTTGTATTCAAGCCCGGTAACAGTAAAGCACCGGCAGAACCAGCTGCAGAAATATGGAGCAAACCATTTACACAGGCGGAGATTGTTTCTTCGGCAGATAAACAAATTCAAAAGGCCTGGTTCTATCCAACTACACAACAAAAGCCACAGCCGCTGGTAATTTCACTGCATACCTGGAGTGGCGATTATAACCAGGCAGATCCGCTGGCGGCGGAAGCGGTGCTGCGCGACTGGAATTATATCCATCCCGATTTCCGTGGCCAGAATACAAGTCCCGAAGCCTGCGTGAGTGATTTGGTAATGTCTGATCTCGAAGATGCGATTGCTTATGCGATCAGTCACGGACATGTTGATCCGGCCAATGTACATATTGTTGGTGTTTCCGGCGGCGGCTATGCCACATTAGCGGCGTATATGCGGCTGAAGTACCCGGTAAAAAGTTTTAACGCGTGGGTGCCGATCAGTGACCTGGCAAACTGGTATTATGAATCCATCGGACGCAAACAAAAATATGCAGGTGACATTGAAAAGGTGATCACGAAAAACGGGGCATTTGATATGACAGAGCTGACAAAGCGTTCACCCATTAAAATGAAATACCCCGCTGCGTTGCGGAAAAATGCAGTATTGAATATATATGCCGGTGTGCATGATGGTTATACCGGTTCAGTGCCCATCAGCCAGTCCATGCTGTTTTATAACCGGATTGTAAAAGAAGTTTATCCGGGTGATGTAAAGAAACTGGTACCGGATTCGGTGATACAGCAGTTACTGAGCCGGCAAACGAGTATACCGAAGGGAAAACCCACAACGATTGGCGGCCGGTTGATCCATTTACAAAAATCAACACCGCTTCATTCATTAACCATTTTTGAAGGGGGGCATGAAATGTTACCAGATCCGGCGCTGGTATTGCCGCCGATTGATAATAATAAAACATTGAAGCCATTTACCATACTTACCATCGGCGACAGCAATGGCGCTGCGGAAGACGGATGGCCGGTTCAGTTACAAAAACTGGCACCGTATTCTTTTATTGTAAACAAATCCATTTCCGGCAACACGATCGGGTTTGATAATAACGGGCAAGCAGGATTGAATACCATTACAAATATCAACCGGTATTTAAATGAAGCCAGTCATTCATTTGGTACACCGGATTATATTTTCATTTGCCTGGGCACGAATGATACAAAGGCCGTTTTTAAAGACCGGCAGGGAGAGGTAGTGGCTAATCTGCAAACATTAATTGATAGAATCAAAGGGTATTACAGCGACCAAAAGTTAAAAGTACCCGCTATTTGTTTTATTACACCGGCGCCGGTGGATCAGCAAAAAGCAGAAACTCCAAAATATGATGGTTGTGATGAACGCATCCGGCAGAACAATGAATCATTCAAAGCCATTGCAACACGCAACCAGATTGGTTTTATTTCCTGTTACGATCAGCTGAAAGCGGGCATTGAAACAAAAACCAAAGATGGTGTTCACCTCACAGCACGTGCGCAATTTGAACTGGCTTCTTGTGTGATCGGTTATATCAATCAAAATAAATTGAGATGAGGAGAAGGTTTTCATACGGGATGTTCCTGTTTTTACTGCTGGGTGCTTTACAGTTGCAGGGACAAAAATTATCAAGACCTGTTGCGGATACCAACCTGGTGTTACCACCCGCCTGGGCTTTTGGTATGCTTTACGGCGGATATACGAATCAACAGGAAACGGTAGAACGCATCCGGCAAATCCAGCAGCACCAGTATCCGGTGGATGCGTATTGGATTGATTCCTGGTTCTGGAGTTATGCAGATAAAGGTATTGGTCCGCATAAATACCTGGATTTTGTGGGAGATACGGTTTCATACCCCGACCGCAAAGCGATGTGGTCGTTTATGCAGCAAAATAATATCAAAGGCGGATTCTGGATTTGGGATTGCATCCTGGAAAAGGGAAATGAGCAGGCGTTTAATGATTTTAAAGATCGTGGCTTTTTCAGGAATGTCTATGTCAACAAAAACAGCTGGCATAACAAAGGAACAAGTACTGCGATGTTCCAGGAAAAATCGGATCACCCGGGAACGCTGTGTGGTGAAATTGATTTCAACAGTCCGGCCGCCGTGGCTTATTTCAAACAAAAAATGAAGTCATTCTTTGATGAAGGTGCTGATTTCATCAAGCTGGACCGTACCTCAGATATCAATACCTGCAAAGCAATATTTGAATTGAGCCAGGAATTTGGAAAGGAAACAAAAGGCCGCGGATTTATCCTGTCACATACCGGCGGTATGGAAAATGAAACTTACAAACGCTATCCGACCAAATGGACTGATGATACACGCAGCGACTGGAATATTGAAAGCCCGCTTGTAAAATTCAACGACTGGGTTCCTTACGTAGCACTGAAGGAAAATATGGCTATGTATACTGATCCTCAAAAGCAAACCAGCCAGATTCCTTTTTTAACGAACGACCTGGGCGGATTTGATATGGGCAAAACCAGCAAGCCCGAAGAAGAATTATATATCAGGTGGATGGAATTTTCAGTTTTCAATGCAATTACTGAAGTTTTTTCACAACCCGAAAACCCGACCAGCAATTTACCCTGGATGTATTCGGCAAGAGCCGATAGTTTGTTCAGGTTTTATTCTCACTGGCGGATGCAGTTATTCCCATACCTGTACAGTGCGGCTCACCAGCGCCGTATTGCCGGTACACCGGTTATTGGTAGAACACCCGGGTATATCTATCAGTATTTGTTTGGTGAGAATATGCTGGTGGCTCCCGTTTTTGAAAAGGGGGCAGTGGTCCGCTCCGTTTATTTCCCGGAAGGGAAATGGGTTGATTACTGGACCGGAAAAATAATAAATGGCGGTGCGGAGTATAAAACAATTGCCCCGGTAGCGGAGAGATTCCGTTGTTTGTGAAACAGGGTTCCATCATTCCGCAGCGAAAATATTTTCCATCCATAGAAAAAGGGAATAATGATACGCTGGAATTGCATGTTTATCCCGGCGCTGATGGTCATTATACACTTATTGAAGATGACGGAACCAGCAATGGCTATTTGAATGATGAATATGCCGCTACTACAATGGAATGGAAAGAAGGAGATACAAATTCACAATTAACCATCAACCCACCGGTGGGTTCCTATAAAGGGATGAATAAAAACCGTGTCTGGGAAATTGTTATCCATACTGCAAATCCTTTTACAACGGCAACGATCAATGAGAAAAAAGGGGTTGTAAAAGTTGGTGAAGGTGGCAGAACGGTTTCTTGTACGACAGGCAGGATGAAGGTTAAGAAGAAACTTGTGATTTTAGTTCCCTCACCAGTTCGAGTTCCCTCACTGCGTTCGGAATGATTCCTCGATGGGCTCGGAATGTCATCGGCGGGCCTTGAATGATCTATGTTTAAATCAAATATTTTTAATTGCCGAAGTTTAACAATTGTATTCCGCTGCGTTCGCTGCTCCTTTGCGTTCGCTGCGAGAAAACATTCCGAGTTTGCCGAAGAACCATTCTGAGCCTGTCGAAGAACCATTCTGAGCCTGCCGAAGAACCATTCTGAGCCTGCCGAAGAACAAAAATCCCCCACCGGGGGATTTTTGCTATTAAACAACAACAGTAACCATGTCTCAGGAATCTGCATTCGCTGAGAAAAATCTTTATTATTTAAGTGTATCAACTCTGGCTTTCACGCTGTTCAGCAATCTTTCTAATGAATCCACGCGGATGGCCAGTCGGGTGATTTGTTCCTGGACGGACACAGCCAGAGAATCAGATTTAATAACCGGCGGGTTTACTTTCTTTAAAGTATCTTTTTTTACTGGCGGTGGTGTTACTACAACAGGTTTCTCTACTTTTTTCACCGTGTCTTTCACCGGTGTGGTGGGAGTTGTTGGCGTAGTAGGTGTAATGCCGCCTTTTTTCAGGCTGCGCATATAATTAACGAGTGCCCAGATATCATTTGCGTTGGCAATTTTTGTTTTAAAGCCAGGCATATCATCTCTCCCCTCAGCGGTTTTATAAAACAGCGCGCCATCGGTTTCTGTCTGGAAACTGGTCTTGGTAAAATCGCCCGGATCGGTGGAAAGCTGGGAAGCTTTGGGTCCGTCACCTAAACCTTTTGTACCATGACAGGATTTGCAATGCGTACCCCACAACGTTTTACCGGTTGAAATAGAAGCGTCATTGAGTGCTACCGGATTTTTTTTGTTTTTGGCAGCATCGGGTACGGGCCAGGGTTTTTGCTGCAGGCTGAGACTGACGAAGGCGGAAAAAGACACAATGCAAATGGCGGCGATTGCCGGGTTTGATTTCAGGTTCATGGATGTGTTTTGGAGTGAAGGCGAAAAATACCAGATACAAATTAGGAGCAGGAGGGTAGAAAATGTATGAGCAAACTCAACCCATGTTGTTTAAGTCACCTGGGAAAACAGCGTAACGCTGCTCTGCGAAACCTCTGGTTTCGCAGTTCTATTCTATCGCCTCTGGCGATCACTGCGAACGAAGCGAGAAACTACTTTTTAGCCGGGTCTCACGCAATTGATTTTTCAATTAATGTGAAAGCAGGGAGGGGACCCGGCGTAATGCTACACGCCGGGTCCCCTGCTTATTTTACAATCGCAAATACTTTTAATCTGCACGGGAGACCCGGCTGGGAAGGATCGTCTCAGTAGATATTTTCACGAAAAGAAATGACGGTGGTCAAGTATGGGTTTATTTCACGATCAGCATTCCTTTCAGCCTGATGTCCCTCGAAGAAGCACCAACCATAATCCTGAACTCACCCGGCTCTGTTATTTTTTTGAGATTAACGTCCAGCATGGATAGCATATCAGGAGTAATAGTGAATGAAACAGATTTTGACTCCCCGGCCTTCAGGTGGATGCGCTGGAATCCTTTTAATTCCATTACCGGCCTTGCTACGGACGATAACAAATCGCGGATATATAATTGCACTACTTCGTCACCATCTTTTACGCTGGTATTTTTAATGCTAAATGTAACAGTAGTAGATTCAGAAGCATTGATTGTATTCCGCTCCAGTTTCATATCACTGTATACAAATGTTGAATAGGATAATCCATAACCGAAGGGGAACAGGGGCTGTCCCGACAGGTTATTGTAATCATCCCCGCGGCCGGTGGGTTTATGGTTATACACCAAAGGCAATTGCGCTTCGTGCAATGGAAAAGTGATGGGTAAGCGGCCGGCAGGATTATAATCACCGAATAATACATCCGCAATGGCATGCCCACCTTCTTCACCGGGATACCATACATCCACGATCGCGGGGATTTTTTCAATCCAGTTGTTCATAGTGATGGCGCTGCCACCTACTAATAACACGACAACCGGTTTGCCGGTTGCGGCCACGGCGGTAATCAGTTCTTCCTGGTGACCGGGTAAGGAAAGTAAGGCGCGGTCCTGGAATTCGCCTTCTTTGATACCAACAGTAACAATGGCAACATCTGATTGCTTTGCAAGATCAACCGCTTCCTGGATTTTCTTTTTCCAGTTATATGGCACGCCCAGGTTCCAGATCAGCTTGATCGTTGCGTTACCGGCCGGTTCATAAAATTCAATGCGGATGGCATAGTGTTTTCCTTTTTCAAAAGAAAAATCAGCCACAGAGCGGTGATAACTTTCTTTTTGCCACTGGTCAACGACCAGTTTTTCGTTGATGAATAAACGGTAACCGTCATTTCCCTCCAGCCCGATTTTGTAAACACCGGTGGCGGGAGATAGCAGTTCACCGGTCCAGCGGACAGAATAAAAATCATCCGGCAAAGCCGGAGTGGGTGCATACAGTGTCCAGTGGAAATCAACAGTGGGGTCTGTTCGTTGCAGTACAGGTTCACCGGTCAGAGAAATATTATTATAGTATGAAGCCAGTAGTCCTTCTGCATTTTTATTGCGCAGCAGGATGGCGGGCACCGTCATAAATTCTTCGCTGCTGCGGCCACAACCCGGGGCAAATAAAACTTTTGTACCAGTAGTGAGTTTTTGTTTGATGCCATCGAGTATGCTGACGGGCTGATTACCCGGTCCGCTGTAACCACCCAGCCGGGTTTCTACGGCGTCTTCGCTAATAACAGCAATGGTTTTTAGTTTTGTTGACAGCGGCAATGTATTCTTTGCGTTTTTCAGCAGCACGATAGATTCACAGGCGGCCTGCAGTGCAATCGCTTTGTGATTTGTATTGGTCGCAGAAATTTTTGCTGCATCCACATAAGGATTTTCAAACAAGCCCAGTTCAAATTTAGCTTTGAGTACACGTGCTACGGCATCATTGATTCTTTCCTGGCTAATGCTGTTGTTTAAAAAAGGCGGGATGAACAACTCGTGGTGTTTGTATTCGGTCTGGAAAATAACATCCAGTCCGTTTGTGACAGCATGTTCACCGCTGGCTGGATAATCTTTAGCTGTGTGATGCAACACCACTTCACCACCTACGGCGTTGGCATCAGAGATTACAAAACCGGTAAAGCCCCATTGTTTTTTTAGTTTCTCCTGGAGTAACCAGGCGTTGGATGAACTGGCGGTGCCATCTAATGAATTGTAGGCGGTCATGATGGAGCGCGAGCCGCCTTGTTCAATGCAGGCTTTAAAAGGCGGGAAATAAATTTCTTCCAGCAAACTTTCATTGAGATGGATGGGATAGCTGTCGCGGCCGCCATCACCCACGTTGGCAATAAAATGTTTGGGTGTGGTGATGATACTTTTTTGTTCAAATGCTTTTACAAAGGCAACACCCATGAATGAAGTCAGCAACGGATCTTCTCCATAGGTTTCTTCTGTGCGGCCCCAGCGCGGATCGGATGCAATATTGATGACGGGTGATAAAACCTGCCGGATGCCTCTTTCGCGGGCTTCATCTGCAATTACATTGGCAGCTTTATTCATCAAGGCCGTATCCCAGGTAGCGGCTAATGCAATGGCTTGCGGGAAAACGGTAGCGCCGTCCCGCACAAGTCCATGCAATGCTTCATCAAAAGGAATAATGGGAATGCCCAGTCTTGTTTTTTCGGTAAAATATTTTTGTATCGCGTTTATTTTGCGGGCGAGTATGTCTGCTGATTCCTTTTTGCTATAGTCGAGCATTTGTCCGCCTGCATCGCCTTTGGCAGTTGCACTTACCTGAAAACCGAAGAGTCCGTTTTTATATTTGGTTGAATCGGCCGGGTCGAGGTCGCCGGGGATCATGAAGAGTTGCCAGAATTTTTCTTCGGGAGTCATGCGGGAGAGCAGATCCTGTACGCGTACTGTTGTGGGCTGGGTTTTGTCTTTGTAAGCCGGTGTGTTTTGGCTGGAGGCCAGGCTGTAACAGGCGGTCAGTATATATAATAACAGGATGGATCTTCTTCCCATAGTATTCAAAGATTAGTAATCCCGGATAAATAAGAGAAGGTTTGGATTATTAAAACGGGGTTTCAGGATTTTTGGGGAACAAATTTGCTGTATACCAGCCAGTTGCCCGGATTTGGTTAGGTAATTTTATGTCGAATAATTTAAAAAAATTCGTCATAAAACAGATTTTTTGGCTTGTATTTCAACATGAAAACTTTTTCATGTCGAAAATATTTAGTATATTCAACATGAAAGATAAAAACAGAGGTGGTATTCAGCATATACGACTCGTTTATGTCGAGTATTTTCAAAATTTTCATCATAAATGGCCTACGATAAAAACATACCGTATAATGATTTGCCAGACCTGGCGCCTCAGGATGTTGAGAGTTTGGAATTGTTGCGGCACGCGATAAATGCCGCCAGGCAACTGGCAGAATTAAAGGGATTGTGTGAAACCATGCCGGATCCCCGGTTATTGCTTAACAGCATTGTTTTACAGGAGAGCCGGGAAAGTTCTGCTATTGAAAATATTGTAACTACCTGGGACGAGCTCTTCCGTGCAGAAGCAGATAAACCAGTTGAGGGTTCACCTGTTAAAGAAGTATTGCGATACCGCGAAGCTATGTATGCCGGCCTGAAATTTATGCAGGAGCACGGGAATCTGATTACAACAAACAATCTGGTGCAGATTGTACAAACAATAAAAAATAATGATGCGGGTATCCGTAACCAGCCCGGTACGCAGTTACGAAGCAGTATTACCGGTGAAGTGATTTTTACACCGCCATGTTGTGAAGATATCATCCGCAATAAACTGGCGGCGCTGGAGCAGTTTATAAATACAAATACTGAACAGATTGATCCGCTGATTAAAATGGCGTTACTGCATTACCAGTTTGAAGCCATTCACCCGTTTGCAGATGGAAATGGTCGTACAGGCCGTATCCTGAATAACCTCTATCTGGTTCAGCAAAACCTGTTACCGCAGCCGGTACTCTACCTGAGTGCTTATATATCCGATAACAAACAGGATTATTACCAGTTACTGCGACGGGTAACTGAACAGGGCAATTGGTCGGACTGGATTCTTTTTATACTTACGGCGATTACAACTACTGCACAGCAAACCACAAAAAAAATCAGGGATATGATTTTGCTGAAGGCAGAAACGGAAGCTAAAATGAGAGAAGTCCTGAAGGGTTCGTATAACCAGGAACTGCTTCATATTTTATTTACTCATCCGTATGTAAAAATTGACACACTGGTAAATAAAAAACTGGCTCACCGCCAGACAGCATCAGGATATCTTAAAAAATTAACGGCCGCCGGCGTGCTGACTCCCCAAAAAACCGGCAAAACGACTTATTATATAAACCAGGGATTGACAGAAATATTAAGCCGGAGATCATAATACATTGCGCCGGGGATCCTGCAATGCGAAGGGCTATACAAAGGGCTGCCAGCTTTCAGAAGGTTGGAAGCTCTAAGGATAACGAATTCGTTCCGATTAAAAATGGGAAAAAAACGATTTCAAATAGTTTTTTCCTCCCTGCGCTGTGAAATCGGTGGTTTGGCAGACCTCCTATTCTATCGCCTTGAGTGATCCTTTTCCGGGTTTCTTACAATCGTACATATTTCAAATTGGGATGGGAGACATAACAGTGAAATTGAGATAACCGTTACCGTTTACTCAATACCATGTTGAATTTTAGCAGGAAACTACCCATGCTGCAACCATTCCGGTACTTTTACCAATCCATTACACCATAATAAAACACGCGATGAAATATTTATTACTTGCACTCTGTGTTTGTACCAGTTCTATATTGTTTGGTCAGCAAACTACGCATCATGTAGGGTTACGTATGAGCCCGCTGAATCCGGGCGACAGTGTATTAATGGCGCTTTCCTATCCGAGGGACGAGCCTTATATCATGATCGTTAAGCAAGGGGATCCCATTCAGTACTTTCCGATTGGTTACAGGAGCGGAGATACACTCATATTGAATCAATGGATTTGGTCAACCCGGGAATGCACTTTCGGTCCGAATGGCGTTTATAGTATGTTACTTCGTATTCAGGATTCAGATATTATCATTGATTGTAATTGCGGTACCACAATCCCTTCATCTGTTGAAACGTATAGTTATAGTGTACAGCTTAATCCTTCTTTGCCACAGGGCACCTATATTTTCCAGGCTGTTTCATCTGTTGATCCGACACCGCGGTATTTCTCAGCGGATATTACAGCTACTGGCATCCAGTATGAGCCGACGGGTAAATTTTTTAAAAGAGGTGATACGGTAACAGTAACTCAGCAGTTCGGCCCGCTGGCGGTTAGTTTGTTAAATAATCGTCAGGTAGTGGGTGCCACAGATGTTGTGTTTGTTGCAGGCAATGGAAATTCCGGTGGTGTTTCATCCGTTTCAAAAATTGCCGGAACATACACGGCGCCGCCGGGAACAAAAATTACTTTACAAGTGAATGGCGGCAATGATATGCTGTTAACGGCCCCGCCCTATAAAAACGGAACGAATAGTATAGGATTCCGTTTCCGGGAGAATTTTAATGATGGAACACCGTATGGGGTTACGATCAAATCACAGCCACCGAGTTGCAAATGTGCCATCCAGCCGGCAGCGGCAGGCAATACGCCGGTGGATAGTCTTCAGCTGAATATACTTTGCAGTCCGGTTGTGGAGTTGGCGAGCAGGAGCACAGATAACAAAGTATTCAATACGTTTTACGAAACAGTTTCACCTGTGGTTGGCGGAAGGGGTAATGAAGAAGGCCGGTATGTGGCATTTGTATCATATGGTGTGGGGATTGATGGGTCGACCGGAAAATTCAGGCAGATATTCCTGCGTGATATGAAAACCGGCGAAACAAAAATGATCAGCCGTACTGCTTCAGGTGAAGAAGGAAACGGAAACAGTTTTGCACCGGTTATTTCTGCAGATGGTAAATCAGTGGCGTTTGAATCGTATGCGAACAATTTTTCCCCGGCGGATAAGAACAATGGCCTTCGCGATGTATATATATGGAGCGAATGCGGGCGTACGGTTGGTCAGCAGGGGTGCCGGTGGCGGCGGGAATGCCGATAGTTTTGAGCCGGCCATTTCAGGTGATGGTTCGGTGATCGCATTTAGTTCGTATGCTTCCAACCTGGCTCCGGGTGTGGAAGGTGTTTCCACAGTTAATGTATATGTGGTGGATGCGTTTGGTCCAGCACAACTGATATCAAGGGATTACAAAACTAAAAAGGCTGTCGGCGGATCAGCCCCGTCGATTTCAGAAGCGGGCAATAAAGTGGTCTTTTCTTCATTTGCCTATACGCTGGTGGAGAACGATAATAATAATTTGTGGGATATTTTTCTCTGGCAACGGGGAATGCCGCAGCTGAGGAAAATCAGTCTTACTGCCAGTGGCGCCGACCGCGACCAGGGGACAGAAAGCGCGAGCCGGATTGTGAATGCCTCGATATCCGGTGATGGACGTTCAGTAGTATACTCCACAACGGCTACCAATATGGTTCCGGGTGATAACAATAAACTGCAGGATATTTTTATCTGCCATGCAGATGGCAGTGGCGTGCAAAGGCTCAGTGTTGGTGCCGGTAACAAGGACGCAGATGGCGACAGTCCTGTTGAGCAAGGTGGTAAAATCGGTATCAGTTACGATGGCACATGGGTAACATACAATACCGCAGCAACTAATTTAGGAGTAGCGAAAGGAAATATTATTCTGCAAAATACCCGTACAGGTAAGATCATTCCGGTAACAAATTCAATCTACAATACAACCGGAAGGCCGATGGTTTCAAGGACAGGTGCGTATGTGGTTGCGGGGTGCAGTGAGAAGTTGGATACGAGGTTTGTGTCATCGGGGATATTTGAATTTTTTACGGGAGGGAGGTAACGGGGGGCAGGAGGCAGGTGGCAGGAGGCAGGAGGCAGGGAGCAGGGTGCAACTTGCGGAGTGCCAGTAAGTAAAGGGCTGCCAGCTTTCAGAAGGTTGGAAGCTCTAAGGATAACGAATTCCGTCGAAATAAAAATGGGAAAAAAACCAGTTCAACTGATTTTTCCCCCATTTTCAATTTTCAACTTTCAATTCTCCACTATTTCACCACCTGAAACACAAACAACCCCGAAGAAGCAAACCTTTTATCAAACTGCAAATTACTTCCCGCAACAACATACCCGCCTGAATTAGATAACAGCGGCCGGCTGGTACTGCAATTATCACGGTTTGTTACCGGAATGATCCTGCCCGTGATTGTATTTTGCAAAATGATATTCCCTTTAATAACACCCAGGTTGGTGGATCCAGTTGCATACGAAATCCAGGTGCCGTCATAACTGATACCCACTTGTTCTCCCTGGCCGATCGGACTGTCGCCATCACTCTCACCATTCATACCGGTGCTGATCCGGTTTACACTTCCGGAGGCATTATCATACAGGAAAATATCCTGAGCATTATTATTGTCACCTGGAACCATGTTGGATGCAGTAGTAGCGTAAGCAATAAAACGTCCGTTGCCGGAAATAGCAGGAGCTACAACACGACTGGCACTTTCGGTACCCTGGTTTCTTTCACCACCGGATGACGTGCGGCTAATTCTCTTCAGGACCGGATTCCCGTTCTCCCACAAAAAGATATCCCATAAATTATTATTATCTCCGCGCACTAAATGACCGGTATAAGCACAAAAAGCAACTTTATTACCATCAGCGGAAATAGAAGGACTATAACCTCCGGCTGCTCTTCCGGTTTCATAATCTTTTGTAATAAAATCAATACCACCCTGATTGTCGGAAACATAAACGTTTGGTGTGGAGAATACCGGTTTCAAAGGAACGATATCACTGGCATAAGAGGTAAAGGCAATCACATTGCCATTACCGGAAATAGTCGGTTCATAACTTTCACCGTTTGATGTTGCGCCCCCTGCGGTGCGGCTGACCAATGATACACCAGTGTTTTCATTCCATACATACACATCCCGCACACCGTTGTTATCATAACCGGTTAAGTTGGTAGCGTATGATTCAAAGGCAACCGTTTTGCCGTCTGCTGAAATAGCGGGCCCGACACTGTTGTTATTCCCTTCTGCATTGGAAGGTGTTCTGCTGATTAGTTTGGTGATACCCAGTTTCCGGTCGCGCCAGAATACCTGGCGGAAACTTCCGCTCGAGCCATCTAAGCCTTTTCCAGAGGCAACGAATGCAACATATCGCCCTTCATCTTCGTTGATACCGCCAATTACGGGTGTGAAGCTCTCATAATAGGTGTTGAGTATTTTATCATCACTGCTGCGGCTGATGAGATCGTAGGTCCTGTCGCAACGGACGCCTAATACAGTTCCTTCCCGTGTGATTTCCCCTTCACTGTTTTCATATACAATACAGCCAAGCTGGTCTGAAGTCATACGGACAGTGGCGGTGTAATGTTCTCCAACAGGATATTGTTTGGGGAACTGGAAATCAGTGGAGGCCCATTCACCGTTTGCGCCGGTTGATTGCAGGACGCTGATAGAATCTCCCAATGAATTTTTCAGGAATACTTTCGTGCCTTTGGGTGCTGAGAGTTTCCCTTTCAGTTTCGATTTAACGGGTGCGGGTCCGCAGTCACAGCTGACAACAACATCATCGTGTGCGATCTGTCCGTTATTGGGAAACAGCTGACAGCTTCTTGGACCTGAGAGCTGCGATACCGTCCAGTTGTCACCGGTTTTAAAAGTCCCCGGGAAATAATAAATTTTATTGGCTTCGGTAACGATAATCTTTTTATTGACACCGGCAGAGAATTCAAAAATCTCGCCTTCTGCAATTTCGTTGATGCGTACGCCGAGTTTTTGCTGCGTGGGAAGTTGTCCGCAATCGGCCGTGACGGTGACGTTTGTATTGGGAAAAACGCCGCTATTAGGTGTCAGGTAACAGGTTCTGGGACCGGAGATTTGCTGAACGCGGAATGAGTCACCCGTTGCAAATTTGGTGTTGAAATAAACAGGTGTATTGGACTGCATAACGGTGATCATAGGTCCGCTGCCACAATAAAACATAAAGCGTTCGCCCGGTGCCACGCTTGCTACTTTAACACCGAGTGAAAGGTTTTTTACAGGCGCTGCATTTGCATTCCTGTTTTTAATATCAGCCACCACTTTTAATAATAAAAGATAGTTGCCATGACCGAAGGTATTTTCCATGCTTTCTTCATTGAACTGCACAGGAATGATCCCTTTGCCATAGCCGTAATCTTTTTCTGCAAGAATTTTAATTGTTTTAGGTGTAAGCACCAAAGCCTGTGAACTGTAATCCCAGTTGGTAAAGCCCGATTGGCCGGGTTGCGCGGATGTTTTTATCAGCGGTAAACAGACCCGCAAATTTTTCATCGAGGCCGAAATACCTGCCTGCATACATAAAACCATAAGGATCTGCATCATTATATACGTACTGCGTGGCGAAGTTCAGGAGCGCTGCCTGTATATCAACATCATTCAATGCGGCGCGTGCTTTCACACCAAAATCCTGGACGGGTGTGGCGAACTTAGGACCTTCATCACGTTCCCAGATAGTGGGAAGGATTACAATCACTGAATTATTCGAGCAAAATGTATTGACGATATCATATTTCCCAAGTATAGCGGGATTGCCGTCGCCATACACGCCTTCGCGGTAGTAGCTGTCGCCCGCTTTAAGTCCGCCATTGATTGTGGAGGTTCCGGCTTTGATACGGAAGGGCAGGAAAAAATCTTCCCCGTAAATCCGGGTCATGCCGTTAAAGTTTGCCCGGTTGTTGACTACGGAGCCCCAGGTCCAGAAATGCACTTCGGTTTCATCACCCACGCCGTCCATACCCAGTGGATCATCATTGGTAGGCCGGTTACAGATAAAACCGTGGAAGGAAATGGAAACAGGGCCATACCAGTCTTCGGTTTGTGCCGACATATCCTGCAGGCGGAAAACAAGTAAAGCGGCGATGAGTAGTTTTTTCATGTATATAAGTTAAGAAGAATAGCCTGTTTTGGCAGGCAGGGTTTTAACAGGGGTCAGTTGACGGATAATTTTGATGTAAAGTAGTGCATTTGGGAAGCCGGGAGCTAGTGGAAATCCAGTGATTTTGCAGGAGGCAGGAGGCAGGTAGCAGGCGGGACCCCGAATAGATGCGTTCATGAATTTTGCAGGTTAGTGTTTGTTGAAGCATCTTATTCAGGGGGGCAGGAAGCAGGTAGCAGGTGGAACCCTGAATAGATGCGTTTATGAATTTTGCAGGTTAGTATTTGCTGATGCATCTTATTCAGGGAGGCAGGAAGCAGGAGGCAGGTAGCAGGAGGCCGGTCGAACCCTGAATAGATGCGAGAATACCTTCGAATACAAAGGGCTGCCAGCTTTCAGAAGGTTGGAAGCTCTAAGGATAACGAATTCCGTTGGATTAAAAATGAGAAAAAAACGGTTCCAAATAGTTTTTTCCCCTGGTTCTTGTGAATGCAGAACGTTAAGTTCGGAGAGGCTTTTTGTGTTGTGAGTCCGGGGCGGACGCGATTCCTGCTTACAAATTAACGTTTCAATTGGGCAGCAGAATAAAACAAAAATGCTAAATTCATTTAATGGGCTTGTGCGGACCATTGGATTGTGAAAGAAGTAAATACTATTCAGGAAAAAGCCGGGATATCCACTTCAACCACCCCAAAAAAGCATTATGAAAAAGTTAGTAATCGTAATCCTGTTGGTTTCTGTTTTCCAGGCAGATGTACGGGCACAGTTCCCGGATACGCTGACTATAGTGGAAATCACAGACGGGGCACCCAATGCATATAAAATTATTTTTGAAAGCAAGGGGAATGGGTATTCAATTACGTATGGCAGCAGGTCGGAAAAATCGGAGTTTAGTGAAGTAAAGAACGGGCTGAGCCGTATTGTTGTTAAAGATGAGCGTGGGCAGTACGCACTTTATTTATTGAAACAGTTGGGTAGGGGCAGCTATATTTTTCTGGAAACAAGGCTTATAGATTCCCTGAACCAGGCAAAGGTCTTTCTGCCAGATGAAAAACTTTTTAACCTGGCTTTTACCCGCGAAGGGTTAGCGGATTATTTCAAGCGTCCGCAATTAAAATCAATTACTAAGACAGAAGCACTGGCTTTCCTGGCTTACCAGCATAGCAGTTTTGAGGCGTTGAAAATTTATGCTGATAATTTAGTTAAGATTACTTCGCTTAAGAAGAATATGGGCAACAAGGAAGTGTATCAGTCATTCCGGGATAAAATACAGGAACTGGTTTATTTAAGATGGCTGAATGCGAAAGGATACAATGGGGGGAGTTATATGTCACTCTCTTTTGAAGTATTCGGTTACCTGATAGATAAAGAAGTTGAAAAAAAGGTGATTGATTATACTACAAAAGAAAATGCATTCTATTAGACCGGCTATCAAAAGTTTCACACGACACATTCGTTTTGCAAAACCTGGCTCTGCGAAACCTCTGGTTTCGCAGTTGTATTATATCGCCTCTGGCGATCCTTTAGCCATTACTCCAGCTAAAGCTTTTACAAAGTGGGTGAATATTGAAAGGGAACCCGGCGTTATGCTATACGCCGGATCCCCTGCAGTTCTGCATACCGAAATCACTTTTATCCGGTACGGGAGACCCGGCTGAGAATGAATTTTAAGAATATGTTAGAAAATAAAGATATATTTATTTTAAAGTTAACCAACAACACTACGTATGAGAACATCACTCCTCCTTATACTACTCCTCCCTTTCTATGCCGTTTCACAAAATGTTGGAATCGGAACCACGACACCTGATATAACTGCGAAACTGGATGTTAGCAGTACAACACAGGGTTTCCTGCCTCCCCGGATGACTTCCATTCAACGGGATGCTATAGTTGCCCCCGCAAACGGACTGGTGATTTATAATATCACAACAAATTGCCTGGAGATATACAGGGCTGTTTCCTGGTATAGTGTGTGTAATGGGGGCGTTTATATTACCGGCAAAACCAATAAGCTGATCGGCGGGGTGAATACTGAAAACCCGTATAGTATGGAACAAACCGCAGATGGCGGGTTCATTGTTGCCGGGATTTCCAATTCATCTGTCAATGGGGATGTTACCGGGACCAATCATGGAGGCTATGATATTTGGGTAGTTAAACTGGATGGCGGTGGAAATATTCTATGGAACAGGTTATACGGGGGGAGTGCGGATGATATTGCGGAGTCAATTATACAAACTGCAGATGGAGGGTATGTGGTGGCAGGGTATTCTGCTTCTTCGGCTACAGGGGATGTTAGCGGAGTGAATAACGGATTAAATGATTATTGGATTATCAAACTGGACGCAGCGGGCAATATTTTATGGAACAAACTTTATGGTGGCTCACTAAATGATTATGCGTATAGTATTGCAAGTACCACCGATGGGGGATATGCAGTAACCGGGTATGCCGTTTCTTCAGCAACAGGTGATGTTGTGGCTGCCAATCATGGCGGCAGTGATGTATGGGTGCTGAAGTTAGATGCATCTGGAAATATTGTATGGAATAAATTATTGGGGGGAGGGAATGACGACGACTCATATAGTATCCGTCAGACTTCCGATGGCGGATATATTATCAGTGGCGATTCAAACAGTTCTGCTAATGGCGATGTAACTGATATTAATCACGGATCGTATGATTTTTGGGTAATCAAACTGGACCCTTCCGGCAATATTTCCTGGAATAAATTGTTCGGTGGCTCAGGCAGTGAAGGGAGTTTCTCTTCATTCCAAACAACAGATGGCGGCTATATCCTGGCGGGTTATTCCGGTTCTTCGGCATCAGGTGATGTAACAGCGGTCACACATGGCCTGAATGATTTGTGGATCGTTAAACTGAATAGCTCCGGTGCGATAACCTGGAATAAACTAGTGGGTGGTTCTAATGAAGATTTTGGCCGGTCGGTCAGGCAAACAACTGACGGTGGATTCATTATTGCCGGTAATTCATTATCTGGAAGCAGTGGTGATATTACTGATCCGGGGCATGGGGGCTCTGATTATATAGTTACCCGGCTGACATCAGCAGGAACACTTTCATGGGTAAAATTATATGGCGGCATTGGAACAGAAGCAGCATACAGTGTTATCCAGCTTGCCGATGGCGGGTTTATGCTTGCAGGCTATTCTTCATCATCTGCCAACGGGGATGTAATCCCTGTTAATCATTCTGCTTTAAATGATTTTTGGATACTCAAGCTTGCTGGCAGCGGGATCATTTTTTAATTGGGATTTTGCAGGCAACTACCCGCTCTGGGAAACGGCTGGTTTCGCAGCCATATTCTATTGCCTTAGGCGATTCACCTGTACGCTCAACCCTCATTACTACCCCAACAAAAAATTTCGTAAATTTGTTTTACAAAACACTGGAATAACCCCCCGCCTCTCTCTTTCTGGCAAACATTCTCAATTTTCAACTCCTCAGCTTCACAACTGTGGGCAAGCATTCTCCCCTCCTCCGCTTCGCTTCGGCGGGCAAGCATTCTTAATTCTCAATTATCCATTATCCCCTCCTTCGCTTCGCTACGGCGGGCAAGCATTATCAACTCTCAATCCCCCACTATTTCTTAAATTTAAACTAGCATCTATGAACCAAACAACAACCGGTTACGATCTCATCGGCGACATCCACGGCCACGCCACCGAACTCAAAACCCTTTTACAAAAAATGGGTTATCGTTTAAAGGATCATGTCTGGTCCCACCCCGAGCGCAAGGTGATTTTCGTGGGTGATTATATTGACCGTGGTCCCGAGATCCGCGAAACCCTGTATATCGTGAAGCGCATGGTGGATGCCGGTGCGGCTTATGCCATCATGGGCAATCACGAGTACAATGCGCTGGCGTTTTCCTATCACCATCCGGATGGCGGGCATATCCGCCGGCACTCGCCGAAGAATATCCACCAGCATTATGAAACGATCAAACAGTTCATGGGTTATGAAAAGGAGTGGGATGAATACCTGGCCTGGTTTGCCAACCTGCCCCTGTTCCTGGAGATAGACGGCATCCGTGCCGTGCATGCCTGCTGGCAGGATGCGCATATTGATTTCCTGAAAAAGCTCGAAGGCCCCCTCACCCGCGACATGCTTTTAAAAGCCCACACAAAACACTCCCCCGAGTGGACCGTTTTTGAAGAAACCCTCAAAGGCGTTGAAATGAAACTCCCCGACGGCCAGAGTTTCCAGGACAAAGACGGCGCCCACCGCGCCGAATCACGCATCAAATGGTGGCTCAATCCCGCCGGTCTCACATATGGTGATTACTTTTTCAATTATCCTGATGCATTGCAGCACCAGCCCCTACCTGAAGAAATTGCAGCCCAGCCTTATCATCCCGACGCACCTCCCGTATTTTTCGGGCACTACTGGCTGAATCCAAAGTTTGCCGCACCAGCCAAGCAGGCGGATAATGTGGTTTGTTTGGATTATAGTGTGGCGAAGGGAGGGGTGTTGGTGGGGTATAGGTGGGGAATTGAAAGCCGTACTGATTTTGGTTTTGAAATGACAACTGCAGTTTAGAGCTGAGTATATTTTTCAAAATAATAACTCAGCTGAGTAGACTTGTTTTAAATAGATCAATCTGATTTTAGGCTATTAGCTTTCATTTGGTATAGAATATGTTCTGCCGGAAATTTATTTATAAGAGTTTTGGCTATTAAAAAGCCGGGAAAATGGTAACTCATTAATTATTTATAATAATATTTATTTTTTATTTCTGGTATCAACACACTCAACTTACTCAACCTCGTCTCATTACTCGGATGCGTCGATAAAAACTCCGGCACCTTCCCCCCTGTATTCGCAGCCGCCATCCGCTGCCAAAACGGTATCGCTTCTTCCGGATTATAACCCGCCATGCTCATAAAGATCAAACCGAGTTTGTCGGCTTCGCTTTCCTGCATGCGGCTGTTGGGGAGGGAGTAGGCCAGATTTGAGCCGACCACGTAGAGACCTAGAAAGATTAACTGGGTTTCCTGCTTTTTGTTTTTCAGGGCTTCTTCGAGTATCATGCCGCCCATGCCGACTAATAAGGCCTGGCTCATGCGTTCGTTGCCGTGACGGGCAATGGCGTGAGCTATTTCATGGCCCATCACTACAGCCAGGGCGGTTTCGTTTTGGGTGATGGGTAAGAGGCCGGTGTAGACAACTACTTTGCCGCCGGGCATGCACCAGGCGTTGATGATATTTTCCTGGATGGTGTTGAATTCCCATTTGAAATTTTTGAGGTCCTTGCTCATGTTGTTTTGCTGCATGTAGGTTTCTACGGCCTGCTGGATACGGTTGCCTACACGGGTAACCATTTGGGCGCGGGAATCGTATTGGGAAAGCGTGGGACTTGCACGCACCACCGAATCATATTGTGTAAAGGCCATTTCGCGGATCATGAAATCAGGCACCAGGTTTAATTGCTTGCGCCCCGTAACGGGTACGGTTTTGCAGGCGGATATGACAAATAACGACAGCAGCAGGAAGCCAGTAATTTTTTTCATGATTTTATTTTTACGAAAATGTTATGCATTACTGATGGGTTTCTTTGTAGCCGGGTCTCCCGTTAATGATTTTTCTTTCAGTTTGAGTTTAGGGAGGGGACCCGGCGTAACTTTACACGCCGGGTCCCCTGCTTTTCTTCAATTCGTAAATGCAATAATTCTGCACGGGAGACCCGGCTGCGAAGGGAGCAACAGGAAGGCAATCGTCTTTTTCATGATTTTATTTTTTGCCAAACACTAAATAAATACCACTGCCAGGATAATCGGCATCCAGCATTTTTAATACACGAGCACCTTTTATGCAGGAGAAAAACGCATTGTATTTTTTGGGCTTCCCTTCAATATCGGTAAACCGGATTTGCCAGTTATTGAGGACGGTGAATTTTCCGGATGATTTGGCATTGGAATATCGCATCGTGCCCACCTGACCGTTCACAGAAAGGATACTCCAGGAATAACTGCCGCCGGCACCGAACTGGAAAGTCTGGTTCGACTGGTTAATATTCATTCCCGCATAATTGCCGGTATATACGTTGTACAGCTGCTGCACACCGGTGAAATCACTGCTCCAGGTGCCGGTGAAGTCGCCGGCCGCTATCCCAAACTTGTTATAATTGGCCATAACAGCGAGGGGATTCAACAGATCAGAGTTGCTGTCCCACTTGATAGCTTCCGGATCAAATTTGAAATATTGGATAAACGCGTTTTTATCCGGCGCAATAAATTCAATCCAGCCGGAATCCCCGCGGCGGAAGAAAACAATAAACACCTGCTTCCCCGTACTGTTACTCGTGGCATAACCCATACCCAGGTAAGGCCGGTCGTAAGTACTGATATAGGCTGTCCGGAAATTCCGGAGATTGCTGTAACGGGGTGCTACTAATATATCCCAGGCCGCACGTGTCAGCGGATCGGGATCCGCCGGGAATATCGTACCCTGCTTCGGGTAATGCAATAATACTTTGATATTGCCCTTGGTCACGTCCACCCAATCTGCCTGCACCGTGCTCGTCCAGCCATCATCGAAATTGGTGGTGGTAAAACCGTAGCCATTTGTATTCGTAACAGTAACCGGCTTGTTAACCGGATTCGTATTCACATTCGTCGTTACAGGTGTTACTGCCTGTTTTTTAAAACTGACTGACTCCAAAAATCAGTCATGCTCTGCTGGTACACATCGGTATTGGTCAGGATAATAATGTTCACCATCTTCTGTCCGCTGGTTGATGTCACCAGCAAGGCAATCCCCTTGTTGCCATCACTCTCAAACGGCGCATAACCACTCTGCGCTTCCCAGCCATTCTCGCTGCTCGCCGGTTGCATCGTGGGTGCAGCCGTAACGGTGACCATCTCCTTGACCAGCGTCTTCCACGCCATGTCAAAATTGTCTTTTGAATTATTCGTGCCGGGTATGGACTTATATAAAGTGATCAGGCAATACGTGCCCTTGGCATCATCTGATTTGGTTAACTGTACAGCACTGGCTGTTGCTTTTTTCACCCAGCCTTTGGGTGGGGTGAAAGTAGTCAGGTCGAATGTCTGGACCTGGGCAAAGGTGATTGTGCCGAGAAGGGTTAGGGCAATGAAAAGGAAAAAATGTTTCATCTGTGGTATTTATTAAAAGCTATTTTGAAATGCATTTAATCTTACTAATTGTATTCCGCTGCGTTCGCTGCTCCTCTGCGGCCGCCGCGAGAAATAATTCCGAGCCCCGCCGAGGACCTGTACTGAGCCTGCCGAAGTACATACTGAGCTTGCCGAAGTACAATTCCGAGCCCCGCCGAGGAACTATTGCACCTTCGCAAACGCCCTCCCATCCAGCCACAAAATCCTTAACCCTTTTATACAGGAAAAGTAAACATCATAACTCCTCGCCCGCCCTTCTATATCCGAAAAATTAATTTTCCAGTTACCCGTCATGCTCAGCTTGCCGGCAGATTTCCTCGTCTGGAATTTGATATTACCCACCGGTCCGCTGGCCACAGCCAAATCCCAGTTATACGTGTTGTTGTTCCCGATTGTAAAATTCTCAACCGATGTGTGCGTGTCCATGTGTGAATCAAAACCGGTGCTGGCATTTACATACTGGATGGCACCGGAAAAATCATTCGTCCATTTTCCTTTCAGGTCACTAGCCGCAACAGCAAACTTGTTATACGTCTGGAATTTCTCCAGGGGCTCCCATCCGTAAGACTCCTGGCGGTAAGTCATGAAATTAGCTTCGAAAGCCTTTTTATCCGGTGTAATGAACTCCATATACCGGCCGCTGCCATTGGAATAATTCATTTTGAAGAACACAACGTGTACTTTTTTGCCACTGGCTTTTTCGGTCATATCGGCTTCCGCAAATTCTATAGACTGCCAGCCGGAGACAGGTTTAAATTCCATGTTGGAAGCATTCATATACCGGGTTGATACTAATATATTCCAGGCATTTTTTAAACCATCCATCAGCACTGAATTATAAGCATCCGCTCTTTTATTCGGATAATGGATCAGCACCTTCAGGTTTGCTTTTGATACCTGCACCCAGTCATCCTGCACCGTGGCCGTCCAGCCATTATCAAAATTGGTGGTGTTGAAAGCAAAGCCATCCGATTTTGCAACAGTAACAGGATTGGTTACCGGGTTGGTTTTACCCGTGGGCACTTCTGTTTGTTTTTTAAGACTAATGGATTCTAAAAAATCACTCATCGTTTGCTGGTACACATCGGTATTAGTCAGGATGATGATGTTCACCATCTTTTGCGCACTGCTTCCCGTTAACAACAACACAACCCCTTTGGTGCCCTCACTTTCAAAAGGTGCAAAACCACTCTGCACTTCCCATCCGTTTTCAGTGCTGATGGGCTGCATGTCAGGGGCGGCAGAAACCGTTACCATCTGTTTGACTAATGAAGTCCACGCCAGGTCAAAATTCTCTTTTGAATTTAATGTGCCGGGTATGGCCTTATATAATGTGATCAGGCAATAAGTGCCCTTCGCATCATCATTTTTGGTAAACTGGATGGCGTTTTGCGTTGTTTGTTTTACCCAGCCTTTTGGAGGCGTACAGGTGGTCAGGTCAAATGTCAGCGATTGGGCTAACAGGATCACCGGGGAAAACAATAAAGAACAAGGATGATTTTTTCATGGTCGTTTGGAGTGAATTAATCGATTTTTAAATTACTCATTGTGCTAGTTACTGAAATATAACTTGCGGCACAACTCAACCGTTGGCTTGGAATGCAGCGGTTTATACAATTGCCCTTTTATTTTCTCCGGCGCAAAAAAGAAATTATAGATATACTCGAAATTAAAATTAGAAATAATCGCATCATGTTGCTGCTGCTCCGTAGCATCACCGGGCCAGTAATCCCAACTGATCAGGATCCATTGCGGTTTATCTGTTTTGCAAAGCGCGGTTACTGCCGGATCCACCGTGTACACCGGATACCGGGTTTGGATTGTTTCCGGATCGGTTAAATACTGGCTGGTGAAAATATCACGGCCAAAGTCCAGATCCACCAGGTTGGGCTGGTAACTGGTCGTGGCCGGTTCGTTCAAACGGTTCCTGTATTTTTCCCGGGTCTTTTCCAGGCCGGTCTTATAGCGTATAATTTTTTCATCCAGCTGCTTCATCGGGAATACCAGTCTTTGCTGGTTGCCCTGTTCCGCTTCATAAATCCTTTTCTTTTCCTTTTCATAAAAAACAGGAATTGCCTTTTCCAGGGCTTGTAAAAATTCACCCTTGGTGAGAATGATAAAAGGTGATTTATTGTCTTTACACAACAACACCTGCTCCTTCCCGCGGCCATAACCCAGGTTCTTTACCCAAAAACTTGTGAAAGGTTTTATACTGGCGTTACCGGAAATGTCAAGCAACGGCAGCATGTTGGTTTCACTCACCTCGGTGGCAGCCATCGGCATCGTGAAATAATATTGTGCCGGTGTGCAGATATCCATCACCGGCCAGCCATTGGGTATGCCATTGGCCGCAACCGCCATCCATACATGGCTGTTGGTATTAGGTACCAGCTTCCGGCTGCTGTTATACTTCAGCTCCGTGTACGTTTTTGCATACGCGCCGTAACTCTGCGGCATTCCGGCTTTGTACTGGTTATATAAACCCAGCTTTTCAGAAACGAATTTTTTCACATCACCCAATCCGCCTTTCGGCATATAACTGGCCTGTATCCAGTTTGCAAATGAATCGCAAATAGAAAGCTGGTTGACGGAATATACTTTGCTGTCAACTTTCATCCCGGTTTTCACACCCTTAAAATGATAAACAGTCATCCAGCCAATCACACTGTCTTCAATAGATTGACGGGAAATCTCCTGGGCAGGTAATTCACCTGCCAGACAACCAAAAGCGATGAACAGGATCAGCTTTTTCATGTCAGGTAAATTAGTTTTTTAATTTTTTTCTTCGCATTGTTATTGAATGGTAAACCAGCTATCGGATACACCCAGATTTTCCGGGAGTGGATAATGATTTCAGGAATTAAGTCAGTCCATAAACGATTATATTTTATTCTTCACAAATATCCCATTTCGTCATCGCGCACGATGAATTGGCGTGGGAATATGAAAGGAAAATAGAAGACGAGGCACTTGAATAACAGGTGATTCCGAACTGTGCCGTGCGGAGATCAGTTTTAGCGATTACTGACTCTTCCGTTTTGATGTTCTCTGGTTGATATACAGCACAAAAGTGACCGGCGCTACAACGGTATAAATTTCCCGTCAACTGAAAAATCACTGGTATTACCATTGGTGGTGTAAGCAACAGTTGACCAGGCGCATCCTAAAGGAAAATGCCATACCACTGCCATTCCAGTCAAATGTTTTTTGGCCCGCAGGATTTATTGTCGAACGGAAAATTGCCCGGTATAGATAAGTATTATGAATCCAACCCTCAGCTTTGTAGATGCCCATAAGTACCGCATCAGCACTTGTTATCATTTCCGTAGGGCTGGGAGGGTTTGCCGGGGATAATATCACTTTGGTGCCGCCAATCGCCCCGCCTTCCACCGTTTTAGCCCCGCCTAAACATTAAATTTGCATTTACACAAATATTGGCCGGCCCGGGTGGAGGTGGCGGAGGAGGAATGGGTTTCTGGAAGGAAGATCCCATAGTGAAATTCAAAAACTCACCGAAACGGATGGTTTCTTTTACGTTGCCTGGGAAAAGATTTTTTAGTTTCTGCTGGTAATAGCCTTCGTCAATTTTGGCCTGGTCCCAGGTTTTCTTCACGAAAGAGTAATACTTTTTCTGAATATTTTTTGCATACGCCATTCTTTCTTTGACATCCTTTATCTCACCAAGCTTCTGCATATCAGTTGCATAAGCGGTATAGGTTCCAGTGTTATCTTCCTTATACAGGGTTTCAATCTTTTCTTTAACAGGCTTTACGATTTCGATTATCTGCCCCTCAATTTCTTTGGTTATATGTGCTTTTAATAAAGGCAACTCTTTTACCTGGGTGATATTCCTTTTTGGATCTTTCTGGCCCTGCGTATTTACCGCAATAGCCAGCAGGGCAAAAAGAAACAAAATTGCCTGCAGCCTGAATGGAGATTTCATGTGATTTTTTTATTTTATTGATGAGTGATAAATAATCATACAGTAAAAGGACGCTATTTGCCCGGGAGTTTATCTCCCGGAAAAACAGGATAATCCCGGTTGACAGATAAATCATGGAAAAGGGGGAGTTTATTCGCCCCGTATTGGCGTTTATTTGTGAATTGGCCCTAATGGTTTATTTTACTGTATGAAAAAATTGGCTTTTATTTTACTGATTAGTGCCGGTGTTTTTACATCAGCCAGTGCGCAACAGCATTTGGTTGACAGTATCAGCAAAGAACTCCAGCAACCCATGGCCGACACCAACCGGGCCGTAAGTATGATGCGCCTGGCCATTGATTATGAGCTGGTAGATACCGCCAAAGCTTATGCGGCATACCAGGATGCTATCCGTTTTGCCAAAAGCAAAAACCTGAATTATAACCTGGGGCGTATTTACCAGAACCTCGCTGTGTTATATGGCACCGGTGCGAAGTATAAAGAGTCCATTGCCCATCTCGATAGCGCTATTTTGAATTACCAGCAATCAGACAACCCCAAGGCCAAAAAATATGAAGCCAGTGCGTATAATGATATCGCCGGGAAGTATAAAGCAATCAACGAAATTGAAAAATCAATTGATTATTACCTGAAAGGAATTGCGCTGATTGAGCAATCAGGCATGGATGCAGATCTGGTTACTCCTTACTGTAATATCGCAAACGTTTTTGGCGACCTGAAAGAATACGCCCGGCAAAACGAATACGGTTTTAAAGCCCTGGCCGCTGCAAAAAAGACCGGCCTGGCCCAAAAGATATTCATGGCCCACTTTATCCTGGCCAATGCATACAGCATCCAGGAGAACCTGGTACAAGCCAAAAAATACAGCGATAGCGCCACTATGTATTTTGATGAACAATCGCTTATTAATAACCCCGACATCCAGTTATCTTATTACCTGATCACCGCACAGGTATTCCGTAAACTGAACCAGTTTGATTCGGCCGTTTTTTATTTCAAAAAATGTTATACAGTTTCTGAAACCTATAACTACAGTTACGGCAAAGCAGAATCACAATTGCAGCTGGGTGGAATTTCAATCCAGCAGGGAAAATATGGTGAAGCGGAAAAATATTTACTGAAGGGCATCGGCCTGGCAGACAGCATCGGCTATCTCAATATGCTGGATGAAGGATATAAGTACCTGTCAGATGTTTATGCTGTTACCGGCCGTTATAAAGAGGCGTACGAATATTTCCAGAAATACAAAGTGGCCAATGATTCAGTAAGCAGCCTGGAAACTCAAAAATATGCCACTGACCTCGAAAAGAAATATGAGACAGCTAAAAAGGACAAGCAAATACTATTACAACAATCTCAGTTGCAAAAACGGAAAACCCTGAATTATGTATTGATGGGGTCCGCCGCTGTATTACTGATTTTCTCCTTCCTGATATACCGCTATTATAACCAAAAGAAAAAACTGCAGCAGCAACGCATTAACGAATTGGAAACCCTGCAGCAGTTAACCGCCACCGAAGCAATTTTAAAAGGAGAAGAGCAGGAACGAACCCGCCTGGCAAAAGACCTGCATGATGGATTGGGAGGAATGTTGTCAGGTATTAAATATTCATTTCAGACTATGAAAGGAAACCTTATCATGACGCCTGATAACCAGCAGGCCTTTGAACGCAGCATGGATATGCTGGACAGTTCAATCAAGGAAATGCGCCGTGTGGCCCATAATATGATGCCGGAAGCGCTGGTTAAATTTGGCCTGGACACAGCATTGAAAGATTTCTGCAACGACATTAACCAGTCGGGTGCATTGCGCGTCAGCTACCAGTCCATTGGCATGGAAAACGAAGTGATTGAACAAACCACTGCGGTGAATATTTACCGCATTGTACAGGAACTGATCAACAATACACTGAAGCACGCAGCGGCCAAAACCGCCATTGTGCAGGTGAGTAAGAAAAGCGGTGCGTTCAGCATCACGGTTGAAGACGACGGCAAAGGATTTAACCCGGTCATTTTACAGGGAACAAAAGGCATTGGCTGGACAAACATCCAGAGCCGGGTGGATTATTTAAAAGGCAAGTGGGATGTACAAACCGGTCCGGGTAAAGGAACTTCTGTTCATATTGAAATAAACGCTTAAAATATTCTCCGATGACGGAGAACAAACCATGGCAACTAAAGTATTCATAGTAGACGACCATTACATGGTAATCGAAGGCATCCGCTCTTTATTGCAAAATGAGAAAGGAATCGAATGGCTGGGCCATGCCACCAATGCAGCATCCTGTATGTCGTTTCTCCACAACCAGGTGCCTGATATCATTTTAATGGATATCAGCATGCCCGATAAAAGCGGGATTGATTTATGCAAGGAAGTCAAAGAAAAATACCCATCTGTATTTATCATCGGCCTCAGCACTTTTAACCAGCAAAGTTTTATCCAGAAGATGATGGAGAACGGCGCCTCCGGGTATGTATTGAAAAACGCCACCCAGGAAGAAATCATGGAAGCCATCGCCACTGTAGCCAAAGGCAAAACCTATTTAAGCGATGGCGTATCGCAGGTATTGAAAAAACAAGATGATACCGGCGTAGTGCTCACCCGCCGCGAGAAAGAGGTACTTGAACTCGTTGCAGAAGGAATGACCAATATTGAAATTGGTGCCAAGTTGTTTATAAGCCCCTCTACGGTAGATACTCACCGGAATAATTTACTGACCAAGTTTGAAGCTAAGAATACGGCGTCGTTGATACGGCTTGCAGCGCAGAAGCATTTTATTTGATATACAAATTTTACCACAAGGATCACAAAGAAATACAACAAAGGTCACAAGGATTACACCCTTGTGACCTTTGTTGTATTTCTTTGTGCCCTTTCCGCCCGCAGTAGCGAAGCGAAGGCGGGGTGGTTAAAAAGATGTGAATAATGTAAAACATTCCCCCCGTTATATAACACTTTCCCCGGTATTTAAGCCCAGCTTTACACTTCACTACACACTTTATTTACGATTATTTTATTTATGAAAAAAGTATCAATATTTCTCTTAAGTTTTTTAACAGTTCTATCTGTCAATTCACAACAAAGGACAGGCGATGTATCTATTATCATTAATGGCAGTAAGAATTTACAGATATCCCTTGATGCAAGGAATTCTAACGATTATAATTCCCGGGCATTGGTAGAAAAAACTACTGTGTCTATGAACAACCTTGAATTAGGGACACATACCTTACTGGTGACCCGCACCAGCCAGAACAGCAACAGGACTGAAAGGATTTCTGCAACTTTTAATCTCCGGTATTCATATGACATGCTGATTAAAGTAAACAGGAATGGCAGCCTTGAATTAATTGAAACAAAAAGCAATGGCTCTGTGAACAACCATGTGGCCATGAGTGATGTTAACTTCAATGTGTTGTTGAGAAATGTAAGGTATCAGTCAAATACTACCAGGAAGAATGCAACCATAACCAATGCTTTTAATAATGGTAATAATTACTTCAGTACGGCACAGGTTTCACAATTGCTTCAATTGATAAACGGAGAAAGCTACAGGATCCAGCTGGCCAAATTATCTTACCCCGTTATTACTGATCCGGGCAACTTCGATGATTTGTATTATCTCATCAGCAGCCAGGCCGGCAGGAATGAACTGGAAGATTTTGTGAGCAATTACAATGATGAAGGATATACGAACACGGCCATGTCAGATGCCAATTTTAATATTCTATACCAGAATATAAAAAGGCAATGGCCGGTAAACAGCCAGATCACTTCTTTAACCAACGCGTTTAATAACAGGACTAATTACTTCAGCAGCAACCAGGCCAGCCAGTTAATCCAGATTGCCAGCAGTGAGAACAACAGGCTGGCGTTGGCTAAATTGTCTTATCGCAACATTACGGATCCGGAAAATTTCAACCAGGTAGTCAACCTGATCTATAGCCAGTCAGGTAAGAACGAACTGAATGCTTATGTAAATAACAATAGCAACACCGGTAACGGTTCTAATACTGCCATGTCAGACAACAGGTTTATGAATTTATACCAGGAAATTAAAAGACAGTGGCCCGATAATAACCAGATGAGTTCCTTAACTAATGCATTTAATAACACAGACAATTACTTCAGCAGCTACCAGGCTAGCCAGTTAATTCAAATCACAAGCGGGGAGAATAACAGGCTTCAGTTAGCTAAAATATCTTACCGCACCATTACCGATCCCGGTAATTTCAACCAGGTTGTTAATCTGATCAGCAGCCAGCAGGGAAAGAACGAACTGAATGCTTATGTAAACAACAATTACAGCACAGGCAGCAGTCCGAACGTGGCCATGACAGATGCCCGTTTTACAGTACTGATTCAGGGTATCGAAAGACAATACCTGCCTTTTGAACAAATGAATTCCCTGACCGAGGTGTTCAACAACACCAACAATTATTTCAGCAGCGCCCAGGTTCAGCAATTAATTCCGATGGTTTCTGCTGAAGGTAACAGGCTGCAGCTGGCCAAATTATCTTACCGTTCAGTGACCGACCGGGATAATTTCAGCCAATTGTATGTATTGCTGGAAAGCCAGTCGAGCAAGAATGAATTGGATGCTTATGTAAGAGCGTACAGGGATTGATTTTAACCTATTCCTTCTCATTGAATATTTATAGCCATCCTGGTAAAAATACTGGGGTGGTTTTTTTATAGGCTCAGTCAGCCTTCGGCTTGATTTTCTGAAAGACGAAAGACTCCGAAATTCGGCTCAGTCTGACTGAGCCTGGTTTAGTGAAAGTTCTGCTTTAGTAAGTCAAGCCGAAGGCAGACTGAGCCGAAGCCCCGGACTGAGCCTGCCGAAGCCCCGGACTGAGCCTGCCGAAGCCCCGAAATATCATGTCTTTCCAGTATATGCCACCACCTCACAAATGGTAATATTGATGTATCAACAACCCGGTCTTATAATCAAATAATATATATCATGAAACTCCTTTTCTCATTCCTCGCGTTCCTTATCACCAGCAGCTCTTTTGGGCAATGGAATTTTTCCAGTCCGGGCCGGGTAAAAGTTACATTGGTTAGGTTCTTTTGTACGAAAGAAACGTCTGATGACATATTTGACGGTGATGGAAAAAAAGATGAAGTGTTTTTCAGTTTTATGTACACTGTTGCCGGCATCAATGGCAATACCAAACTGAGCAGTAAAACTATTACAGGTGTTTTTGGTGACGCCACGGGCTCTTTCAGCAGCCGCACCAGTGCAGGATCTGCCACTGATATTTTAGGCAATAACAGGGGCGGCATTAAAACAGACGATGTGGTGAGTTGTAATGTCCCGATACTGGATGTGACAATTGGCGTAGGCGATGTGGTCAGTCTTGTACCCAGTATCTGGGAATGGGATAATAATAACTTTAATGTACAGACCTCATTTGAAGAGTCAATCATGAGTGCATTTCCACAGATGAATACCAAAATCGTGGAGCATGTCAGGTACTGCTTTCCTACCGTGGATGACCAGAGTTGTTTTAGAAGGAATGGCACTGGGTACCTGGGTCTTCCGGAGTGTTCAGGTATTCTTCAGTCAGTAAGTAACCGTCCCGGTAACCGTCCGATTGGGATGTCAACAAACGGAGGTTATGTACCCATTGTAATCAGTATGGGCGCCGAACTGCTTGAAAAGGTAGCAGGCATGCAATTTAGTAATATCGGTATGCGGGGTCATACAGATGTTGGCAACATACCCGTAGTGTTTAATGAAGAAGGACTTGGTAATACAAGGGATCATGGCAACTACGGAATGTATTTAAAAGTTGAGTTTATAAAATCAACTCCGCCACCTCCTCCAACCCAGTCACCCAAAATGACAAAGCAGCCTGTTGGTACTAAAACCCTTAACCAAACGAATCTGAATGCAGCAACAAGTATTACCGGAAAATGGACAGGTACTTATGGCAGCGGGGAATCTGCAACACCCAGTTTTTATTCATTCCAGTTAAATGCAGATGGCAGTATACAATTGCTGAATGAAAGCGGAAATGTCATTGCCAGTGGAACATACAGTTTTACCAATAATGTACTCACTGCAAATTATAAATACACCAGCGGCTCCGAATTTTCATTATCCGGCACCTTGCAAAACAATACATTGAGTGGCACCTGGGGGTCGTATAAAAGTGTGAGTGGGGGTGGGAGATGGGTAACAAATAAGAATTAAGGGCGGCGGCAGCCGCCTTCGGCTTGGTTTTCCTATAATCGAATCATTTCCTAAACTTGCCTCAGTCTGGCTGCATCCAACTTTTGTTTGGCTTCGTTCAATCTGAGCCTGGTTTAGAACTCGTTCTTCTTTAGTAAACTAAGCCGAAGTTTGGTTGCGCCCAAACAAAGTCCAGTTGTATTCAGACTGAGCCCGGTTTAGTGAACGTACTTCTTTAGTCCATTAAGCCGAAGTCTGGCTTCGTTTAACCTGAGCCTGCCTGCATTCAGGCTGAGCCAACTTTAGTAAACGTGCTGCTTTAATTCTCTAAGCCGAAGCCTGAATGCAAAAAACCCAGGCATTATGCCTGGGTTTTTTCTGCTTCACCGTGGTGTGGGCGGGATCGAACCGCGGACACAAGGATTTTCAGTCCTTTGCTCTACCAACTGAGCTACCGCACCTTTATTACCAGCCGAAGCTTTGGCGAGAGGTGGTGTTCTCCGCCGAAGCCTTAGCGAAGGCGGATTTTTCAAACCGAAGCTTTAGCGTAGTCGGGTTTACCGCTCTACCTCTGCTTTTGGGCGCCTTTCAGGCTCTGTTCACAAACGAAAACCTCATGTTTTCTGCTTTTGAACTGCTTTCAGGGCAGCAAAAATAGGCATTTCACCCTAAAAAATGAACAGAAATCACAGAAATAGTATTGACTTATTAGGCTACCGCATTTTCCTCAGGAGCCGGAATATCAACGGTTACCATACAACCACGGCCGGGAGCCGTATTGAGCTTGAAATGGCCAGCAAAAAGATTGGCCCTGCGCTTGATATTTTCCAGGCCAATACCACCGGAACGGACCGTCGGGTCGAAACCACGGCCATTATCGCTGATTTTCAGGATCAGGGAGCCGGTTTTTAGCGATAAACCGATACTCACTTCAGACGCATTTGCATATTTTACAATATTTGTCAGCTGCTCCTGCAGGATACGGTATAACGTCATCTTCAGGTAGGTGTCGCCCATATTGTTGGCCCGGGGATTCACACTGATAGTTACTTTGAACTTCTTGCCTACATTAATATTATCCGCCAGGAATTCAAACACCTCCCGGATGGAAATATCCTTGATAGATACCGGCGCCAGCTGGTGCGATAACCGCCTGATCTCATTAATCGCATCCCGGATCAGCGTTTCACTTTTTACAACCGCCACATCATTCTGCCCAAGCTTCTGGATATCAGAACGCACAATCCCGATATAATTCAGCGACGCAGATAAAATCTGATTCACATTATCATGCAGCTCCATACCTATCTGTTCCCTTTCTTTTTCCTGGGTATGGATAATCGCTTTCTCCACTTTCTGTTCCAGTTCCTTTGCGGGCGTATCATCATGCATACTGCCAATCACCCGCACGGGCCTTCCTGCATAATTATAACGCACATACGCACGGGTGTGTACAAATTTATAGCTGCCATCTGCACAACGGAAACGGAAATCTGCCTGGAAAACCTGTTTTTTCTCACGGAAAATTTCGCGGAGAATTCCCCTGAGATTATCTATACTGTTGGGATGGATCTTAGACAAATACCAATTGCGGTCCGGACGGATCATCGACGGGGTATAACCAAACACCCTTGTCATACCCTGGTTGTAATTCAATTTCATTGTTGTTACATCCCAATCCCAGATCGTATCACTGGTGGCACTCGACACGATATCATACTTCTCCAGCGCCTCACTCATTTTCTCTTCCGCTACATTGCGCATGCTTTCCAGTTCCATATTCTCCAGCGCAAAAGAAATATCCGCCGTGGCATCTATCAGCAGGTTCAACTCATTTTCTGTAAAAAAGTATTTAGTGGAACCATATAAAGTAAACGCGCCAATCACCCTGCCGAATTTTAGAATCGGAATCGCCACAGAAGATAAGTATCCTCTTTTCAATTGTTCCTCACGCCAGGGTTTTACCCGGATATCCGTTTCCACATCATTCACCACAAAATACTGACCCAAACGGAGCGCGGATCCGGTAGGACCACGGCCCTCCGGTTCATCCTTTATCGTAATCTTTATATTATCCAGGTAACCATCCACCAATCCGGCAGATGCAGTAGGTACAATCACCAGGCTGTCTTCATCCACCAGCCCGATCCAGGCCATCCGCAAACGACCTACCCGAATGCGCTGTTATCAGATTTTGATTTTTTAATCAGGCTCTCGAATAATAGCCGGTAATGCTCTTCTTTGATATACGCACTCAGGCTGATATCAGTGAATATCGGTTTATGCCCCTGTTCTTCAAATATTTCAGCAGCCATCGGCGACCAATATGTCCCCCCGCCTGAATAATCATATTCCCAGGTACCGGTGAGCGTTAATTGCTGGATGGAATTCAGCTCCTGCTGACGTGATTCGAGCTCTGCCAAACGGTCCTCATTTTTCTTATAATAAACACGAATCAGCTTGTACAGCAGGAAAGCAGTAACAGTAACATATACGAATCCTTTGATATTCTGGAAAAGAATATGCTTTGATTCATCTCTAAAACTGAAGAATAAAAAAAAGAAGCCGGTCGCTCAGGTAAATCCAAAACACGCCTACGGCAAAATAAATGAGGGCAATTTTTATAGTAGGTTTTAGGCGCATGTTGTTTTTTGGTTCCCGCAATATCAATGCTGTCCTGAAAATATGTTTTAGGTACAGAAGCAGTATTGACGCTCGTCAACATTCATCCACATAGAAGTCATCCTTTTCCGCAAACACTTCGCAAAAAAGGAATATCTGTTTGCGGGTTTCCGTTCTTTGAAATTATTAAACTGAAACAGTGTAATACTTATCTACATGCCATATTCACTTAAAAACTTGATCCGCATTATCTTCAACTGCTCCCAGTTGAAATTGTATTCGGCCAGTTCATCCTGCGCCACCTGCAATGATGAGGTTTCACAACCCTTGAAATACTCAATGATTTCATCCTGGTCATCTTCATCCAGCATCTCATCAATAGCATAATCCAAATTGAGTTTGGTGCCGCTGGCTGCAATGGTTTCCATTTCCTCCAGCATCTCATCCATGCGCCATCCCTTGTTCTTGGCAATAGTTTCGAGTGAAACTTTCTTATCTGTATTTTGTATAATATATACTTTACTGCCGCTTTTATTCACCACGCTCTTCATCACAAAATCATCCGGGCGCTCCACATTATTCTCTTCCACAAACGCCACGATCAGCTCCACAAACGGCCGGCCATATTTCAGCGCCTTGCCCTTGCTCACCCCCTGGCATTTTTCCAGCCCTTCCAGGGTAATCGGGTAGAACGTAGCCATGTCTTGTAAAGAAGATTCCAGGAATATCACAAACGGCGGGAGGTTTTTCTTTTTAGCTTCCTTCTGCCTTAATTCCATCAGCATATTGAAGAGCCTTTCATCGGCAGCAGCACCACCAGTGGCTTCTGTTGCTTCTTCATCATCCGCATTGGCTTCTTCATATTGGTTATTCAGCACAATCGGGAATGATTTGGGCTTCTTCAGGAATGCTTCACCTTTTTTGGTAAACTTCAGCACACCATATTCTTCAATATCCTTACTCAGCAATCCACCCAGCAATAACTGGCGGATCAGTGAATTCCAGAAATGCGCATCATGGTCATTACCGCAGGCAAAAACATCCAGCGCATCATGACGGAACATTTGTATCTGCGGCGTCAGCTTCCCACTGATAATCTGCACCACATATTCGGTAGCAAACCTTTCATCCAGCGCACGGATTGCCTTCAGCACGATCACAGCCTGCTCTTTGGCTTCCATTTTTTCTTTCGGATGCTTGCAGTTGTCACACTGGCCGCAATTCTCATTTTCATATTCCTCGCCGAAATAACTCATCAGCACTTTGCGCCGGCAAACACCGGTCTCTGCAAAAGCAACCGTTTCATTAATCAGCTGTGCGCCCACTTCTCTTTCACTCAGCGGCTTGTCGCGCATCAGGTGCTCCAGCTTGCTGACATCCTTATGCGAATAATATAAAACACATTTTCCTTCCAGTCCGTCGCGGCCGGCGCGGCCGGTTTCCTGGTAAAAATTCTCAATCGACTTGGGAATATTATAATGGATCACAAAACGGATATCCGGTTTATCAATACCCATTCCAAAAGCAATCGTTGCACAGATCACCTGCACATCTTCACCCAGGAAAAGATCCTGGCGCTCGGCTCTGATCTTGCTGTCGAGACCCGCATGGTAAGCCACCGCCTTTATGCCATTGGCATTGAGGATATCAGCCAGCTCTTCCGTTGTCTTGCGGTTCAGCGTATAAATAATACCGCTCTTATTCTTCATGCTTTTGATAAAGCGGACAATATTCTCATCAGTCTGCGCCTTTTTGATTTTCGGCAGCACTTCATAATACAGGTTCGGACGGTTGAAAGAAGAAATGAACACACTGGGATCACGGAGATCCAGGTTTTTGATAATATCACTCTGCACTTTCGGTGTGGCCGTGGCAGTAAGCGCGACAACCGGTACATCCGGATTGATCTGGATCATCATTTCGCGGAGCCGGCGGTATTCCGGACGGAAATCATGTCCCCATTCTGAAATACAATGCGCTTCATCCACCGCAAAAAATGAAACTTTCAGGTCGGAGAAGAATTCCAGGTTTTCCTGTTTAGTCAGCGTTTCCGGCGCTACGTACAGCATTTTGGTCCTGCCCGAAAGCAGGTCATCATGCACTTCCTTGATCTCTTTTTTATTCAATGTTGAATTCAGGAAATGCGCTACCTCATCATTACTGCTGTAACCACGTACCAGGTCAACCTGGTTTTTCATCAGCGCAATCAGCGGGGAGACAATAATGGCCACCCCTTCCAAAACCATGGCGGGCAACTGGTAACAAAGGCTTTTGCCGCCGCCGGTAGGCATAATCACGAACGTATCGCGGCCCGAGAGCAGGGATTCAATGGCCTTTTCCTGCGTGCCTTTGAATTTATTAAACCCAAAATACTTCTGTAATTCTTTGTGGAGGTCAAAACGGTGAGACCCTTTGGCAGATTTGCCGTTTTCTTTAGCCTTAACTGTTTTCGCCGCTGTAGTGACAGCCGTTTTCCTGGCCGGCGATTTTTTAACTGTAGTTCCCATTTTCGTTTATTGTTTCATAGGAGTCCGTGCGGACTATGCAATTATTTAAGATACTGATTTTTGGCGGGATATCAATATTCCCCTCCCGCAAAAATTAATTTCAATCCCCGTTTTCCGGAGTTTGAGTATTTACTCTTATGGCAGCGTTAAAATGGCGAAAATGGCGAGTGTTTCGCCGGAAAGATTATAACCAGATTATCGCACAACCGCCTGACTCACGCTCTTATACCTGCCGGTATGAACCGGGGGTAACAAATTTACAAAAACAGGGCCTGATTTTACTGTTAAAACCGGTTGGCTCATTTCTTTTCAAAACCGCTAATTTTGTTCGGCCTTGTATAACAGGCTTTTAACCCAATTTCAATATGGCGGTTTCCGTGAAACAGATTGCTTTAAGAACGATTGACCTCGAAGCGCGCTCCATCAGCGGGCTTGCGGCGTTTATTGACGACCATTTTGAAAAAGCAGTGGAAGCTATTTCTGCCTGCAAAGGGCGGATTGTGGTGAGCGGGATTGGCAAGAGCGCAGTGATTGCACAGAAAATCGTAGCCACTTTCAATTCTACCGGTACGCCTTCCATATTTATGCATGCTGCAGATGCCATCCACGGCGACCTGGGCATGGTGCAGAAAGAAGATGTGGTTATCATTATCAGCAAAAGCGGGGAGAGCCCTGAAATCAAAGTGCTGGTACCACTAATCCGGAATTTCGGGAACATACTCATTGCCATGGTTGGATCCATGCAATCATATCTCGCAAAAAATGCCGGGATTGTACTGAATACAACTGTTGAACAGGAGGCATGTCCCAATAACCTGGCCCCCACAACCAGCACCACGGCCCAGTTGGTAATGGGCGATGCGCTGGCTGTTTGCCTCATGGAGATCAAAGGCTTTTATCCCGAGGATTTCGCCAAATTCCATCCCGGCGGTTCACTCGGAAAAAAATTATACCTGCGGGTTTCAGACCTGATCATTGATAATGAGAAGCCGGCTGTAAAACCGGAAGACACGCTGAAGAAAGTCATCGTGGAGATGACTGCAAAAAGACTGGGCATCACAGCCGTTACCGGTCCCGCGAATGAACTGCTCGGCATAATCACCGATGGCGACCTGCGCCGCATGCTTGAAAAATCGGTGGCAATAGACCAGATTACTGCTGCAGATATTATGACCCCCAATCCTAAAACCATTGGTCCGGATGAACTGGCCGTGGATGCACTTGACCTTCTGCGGAAACATGAAATCACCCAGCTGGCTGTTACTACAGACGGTTCCTACCAGGGTGTGCTTCACCTGCACGATCTTGTACGCGAAGGGATTATTTGATCATACTCAACCGTATTGGTGTAATATATCAATATAAATTAACGCTGAATTAGGCTGCGCATTCTGTAATTTTGACCCCTAATTGTAACATGAATAAGCACCACTACGTAGCCATCATGGCCGGAGGAATAGGAAGCCGCTTCTGGCCAATCAGCCGGACCGATATGCCCAAACAGTTTTTGGATGTGCTGGGCACCGGCAAAACCCTGATCCAGCAAACCTACGAGCGCTACGCCAAGCTCGTTCCCGAAGAAAATATTTTTGTTGTCACTGCCGCCGAATATGTCAGTATTGTCAAAAAACAATTACCCGGCATCCAGGACGCGAATATTCTTTCCGAACCTTCCCGCAAAAACACAGCACCCTGTATCGCCTATATCGCTTTCCGCCTTATGGCCCAGGATCCCGAAGCCGTGATGATGGCCGCACCGGCAGACAACCTGGTGCTGGAACCGGATGAGTTTGTAAAAACAGCGAACAAAGCACTCGACTTTGTAGAACATATCAACGCACTGGTTACGATTGGTGTAAAACCATCTTATCCCAACACGGGTTATGGTTATATCCAGCACGATACCACCGAAGCGGCTCCTGATATTTACAAAGTGAAAACCTTCACGGAGAAGCCCAACCTGGAACTGGCCAAGACCTTTATTGCCAGCGGTGATTTTCTCTGGAACGCAGGCATCTTTACCTGGAAGGTGAAAAACGTGCTGACTGCTTTTGAAAAACACCTGCCGGAGATTTATGAAATCTTCGCAGCAGAGAAAGATAAATTCAACACACCGCAGGAACAGGAAGCGGTGGAAAGCATTTATCCGCAGTGTACCAATATCTCTGTTGATTTTGGCATCATGGAAAAAGCGCCCAATGTATATGTGATCCCCGCCAGTTTTTCCTGGAGCGATCTCGGTACATGGAACAGCGCCTGGGAGAATATGTCACGCGATTATTTCGGTAACGCCGTTGCCGGACGTAAAGTGATGACTGTGGATGCGCGCAACTGCATCGTTCACGTACCCGATCATAAACTGGTGCTGCTGCAGGGTCTGGATGAATTCATTGTAGTGGACACTGCTGATGTTTTACTCATCTGCCGGAAAGAAAAAGAACAGGAAATCAAGGATTATGTGGCGGAAGTAAAACGCAACCTGGGAGAAAAATACCTTTGATATATGTTTAAAAAACTGCGCACAGTTGTCTATCATGTAAGTAATATTACAGAAGCCCGCGACTGGTATATCCGCGCCACTGGTATTGAACCCTATTTCGACGAACCTTTCTATGTAGGATTTAATATTGACGGCTGCGAACTCGGCCTCGATCCTGATATGACAGATGTAGTAGCCGGTAACCAGGCCTATTCATACTGGGCGGTTGACAGCACCGAAGATGCTGCCGCCAAACTGGTTGAAATTGGCGGTACACTCATCCAGCCCAAAACCATGGTGGGCGGTGATATTTACGTTGCCGTGGTATCCGACCCCTGGGGAAACTATGTCGGTCTGATAGAAGGAGCTTAATCCTTACTTTGCAGTACCGGCCAAACAATAAAACGTATGCCCGCACTGCCTGTCCATAATATTTTATTCCTGGATATCGAAACGGTACCACAGTATCCGGCGTATACTGATTTGCCCGAGAACTGGAAAAAACTCTGGGATCTCAAATCAGCTTCCCTCATCAAACATTACGAAGGCCAGACCGAAGAAACCATTTATCCCCGCGCGGGTATTTATGCGGAGTTCGGTAAAATCGTTTGTATCAGCTGCGGCGTGATTCAGGGTAACGGTGACCAGCGCAAACTGATTTTAAAATCTTTCGCCGGTGATGATGAGAAACTCCTGCTCTATGAGTTTTCTTCCATGCTCAAAAAATGGGATACGGAAGATAACCGCTATCTCTGCGCACACAACGGAAAGGAATTTGATTTTCCCTACATGTCGCGCCGCATGATTATCAACGGACTACCCGTTCCCAATTGCCTCAACACCGCCGGCAAAAAACCATGGGAAGTGAATCATTATGATACCATGGAGCTCTGGAAATTCGGCGACTTCAAAAATTTTACTTCGTTGAACTTATTAGCCACTGCTTTAGGCATTGCCACGCCAAAGGATGATATTGACGGCAGCAAAGTGTGGGAAGTGTACTGGCTGGAGAAAAACCTGGAACGGATTGTGACGTATTGCCAGAAGGATGTGCTGACGGTGGCGCAGATTTTATTACGAATGAATAATGAGCCATTATTGAAACCAGAGCAGGTTGAAATAAAATAAAAAATAAAATTTAACCACAAAGTGCACAAAGCAATACACAAAGTTCACTAAGTTAAATCCATTGTGAACTTTGTGTATTCCTTTGTGATCTTAGTGGTAAAAAAATAGTCATGTCAAGAACAAACTTTTCCTCCGGTGCGAAGTGGGAATCCATCGTCGGCTACTCCCGCGCTGTCAAAGTAAACAACACCATCGAAGTAACCGGCACCGTTGCCATTGACGACGATGGAAAAACCGTTGGCGAAGGCGACGCCTACGCCCAGACAAAATGCATCATCGAAAAAATCAGCAAAGTGCTGGAGCGCGCCGGGGCAACATTAAATGATGTGGTCCGCACCCGCATGTTTGTGACGGATATTTCCCGTTGGGAAGAATACGGCAAAGCACATGGTGAGTTTTTCAAAGACATACGCCCCTGTACGTCGATGATTGAAGTGAAGGGTTTGATTGATCCCGCTTACCTGATCGAAATTGAAGCGACTGCTATAATCAGCTGATATGAATATTGAATCATTGCGTGAATATTGTTTATCGTTGCCGGATGTGGAAGAGGCACTTCCTTTTGGTCCGGATACACTGGTATATAAAGTGGGCGGGAAAATATTCCTGCTGACGGGTTTGGATGAAGTGGAATTCAGGTTCAATGCGAAATGTGATCCCGATAAAGCGATTGAATTAAGGGAAGAGTATCCCTGTGTGATTCCTGGCTGGCATATGAATAAAAAACACTGGAATACGATTGTGGTGGATGGGTCGGTGAGTGATAAATTGTTGCGTGAGTGGATACTTCATTCTTATGAACTGGTGAAGCCCAAAAAGAAAAAATAGATATTCCTTAAGCAGGTCTGGTGACGCCTTTGATTGGGTGTTAAAATCTTTCATTCATAAATTGAACTAAATGATTACTTGCCTTTTAATGGCCGCAATGATGATGGCATCAGGAGATACAACAGGAATTAACACTGCTGTTGAAGGCCAGGTTTTAAGATTCCAACTTTACATTACACCTCCTCCAGAATCGCTAGGCGCTCAGGATTGTTTTTTCTATGATGAGCTCCTTAAAATAGAAGTTGACAATATGTCTAAGATTAAGTCAATAAAATTTTCAGATTCCGCTCCGGATTGGTTACGGCAGAATTTGGAATCTTCTTTAAAAAAATTTCCCAAAATGTCAAGAGGGTTGGATTCGATTATTACAGTTAATAAGGTTAAAAACACAAAGCTGCTTATACCTATGCAAATAAAGTCTGAAACGTATCCTTGTCCGCTGGCGACACCTTTTCAACCAGATCCTTTACTATATACGTTTTCTAATAAATTGCTGAGCGGGAATTTCAGGTTTCTGAATACTGTAACATTTCTTTACTCTGTGAATTATAAATTCAAAGCGCCAGAATAGACCCAGAGGAGATTTGTTTTCCGGAAATAATTACGACGGGTTTATTCGAATATAGTCTCAATACGTCCAGCAACTTCTCCGTGGCCGTGGTGGGTGTCCTCACCCACCACTACGATGTTTTGAAACTTCATTGCATTGAGATTACCCATATTTATTAAACCTTATTATTTGTTCATGAAATTCCGGTGGGTGAGGACACCCACCGGGGCGTATCAACTTAATTTCCCACGGTGTAATGTGTTTCTCGTCGCGGCCGCAGAGGGAACTCGAACTGAGCGAGGAGCCTACACCATAATCTGTTCAATCTTCCCCGCCACTTCCAACCCCGCATTCCTGCCTGTACCACTGAATACAATCTTCTTTGATTTTCTTTCTGTGAGCTGTACGTCCATTGTAGCTGACATACTTTCTTCAATCCTGCCATCCATTAATCCCAATATGGGAGAGGCCAGTGCTGTTGCATGGTCCCGGTGCGCGAGGACTTCTAATTGGTAACGGGGGTTTTTCATCACGATCTCCACTTTTGATTCGTCAGCAAATGATTTCAAAAGTTTACTCCTGTTGTAAGTGGTAAAGCGGATTAATTTGTCTTGTAGCCAGAAACCGGCAATAAACCCGGTGAATGATTTGCGGATCCAGGGGATATTGGCCACCGAACATTTGAGTGAAATACCGGGTTCTGCAAAATGATTGCTCTGCATCCAGAAATAGGCAGAAGGGAAGGATCGGCCCCAGTCTTTTTCGTTATAACCACGGCCACGGTTAATATCAATCAATTCCCCCTGGTAAGTAAGCGCACCTTCGATCGCATGATCCATGCTCACAATCCCGTGATAACATTCCATGAAAGGGGCGAAGGCATAAGGTCCCATGATGCCGGGAGAATAAAAGGGTTTGGGCCAGGGGATGTTACCGGAAAACTGCAGTGTGCCTTTGAGATCAGGCAGATCGAGTACGATTTTGTGTTCTGAGAAAAAATTATTGCCAATGTTTAATTCAAAAATCCCGGCTTTGGGTTTAAACAGGGCTGCATCAAATTTGTGAAAGGCGGCTGTCTTTTTCTTTCCGTCAAGCACCTGGATAAAAGCCTGTTTTTTACCGGCCTCATCCATGGCAATACCCGGAATGATGGCAAATGCCCGGTCTTCAGCGGCATTGACCACTTTAAAATACCAGCCTTCAAAATATCTTTTGGTTCGTCCCCAGCCCTGGAATTGCTCGGGGTTGAAAAAAGCACGTGTTTTACGGAACATGGTCTCCGAAAATACACCAATCCGCTTTATTTAGGATTAATTTAAGCGGCAGCCGCGGGGCATTGTTTTAATTTTACATCATGAATCATGCGAATATGAAAAAACTGATTTTACTGGCGGCTATAGTACTTGTAACGGTCAGCGTTCCGGCCCAGACGTACAAAATTACCTGGGGAGAGGAAATCAAACTGAAAAAAGGCACGGCTGACCTGGATGTGGTGGCAGCCGACAATACGGGTCTTTATTTTACGGAGACCAGGGTACAGGTGAGAAGCAGTTTCCTGATTGGTGCTACCTATGGGGCAGCCGTTAAACTGATGAAGCTGGATAAGAATTTTGCAGAAGTATTTGACAAGGAATATAAAAAAGAACTGAAGGGACTGAACTTTCACAGTTTCCAGGCATTGGGAAATGATCTATACCTGTTCGCAACGGATTATGAACGGAAAACAAAAAGGTTCCTGGTGTACGGGTCCAAAGTGAATAAAACCAACGGCGAACTGGATGGTGATTTCATTGAACTGGGCAGTTATGAACTGGAGTCCCGCAAAGATGATTATGAAATGAAGATCCGCCCGGTGCTGGATGGTAATTATTTCCTGATGGTGAGTAATATTTCCGGGAAGGAAAGGGTAACCATTGCTGTGCAGGTGCTGGATAAGAATTTCAAACAAAAAGAATCGGCGATTATCAACCTGGATAATAATCCGGATGAATTCACGCTGACCGATGTGGTATATACGCAGAGCAACAAGATTGTATTGCTGGGTAAAGAATATGAATTATCACAGTGGGGCAAGAAGAAAAAGAAACGCATGGTGTTCAAACAGTACAACATGGCTGTTTATTCCCGCGATGGAAAGAAAGAACATGATGTATCGCTGGAAACAGAAAACCGGTTTGTGATCACCGGGAAACTGATTGAACAACCCACCGGTGAATTACTCCTGGCTGGTTTTTACAGCAACGCCGCTAAAAAAGAAGATCTGAATGGTTTTTACATTAATAAAGTGGATCCGGAGAACGGGACACTGCTGTTAAGTTCTTTCAAAGAGATTAATTCCGGTATGCTGGGCAAGAGTTTTGTGGATGAAACAGATGATGATGATATGTCGAAGCAGGAAAAGAAACAGGCGCAGCAGGCGAAAGACAATGATGATGAAGATGATTTCCCGAATGCATTTGTGATCAAGAACGTGACGATTAACCCAGCCGATAATTCAGTAATCATTACCAGTGAGGTTTCACAGTATTCTTATTATTCATATACCAACTCACAATACAATTCGCAAACCCGCAGCTGGACATACACCACCACGCATGTGCACCGGTTTACCAATAAAGACCTGCTGATCATCAACGCCGATAAAAACGGGAATATCCGCTGGCTGAATGCACTGCCGAAATCACAGGTGGAAGAAATCCGCACCACCAATTCCGGTTATTCACCGGGCTGGAGTTATGATTACAGCAGTTCAGGCTATTTTGCCAACGCTGGTGGTATGCCTTTTTATTCTTCCTACAGCAGCCTGATCAGCGGCAACAATTTAATCCTGCTGCTGAACGATCACACCAGCAATAATATCAATCCCGAATACGGCGATAAAGTGAAAACAGTTTATAATTTCCGGAAGCGGAGTAATGTGTATGGTATTTCCGTAGATCTGTCAACCGGCAAATTCACCCGCAAGTTTATTGCAAGCAATAATGACGAAACGATTTTAATGCCGAGGCATGCGTATGCGGTGGGGAATGAGTTTTTCATTCCTAGCTGGAGACCGCATTTAATGGCGAAAACGGAGTTGAAATTTGCAAAGATTAGTGTGAGATAATTTAACCACAAAGCGCACAAAGGTTGTCACAAAGTGCACAAAGGGATTTGTATTTCTTTGTGTACTTAGTTTTACCTTTGTGTCCTTGCCTGCCCGACGTAGCGAAGCGAAGGCGGGTGGTAAAATATTTTTAAACACAATCCACCACCTTGCTTATTCATTCAAAGCTACCCCTCGCCGGCACTACCATCTTCACCGTGATGAGCGCCCTCGCTACCGAACACAAAGCCGTTAACCTCGGTCAGGGTTTCCCCGATTTTCCCATGAGCAGTGAATTAACCGACCTGGTAAACAAAGCCATGCGTTCCGGTTTTAACCAGTACGCACCGATGCCGGGCTGGACACCGCTGCGCGAAGCAATTGCGGAGAAAATCCATTATTTATATAACAACAGTGTGAATCCGGATACAGAGATCACCATCACCCCCGGTGGCACGTATGCCATTTATACGGCATTAACCGCCATCCTGCAGCCGGGTGATGAAGTGATTGTATTTGAACCGGCATACGACAGCTACATACCAAACATAGAAGTGAATGGTGCCAAAGCGGTGACGATTCCGCTGGTGTACCCGGATTACCATATTGACTGGACAGCCGTAAAAGCTGCGATTACCCCGAAGACAAAAGCCATCATGATCAATTCACCGCATAATCCAACCGGATCGGTGATCAGTGAGGAAGATATCAAACAGTTACGGGCAGTGACAGAAGGCACTAACATTTTTATCATCAGCGATGAAGTGTATGAACACCTGATATTTGATGGGATCCAGCACCAGAGTATTTTAAAATACCCGGATTTGCTGCACCGGAGCTTTATCTGTTTTTCTTTCGGTAAAGTATATAACTGCACCGGCTGGAAGCTGGGTTATGCCGTTGCGCCTGCAGAACTGATGAAAGAATTCAGGAAGATCCACCAGTTCAATTGCTTTTCCTGCAACACTCCGATGCAGGTGGCGCTGGCGGAATTCCTCAGCAACCGGGAGGCATATACCGGACTCGCGGCCATTATGCAGGAGAAAAGGGATTATTTTAAAAACCTGATGTCATCATCCCGGTTTACGATGCAGGATTCATTCGGCAGTTATTTTATTTGTGGCACATACGAACGAATCAGCGATGAAGGCGATATGGAACTGTCAAAACGGCTGACGAAAGAGGCGGGCGTGGCAACCATACCTGTTTCTGCGTTTTACCAGAATGGATTGGACAATAAAGTACTGCGTTTCTGTTTTTCTAAAAACAAAGAGACATTGGAAAAGGCTGCAGAAAGACTGAGCGCGGTTTAAATTTTTCGATAACATGAAGATTGACCAGCGATACCGTGGAATTGTATTTATGCTGCTGGCGGCTCTGGGATTTTCCGTAATGGGCGGAGCAGCCAAATCACTGAAAACAGATTTTTCCGCGGGACAACTGGTTTTATTCAGAAACGTAATCGGACTGCTTGTTTTAGCACCCGGTCTCTTACTTAAAAGACCTGTACAAGTGGGTGGAAAACCCTGGCGGCTTGCCTTCCGCGGATTGATGGGCACTATCGCCCTTTATCTTTTATTGTATTGCATCCTCCACATCCCGCTGGGCACGTCCATGAGTTACAATCTCACCTCAGCCATTTTCATTGCGCTCTTCTCTTATTTTATATTCGGGGAGTACCACGGTAAGAAAGTGGTGCTGGCCGTAATACTCGGGTTCGCCGGTATGCTGCTGATCTATAAACCCAATATGCATTTGCACTGGTATTACCACGTAGCCGGGCTTACTTCAGGGATTGTGTCTGCCGTTGCCTATATCACCTTACACCGGCTCGCGGGTTATTACGAAAACCGGGTTATTGTATTGTCTTTCCTGTCGTTTGGTATCATCCTGCCCGTCATTTCACTGGCGGTGCATTATGGTGCTGGTGTTCCGGCAGACGGGTTATTTGTAATCGACTGGCACTGGCCAACACTCATCCAATGGATACCCATGATGATCCTGGGGTTGGCAGCGTTGTTCGGACAGTATTTTGTATCAAAAGCGTATGGCGCAGATGAAGCGGGTATTGTGTCCGTATTCGGATACGCCAATATTGTGTATTCCGTATTCATCGGCATGATGCTGGGTGATGCGTTCCCCGACTGGATGTCATCCCTTGGCATCATTTGTATCATCGGCAGCGGGGTGATTATTTCCCTTGTAAAAAGCAGGAAAAAGGCAGTGGCTTAAACCGGCCGGAAAAATATTTTGGAAACATGTTTTCCTTTATCGTATATTTACGATATATATTTAACCAATGGCACTGAATAAAAAAGAAGAGTTCTCCCGTAAAGACCAGGACCTGGCTGCATTTGCCAAGGCGATGAGCCATCCTGCAAGGATTGCCATCCTGAAAATCCTGGCCACACGCAATGAATGTATCTGCGGGGAAATCGTGGAAGTGCTGCCGCTTGCACAGAGCACCGTGAGCCAGCACCTGAAAGAACTGAAAAACGCAGGACTCGTGAAAGGGGAAACCGATGGCCCGCGCAGTTGTTATTGCATCAACTGGAAAGCCTTTGAAAAATTCAGTGCCGAATTCGGATTCCTGTTCAGTCACATGAAACTGCAGAACGAAAAAGCCTGTTGCTGATTACTATTTAAACCTACATATATGACAGATCATCAAACTACCAAAGACATGGTTCGCGAGAAATACAGTGAAATTGCGGGCCAGGATAAAAAACTCAACCTCAGTACCTGTTGCGGCGCTACCGGCTGCTGCGGCACGGATCCTTATACCATCATGGCCGATGATTATACAAAGCTCGAAGGCTATGTGGCAGACGCAGACCTCGGACTGGGTTGTGGCTTGCCCACAGAATTTGCCCAAATGAAAAAAGGCGATACAGTGATTGATCTCGGCAGCGGTGCCGGTAACGATGCATTCGTGGCCAGGGCAGCTGTGGGAGAAAAAGGCCGTGTGATCGGTATTGACTTTACACCCGCTATGATTGAAAAAGCCCGAGAGAACGCCGACAAACTCCACCTCAATAATGTAGAATTCCGCCAGGGTGATATTGAAAGCATGCCCATTACCAGCAACGTGGCTGATGTAATAGTAAGTAATTGTGTGCTGAACCTGGTCCCCAACAAACACAAAGTATTCAGTGAAATTTACCGCGTGCTGAAACCCGGCGGGCATTTTTCTATTTCAGATATCGTACTCAATGGTGAACTTCCTGAAAAATGGAAACAGATCGCTGAACTCTACGCCGGTTGTGTAAGCGGTGCTATACGGAAAGAAGAATATCTTGGCATCATCAACGAAGCGGGATTTACAGATATCAAACTGCAGAAAGAAAAAGAAATAGATCTTCCTGATGAAATATTGGCTGAATACATGAGCGCTGACGAAGTACAGGCTTACCGCAACGGCAAAACGCGTATCAGCAGTATTACCGTATTTGCAGAGAAACCCGCTAAAGACGAAAGAAAATGCTGCGAACCCGGCAGCGGATGTTGTTAATAATAATTTAATGTAGGAATGAGTCAGCCCCTGTTGTTTGAAAAAGCCGGTCCGGCACAACTGGATTCTATTATCCAACTGCTTCAGTCGGCCAAACTGCCGACCGATGATATTGCCACTGCCAACCCCGATTTCTTTATTGCCCGTTCCGGTGATGAGGTAGTCAGTGTAATTGGCCTGGAGCAATGGGGTGAACTTGCTTTTTTGCGCAGCGTCGCTACTTTACCCGCCTGGCGCAAACAGGGGCTGGCTTCCATTCTGTTTGAGAAACTTGTTTTTGCCGCCAAAACCGCCGGCGCGAAAGAAATCTGGCTGATGACCACAGATGCGGATAAATATTTCCTGAAGAAAGGATTTGAATACGCTGACCGCAATGAGGCACCCGAAGCCGTTAAACAAACCGCCCAGTTTACCACACTTTGCTCTTCAACTGCTATTGTGATGAAAAAAGAACTCACCCGCACCAAAAAACTCCTTTTTGTTTGCGTAGAGAACAGCAACCGTTCACAGATGAGCCAGGCTTTTGCCCGTATGCTCGGTGGCCGGAACGTAAAAGCTTACAGCGCCGGTTCAAAACCATCAGGTAAAATAAACCCCAAAGCGATTGCCGCCATGGCCGAACTGGGTTATGACCTGGAACAGCACAGCTCCAAATCACTTGATGAAGTAAAACAATATGCGCCTTTTGATGCAGTCGTAACCATGGGCTGCGGCGATGCCTGCCCCTGGATGCCTGCCAAAAAAACAATTGACTGGGTCATCCCTGATCCCCGGGAGATGAATGAAGCCGACTTCAGGCAGGTACGCGACCTGATAAAATCAAAAGTAGAGGCCCTGCTGAAGGAACTCTGACCAAAAGCAGGTTATTTTGCAGTACCATGACCGGATTACAGCGGCCTTTTATATCCGATAATTTATACAGGCTATTATTTCTCTTCCTGGGAATAGTATATGCCTTCGGATTGTTTGTGCCGTTAATGGATAATGATTCAGCACACCACGCCAACATAGCGCTGCACATGCACCTCACCGGTGATTATGCAAGCCTGGTCGACTACAACGGCGCTTATCTCGATAAACCCCATTTGCATTTCTGGCTGGCGGCTATGGCCTATAAAATTTTCGGGGTTACCGGTTTTGCCTATAAACTCCCTTCATTATTATTTTCCATACTCGGTGTGTATTCAACGTATCGTCTTGGTAAATCATTATATAATAAAGAAACCGGTAAGCTCGCAGCATTAATACTGGCATCTTCATTTTCGTTTATCCTGGCCAATAACGATGTGCGGATGGATGCTATCCTGACCGCCTGCATTGCCTTCGCGAGCTGGCAGCTGGTGGATTTTATCCAATGGAAAAAATGGATCAATGTGGCCGGGGCGGCATTGGGACTGGCACTGGGTTTTTCCACCAAAGGCAATATCGCTGTTTTTGTTCCGGCGGTTGGAGCTTTCTTTTATATCCTTTACTACAAAGACTGGAAAATATTCATCAACCCCAAATGGCTGATCCTGATCCTGCTTTTTGCCATTGGCATCGCTCCGGTTGTATATTGTTATTACCTGCAGTACAACCTGCATCCCGAAGTGGTGGTCCGCGGAAAAGACCATATTGACGGCGTTACATTCATCCTGTTCAACCAAAGCGTGGAAAGGTTCGCTGGTGAAATGGGCCATGACGCCAGGAATGATTATTTCTTTTTCCTGCACTCTTTCCTCTGGGCGTTTGCACCCTGGAGTTTCATTGCATATTATGCACTCTTTCTCCGCCTTAAAAACTTTTTGAAGAGAAAAGATGAATGGTTCACGCCCGGTGTGATCATTGTTATCATCATCGTGGTTTCCATATCCGGATTCAAACTCCCGCATTACCTGAATATTGTATTCCCTGCAGCGTCAGTATTAACCGCCTCCTGGCTGATGCAGTCTGGCGAAAAAGCAGTTTGGCTCAAACCCCTGCAACTTGGTATTGCAGGAATATTATTTGCCGGATTACTGGTAATTAATTTCTGGGCCTTTCCCATAAAATCTTACCTCATTTACGCCGGACTGATAATTACACTGGCTTTATTTATGTATAGCCTGCGCTCTGTTTTACTCAACCGCTTCCAGCAATCTATTGTATTATCAGTGGCGGTGATGATTTGCGTGTTCTTCCTGCTCAACACCAATTTTTACCCGCAATTACTCCGTTACCAGGGGGGAAACAACCTCGCAAAGATGCCAACGGTTGTTAAAGGACATATCAATCATGATAAGATTTATGTCTGGAAAGGATTTTACAGTTCCTCCTTTGAATTTTATACATCATCCCTGCGGAAAGAAATCCCGGATACAGCAGCACTAACCGGAGACGATAACTGGCTGCTCTATGATATTAGAGACTCAGATGAGATACTGAAAGCAGGCTATAAGCGTAACCAATGAATTTAATACACCGGATTTTGAAATCACCAGACTAGAGTTGCTGTTTGTAAACCCGGAGGAAAGGGATAAACGATGTACAAAGATGATTTTAGGGAAAGTGGAGAAGATCAGGTAAGATTTGTTTAATCTATTCTATTTAGTGTCGCCAGAGGCGACATAATATAACTGCGAAACCAGAGGTTTCGCAGAGCGGAGGTTTCGCAGAGCAAAAGCGACCTGCTTAAAAAAATATATAATGGAAAAACTTCACCATCCCGGATTCCACCTGCCACCTGCCCCCTGCCCCCTGCATCCTGCTCCCTGCTATAGCTTTATTATAATTATCTCGTTATGAAAAAAACCCTCCTCCTCTTCCTCCTCGCCACCTGCTCCCTGCATTCAACTGCCCAACGTGAAGACAAACAACTAAAAGTTGGCTTGCAGCAAATCATGGCCAACTTCCACGGCAGCGTCGGTGTTTACGTTAAAAACCTGCGGACAGGTAAAGTCGTTATGATCAATGCGGATACTGTATTCCCGACAGCCAGCATTGTAAAAATTCCCATATTCACCGGTATCCTGTCTAAAATGCAAACCGGTGAGCTGAATTATGATTCTGAGTTTGTTTATAAGGACAGCCTCTATTATTCCGGCTCGGATATTCTCGGTTCTTATAAAGCCAATGAAAAAATACCGCTGAAAAAACTCATCATGCTGATGCTTACTACGAGTGATAATACAGCCAGCCTCTGGTTGCAGGGACTCGCAGGCGGTGGCGCCCGCATCAATGAAATCCTCGACAGCATGGGATTGAAAGATACCCGTGTGAATTCACGCACACCGGGCCGCGAGGGAAACCGCACTATCTATGGCTGGGGACAAACCACGCCGCGCGAAATGGGAATGATCCTGGAGAAAATGTACCGCAATGAAATTTTCACTCCTGAACTCTGTGAACGAATGATGCGATGCCTCGGCCGGAATTACTGGGATGAAAATGAAGCGATTTCACGAATACCACCAACCATTGAAGTATTCAGTAAAAACGGTTGTGTGAATGCCTCCCGGAGTGAAGTAATGCTGGTGAACGTACCGAGGAATCCGTACATCTTCTGCATCTTCACCAAAAACAATGAGGACCAGCGATGGGTGCATGAGAATGAAGCGTGGGCGGTGGCGAGGTTGATGTCGGCGTATCTTTTGAATAATTTTTACCACAAGGGACACTAAGAAAAAACCACAAAGTCCACAAAGTTAGAACCCTTGTGACCTTTCTTTGCCCGCTGAAGCGAAGCGAAAGCGGGGGGTATTTCTTTGTGCACTTTGTGGTAAAATTGCTTTAGGAGTCTTCAGGCAATCACGCCCAACTAATATCTAATATCTGATCTCTAATATCTATTTAAAGAGCGTGTACACTAAAAGACTCATCACATACGCCAGCCCCGTCATATACAATAACTGTATCACCGGCCACTTCCACGTTTTCGTTTCCCTTTTTACAACCGCCAGCGTACTCATACACTGCATCGCAAAAACATAGAATATCATCAGCGAAAGTCCTGTTGCAAGCGTAAATACTTTAGTCCCGTCTTCCAGTTTTGCTGATTTCATTTTTTCATTCAGCAGCACTGCACCTTTCTGGTCATCACCCACACTGTACAGCGTGGCCATGGTACCAACAAACACTTCGCGGGCGGCGAAGGAGGTAATTAATGCAATGCCGATTTTCCAATCGTAGCCGAGCGGCCGGATAGCGGGTTCGATGCTTTTACCCAAAATGCCTGCATAAGAGGATTCCAGCTTTTGGGTTTTGTAAATAGCCGTGAGTGAATCTTTATTGGCACCGGCAACTGCAATCTGTTGCCTGTATTCGGTATTGAGTTTTTCAATCCGCTGGTTGGGCCCGAAGGAACAAAGTGCCCAGAGGATTAAACTGATCACCATAATCACCTTACCCGCATCTACCACAAAAATCCTGGCCTTGCTGATCATGGTCGGGATTACGTTTTTAAAACGCGGTGCACGGTAAGTGGGCAATTCAAGTATAAAAAAGCTTTTCTCTTTAATTTTTATAAACCACCGCGCGATGGATGAAACCACCAGCGCCATTACCAGTCCGAGCAGGTACAACGCCATCATCACCAAACCCTGCACACCCAGAAATCCGAATAAATAAGTTTTGGGAATGACCAGCCCGATGAGGATGGTATACACCGGCAGTCTCGCCGAGCAGCTCATGAGTGGTGTAACCAGTATAGTAAGTAATCTCTCTTTGCGGTTCTCAATATTCCGGGCACTCATAATGGCTGGCACCGCACAGGCAAATCCGCTGATCATTGGCATCACGCTTTTGCCGTTTAGTCCTACGCTGCGCATCAGCCGGTCCGACAGGAAGCTGATCCGCGCCATATAACCCGTATCTTCTAAAATCGTTATGATGCCAAACAGGATCATTATCTGTGGCACAAAAACCAATATGCCGCTGAGTCCGGCAATGACTCCATTTATAAGGAGGTCGGTCCAGCGGTTATCCGGTAAACTATTGGCCAGCGAGGAGCTCAGTTCTGCAAAACCCAGTTCGATCCATCCCATGGGGTACTGGGCCAGCCAGAATACACTCTGGAATAATAAAAACAGGACCGTCAGTAAAATCAGGTAACCCCAGCGCCGGTGGAGCATGAGGTTGTCCAGTCTTTCCGTGAAAAGTGTTTTCTGCAGCGGATCGGGTTCAGTTACGGCAACCTGCATGATCTGCCTGATTCTTCCGTAACGCTGCAGGATTTCGTCGGCCTGCGTGCGGGTGGGGTTGAAATTATTCCTGATCTCAATGTTTTCGATCGTGTCCTGCATGGCCGCGTCGAAAGCAAAATTTTCGTGGTTGATCAGGTAATGAATCGCACCGTAATCGCTGATTTTCGGGAAAAGGGTCTTTACTTCCGCGATCGGGGCGGGAGCTAAAGCTTTATTATCAATAAAATCCCGGACCTGGGTTTTTTCTGATTGTGCAACGGTAAGTTCAATGGCCTTTTTCAGCTGGGGAATCCCTTTGTTTTTGCGGGAATTCACCGCTACAACAGGTACGCCCAGTTCCCTTTCCAAAGCGGGGATATCAATCTTGATCCCTTTACTTCGGGCCATATCCATCATGGAAAGGGCAATCACCATGGGGATTTTCAGGTCAATCAGCTGGGTGCAGAAGAGCAGGTTTCTCTTCAGATTGCTGGCATCAGCCACGGCTACAATCACATCGGCACGGATATCCGTGTCCTGGTTCAGCATCACTTTGTAGGTTACCCATTCGTCCATCCTTTTGGGATATAAACTATAGGAACCGGGCAAATCGATGATTTCAGCATTCAATCCGGGTGCAATCGGGGCGGTGCCGGTTTTCTTATCTACGGTGACCCCCGGGAAATTGCCGGTTTTCTGGTGAAGCCCCGTCAGGCAGTTAAACAGGGAGCTTTTTCCGCTGTTCGGATTACCAACAAGGGCGATATGTAAGTTTTTAAGGGACACTCGTTATGGTGAATCCTGCAAAAATAAAATCCTCCACTCAATTTAAGGTTACGAATTGCGGATTTATAAAGCCGGATCAGGAAAAGTTTGGCGAAAAAGACGAATATCATCCGAATAATCGCTGCCGGCGATACCTTTGCGTGATTCCAAAAGAAAAAACATGAAACACCGCTTTCTTTTTGCCCTGCTGATCGTATTTATGGCTTTCTCCTGTTCGGGTCCGGCCAAAATCTCGAAATCAGACAACCGGGTTGTTGACCAGTTAAAAGCCCATATTGGCTATTTATCTGACGACAAACTCGAAGGCCGCCGTACCGGTATGCCGGGCGAGAAACTGGCAATGGACTATATCAGCGATCAGTTTAAACAAATTGGTCTCGCACCTGCCGGTACCGATGGATATATCCAGCCTTTTGAAGTGAATGACGGCAAGCAAATAGATAAGGAATCATACCTGATTCTGGATGGCGACACCCTGAAGGCACCTGCGCAGTATTTCCCGTTTGCTTTCAGTCCCGTATTGAAACTGGATGCCACGCCTTCCGTTTCAGTTCAGGAAGCCGGCATGCCCTGGTTTATTGACCTGAAAGAAACGATGGAAGAAAATAAAACCAATCCGCATTTCGACCTGGTGGATTATATCCGCAAGAACACCGCGAAAGCAAATGAACGCGGTGCTACAGCCGTGTTCCTGTTTAACAGTTCAGCCATTGCAGATAATCTTGAATTTGATAAAAAAGACAGGGCTGAAAAAACAAGTATCCCGGTTATTTATCTCAGTAAGGAAACATCTGCCAAACACCTGGTCGACCAGACAGCAACCGTGAGGGTAGTGATGAATATTAATGTAAGTGAGAAAAAGCGGACAGGACATAACGTGGTAGGTTTCCTTGATAACCATGCAGCGACGACTGTGATCCTGGGTGCGCATTTTGATCATCTGGGTTATGGTGAAGACGGGAATTCAATGATCCGTCATTTTGATTCACCCCAGATCCACAATGGTGCGGATGATAATGCCAGTGGCACAGCGGCACTGATTGAAATTTCTAAAAAATTAAAAGACAGCAAACTTACAGCGAATAATTACCTCTTTGTGGCTTTCTCCGGTGAGGAACTGGGTTTGTTCGGGTCTAAATATTTTGCTGACCATTCACCTGTTGATCTTAAGACTGCGAGTTATATGATTAATATGGACATGGTGGGCCGTTTGAACGACAGCACCCATGTAATTACAGTAGGTGGTTACGGCACATCTCCCACCTGGGGAAAAATTTACGAAAATGCGGCACTTGATATCAAGGGATTTGCGCCTTTGCGTTTCAAATATGACAGTGCCGGTTCCGGTCCCAGTGATCATACTTCATTTTATAAAAAAGATATTCCCGTTCTGTTCTTCTTCACCGGTCTGCACAGTGATTATCACAAACCTTCTGATGATGCTGACAAAATCAATTACACCGGTGAACAGGTTATCATTAATCATATCTATAAAATCATAGACTGGATGAACAGCCAGCCCCGCCCGGCGTTTACCAAAACCCGCGAGGTGCAGAGTTCAACCAATGCCCGTTTCAGTGTATCAATGGGTATCATGCCTGATTATACTTTCGCCGGAACTGGTGTGAAAGCGGATGGTGTAACAGACGGTAAGCCTGCGCAAAAAGCCGGTTTGCAGGCGGGTGATATCATCCTGCAGCTTGGTGATTACCCCACAAACAGCCTGGAAGGTTATATGCAGGCGCTGGGCAAAATGAAAAAAGGGGATCGGGTGAAAGTGGTTTATATGAGGGGGAAGGATAAGAAGGAAGGGGTGGTAGAGTTCTAAACAGATAATAGATATCAGATATTAGATTAGAGTTTTCATCACCCGCCTATGCCTCGCCCGCCGAAGCGGAGCGTAGGTGGGTGTTTAAGACTCTTTTAACTAGAAACACTTCAGCCATCATACACCGCACACTTCCCCCCTCTGTTTTTTCTATAATACTCACATCAACCGGTAATAACTTCCCGAATGCTGAAAGTTCTTTTCGCTGATCTTCTTTCAGTGATGAAAACGCGCTTTGGCTCAGTACAATTAATTTCTCTCCTTTTTTATTCCGGATTTGCAGCAGGTTTCCGGCGAATGCACGAAGCTGGTCGAAGCTGATGGGTATAATGCGGTGGTGGGTTGATTCAAGTAATTGCCTGACTGCTATCAGTTCCCATTCTTCAGCAATGGATTCTTCGCAGAGCACAGCAAATTCTTCACCAATACTCAGCATTACATTGGTATGGTAGATGGTCCGGCCCTGCCCGTCAGTGGCCCAGAATACGATGGCCTGGTAGCCCATGGCAGAGGCAAATTTTTCAAGTACAACAGGATTAGTCCGCTCAGATAATGCGGCGTAAATCATTTTATGGTCGTGGTCAATGACCATGCTGCCAGTTCCTTCCAGGAACCGGCCGTCTGCTTCAAACTCTGTCCAGTCCTGTACGTCGGTAACAGTAAAATGGCTGGCCAGCATTTTCAAAATATCATCTCTTTTCTCAGTCCTGCGGCTGGGTGCATACATGGGAAAAACAGAAACAATACCATTGGGAGCTGTGCTGAACCAGTTATTGGGAAATACGGCGCCAGGCTTGGGAGGCTCGGGTGTGTCTTCAACAATGATCACTTCCACATCGTTGGCTTGCAGCAAAGCAACCATGGCATCAAATTCCGCAAGGGCTTTTTGTTGGAGTTCAGCGGGTGGAAGTGTGCTGGCTTGCTGAAAAAAATTATTCTCCGCCGTTTCGGGGTTGAAGCCGAAAGCTGCGGGGCGAATCATTAGTATGGTGTTGGCGGCAGGCACTGGTATATGATAGATCAGTACTAATCTTTAGGGTACGGCCGCCGCAGGCGGGCCATAGTGATCTTTTTAGTTTTTGCAAAGATCAGAAAATTTCGAATCCCGGATACTGTTCTATCAGAATATGTATTTATAGTGAACTTTGTGGTTTTGTATTTATTGCAGTAAATACAGAAAAACAAAACTCAGTATTTAAACTTTAAAGTTTGTCAATTTTTTCAGACAGTATCCTGTCTTTTTCAGTTACTACGTCCCCGGCATCATGGGTATTCAGCCAGATTTCCACGGTATTCCAAACATTGGTCCACTTGGGATGGTGGTCCATTTTTTCAGCGGCTAATGCTACACGGGTCATAAAGGCGAATGCTTCACTGAAATCTTTAAACTGGAATTTCTTGTAAAGCTGGTTGTTTGTTTCTGTCCACATAACTTAGTTTTTTAGATGAAAAGATCTAACCACAAAGTGCACAAAGAATAACCCGCCTGCGCTTCGCTTCGTCGGGCAGGCAAAGGACACAAAAGAGCGTACTATTATTTGTACAATCCTTTAAGATAGAATATTTTTTAGGGTTCGGCCGCCGCAGGTGGCCCATAGTGCCCTTTTAGGGTTTTCGAGATAAAAAGTTTTCAAATCAGCCGGGAACTTCAGATTAAGGGCAAACAATTCTTAGTGAAACTTTGTGGTTTTGTATTGATAAATCCGGGGCTTAAAAAATAAGGTGTTCCTTATTTTTAATTTTTTCATGCGTCAGCTCAGTCACCAGCTGCACACCCGGTATAGCCCTGATATTTTTTATCAGTCCCTGTAAAGATTCGTCATTCACTTCATCTCCTTTCATCAGCCACAAAAAATCCAGGTGCCTGAATTCAGGCAGGAGGAATTCCCCGTCGAACTGGTTATGATAAACATAATGGGAGAGGGAACCGGTGGGTTCAGTGAACTCATAGATACCGAAGAAATAATGGCGGCCTTTTTTGGTCAGCTGTATTTCATTGTTATGCCGGAAATCATGTCCTGTTACTGCATTCAGATGCCAGCAAAACTGAAAACCCCGCACCGGCGCCATGATACCCAGCAGGCGACTGTCATCGAAGAACTCTTCGGTGAGATCATCTGTGTTTAGTACAAGCTTGGTTGGGCGTTCTGACATGAGGGGTTATCAGGTACAAGGTAGGACTTTTTTGAAAGTCTTTACCACATAGGAACATAGGCACATAGAAACACATAGAAATACATTACGCAGATCTATTTAGTTCGAAAAATTGCTTCTATAGGAAATTCGCGCTGTATTCCTATGTGTACCTATGTGCCTATGTTCCTATGTGGTTAAGACTTTAAAAACCCCTTTATGATATCATTCACCAGATCTGGCTCTTCAATAGACGAACTATGCCCCGCGCCTTCCACATAGGCCAGTTTTGATTGGGGAATTTGTTTATGGATAAACTCTGCTTTCGCGGGTACGGTTGCTTTATCCTGTGTGCCTACCATTACCAATACAGGGCAGGTGATTTTTGTAATTTCTTCTTCCATGCCTTTGCGGCGGATGATTCCCCGGACAGCACGCGTGATCGTCTTTTTGTTTTTCAGCAGCTCGCCGATCCAGAATGCTTTTTCTTCTTTTCTGGCAGGATCGTTCAGGAATTTATCACCGAACATGATTTTCATTACAGGATTTACTATCGCTTTTACCCCAAACAGTTTTACGATTGTGTTAAGCAGGGAATATTTAGCAGTACTCGGTTCCAGTTCTGCAGACGTTTCCATCAAGATCAGTGAATGCAACAGGTCCGGACGGCGGGCTGCCACCCGCATGCCGATAAATCCTCCCATGGATAAGCCAATGAAATGTACTTTTTGAAGATTAAGCTTTTCAATCAGCCCAACGGCATCCAGGTAAAGTTGGTCCAGCTCGTAACCTGTTTCAGGAACTGAACTTTGCCCCTGTCCGCGCTGGTCGTATGTGATGATGTGGTAACGGTCTTTGAAAAAATCTACTTGTTTGCGGAACATCTTCCCGCTCCATAGTAAACCGTGACTGAATAACATGGTTTCATTGGCGGGGTTACCGTGGGATTCGTAGTAGTAATTGCAGCCGTTAATCTCGATGGTGGGCATATGATTGGGTTTAGAGTCTTTACCACCCGCCTTCGCTTCGCTTCGGCGGGCAAGGCATAGAAATACATGTGTCAAAGAGATGAGAACTCATAAACAATAAATAGCAAACTATTCAATTCGTTACTTCTTTTCTCAATCTAATATCTGATATCTAATATCTCTTATCTAACTATAACCGTCTTCTCCCCCTTCGCCACCATTCTCCCTATTGGTTCTGCAAAATCCGGTATCAGTTTTTTTACTTCTTCCACAGCTTCTTCTTTTAACGCTGATCAGCAGTCCGCCGTTTGTTTGCGGATCGGGTAATAAGGTAAAGGCCTCCATGACATTCACGCCTTTTCAAATTTTACCTGGTCGCTGATGCTGTTCCAGTTCCGGGTGGTGCTGTCGGGGAAGATGCGCTGGGCTATATAATCACGTACGCCGGCGGCCACGGGTAATTTTTCATACCAGATGTCTGCACTGAGTCCGCTGCCACCTGCCATTTCAATGAGATGTCCGAGGAATCCAAAGCCTGTAACATCAGTCATGGCAGTAACGCCTTTGATTTTTCCCAATGCTTCCCCTGCTTTGTTGAGGGTGGTCATTTGTTTGGTCATGACTGCAATGTGTTCAGGCTGGATCAGTCCGCGTTTTTGGGCAGTAGACAGGATACCAACGCCAAGTGGTTTGGTGAGGAAAAGATAATCGCCTTCCTGTGCGGTATTATTTTGTTTGAGATTTTCGACAGGGAGTATCCCGGTTACAGCAAGACCGAATATCGGCTCTGGCGAATCAATACTGTGTCCGCCCGCCAGCGGGATGCCGGCTTCCGCACAGATGGAGCGTCCGCCTTCAATTACTTTCGAAGCTATTTCAGCAGGCAATTTATTAACCGGCCAGCCCAGGATCGCAATAGCCAGAAGGGGTTTACCACCCATGGCATATACATCGCTGATAGAATTTGCAGCAGCAATACGGCCAAAATCAAATGGATCATCCACGATAGGCATGAAGAAATCGGTAGTGGAAATAAGCGCCGTGCCGTTACCCAGGTCGTACACAGCGGCGTCATCGCGGCTATGGTTACCCACCAGCAGGTTTTTGTTATCGGGCATAGCCATCTGGCTTTGCAGTATTTCGTCGAGTACTTTGGGTGCGATTTTGCAGCCACAGCCGGCGCCGTGGGAGTACTGGGTGAGGCGGATAGGTTCCATAGTGCAAATCTGGGGGAAAAAGGGGAATAAAATATTGAGTTTTGAATTTTACCACAAAGGACACAAAGGTATTTTTTCGTGATGTATTGTAATGGTTCACAGATAAGTGCCATTCTTTTATCCAAACACCCAAATGGGACACAAAGGCGCAGCTGAAGCTGCTTTGTCCTAAAGATTGAAAAGGTTGAAAGGATTGAAAATGGGCATACTGGTAAAACCTTTGTGTCCTTTGTTTAAACCTTGTGATCTTTGTGGTTAAGAAACCACAATAGTCATGAAACCGTCTTTTCGTTTTTTATTGGCTATAATAGCCTTTATCCCGTTTTCATTAAACGCTCAAATACAAAAACCAGGCGTGTATATTGAAGAAATAAATAAATTCCCGCCATCGATCGCAGATGTAGAAACAGCGATACCTGTTTTTATTGGCTACACTGAAAAAGCTGATCTGCGCGCGGCCGGTGATTTGCATTTTGTGGCGCACAGGATAAAATCATTGCTGGATTTTGAGCAGTTTTATGGAAAAGATTTCGCGGCAGCTTTTTCCAAAGTACAACTGGATATCAATAACAAAGTGATTTCTGCTGAGCCTGCATCATCGCCATATATTTTATACTATTCCATACAGCAATTCTATAATAATGGCGGGGGGCATGCATATATTATTTCTATTGGCGGGTATGGCTCAGCACTGCAGCAGGCCGACTTCCTTCAGGGTGTTGATGTGGCTGAAAAAGAAGATGAGCCCACATTACTGGCATTCCCGGATGCAGTGAACCTGCCGGGCAATGGCTTGTACACCGTTCAGCAGAAAGCCCTGCAACAGGCGGGCAGGCTGATGGACCGCTTCTGTGTGTTCGACATTAAATATGCAACCGATAAAACATCACATGACCAGGTGGTAGCTGAGTTCAGGAATAATATAGGAAACAGCCAGTTGAAATACGGAGCAGCCTACACGCCATTTTTGAATGCAGGGGTAATGTCTTCCGCTGTTTCATATCCCCAATGGAAGAATGTATTATGGCTGGGTGCAAACCGGATTACTTTATCACAACTGACAACAGACCCTGCGATCCTTGCAAAAATTGCAGCACTGGAGAATATGTCACCTGCTGACCCGGCTTACAGGCAGCATGAAAAGGAACTCGGTCAGGCATTTCCGGTTATGAAAAATATATCTGATGCATTAAAATCGCTTCCCCGTATGCTTCCACCTTCCGGAGCCGTGTGTGGCGTTTATTCTTCGGTTGACCGCGATCGTGGTGTGTGGAAAGCTCCGGCGAATGTAAGTGTGAATAATGTGCGCAGTCTGGCAGTAGCCATTACTGACAGGGACCAGGAAACCCTGAATGTGGATGCCAATGCCGGGAAGTCAATCAATGTTATACGTGCATTCACAGGCAGGGGTACCCTGGTATGGGGTGCCCGTACTTTAATGGGAAACGATAATGAATGGCGGTATGTGCCAGTGCGCAGGTTTTTTAACCTCGTGGAAGAATCAGTGAGAAAAGGAACATTGCCTTTTGTTTTTGAACCGAATGATGCCAACAGCTGGACGAAGATCAAAAGCATGATTGAAAACTACCTGACACTAAAATGGAGATCCGGTGCATTGGCAGGGGCAAAAACAACAGAAGCTTTTTTTGTACATGTGGGTGTTCCTCAAACGATGACCGCACAGGATATCCTGGAAGGGCGGATTATTGTTGAAATCGGCATGGCGGTTGTACGGCCTGCGGAGTTTATGATTCTCCGGTTTTCAATAAAAACACAGAATAACTAATACTACAAGCAACCCTAAAAAGTAAAAAAATCCAAATTCCAAAATCCAAATTCCAAACGGCTTACCCGGCTTACACAGGTTAACCGTTTGGTATTTGGATTTTGGGTTTTGGATTTTTTTTATTTGAGATAACTTCTACTCTCTCTTTCTTTTAAACAATATCCTCGCATTTTTATCATAATCCGCACTAAACCTCAGGTTGTAGGTATCCTCCCCGTCATGGATTACAAGCAATCCCGTATTCGGCGGATATTTCCCCAGGTTTTCTGCATATAACGTGATGGTAAAATCTTCATTTGACCCCGCCGGCAGGTAAATCATTTTTTTCGCGGCAGAAGCTTTCAATCCCTGTTTGGTAAAGATGAATTCATTATTCATAAGCACACTCACCGTATCGCCGTCAATTTCACCGTTATCATAGAGCACGAGTTCAAGACTATCGGCGCGGTAATATACAATTTGTGATACGTCGGACTTTCTTCTATCAATAGCAAGGGCTGCTTCGGGGCGGGCCGGGACAGGATTTGAAGGATAAACAGGATTTGCCTGATTAGACTCCTTGAGGGCAGTCTCCGGCTTGTCCGTTACAGGTTTACTTACTGTCTGAACGGAGTTAGAAGGCTTTATGGTATTTGTTTGGTTAGGTTCCGTTTTGGCAATCTCCGTTTTTGTGATTACCGGTTTTGTATTTGTGGATTCTGCTTTTACAATTACTGGCTCAACTTTGTTAACCGGAGTATTTGGGTTTTGGACTGGATTAGCGGGATTAGTGTTATTTACCTGATTAGGATTCGTTTTAGCAATCTCCGTTTTTGTGATTACCGGTTTTGTATTTGTGGATTCTGCTTTTACAATTACTGGCTCAACTTTGTTTACCGGAGTATTTGGGTTTTGGACTGGATTTGAAGGATTGATGATACTTGCCTGATTGGGGTTCGTTTTAGCAATCTCCGTTTTTGTTACTACAGGTTTTGCATTTGTGGATTCTGCTTTTACAACTACGGGTTCAACTTTTTTAACCGGCGTATTTGGGTTTTGGACGGGATTTGAAGGATTGGTGATACTTGCCTCATCAGGATTCGTTTTAGCGATTACCGGTTTTGTATTTGTGGATTCTGCTTTTACAACTACGGGTTCAACTTTGTTAACCGGAGTATTTGGGTTTTGGATGGGATTAGAAGGATTGGCGATACTTGCCTGATCAGGATTCGTTTTAGCAATCTCCGTTTTTGTAGTTACAGGGTTTACATTTTTGGACTCTGCTTTTACAACTTCGGAGTTAGTGTTATTATCCGGAGTACCAGCTGCTACTGGTTTGTTTGTAATTCCCAATTCCTTATTCCCGGTTCCAATTTCACTTACAGAAGGCTTAGCGCTAACGATAACAGGTTGCGTGGGTTCGTTTTTAATGACCAGATCAGTGTATTCAGATTTGAATCTTTCCGGTTTTGCAATTTTCACTATTACCGGCCCTTGTTTTTGTTCTTTGTAGAAGGCCACATCTTCAGCGAGTTTAAGTTCTTCCAGGTGAGGGAATATTTTAGAAGCCTGAAGATTTTTTTCCTCTTCCAGATCCACTTTACCGGTAACAGAGTAGAATTTTTTTGTCTGGCTGGTTTTCCATTTGCCCGCGAGATACCAGGTACTGTCCACTTTATTGCGGTAAAAAGTACTGATTACTTTTACGCCTTTATCAAGTTTACCGCGGAAATTATAGGATATGATTTCATCATCTTTCACTTCGCAGGTATCTCCGGTGATGTCACCTTTCACTCGTTTGAGGATATAATAAAGCGTATCGTTCACGATAAATTCACTGCGGGAATAGCCATATACCTTGCCTTTATATTCAGTGAGGGCAATTTCAAAACTTTGGTCTTTGCGAACGGAGTTGCTGTCGCTGGAAAGGGAACCGGTCCACAGGCCGGTGAGCCCGCTATTTTGGGCATGCAGGGAAGCTGGTTTCAGGAAGCAGGTTGCAGTGAGCAAAAGACAGAGTAATGCCCTGAAAAACAATGATTTATGTTGTTTCAACAGATTTGGATTTATAAGTGACTGATTAATAACGGGAAAATGGGGGTGGGGATTGTGTTGAGAACGTTGAAAATAGTACCTGACGTAAACAGTCTGGCATTTGAATTTCAATCCGGGAGTTTGTTATTGTGTACCCTCTTATACTCCAGCGAACTCGCCCCAAAATTTATCAGCAACCCTATTTTCGTTTTGTATGCTTCCAGGTAATTGATGGCCTGGTTGAGATGGACATTTTCAAGGGCAATAACGGCTTTCAGTTCAACCATGATTTTATCGTCTACAAAAAAATCAACCCGTCGTGTGCCGATGTTATGGCCTTCATAAAATATTTGCATTGACATTTCCCTTTTAAATTCTATTTCCATTTTGGTGAATTCAATGGCCAGGGCACGCTGGTAAATAACTTCCTGAAATCCGTTACCAAGGGTGGTGTGGACTTTCATGGCAGCGCCGATGATTTTTTGGGTGATGTCGTTATATAACATTGTCTGGACCGTGATTTGCTTGATTTGCCTGATTAAAGGATTTTGACTCTAATTGTCAAAGTCACTCCTGTAGGAACATTGTCTGGACTGTGATTTGCTTGATTTGCCTGATTTAAGGATTATGACTCTAACAGGTCGTAAAATTTCTCCTGTAGGAAATCTAATCATGTAAATCCTTAAATCCTTTAAATCCTCGTCCAAGGTACGATGCCCGATTCTGTAAGAAATGTTGGAATAATCAGGAATTCACTAGAAAAATACTGCGCTAATAAGGGAAAAAAACAGCTATTTTTTGAGTACCAACGCTGCGTTTTCTTTACATACCGTTTCGCAGATTATGTTTTGCAGTAATTTATCCAGCCCATCACGCCCCTTTAATGCCTTTGCATAAAACTTGTCATAGTAAGCCAGTAATATCCGAAAGCTTTCGGTTACGTTGCCTTCAGTTAAAAATTGAGAAGCAAGTTTCGCATTCTGGTGTCCCAGCTTCTGGGTGATACGTTCTATAGCGTCTAAAAGTTTTTCCTGCTCCAGCACGCCATATTCGGGTACAATGTGTTTCAGCCTTTCGTCAAATGGAATATCCAGGAAATATAATGGTGAGCGGCGCATAGTATTCCAAAGATCATGGGGAAGATTTACAAGTCCAATCCGCTGGCTTTCATCTTCCAGCCAGATGCAGGGCTGGTGCTGTACAGCCAGCAGCTCTTTGCTCAGCAGGTTTTCAAACATCTCCTGCCCGGGTTGCTCCGGCATTCCAATATTCCCGAATGCACTGCCCTTGTGTTTGGCAATGCCTTCAAGATCCACCATCGTTTCTCCTTTTTCCCTGAGTGCATACAATAACTCGGTTTTCCCGGAGCCGGTATATCCGCCAAGTATCCTGAATGGGAAATCGATTTTAAAACTATCCAGCACATATTTCCTGAATTTTTTATATCCTCCCACCAGCGTATACACTTTGAATCCATATAAATCCAGCAGCCAGGCTACACCGGCACTGCGCATGCCACCCCGCCAGCAATACACTAATATGATTTTATCCTGCGGTGCAGTAGTTTCAGTAATACGCTCGGCTTCCTCCACCATCGTCTTCATCTTCGGACCAAAAAAATCCAACCCGGCTTTGATGGCTTTCTCGCGGCTCTCCTGTTTATAAAGTGTACCAACCACTTTCCGTTCTTCATCTGAAAAAAGCGGCAACGACTGCGCACCGGGAATATGGGCATGTTTGTACTCCCCGGGTGAACGGACATCAATGATCGTATGGCCTTTCTTTGAGAGATCAAGAAAATCCTGGATGGAGAGTTTTGTTATTGCCATTTAATCAAAAGTAGTGAAGAGTTAATTTTTTTACCACTAGGATCACAAAGATTAAACAAAGTGCACAAAGAATAGAACCCTATGATCTACAGATATTCCTTGTGGCCTTGGTGTGCCTGCTATAGTGAACTTTCTGTTTTTGTATTTTAAGCATTAAAGGCAAAAAGCGCTCACCAGGTGAACGCTTTATCTAATATCTATTATCTAATATCTGATATCTTTCTTACCTGTTCATACTCGCCAGAAACTCCTCATTGCTCTTCGTTCCTTTCATCCTGTTCTGGAGTTCCCTCATCGCTTCTTCGGTATTCATATCTGTGAGATATACACGCAGCAGGTTCATGCGCTGCAGCACATCTTTGTCCAGCAGCAGGTCGTCGCGGCGGGTAGATGATGAAGTAAGGTCAATGGCAGGATAGATACGGCGGTTTGATAATTTACGGTCGAGCTGTAACTCCATGTTACCGGTACCCTTGAATTCCTCGAAGATTACCTCGTCCATCTTAGAACCGGTATCAACCAGGGCAGTGGCAATGATAGTCAGTGAACCACCGTTTTCAATTTTACGTGCAGCACCAAAGAATTGTTTGGGTTTCTGCATCGCATTGGCTTCCACACCACCGGATAATACTTTACCGGAAGCGGGCGCAACTGTATTGTGTGCACGTGCGAGACGTGTAATTGAATCAAGCAGGATCACCACATCATGACCGCATTCCACCAGGCGTTTTGCTTTCTGTAAGGCGATCGTGGAAACTTTTACGTGCTTCTCGGCAGGTTCATCGAATGTAGAAGCGATTACTTCAGCGCGCACACTTCTTTCCATATCGGTAACCTCTTCCGGACGCTCATCCACCAGCACCACCATCAGGTAACACTCAGGGTGATTGGCCGCAATGGCGTTGGCCACGGCTTTCAGCAACATGGTCTTACCGGTTTTGGGCTGGGCCACAATCAAACCACGCTGGCCTTTACCAATCGGCGTGAACAGATCCATGATACGTGTGGAATAATCAGAAGGCGTAGTAAACAGGTTCAGCTTTTCGAAAGGGAAAAGCGGAGTCAGGTAATCAAAAGGCACGCGGTCGCGCACTTCTTCCGGACTCTTGCCATTGATCGTATCCACTTTCAGTAAAGCGAAATATTTTTCACCTTCTTTGGGCGGACGTACTGCACCATGTACTGTATCACCGGTTTTTAATCCGAATAATTTTATTTGAGAGGGGGAAACATATACGTCATCAGGAGAAGAGAGATAATTATAATCAGAAGAACGGAGGAAACCATAGCCATCAGGCATCATTTCCAGCACACCTTCAGATAATATCACGCCATCGAACTCAATATTGAATTGCTGATCGCGGCGGGGAGGATACACTTTATTCTGGCCACCCTGGTTGTTATCGCCATTGCCATTTCCGTTACCGTTACCATTATTCGGTTGCTGCGCCTGCTGGTCCTGGTCTGAATTAGCTGATTCTTCAGCAACTTCAGCTGCTGCGGCAGATTCCATGGCTTCAGCCTGCTCATTGATTTCAGCAACTTCTTCCTTTTCTTCAGGTTTTTTACGGCCTCTTTTAATAGGGACCTTGTCTTCTTTGCGGGGGGGCATAATCGGTTTTTTAGGATTTTTTTGTTCAGGCTGGGCGGGAGCGGGATCGGGTTCCACTACTTCAGCTTCTTCGGTCGAATTGCTGGTCGTGGCTTTGATGATGCGCTTGCGTTTGCCATCGGAGGCAGAAGCGCCTTTGGAGCCGGCAATAGCCTGGCTGTCAAGGATTTTATAAACTAATTCCTGCTTGCCTAATTTTTTTGCATTTGGAATTTTGAGCTGCTCGGCAATATCCAGCAGTTCAGGAACGAGCATGTCGTTCAGTTGGAGAATGTCATACATACAAAAATCTTGAGGTTAATCACTGTGACTACAGCACAAGTCTGGTAAGAGAAAAAATTTGAAAATTTATTTTGAAAAGAATTGGAACAGGTAAATGGTAAAGCTGGGGAAATTCGGGTAACAGGTCAGCTCGTTTCCGTTGCAATAATACAGCTAATTCCTGAAAATCAAAAATGACCCCAAATTCGATATGTAAAATCTTGACAAACAGTTTCTTACGGTCATTTTCTTTTTTACCACAGAGTGCACAAAGTAAGGCACAGAGTACACAGAGTTAAGTACCCTAAACTCTGTGCACTCTGTATTCACTCTGTGCACTCTGTGGTTAAAATACGCCAGTCGAAATAGAAACTGCCCTTTACTTTAATGCTCTGCTCAAATTAATATCTAATATCTATTATCTGATATCTAGCTTCTTCTCTTTTATCTTTGCCCACTCAAATTTTATTTATGTTCAATATCAGGACCAGGATCAAAGAACTGCTTTCCATGGAGCCGCAGGGCCAGGATATCACCGTGATGGGTTGGGTGCGCACATTCCGCAACAACCAGTTTATTGCACTCAACGATGGTTCCACCAATAACAACCTGCAGGTCGTTCTTGAGCTTGGTAAATTCGATGAGGATACGCTGAAAAGAATCACCACATCTGCTTCACTCAAAGTGAGCGGGAAGCTGGTGGCTTCACTGGGCAAAGGCCAGAAAATGGATCTGCAGGCTGAAACCCTGGAAATCCTCGGCGACAGCGATTCTGAAGTTTATCCCCTTCAGCCTAAAAAACACAGCCTGGAATTTTTGCGGGAGATCGCACACCTGCGTTTCCGTACCAATACGTTCGGTTCTGTTTTCCGCGTACGTCATGCTCTGGCATTTGCCGTACACCAGTTTTTTAATGAAAAAGGATTTGTGTACATGCACACACCCATCATCACGGCCAGTGATGCAGAAGGTGCAGGTGAAATGTTTAAAGTAACCACATTGCCTTTCGACCAGACTCCGCGCAATGAAGATGGTACCGTTAATTACAGCGAAGATTTTTTCGGCCGCGCCACAAACCTTACCGTGAGCGGACAGCTCGAAGGAGAACTGGGTGCCACCGCCTTTGGTGAGATCTATACTTTCGGTCCAACGTTCAGGGCTGAAAATTCCAACACCGCCCGTCACCTCGCTGAGTTCTGGATGATCGAACCCGAAATGGCTTTCTTTGACCTGGAAGACAATATGAACCTGGCAGAAGAATTCATCCGCTACATTATTAAATATGTGATGGAGAAAAACAGGGAGGACCTCGAATTCCTGGCACAGCGTTTAGCGGATGAGGAAAAACAACTGCCGCAGGACAAACGCAGTGAAATGGGTTTGATCGAAAAACTGGAATTTGTACTTAATAATAATTTCGAACGCCTCACTTATACTGATGCCATTGAGATTCTCCGCGAGAGCAATCACAATAAGAAGAAAAAATTCCAGTATCCCATCACCGGCTGGGGCATGGACCTGCAAAGTGAACACGAGCGTTACCTGGTGGAAAAACATTTCAAGAAACCGGTTATACTCTATAACTATCCTGCTGCCATCAAAGCATTCTACATGCGCCAGAATGAAGATGGCAAAACAGTAGCAGCGATGGATATCCTGGCTCCCGGCATCGGTGAAATCGTTGGCGGTTCACAAAGGGAAGAACGTTTTGAAAACCTGACTGCCAGGATGAAAGAAATGCATATCCCCGAAGAAGAACTGTGGTGGTACCTGGATACACGCCGTTTTGGTACGGTACCGCATGCAGGCTTCGGACTTGGTTTTGAAAGAATGGTGCAGTTTGTAACAGGGATGACGAATATCCGGGATGTGATTGCATTTCCGAGGACGCCGAAGAACGCGGAGTTTTAATTTTTTTTACCACAAGGGGCACAAAGAAATACCACTCAGTTCACAAGGTTAAACGCTTTGTGGCCTTAGTGGTATTTCTTTGTGTACTTAGTGGTAAAAAATATTTCAATCCTCATGGATACACATCACCGGCACATGAGATTCAAACACCAGTTTCTTCGAAGTGCTTTTCTGGAACAATGAATCCAGCAGCCTGTGTTTTTTCGGTATACTGATCACCAGGTCGAGGTTATTCTTCACCGCGAATTCATCGATGCCCGCTTCCACATCCCTGTTCTCAATAAAATGATATACGGGTTTCACACCTTCCAGCATCGTATGCAGGTTCATGGATTCTTCGGGTGTATCGGTCGTAAAATGTTTTTCGTGATAGTCCACATTCAGCACATCCAGTGTGGCGCCAAATTCTTTCACCAGCGATTTGATCCTTCCGGCAGGTGTGGTTTCGGTAATGTTACGGAAATCGCAGGCCATACCGATTTTATGGATGCCCGTACCAAATTTGCGGTCGGGAGGAATTACAATGACCGGGCTGGTAAGATGTTTGATGGCTGACAAAGCATTGCTTCCAAATAAAACACGGTCGAGACCGGATGCGCCTTTAGTTCCCATCACTACAGCGAAAGGATTTGTCTTGTTACAAATCGCTTCAAGTTCTTCCACCATATTACCCATACGGGTTTCAACATATAGTTTCGTATCAGGGCCGCAAACTTCCTGGGCGATTGCTTTCAGGTCTGCCAATCTTGTTTCGGCATCTTTACGGATATCTTCTACTGATACCAGCAGCACAGGTACTTCAGTAATACTTACGGGCACGTTGTAGACATGCAAGAGCATCACCGCTGATTTTATTTTCTTAGCCATCTGCAGGCCATAATGCATCGCATTAGTGGCGACAGGCGAGAAATCGGTGGGGATGATGATGAGTTTCATAACACTAGATTGTACCTAAAGCTATTACAACACATCAGCTATATGAATGACTGTGATCATTGATAAAGTTGATTTTGGAGGCGGAATTAGCTCATTTGCACTGATTTATTTTATCTTGTAGCTGATGCAAATCAAACAAACGGTCAACAACATGCGATACCCGGTACTGCTGGCGGTGATCGTTAACATCATGTTATTCGCTTTGTTTTACCTGTTTGCAACACCACTGCTTAACTCTGGTGATGATGCATATTTTATGTACACGCTGTCGGGTGGATACGGTGAAGCACCCACTTCGCTGCTGCATTATGATTACGGATGGCATTACTGGCTTGGCTCGGTAGTAAAGCAATGTTTCATTTTAGAACCAGGTTTTAACTGGTATAGTTTCATTCTCAACCTTTTTCATTTCAGTGGTTGCGCATCAATCCTGTTTGTTTTACGAAGGAGAATGCCACTGTTTAAAGCATTGTTGTTTTTTGTGATATTCTTTTTACTGATAGAGACAAGGATGTTGTTGTCTCTAAGCTATACAGGTGCAGCCTGGGTGATGGGAGCTGGCGGGGCTTTACTTATGATTGAAGGGTTTAGAGGTTCAACAGTTCAAGGTTCAATGGTTAAATGGTTACTAGGTCCGGGTGGCTTTTTGATGAAGGGTATGATATTAATCATACTGGCGGGGATGCTCCGTTACCAGATGATGGAAATGGTGATTCTGCTCAGCCTGCCGTTAGGTTATATGTTGTTGTCTCGAAAAGCATTTTTTAAACTGGCAGCCCTGATGCTGGTTGCTGTTGTGGTCGTTGTGGGGTTATTTAAAATACATGAGGCACATTACAGGAAGCATATCGCTGGCTGGGACCAGCAGGAAAAATTCAGGCAGGCTTTGTTTATCGCCTATAATAAATCCATTAAGCCGGCCAAACAGCAAACTGTTTTCTATGACAGTCTCGAAAGAAATTTATTTAACGCAGGTTTTTTATATGACAGCACAAGGTTTACACCGGAGCGCGTAGCAACTATAACAAAACAAATTACGCGCAACCGGTATTTTGACCTGAAGGAAGACAGGATCAAATTATACTGGGTGCTGCGGTCGTTTGAATTTTATTTTTTGCTGATTGTTATGGTCCTGGCTTTGTGGATTTGGCAGGGATATAAAACACAGGCAAAAAGATGGCTTTACTATTTCCTTTTTGTATTAGCTGTTTATTTACTGCTGTATGTTTTCCTGAAAATTACACACCCGGTTTATATGGGATTGATGATGATGCTTTGGCTCCAGCTGGCATTACAGAGTCCGGAAGAAGAGCAAACCATAAAATATAAAAGACTCCCGCTGATATATTTACCCATAATGATTGTTGCATTGTTCGGGGCTAAGGCTGCATGGCAGGAGAACAGCAATAATATTATCCGTAAAAAATATTTTTATTGCGCAATGGAAAACCTGAACCGGTATCCCGACAGGTTGTATGTAGCAACGGATGATAATTTCCCGTTGGGCTGGATTGGGCTATGGGATGATCCGAAGGAATACCCGGTATATAATTTAATCTATAAGGACCGGCTCATCACCCATACTTACCTCACAACCATTCAAAGGTTTGGTATCCGGGATTTCCAGCAAGCGTTGCTGCATGATAAAAGGATTTACCTGCTGGGTGATACTATTCCAGGCAGTGATAAAATATTCCCCGGCACTATACTCAGTGGACCAATAAAGGAAATGGTTTGCCTGTTAGCCCGTCAGTTGAAGCAGCAGGATACAGTTACCGTTTCCAGTACGCATTGATCCGGTCAGTTATGTTTTGCCGGATATTCACATAATAAAGATTGATATCTCCCACGTGATAATTCTTCGTGAGATAAAGGAAACTCCCGGGGAAATGGGGTTTCTTCACCCAGATTAAACCATTATAGATCTGTGCATCGGTAGTATGCTTATATATCTTATTAAACCGGGTGAGCACCGAACCTTCGTTTTTTGTACGGGCTGCATATAATGAATCAGTTGTCCAGCTAAGCGGGTTTGTAGCCAGTGCATTCCCGTTCTCATCTTTCAGATAAGAAGGTATGTATCCTTTTTTCAATGTGCGCCAGCTGCAGATACAACCTGTTTGTGAAGGATTACTGCACATGGGGATAGTGCTGAAAAAATCTTTGGGAACCGGCCATCCTGCGATATAAGCCACAATCATTTTATTGCGGTATACATAATATGGATTCGCAGGATCTTCAAATAAATCTTTGATCAGCCTTTCTGCAAGGTAACTGCCCTGGCTATGTGCTGCAATAATAAAAGGACGGTGGTTATTCCAGTGTTCGAGATAATAAATGAATGAAGCTTTAACATCCTGGTAAGCTGTATCAAAAGCACGTGCTGCTCTTTCTTTATCATCAATATAGAACATGCTGATATGCGCCTGCCTGTAACGTGGTGCATACACTTTTGCATGCTGGTTAAATACAGAAGCCTGGTAAAGGATGGTCGAATAATCTGTTTTGGCATCTGTGTACGGATCATCCACATCTATATTATCTGCCTTCATTCTCTTTTTAGATGTGTATGTAGTGGGATGAAGGAAGAATACATCTACCATAGTATCCCGCTGCTCTGCACGCAGCGGTTCAGGAATACTATCGGATGGATCCCATTTGGCAGGATGCGCCGCCCAGACCGCCAGATTTCCATAGCCACGATCTGCGAATTGTCCATTCGCTTTATAATTCGATTCATACTTAAGATACTTATTACTGCAGGCACCCAGCACACTTAAAAACACAACCAATATCAATGATCTGAACATAGGCACAAGATAAATTATTGGGGCGATTTGCCACCGTTTGCAGGTTTTTATGACCTTTTGTCATTTCTGGCTAAAAAGCTGAAGTCTGGAAAAAATTCTTTTAAATGATTGATTATAAGTTTAATACGGTCATTTTCGGGCCCCATGGGAAGAAATATTTTAAAAACATCCAGTACTTTAGTTTGCATAGTACCATATTTCGCCTTATCTTCGGTATACAATATCAAAATAGCCTTATGAATATTGAAAACACACAGAGCCAGATGCGGAAGGGGATCCTGGAGTTTTGCATTCTTTCCATCATCCGCCGGGGTGAGGCCTATCCCAGCGATATCGTGGAAGAAATGCGGCAAGCTAATCTCCAGATCCTGGAGGGTACACTTTATCCACTGCTCACGCGGTTAAAAAATGCAGACATGCTGACTTACCGCTGGGTGGAGAGTAATTCAGGACCACCCCGCAAATATTTTTCCCTGACGGAAAAAGGCAACAGTTTTTACCAGGAGCTGGAACAAACCTGGAACGAGTTGTCGAATGGCGTTAACGCATTAACCAGCAAAAAACCAGAAAATTCAACTCCCCCTGCATTTTAATACAGGATACTTCAACCAAAAATCATCACGATGAAAAAGATTATAAACATTAACCTCAGCGGCCGGGTGATACCTATCGAAGATTCAGCCTACGAGCAATTACAGGCTTATATCGAAAGTCTCCGCCGCTATTTCGCCAACGAAGAAGGGCGCGACGAAATCATCAATGATATTGAAAGCCGCCTGGCTGAACTGATGGATGAAAAAATCCGTAAAGGCGCCGATTCCATTACAGATGCAGATGTGCAGGAGATGATCGCCAATATGGGTACAACCGCTGATTTTGAAGCCCAGGAAGCGGAAGAACATGCAACCGTGAGCAGCAGTGCCGGCACAAACAGTGGCAGCAGCGCCGGAGCAAGCAGCAGCAGCAGCACCGGATCTGAAAGACGCCGTGGCCGCCTGTATCGCGACAGCACAGATAAAATGCTGGGTGGTGTTTGCGCAGGCCTGGCAAATTACTTGAACCTCGATCCCGCTATCGTTCGTATCCTGTTTGCCATCCTTGGTTTCGGTGGCTTTGGTATCCTGATCTATATATTGATGTGGATCTTCCTGCCGCCGGCTGACCTGGAAGGATTCGGGGGCAAACGTCTCTACCGCAATCCGGAAGACAAAGTGATCGGTGGTGTGGCCGGTGGTCTCGCTGCTTATTTCAACCGCAGCGCATCAACCATCCGTATTGTATTCGCCGCTCCGCTGCTGCTGAATATTTTATTCAGTATGCTCAGCTGGCCTTTCTTCCATACCGGAGCCGTTGTGCCAGGTATCGTATTCGGATCACTGACTTCCACTTTCATCTTTGCCTATATCGTATTATGGATTGTACTGCCAGAAGCAAACAGCCAGTACCAGAAAATGGAAATGCGTGGTGAGAAAGTGGATCTGAATTCAATCCGCCAGAATGTACGCGAAGGCATGGGTAATGTAAAAGACCGTTTAAAAGGCTGGGGTGAAGAAGTAAAAGACTCTGCCCAGCGTTTATCAAGCCGCAGCCGTGAATTTGCCGGAACCCGCGGGCGTGATTTCGGACGTGAAGCAGGTGATGCAGTAAGAACAACCAGCCGCGGATTAGGACATGCCATTGGTGTGCTGTTTAAAGCCCTGTTCCTTTTCATCGCCGGTGTGATCGCCTTTTCACTCTTCGTTGCACTCGTAGGATTACTGATCGGTGGTATCGGTGTATGGCCTGTTACCAATTTTATCCTGGATGGTTTCTGGCAAACAACTTTTGCCTGGGGAACATTGATCCTTTTCCTCGGCGTGCCCCTGATTGGATTCATTGTTTGGTTACTCCGCCGCATCATGAAAGTCCGTTCACGCAATAATTACCTGGGCTGGACCTTCGGTGGCCTCTGGGCAATCGGTTGGGTAAGTATGATTTTGTTTGTAGCAAGCCTGGTGAATGATTTCAGGATGACGTATGAAGAACGCGGTACCGAACTGGCCATGGTACAACCTGCCCAAAATAAAATGATTGTACAGGTGAGTGAACCTGAAGTGGAATACAGCGGCTCTATGCCCTGGGTGGATATTGATGGTGGTGGTTTTGATATCACCCGTGATACACTGCGCCTTTCTGATGTGCGTATTAAAGTGCAGCCCAGCGAAAAGGGCGATGCAAATTACCATGTGGAAGTCCGCAGGTACAGCCGCGGCCGCACCCGCGGAGAAGCGCAGGATAAAGCCATGCAGATTTTATTTTCTGCCACTTTCAAGGACAGCCTGCTTGACCTCAGCAGCGGTTTTGCCCTGGCCCGTGAAGCCAAATACCGCGGCCAGCATGTAACAGTACTCATCAGTGTACCCATAGGTAAACAAATCCGCTTCGATGAAACCATTGACAAACTGAGTCCCATGACTGTTCACATGAGCAGCAAATACGAAAGGAAAAAATGGAGAAGAAACTATGAGTTCGATTTTGATGAGCAATTCGAATACAGAACGGATGTTGATTATACCATGGGTGAAGACGGTTATCTGAAAGACCCTACCGGTAAAGCTGTGAAAGAAAACGAAAACAACAATACCAATTCCGGTACCGGCACGTATAAATATAACAACGATAACGACAGCATAAGACGTGCCAACGAACAAAAAGCCCTGCAGGAACAACTGGACCGTGAGAAAAAACTGAAAGAAGAAAATGACCGCAGGATCAAAGAACTGGAAGACAAACTGAAAGCCGGGGAAAATAAACCCAATACAAAAATCATTGTCCCGAAAGGAAATATGGAGCAAAGCCTGGCCGGCGCTCCGGCAGCGGGTTTTTCACTCGTGCAGTATTTCTAATAACGACTGGTTGAAGTCTTCCTGCAATAGCGGGGAGGAAAGAGCTCCGGAAACGGAGCTTTTTTGTTTTACCACAAAGGACACGGTTTTGAAATACATCTTTTAATCGCAGACTCTAAGTGGCTTGAAATTTTCATAAAAATGGAAACACAAAAAAGAGCACTATGGTCCGCCTTCGGCGGACGAACCCTAAAGACTGAAATTTGCTTTCGAACAGGTGGATAAAAGTTCACTCTTTGTGTCCTTTGTGGTATTCCTTTGTGTTCCTTGTGGTTAAACAAATCTCCACCTCTCTCTTCCACCTTTTTGTTACCTTTGCACTCAATTTTCGCCATATGCAGAATACCCCTTTTACCCACAAACACATTGCCTTAGGAGCCAAGATGGCCGAGTTCGCCGGTTACAATATGCCCATTTCTTATACTGGTATTAACGATGAACACCAGGCCGTTCGCAAGAACGCCGGCGTATTTGATGTAAGCCACATGGGTGAGTTTATCGTGAAAGGGCCGCATGCCCTGGAACTGATCCAGCGCGTAACCAGCAACGACGCTTCCAAACTCAAAGCCGGACAGGCCCAATACAGCTGCCTGCCCAATGAAGATGGCGGTATTGTGGATGATTTGCTGGTGTACTGCATTGAAGAGAACAAAGTATATATGCTGGTGGTGAATGCCTCCAATATTGATAAAGACTGGGACTGGATCATTGACCGCAACAAACATGATGCAGAAATGCATAATGTATCTGACCGGACCGGTTTGCTGGCCATCCAGGGTCCCAATGCCACAAAAATTTTACAGCCGCTCACCGATATGGATATCCTGAACCTGAAGTATTACACTTTTGTGAAAGGGAAATTCGCGGGCGTGGATAATGTAGTGGTGAGCGCAACCGGATATACCGGTGCGGGTGGAGTTGAAATTTATTTTGAAGACGAAGGCGACAATGCCAATAAAATCTGGGATGCCATTTTTGAAGCCGGTGCGGCCCAGGGTATCAAACCCATCGGACTGGGTGCCAGGGATACATTAAGGCTTGAAATGGGCTATTGTTTATATGGTAACGATATTGATGATAAAACCTCACCGCTTGAAGCAGGTCTTGGATGGATCACCCGTTTCACCAAAGATTTTACTTCATCAGAAATTTTCAAGCGCCAGAAAGAAGAAGGTGTGGACCGCAAACTGGTAGGCTTTGAAATGATTGAAAAAGGGATCCCCCGCCATGGTTATGAAATCAAGGATTACACAGGTGCTACCATGGGTGTGGTAACCTCAGGAACACAATCACCCAGCCTGGGTAAAGCCATCGGCATGGGATATGTGGTTACGGGTGCTACGGCCATCGGCTCGGAGATTTACATCAAAGTGCGTGATAAATTACTCCAGGCTAAAGTGGTGAAAATCCCCTTTGCATAAATTTTCCGCGACTCATTGTCACTAACGGTACTGTTATTGCAATGATTCCGGTATGATATACAAACACAGCGAAACCGGCATGCCAACGATTCACCTGACGAGCTTTGTCGCCGCGCCAGCGGAAGTGGTTTTTGACCTCAGCCGTCACGTCGGATTACATAAAATCTCCATGCAATCTTATAAAGAAGAAGCGGTATCCGGCACCCGCATGGGCCTGATTGAAAAAGATGATACCATTACCTGGAAAGCCCGTCACTTATTAAAAAACCGTTTGCTGAAAGTAAAGATCACCGACATGCAGATACCGCAATCATTTACGGTTGAGCAGGCGAAAGGTGATTTTAAAGTGATGAAGCATGAACATCATTTCAAACCCTGCGATAACGGTACAATCATGATTGACCTGTTTTATTTCGAATCTCCATATGGTTTTATCGGGCAGTGGTTCAGTGCCCTGTACCTCGGGAAATACCTGAAGCGCCTGCTGGAAAAAAGGCATGATACGATTAAAGAATATGCAGAAGGGGGTAAGTGGAAGAATTTGCTGGGCAGGATTTGAAATTTTACCACCCGCCTTCGCAAGGCTTCGTCGGGCAAGCGCCGGACACAAAGCAAAAACAAAGAACACAAAGCTAATACAGCGTAACCCTTTGTGTTCTTTGTTTTTGCTTTGTGTGCTTAGTGGTTAGATGTTTTTGTATTTTTGCCTGTTATGAGCAACAAGCCCACTCTCCATACCTCCATCTCTCCCGCCCTTTTAAATTTATACGATATCAGCAACAGCGTGGTGGTGATTATTGACGTTTTCCGCGCCACATCCACCATTGCATCTGCTTTGTACAACGGTGCCCGCTGTGTGATACCGGTTGATTCAGTGCCGAAAGCCATTGAAATCAGCCGTAATATCGGTGGCATTGCTGCCGGTGAACGGGATGGGATGATTGCAGAGGGTTTGTCGCACGGGAATTCACCTTTAGAATATCCACGCGAGTTTATTGAGAACAAAACACTCGTACTTACAACCACCAACGGAACCCGGTTGCTTCAGATGGCATTGGATAAAAATGCCGATACGATTATTTCGGGTTCATTCCCCAATCTTGATGCGGTTTGTGAATACCTGGTAAAAGCCGGTAAGAATGTGATCATGGGATGTGCCGGATGGAAAGACCGTTTTAACCTGGAAGACACTTTGTTTGCCGGTGCTGTGATTCATGAAGTGAAAAAGCATTTCACGGTCCATTGCGACAGTTCACTGATGGCAGAAACCTTGTACGATAAGTATAAAAATAAACTGATTGATTTTGCCCCGAAGCTTACGCATTACCACCGCCTGGTGGAACGTTTCGGGCTGATTGAAGATATCCGTTATTGCCTTACACCGAACCTGGCAAATGTACTTCCGCTGTATGCAGACGGGAAGCTGGTGGCGCAATAAAAAAATCGTACAAGATACGCCATTTTCCCCGGTGTTTCCCGGTTCTGTGAATATTTAATATTTAATCGTTTTTACGAGGAAATCCGGCTCACATTCTTTTATTTTTGCCGATTCCCCTGACATCAACCATTGAACCAAATAGGGAACCTTATACCTGCATGGCACTACCGCACCTTGTTAAATATGTTTACACGCACGGCACCGATGAAGTAATCCGCCGTGGAAAAAAAATTCATGCAATCGGTTTCGTGGAACTGGTGGAATACGACGACCTGTTTGGTTCAGCCGTATTCCGCGTGAAAGACGACAGCTACTCTACTTACTACAAAGTTTACATCCAGAAATTCAAAGACCCGAAAGCAACTTCACTGCGATGTGCCTGTCCGTATAACCTCGGTGATATCTGCCGCCATGAAGCAGCAGCGCTGTTCCAGTTACAGGAAATGATTGACCGCGGACACCTGCAGTCAGAAGAAGTTAATTACGACCAGCGGCATACCGTGGCCAAAATGAAATCCATTGAGCTGAAAACACTCCGGTTGCTGTCATCACCAGAAGTTTTCATTGAAGCTGAAAAATTCCTGCGCTCCCATAAAGCCACCATTGATTTTGCCGAGAACGAAACAGTGAAGGCCACCGTGAAAATGGAAGAGGGGACTTACAAGGTGATAATCCGCAAGAATGAAGAAAGGAATTTTGACACCAGTTGTGATTTTGTTGATACCGCCCACCCGCTTTGCCTGCCAAAAATAATTGTGTTCCTTCAGTTACTGAATGCACACGGTGCCGGTTATTTCGACAGTATCCGTAACTGGGATAAGGAAAAGAATAAACTGCTGGAGGCTTATGGTTATTCCCTCGATGATGATTTAAAAGGGAAATTTGAATTTGCTTATAAAGAAGGGAAACCTTTTTTACGCGTACTTGATACAAGCATCAAACGTGTGGCGCCCGTGGCCGCACCATCCAGGCCGGTGCTGCTCCCGCAAAAGGAAAAAGAAGAAGTCGTACCTGAACAAAAAGAAGACGTTGAACCCCAGTTCACACAAAGACTGGGTGTGGTTTTCAATTTCAATAAAAAGAATTACCCGCAGTTTACCGTAGATGTAGTGATTGGTGAAGCCAATGATAAACAGGATGGTTATGCGGGCAAAGTGGAAAAGCCGGATATCAGCCGGTACGTAAATACTGATACTCTTCCGGAAAACGACCGCGAACTGCTCACGCAATTGCGCAAGCTGCAGGAATCCGAAATCAATAAATATATCAGCCGCAATTCACCATTCTCCGGTATCTGGGAAAATATCATCCATACCGAAGGAGAGGATTTACCTGCTGAAACCAAAGAGCTGATGGCAGAATACCTGCTGCCAAAACTCAGGAAGATATTCAATGAGGCCACCGGTAATCCCTATGTTTTTATCCTGAAAGAAGGGAAGGCATTCAAAACGGCCAACCTCGAACCATTGCAGGTGCAGCCCGAAGAAGCGCAGCCCCGGTTTACGATCAAGAAGAATACACATTACGGTATACAGTGCCGCGTAAAAGCAGGCGGTCTTGAATTTGACCTGGGCGATAACGAAAGTCCAAGCCCGCTTTTCTTTTTATATAACCAACAGGCATATTTGTGGAAGAGCAATGATGTGATTCACCTGGTGGAGAAATTTTTACCTACAGGTAAAATGACTGTGCAGAATGATGAATGGCTGAAAAGCCTGAACTCATTTGTCCTTCCGCTGGCACGTGAGTTTAAAGTGGATTTTGACAAATCACTGGTACAGGAAGTAAAGGATGGTAATCCGGATGTGAAATTATATCTCGTGGAGAAAGGGGATTACCTCGTGTTCCAGGCTTCATTCTCCTATAAAGGTTTTGAAACCCGTGCCCGTGAACGCGATGAGATTGTTGTTCCGCAAGGCGAGAAAGTGCTGATTGTACACCGCAACCGGGAAGCGGAAAATTCATTTATCCGCAAACTGCAAAACCTCCATTCGAATTTTATTTACGATGAACATGCCGGTTCCCTGGCCCTGAAAGGAACCGACGTGCTGAAAAATAACTGGTTCTTCCTCTTCGTGGATGCCATGAAGGATATGAAGACTCCGGTGTTTGGATTTGAAGCACTCAAGAATTTCCGTTTTAATACTGCCAAACCACAGACCAAGATTTTCATCAGCAGCAATACCGACTGGTTTGATGCCAAAGTGGATATTGTCTTCGGCGACCAGCAGGTAACCGTGGCTGAAGTTAAAAGGGCTTTGGCCAACAAGCAGCAGTTTGTGCAACTGAATGACGGCACACTCGGCATCCTGCCCGAAGAATGGCTGAAAAAATATTCACTCCTCTTCCGTGTGGGTGAAGGTAAAACGGATACACTTAAACTTTCCCGTTTCCATTTAAGTGTGGTGGATGAACTCTATGCCACGCGCGACGAAGAAGAACTGGTGGTGCAGCTGGAAGAAAAATATGAGAAGCTGCGTGAGTTTAACAAGATCCGCGACATTGAACCATCTTTCCATTTAAAAATGATCCTGCGCCCTTACCAGGTGGCAGGTTACCAGTGGCTCAACTACCTGAAAGATATCCGCTGGGGCGGTATCCTGGCAGATGATATGGGTTTGGGTAAAACCGTACAGGCTTTGTCTTTCCTGGAATATTACCGCAAAGACGCCGGTAAACTGAAAGCACTGGTGGTTTGTCCGACCACACTGATTTATAACTGGGAGAATGAGATCAAAAAATTCACCCCGGAACTGACCTATAAGATCCATCATGGCGGGCAGCGTACCCGTTCAAAAGATGAACTGATGGATCACGAAATTACCATTACCACTTACGGAACGTTGCGCAGTGATATCAAACTGCTGATGTCGCTTGAATTTGATTATGTGATTCTGGATGAATCACAGGCGATCAAAAACCCTTCCAGCAAAGTAACCAAGGCTGCTTGTTTGCTGAACGCAAAAAACAGGCTTTGCATGAGTGGTACGCCTTTGCAGAATAATACGTTTGACATCTTCGCGCAGATGAACTTCCTCAACCCCGGTATGCTGGGCACGATGGAATTTTTCCGGCAGGAGTTTGCCATTCCCATTGACAAATTCGGGGAGCAGGACCGCAAAGATCATCTCCGGAAAATTTTATATCCCTTTATTTTAAGAAGGACGAAGGAACAGGTGGCCAAGGATCTTCCGGAAAAACAGGAGATGATCCTCTTCTGTGAAATGGAGGAAGAACAGCGGAGTATTTATGATGCTTACCGCAACGATTTCAGGAACCAGATCCTCGGGTCTATTGAAACACAGGGTATCCAGAAATCGCAGCTTACCATCCTGCAGGGTTTGATGAAACTGCGCCAGATTTGTGATTCACCTGCCATATTGAATGAGCAGGAAAAATTCGAGAACCATTCAATCAAACTGGATGAGATCACCCGTGAACTCACGGAGAATATCGGTGATCACAAAGCACTGATCTTTTCACAATTCCTCGGCATGCTGGCCCTGATCCGCGCTAAACTGGATGAACTCGGTATCCGCTATGAATATTTCGACGGCAGCACATCGGCGCCTGACCGTGAAAAAGCCATCCAGAGTTTCCAGAACAATGATGATGTGCGTGTATTCCTGATTTCACTGAAAGCGGGTGGTGTGGGTTTGAACCTTACCGCCGCCGACTATGTATACATTGTTGATCCCTGGTGGAACCCGGCTGTGGAGCAACAGGCGATTGACCGTACACACCGGATTGGCCAGACTAAAAACATTTTTGCCTACCGCATGATATGCAAGGATACGATTGAAGATAAGATACTGCAGTTACAGGAGAAGAAACGGGCGCTGGCGAAGGATATCATTTCTGATGAAACTTCGTTTGTGAAGTCGTTGACGAGGGAGGATGTGGAGTATCTGTTCAGTTAATACAATTAACCACAAGGAGCACAAAGAATGCACAAAGGGCACAAGGGAAAACGCTTTGTGCACTTTGTTTAAACTTTGTGTCCTTAGTGGTAAAAAAAACAATCTCTCAAAATCTAACCGCCTGTAATCCATTTACATACGTCTATCCAATTTTAACATACTCAACCTTTCCTCCGAAGGTTTGTTTCATTTCTTACGTCTATTTTCGTACACTCATTCTATATTTATGCGCCACATTTTTACGCTTGTCCTTGTACTTTTTGCGTCTGTGATCACGGTCAGTGCCCAGAAAGCCGACGGAAGTATTAAAGGAAAACTGATGGATAGTACTGCTAAGCAACCGATTAGCGATGCCACCATCTCTGTTCTCAATGCAAAGGACTCCTCACTGGCCACATTTACCCTGTCTAATAAACTTGGTGTTTTTGAAGTAAAAGGCCTCGCCGCCGGTGATTACCGTGTGGTGATCAGCCACCAGGGCTTTGTGGAAATGAAGAAAAACATCAGTATTTCAGAAACAGCGAAAAACGTTGATTGGGGCAGTTTCCCGCTTGAGAAAGATTATAAGACTTTAACCGGTGTAACTGTAACCAGTGAAGCACCGATCCAGGTGAAAAATGATACGGTTCAGTTCAATGCCACTGGTTTTAAAACGCTGCCCAATGCCACGGCTGAAGACCTGATTAAAAAGCTGCCTGGTATGGAAGTGGACAAAGACGGTAACATCAAAGCGCAGGGTGAGCAGGTGCAGAAGGTGATTGTGGATGGCAAAGAGTTTTTCGGCAATGATCCTAAACTGGCTACCAAAAACCTGACGGCTGATATGATTGAAAGTGTGCAGGTGTTTGATGATATGAGTGACCAGGCCAAGTTTACAAAGATTGATGATGGCAGCCGCAGCAAGACGTTAAACATCAAACTGAAAAAAGACCGCAATAAAGGTTATTTCGGAAGGGCGCTGGCCGGTTATGGCAGCGATAACCGTTACGAAACCAACCTGAGCATGAATAAATTCAACGGCACAACCCGTTTTTCACTGCTCTTCAATTCCAATAACATTAATAAACAAGGATTCTCTTTCTCTGATATCATCAGCTCTATGGGTGGCTTTGGTGCCGGCGGACAAGCTGGTGGTGGTGGATTCGGCGGTGGCGGTGGTGGCATGCAAATGGGCAGCACCCGTGGTTCCAACAGCTTCTTTGGCGGTGGTACTGCAACAGGGATTATCAAGTCTACTTCAACTGGTTTAAACTATACCGATGAGTGGGGTAAGAAAATAAAAGTATCCGGCAGTTATTTCTTTTCTGATTCAAGACCTGTGCAGGAGCAAAATACATTCCGCCAGACTTTTTATACCGGTGACTCAACAGCGAGCCTGAACAGGCAAAGCGTTTCCAATAACCTGAACCAGAATCACCGGTTTAATATGCGGTTTGAATACCAGATTGATTCTATGAATTCATTCCTGTACACACCTTCCGTTACCATGCAGCATTCGGAGAATTACAGCAAGGATTCATCATTCACCAATGCATTAACCCCCAGTAAAAATTTCCTGGCCAGTACCGGTAATTCGGAGAATACCAATAAACGCAATGGTTTCAATATGGGTAACAACCTCCTGTTCCGCCACAAGTTTGGCAAAACGGGCAGGACGATCACCCTGGGATGGAATAACACAACCGGTAACAGCCAGAGTGATGGTTTCACCATTTCTGACAACCGCTTTTATGATGAACTGGGGAGCCCCACATTTGCTTTTACCCAGAACCAGCAGAGCAAGCAGAAAACAGAAACACACAATAATGTATTCAGTACTTCATATACCGAGCCTTTTGGCCTGAATAAATTACTGGAAGTGAATTACGCGTACACACATAACCTGAGTGAAAGCAATAAACAGACGTATAATTACAATATAGGCTCAGGTAAATATGACTCACCCAACCTGCCCCTCACAAACAATTTCGTGAACACCTTTACGGCTTCACGTTATGGTGTGAATTTCAGGGTACAGGAGAAAAAATACAATTACCAGTTTGGTATCGGTGTGCAGGATGCGGTTTTGGAAAGCCAGAGCTACCAGGCTGCTACCGGCAAAGATTCACTGACGCGCCAGCGGTACACCAACCTCTTCCCCACAGCGAATTTCAATTTCACACCCAGCCGGAGCAAGAACCTGCGGATTTCTTACAATGGCCGTACGAACCAGCCCAGTGTTTCCCAGTTACAAAATGTGCCGGATGTATCAGATAACGTAAATATCAAAATAGGTAACCCCAACCTGAAACAGGAGTTTAATAACACGTTCAATATCGGGTTTAACACATTTAATATACTCACGTTTAAATTCATTGCAGCCAATATCAACCTGAGCACTACGCAGAATAAGATTGTGAATGATATCAGCACCAATGGCGGCCGCCAGATCACGACGTATGATAACGTGAATGGTTATTTCCGCGGCTTTAGCTTTATTACGCTGGGCCTGCCTTTCAAAAACCCGAAATTGAAAGGTTCCAGCCTGAACTTCACCAACAGCATGGTGTACCTGAATGATATCAGCCTGGTGAATAAACTGAAGAATATCACCAAGACGTTTACTATCAACCAGGGCCGGGGATGAACTATAACAAAGAGAAACTTGATTTCGGCGTCAAAGCGAACATCGCCTATAACACCGTGAAGTACACGATCAATACCCAGCTGAATGAGAATTATTTCACACAGACCTATTCCGGTGACATCAGCTACACGTTTAAAAAGAATTTTATCCTGAGCACCAATTTCGATTATTACATTAATACCGGCCGTGCGGACGGTTATAACCAGAGTATTCCTTTGTGGAATGCCAGTTTCAGCAAACAGCTGTTCAAAAAGAAAAATGGTGAGCTGAAACTTTCCGTGAATGATATCCTGAACCAGAACCAGAGCATTACCCGCACAACCGGTGATAACTATCTGCAGGATACACGCAGCATGGTGCTGAAAAGATATTTCATGGTCAGCTTCCTGTTCAACCTGAACAAGATGGGTGGCAAAGGCCAGCCAGGTATGGGAATGCCGGGTGGTATGCCGAGGATGATGGAGAGGAATATGAGGGATGTGAGGATGTACTAGGAATGTTGAATGTTGAGTTTTGAATGTTGAATGAAGAGACTGCCTGACAGCGGTCAGTTGTTGGAAGTTCTTTTATTTGAAAAGTCATTACAGTTTTGAGATTTGCTCAAATCTGTAATGGCTTTTTTGTTTTTAGTACAAAAAGAAAGCCGCCTTTTCGGGCAGCTTCCTGAATATATGCTTGGGTTAATAAGACTGATTAGTGCCTTCTGGAGTATCCGCCTGCAGCAGGTGCCGAGCCGGAAATCAATACGGCCAATAATGATTTAAACAACCTGATCAGGTTGAAAGATCCTTTGTATTGACTACGGTAAATGCGGGCAGACTGGTGATGATGGACGAGATTTCTGTTTTTCATGATAGGAGATTTAGGTTTTTCTAACGATAAGGATTCACTTAAAAGTATGTAATAAAACTTAAATTTTATAATATTGAGGCTGATTACTAACCCATTCAATCCAATCGTAATGCAAAAATCCGTAAAAGCACTTGTGCTTATTACTAGTTTCCTGGTCTATTGTGTATCCGTTACAGCACAGTTGAAAGTCCCTGTTATCAATGGCATTGCCCCTGATATTAAGAAAGTGATCGCTGATTATCCGGCGCGTTTCGGCAATCTCACCGGTGATGTGATTACTGAGAATCCACAATCGGTTGAATATGCCTGCAATTTCACTTTTACCGGCGCCGAACACAGTTTCATCACCCGTTACAGTGCAGAGAATAAAAAGATCTGCAGTTTTGAAGCTCTCATGCTGACCACCGAAAGTTTTGACAAAGCCAAACAAAAATTCCATTCCCTCTGTAACCAGCTCAACAACCTGGTCGTAAGCGCCGGAACCGGGGGTAATTTCAAACTCAAGGGTGATTATGAAGCTCCGAAAGACGGCATTCAATTCTCGAGTGTAATCTATTCACCTGATCATACATCAACCAGCAGCCGCCTGCGGGTGGAAGTAAGCCTGCTTGCAGAGGTGACGGAGTGGAAGGTGAAGTTGCTGGTATATGATTATGAAAAGGAAGATAATGAACAGGGCGCGGTGAAGGAATAATGTTGAAATTCTATATTTCAAGCGATTTTTTTTACCACAAGGTGCACAAAGGAATACACAAAGAGCACAATTGTGAGCTTTGCGTGCCCGCCAAAGCATAGCGAAGGTGGGTGTATTCCTTTGTGACCTTTGTGGTTAAATACGCCAGCCGAATGAAGGAATATCCGAAATCATGAGAATTTAGTCAAATCACGCCCACTCAACATTTTATTAACCTTGATTAACATTAATTATAGCCCATTTAACCCATCTTTCCCCCTGCTATGAATATTTTCGTAGCTGAAATGAAAGCTATGAGAGTACGTCTACTTTTTTCCTTCTTCTTACTGAATATACTGGCTGCTAACTCCCAGCAGAACGGTACTGTAAAGGGCCTGGCCTATGACACTATCGGCCGCCAGCCGGTGGGTGGCGTAACGGTGAGCCTGCTTGACCGGACTGATTCCTCGCTCGTGAGTTTTACGATGACAGACGAGTCGGGCATTTTTACGCTGAAAAGCATTCCCAACGGTGATTACCGGATGATGCTTTCCCATGTGAATTACCATAACTCAAATAAATATTTCAGTATTACTGACGGTAAGAAGTCCATTGACCTCGGCCAGGTGGCGATGAGCGACAAAGCCAAAGTACTGGAAGAAGTAGTGGTGCGTAATGAAGCGCCTCCTGTTACGTTAATCAATGATACCGTTCAATACAATGCCGGTTCGTTTAAGGTACAGCCCAATGCCAGTGTGGAAGACCTGCTGAAAAAATTACCGGGTGTGAAAGTGGAGAAAGACGGAACGATCAAAGCCCAGGGTGAAAAAGTGAACCGCGTGCTGGTGGATGGCAAGGAGTTTTTTGGAAATGATCCCAAACTGGCTACCAAAAACCTGCCGGCTGATGCAGTGGATAAAGTACAGGTGTATGATAAGCAAAGCGACCAGGCACAACTGACGGGTTTTGAAGATGGCAACTATGAAAAGACCATCAACCTCAAATTGAAAAAAGATAAAAAGAAAGGCATGTTTGGTAAGGTGAATGCCGGGGTTGGAACCAATGAACGCCTGGAAGGTAAATTCAACCTGAATTCATTTAAAGGCGCACGGCAGCTTTCTGCCATTGGCATGGGTAACAATACCAATGCGGAAGGATTCAGTTTTATGGATATCCTGAATTTTACCGGTGAACTGGCCAGGATGCAGCGGGGCGGCGGCGGCGGGAATATCAGTATCAACATCAGCGGTGATGAAGCCTCTGCCATGGGTATGAACCCGATGGGCCGGAATGCGGGGATCAATACAGCCTGGGGCAGCGGTCTGAACTACAACAATATCATTGGTACCAAGCTGGATTTCCAGGGGAATTATTTCTACAACCATTTTAATCCGAAAACAGAAAGCCATATCAACCGTCAGAATTTCCTGGCTGACTCATCCTATTATTATAACCAGGATGCGGTTACGGATAATATGAGCAACAACCACCGCTGGAATACAAACCTGCTGTTCCAGCTCGACAGCTTCAATACACTCAGGATCCAGCCATCTTTTAATTACCAGCAATCCAGGAACCGGTCCAACACACAATACCAGACTTTATCCGGCGACCAGGTGCTGACCAATGATGGATTCAGTAATAACACAAGCAGCACCACGGGTTATAATTTCAGGAATGATATGATCTGGCGGAAAAAATTCAGGAAAAAGGGCAGGACATTCTCCCTGAGCATGCAAACCTCTTTCAACAAAAGTGACGGGGATGGATCATTGTCTTCGATAACCGGTTTCTACAATCCCAACGGATCATTGATCAGGCGAGATACGCTGAACCAGGAAAACACGACCAAAGGGACCCTGAAAGGTTATAACGGAAGGGCTGTTTACACGGAGCCGCTCTGGAAAAAATCGTTGCTGGAATTCAGTGTAGGCCGCAGTGATACCAAAAGTGTTTCTGAGAAAAATACCTGGGATTTCAATAAGGGCAGTGGCAAATTTGACCAGCTGAATGACAAACTTTCTAACGATTTTGAGAATACCTATTCATATACCAACGGCGGCATTCCGCATCCGTACCCAGAAAAAGAAGTACAGTTATGCCCTGGAATGAGCTGGCAGCAGGCGCAGTTGGAAGGAAGATTACTACTGGTGAAGGAATTCACTGATCAGCAAGACTTTCCGCAATTTCTTCCGAATGCAAGGGTCCAGTATAATTTCACGAAGTTTAAAACTTTGTCGGTGAATTATACGGCCAGTACCAACCAGCCGAATATTTCACAATTACAACCGGTACCGGATAACAGCAATCCGCTGAACATCCGTGAGGGTAATCCCGATCTGAAACAGGAATACAACCAGACGGTAATGGGCCACCTCAGTATGATCAGCCCCTACAAAAACAAAAACCTGTTCCTGTTTTTCAATGCTCAGTTTACGAGGAACAAAATTGTGAATTACGATTCGGTAAACCAGTTTGGTGTACGAAAAACCCGGCCGGTGAATGTAAACGGGGTGTATAGCATCAACAGTGAATTCAATTACAGTATGCCGGTTAAATTCCTGAAAGGAACAGTGGAGTTCGGAGGTAATCTGGGTTATAACAGCGGCAAACAGTTTATCAATACCGTGGAGAACCTGATCAAAACACTGAGCCTGGGTCCTGTAATCCGGTTTGATATCAACCCCAGTAAAAAGCTCAATCTCGGACTGAATGCCTCATTGAATTTCAACCGCACGAAGTATTCCCTGCAGTCGGCGCTGAATACAGATTATTTATCGCATGAGTTTGGTACTTCGCTGGATTGGGAAATGCCGAAGGTTTTTCTTTGCCACCGAATTCAATTATACTGTCAACAGCCAGCGTGCTGCCGGTTTCAATACCAAAGTGCCTTTGTGGAATGCTTCATTGAGCAAACAAATGCTGAAGTTTAACCGGGGCGAATTGAAGCTTGCTGTCCGTGACCTGCTCAATAAAAACATCGGCATTACCAGGAATACGAACAATAATTATATTGAAGACAGCCGGGTGAATACCCTGCGCCGTTATTTCATGCTGAGTTTCACGTATAGTTTGAGTAAAACCGGGCTGAACAATGCGGGCGCTTCAGGCGGCATGCGGATTATTGCCCACTAAAAATTATATAATACTGCGGGCCTGCATGACTTTGATCTTCCAGCCCGCATCCTTTACATAGATCCAGTGTGCGCGGAGATCGCCATACATCGTGAAAGTGTCTTTATTATTCATCATCACCTTCTGGCTGTAAGTCCCTTCCCAGGTGGCACTGTCACCCATGATGATGATTTTATTCGTTTTCGTGGAATAGTTCATCACTTTGGTATCAGTTACTGATTTCAGCTTTTCCCGGATAGCTTTAGGGCCGATTGTTCCATTACCCATTTGTCCGTCTTCTGCATACAGGGAAGACAGTGAATCGGCATCCATCTTCAGGATGAGCCGTCCATACTTCTGCATGGCTTCTTCAATTTCCTGGTTAGTATGTGCTTTTTCGCTGGTACAGGCAATGAAAGTTGCCAGGGCGAGGAAAGTATAAAACGGGATCAGTCTTTTCATGGTTCAAAAATAAGGAAGCAGCAAACAAAAATAAAGCACTAACCTAATCAAAATCAGGTTATGCTGGCATGCCTCCGCATTTAATTTGCCTTAATTTTGTTTTCCTGACTCCGTAGCTCAGTTGGTAGAGCAGCTGACTCTTAATCAGCGGGCCGAGAGTTCGAGTCTCTCCGGGGTCACTATTTAACAGGTAAGTTAAAATGTCTGGAACAGTTTTCTGGATTTTCAAATTAGAGAAGGATAGTTGAATGTTCTTTATTTAACTGGCCATACATCTGCGTTTCAGCTTACAATTCGTAAAGGTGTTCCCCGATTTTCAGTTATTTTCTTTAATAAAGCCGTTATTTTCACATTTTCCGGATTCACTGAGTAAGGAAATTTGTGAGATGGAGCATGATCATCTTACATATGCAGTTATTGGTTGTGCAATGGAAGTACATACTTTCCTTGGAAACGGATTTCAGGAGGTTATTTACCAGCGTTGCCTTGCCATTGAAATGGAGAAAGCCGGTATTCCTTTTCAGCGGGAATTACCCCAAACCATTTTTTATAAGGAGTTTAAAGTTGGCACCAGAAGAGCGGATTTTATAGTAGAAGGCACGTTGGTATTAGAGTTAAAAGCGCAACTGCAAATAGAGGGCAGTCATTTGGCGCAGGTAATGAACTATGTTCAAGCATATAATATGGATAGAGGCTTACTTATAAATTTCGGCGCTAAAAGCCTGGGTGTAAAATTAATTTTCAGCAAAGAGGAAAAAGAAAGGTGGCAGTTAAATAAATAGCCGCCCTGAATTGCCTGAATTTCCAGAATTATCAGAATTTATCGGGCGTGACTGTTAGCTTTTTTACGCAATTACGATAATTGAGTAAAACTCCAAAGATTCGTGAACTAATTCTGAGAATTCTGGAAATTCAGTTCCAGACAATGAAAAAGCATCATTTCATTTTCAACCGCCACCCCACATACACCATCCCCCCATTCACCGGCCCCCAAATCATTGAAGCATCAAAGTAATTCCCGAAAGGATCTTCGGATGCGAGGATCGGGTGATGCTGCATGTAATTTGTCAGGTTTTCGGCACCGAGGTAAAAGTCCATCGGGCGTTTTTTGCCCAGGGTTTTACTGATCTGTGCATTCATGACAGCATAGGAAGGCGAGTAATCATTCAAATGGTACTGGTGAGGGTTTGTGCCTGTATATGGAATACGTTTTTTCCCGTTCAGGCTGATGGTGTAATCAAATTTCCAGCCGCGGGTAGTATAGTATACGTTGGCAAATGCTCGGTTGGCTGCAATCAGCGGTCGTTGCAGCAGTTTATCGCCATAGGTTGTTTTCACATCAAAATAGCGGTAAGCCAGGCGTAATTCCAGGTTACGGGCTGGCTCCAGGGTCATTTCTGCCTGGAAGCTGTTGGAATATGATTTGCCAGTCAGATTGTAAAAGCGAACCAGCTGCGGGTTTTCAAGATCGACAACCACCTGCTGTTTAAAATCGTTGCGGAAAAAATCAAAGCTGAGCGTTGCATCCCGGTGAAAGAGTTTCATTTTCTGGTCGAGACTGACACCTTTGTTCCAGGCTACTTCGGGATCAAGACCGTATGCCTTGCCGGTGCTGCTGCCAATGATTTGTACCTGCCGGTTACTGACCAATACACTGGTATTTTCAGCGAAGATGCTGGCAGTACGCTGCCCGCGGCCGGCACTCATGCGGAATGTTGTTCCTTTCACCGGCTCGTAGCGCAGGTGAATACGGGGTGTGAAGAAGAAACCAAAGAGATTGTGATTATCACCACGGATACCAGCGATCATGGAAAATTTATCAGAAGGCGTGAACGTGTATTCTCCGAAAAAGCCGGGGATATTTTCTGTACGGAGATAACGGTTACTTTTCAGCGACTCGTCATAATGATCATGCAGGAAACTTAAACCGGTGCGGAATTTATGGACAGTACTGCCGATAATGGACTGGTAAATCAGGTTAGCATAAAAATTCTGCTGTCGGGCATCGTACACGGAAAGCCCGAAGTAGGAATCCTGCTTATGGCGAATAGCGGAAAGTTGCAGCCCGATGCTTTTGTATTTTTTCTCAGGGAATACATAGCCGATTTTGGCAAAGGCTTCATAGCGGCTGGTTTCAATACCAAGCCCGTAATGGTTGGTGGTGAGTTTATCTTTTGCCGGAACAAATCCTGTTTCCCCGCCGGTGCGGTTATCGTGCAGGATTTTAAAACCAAACTGCATGAGAAAGCCTTTCGCGTTATCGTATTTCCAGCGGTTGATCATGCTGAACTGGTTGCCCGTTGGTAAATCACGGAAACCATCCCGGTTTTCATCCATGCTCTTATTACTGAGGAAATCATCGTGCAGCAATAAAGCGGTGGACCATTTCTGCGCCCATTTATGTGAGAGATTCAGGTTCAGGTCTGTTTTTCCCTGGGAATTGATATATGCATTGGCATATAATTTTTCACTGTTCTCCGGTTTCTTCAGTTCCACATTGATTTGCCCTGCGATACTTTCATAACCATTCGCCACCGATCCAATGCCTTTGGTAAGCTGGATAGATTCAATCCATGGCCCCGCAATGGAATTTAATCCAAGTGGTGTTGCAATACCACGTGGTCCGGTGAGATTCTCAACCAGCAACTGGGTGTAAGCGCCGGCAAGACCGAGTAACTGGATTTGTTTCGATCCCGTTACCGCATCATTATACGAAACATCAACGGAAGGATTGGTTTCAAAACTCTCACTGAGATTGCAGCAGGCCGCTTTGAATAATTCTTTTTCTGTCATGATCTGCGTGCGCATCGGATTCAAAGCGGAGAGATAGGTTGATCGTTGTTTTGCTGTAACAGTAACTTCTTTGAGCTGCTTACCGCTTGCCAGGATGATTTTCAGTTCCTGCTGGTCAGTTATATTGATTGTGTCAGGTTGGTAGCCGGTATAACTGATTACTAATTGATGGGCGTCTGCATTAACCGAGTAGTAAACACGCCCGCTGAGTCGGTCATCACCCCTTTGCTCGTGCCGGCCCAAACGATAGTTGCTCCGCTGAGCGGCGTAAAAGCGCCCTTGCTGGTTGTTTCCAGCACAACGCCTTTGATAGCACCTGATACAGGTTCAGTGTTTGCAATTTGTTTTTCACCCATCGGGTCTTCATCGCGGTAATGACAGCAGGCGGGCAGTTTTTCGTAAATATTATCTGGAGCATTGCGGCCTTCGAGATCATGGCCTGCCCCGAGAATCATTTTTTTTATTTTTTCAAGTTTAACCTGTGCGGGGTTATACGTGAGAGCCAGGATATGTGAATCCACATCCCAATCAGCCTGGCTGACCCCTTTGACTTTAACCGTGGTTTCAATACGCTCCTTGCAAAGTCCGCATACACCGAATACTTTAAAATGGATGGTTGTATCGGTTTGGGCTTTTACCTGAAGGGAAATAAATAGTATAATTAATAAACTAAGCTGTTTCATGAGTATGTTTTTTGAATAGAAAAATTCTCCCGGTATGCCGGGATGTGCATGAAACAACAATCAGATCAGGAAACTGCAGATCTGTTTATATATGGCCGGTTCCGCTGATATGGGCGGGCATGTGTTTGGGGAACGTTGAATACCGGAGTTGTATTTGATCTTTCAATTAAAACAATGGGATACAGAACAGCGGGTGCAGCAAATGCATGGATGGAAGGAGTTGCAAAATCATCCTGGACCTGGTCCGTATTGTTTTTTACAAACTTGCTTTCATCCCGGCAGCAACCGGAGTCTTCCTGTGCAGTTCTTTCCATGCCGCCGCGCGGGCATTTTTTGCTGTGGGATTGGGTTAATCCCCAGTTCACCATTTTACCCATGCAGTCATGCATGTGCAGGATCATTCCCGAGGAGGTACTCAGGTAGATCAGGGCCAGTATGGTTACCAGGCATTTTTTCATGGAAGGTATAAAGTAACAATAAAAATACGGGATGGGGGATGATATGACTCATCTGTGAGAATGACGGAATCCCGGAAGGGTTATCTGGCTGCCTTTCAAACAGTAACAGATGTTAAAGATTACCGGATCGGTACTTTTTCGAGGAAATGGTCAATGATTTCGTTGAATTTCTCCGGGGTTTCGAGCATGGGTACGTGACCACATTCGTCAATCCAGTGTAATTCAGCGTGTGGGATCAGTCTTTTGAAATCATGAGCCACTTGCGGGGGAGTGACCACATCCTGTTTGCCCCATACCAGCAGGCAGGGTGCCTGGATGCGGTGGAGTTCTTTCTCCACGTTATTGCGGATGGTGGATTTGGCGAGCGATAGAATATGCAGGGCCTTGCGGCTGTTTACGATTGCATAGATTTCGTCCACTAATTCTTTGGTGGCGGTTTCTGGTTTGTAGAAAGTAATCTCAGTTTTCCTTTTGATGTAGTCGTATTCCTTCCGTTTAGGGAAACTATCACCCATTCCGTTTTCAAAAAGACCAGAACTTCCGCTGAGGGTTAATGATTCCACTCTTTCGGGATGCTCGAGAATATAAAGCAGCGCAATATGACCGCCCATGGAATTACCCATCAGGTGGAATTTATCCAGCTTCAGGTCGAGCGTCAGTTCATGCAGGAATTTAGTCAGGGAGAAAATGGTAACGGTGAAGCCCATTTCATAAAAAGGGAAAACAGGAACGATCACCCGGTGATTCTTTTTGAGATGGTCAACCAGAAACGGAAATTATTCACGGACCCGAAAAGACCGTAAAGCAGGATGATGGGTTCGCCGGAACCTTCGTCAACGTAATTTCTTTTTTTAATATGTTTAGTGGTCTCGTTCATCATCGGCAGCCAGATCCGGAATTTTGGCTAAAATAATGGTATGAAGTGAATTAACAAATGATGTGATGTGATATTTGATAAGATTCTGCGAAAAACAACAGATGTTAAGTTAACAAAAATCAGCTTAATAACCCGCAGGCAGGGATTGTTCGCCTGAAAAAATGCCTATGTTCCTATGTGGTAAAGACTCTCAAACAATCAGCTTTTGCGCCGCTTCAACCATTTTACCCCTTCAAACCATATCACAGAAATAAATCCGGCAGCAATACTCAGTAATACCTGCTTCCCGTTCATATCATCAAACTCAAAGAAATCAGACAACGGATGAACGAAGACCAGCACGCCGGTTAATGCAACAGTAATGGCAATGATCAGCAACACCAGGTTGTTTTTATATTTCAGCGTGGTGAATATTGAAAAATAAAATGAGCGGTTTACAAGTGTCAGGAAAATATTTGCTGCAATAAGTGTGGTGAACACCATAGTCCGCACTACATTTTCTGCTAAGTTCTGGTGTACGGCATACTGGTAAATAAATAACGTACCACCTGCTATGCAAATGCCCTGGATAATACTGGTTGCCAGTTCATGCCATTCAAAAAAGGTATGTGTGAAAGGCCGTGGATTGCGGTTCATGGTATTTTTTTCCATCGGCTCATTTTCATAGATCACCGAACAGGTAGGGCCCATGATGAGTTCGAGGAAAATGACATGCATCGGTGTGAAAATATTGGGATAAATCCAGCCCAATGCCAAAGGAATAAATACCGTGAGGATAATTGGAATGTGAATGGAAATAATATACTGTATCGCTTTTTTCAGGTTATCATAAATCTTACGACCCATCGCAACGGCATCCGTCATAGCCGATAAATCATCATCCAGTAAAACCAGTGATGCGGCTTCTTTGGCTATTTCAGACCCTTTTTTGCCCATGGCAATCCCGATGTGGGCAGCTTTGAGTGCCGGACCGTCATTCACACCATCACCGGTCATGGCAACAATTTCATTGTTTGATTTCAGCGCATTTATAATTCTGAGCTTGGCTTCTGGATACATCCTGGTGAAAACCTGCGTTTCTTTTACTTTTTCCAGCAGGTCTTTTTCTGACAGCTTCATCAGTTCATCGCCGGTCATTGTTTTTTCATAACCAATGAATCCGGTTTGCCTGGCAATAGTGGATGTGGTGGCAGCATTATCCCCGGTTACAATTTTAACCTGGATACCGGCTTTGTAAAATTTTTCAAAAACAGCCTGGATATTTTCTTTGGGAGGATCATAAAATGCCACGAGCCCGAGAAAATGGAATTTGAATGTATGCTGGTTCTCCGGGAATGCATCTCCTGCGAATTCGGTTTGACCGACGCCCAGTACCCTGAATCCTTCATGGCTCAGGGATTTTACAGCCGCTTCCACATTCAGTATTTCAGGCGGGGTAAGTCCGGATACATTGATCAGCGCTTCGGCAGCCCCTTTGGCCGCAATGATCCTGTTGCCCTGACTGTTCTGGAAAATATGTGTCATCATGGGTGGCTTGCCTTCCAGCGGATACTCGTGGATCATTTTATACAACGGGCGCTCATCTGTGGAATGTGCCTGTATGTAAGATTGGTGCAGCGCGATTTCCATGGCATCGAAGGGTACGGGTTCGCTGGAGAACATGGACATGCGGATCAGTTGCTTTACTTCTTCTGATTTATCGGTAACAGGATTTGAAATCTTATTGGTGCTGAAAAGATATACGCGGGCCAGGCTCATCCTGTTTTCTGTTATTGTACCCGTTTTATCTGTACAGATAACAGTTGCACTGCCCAGCGTTTCCACTGTTTTCATTTGTTTCACTACCACGCCCATCTTCATCAGACGGCGCGCACCAAGGGCCATGAATGTGGTAAATGCAACCGGGATTTCTTCAGGAAGGATACTCATTGCAAGCGTGAGGGCAAGTAGCAGGCTTCCTAAAATATACCCTGTGTTGACATAGTTAATCACCCATACTATCAGGAAAACCACAGCTCCCGCAATCACCATTTTTTTCACGAAATGGCTGATCTGCTTTTCCAGCGGGGTATCTTCTTCTTTAATTTCAGAAAGACTCCTCCCAATACTTCCCAGTTTGGTGTCATTACCGGTGGCAGTTATGGTGGCAATAGCCAGTCCGCCTGCAACCGTGGTACCCATAAACACCCGGTTATCTTCCTGGTTTGCATTTTTAGATACAGCCATGGATTCACCGGTCAGGATGGATTCGTTTACGGAAAAATCATTGGAGTGGACAATGATTCCATCTGCAGCCACCATGCTTCCTTCTTCAATCATGAGACTATCGCCGACAACCAGTTCTTCACTGATTATTTCAAGAAGCTGCCCATTGCGGATCACTTTACAATGCGGGCGTGTAAAATCACGGAGTTTTTGCAGGGCATTCCGGCTCCGGGAGTCCTGGTATAAAGAAATAGTTGCCACCAGCACAATGGCAGAAGCCATGAATATTCCTTCCCCGGGTTTACCGGTAATAAAATAAAGCACAGCAGCTGCCAACAGCAATACAACCATCGGCTCTTTGGCCAGGCTTTTAAGCGCACTGAAAAACCAGCTGTCTTTTTTGAAAGCCAGCTTATTGTGGCCATGTTTTTCTCTTGACCTGATGACTTCGGAATCGTTCAGCCCGTGAATATTGAACAACTGCGGGGACATGTATGTGCGGAATTTGTGTAAGATGGGAAGTTAGCGCGAAAACGGCCCGGGTAGTATGACCCTCGTTTGGGCAAGAGTTGTTGTTTGTCAGTAGTCTGTTACCCCAGTTACCGGTTGCCAGTTACCAGTTACCAGTTGCCTGTTACTGGTAACCGGTAACTGGTAACTGGTAACGTCTCAAGTATTCTTAGTTTACCGTGTTTTCAGAATACACCAGACACCGTTTTGTAAACAAAAACCTACACGACTTTCATCGGGAGGTTTTTTCATGTTCATCAGGGCCTTCACTTAAACCTTTTGTTGCAAGCTGTACCAGCCACCCCCATTATGAACATTGAGATAACCGGCAGCCTGGAGAATGTTTTTGGCTGAAGCGCTCCGCATTCCGGAAGCGCAGCAGGTAATAATCGTTTTGTTCTTGTCTTTCAGTTTCCCCAGGTTATTGCGGAGTTGATCCACAGGGATATTGATGGAACCTTTGATATGTCCGCCCTTGTATTCCCCAGGGCTTCTCACATCAAGAATAACAGCTCCTTCTTTTACTAAAAGGGCGAAATCTGTTTTTGCTCCCATACCAAAAAGGTTCTTCAGTGTACTCAGCATAGTGGTCGTTTTTAAATAAGGTGAGATAGATTGTTTTATGAGGGGTTGGACCGGGTTTTTTCGAAATGTGTTAAGCTGCGTTTTTAGTTTTGCAGGTGTTAATGCCAAAGGGTGCATAAAGCGGGCAGAAGCTAACAAGGCTGGTCAGTACAAAAACGCCAGCGAGGATCAGTGCTACTAAACCCAGTGTTCCGGTAAGCAATGTGTTGGTGAAATAAAGAATAGCGATCACGGCAGCGATCACGATGCGGATGATGCGGTCGGCAGAGCCCATGTTCTTTTTCATGTTTGTAAATCGTTTAAGTGTTTAAGTGAATTCTGAATTACGGAATGAAAAACATGTATGCGTTTTTCAAACTGCATGCAAAATACAATGGGCCAACACGGAATTCTGTGACGAATGTTACAGAAGTGAAATTTTGTTACGGGAGAGGGTAATCAGCCCTGATTTTTCCATTTGTTTGAGAACGCGGCTGACGGCTTCGCGGGCAGTTCCCATTTCATCGGCGAGTTGCTGATGGGTGATGCTGAGGGTTTTGGAGCCAAAAAGTTCTGCCTTTTGCCGCAGGAGCTGCAGCAAACGGGCATCCATTTTCTGAAAAGCAACGGCGTTTACGACTTCCAGCAGTTCTTCAAATCTTTTCTGGTAGAGGTTGAAAATAAAATCGGTCCATTCGGGGAATTCGCGGATCCATTCCCCGGCCTTACTCACGGGTATCAGAAGCACTTCAGCGTCTTCCTCCACGACGGCTTTGATCTTGCTGGTGTCATTATGCAGCCCGGCGAGGAATGACATAATGCAGGATTCCCCGGGTTTGATATAATAAAGGAGTATCTCCTGGCCGTCTTCATCTGTCTTAATCACTTTGATGCTTCCCGACAGTACAATGGGAATTGATTTCACGTAAGCATGCATGTTCAGGATGACTGTATCAGCCGGGAAAGATTTAATCTGGCCTGTCTTGTAAACTTCCTCATTGAGGAGGGAGTGGAATATACTGTCAGCGGGTTGCATGCTGTAAAATTACGAAATAGTGTTTGCTCATCGATTAAATCTTCTGATGCTTCCTGCCGGTTATTTGATATCAATGACTTTTTTAGAGGATTCATTGCCGGTTCTGTCTACTGCTGTTACAATCACAGCCTTTAATTGACGGATATTATTCCCGCTTCCTTCCGTCCTGTTCAATTCAAGTTTATGGTCAGCCTGGTTCAGTATCCGGTAATTCCAGCGGCTTCCATAGCGATAATACACCACCCAGCGGAAAACATCTTTCTCATCAGGACTCTGCCAGTTTATTTGCAGCTGGTCATTCAACGGAAGAATTTCAAATGACGGTTGTGGTGGCGGTGTATTGTCGAGCCAGGGACTGGCAGGGGCAAGTGCTTGTTTTTTATAAACAGATTTTAATAGTGTATCAGCCAGTCTCGTGTTTTTAATGACAGATGAAAGGCTCCAGTGTATCACACCCATGCTTTGCGGCTGCATGCCACGGTCAACCATAATCTGGTTGAGTGTTTCGTCTATGTTTTTATCAGTGGTATCGCGGCCCACACTGATGCCGGGCCAGAGATGGCGATGCATGGTGTTTTCACCAGCCCACCAGCCAAGCAATACCGGGAAACTGCGGGTATAACTGTTGATGGTCCAGTAAATCTGCGGGGAGAAATAATCTATCCAGCCTTTATTCAGCCAGAGCTTTGCATCAGCATATAAAACGGCATACTGATCAAATCCTTCCACTGATTCCGGAAAACCGGGCCGCCAGATGCCAAAAGGACTGAGCCCGAATTTCACCCAGGGCTTTTCTGCTTTGATATTTTTATACAGTCTTTCAATAAGTGTGTTCACCGCATCCCGGCGCCAGTCGTCGCGGGCCAGTTTGCCACCGCTGTTTTTATATTGAGTCCAGCTGACACTGTCGGGGAAATCGGCTCCTTTATTGTATTCGCGATAAGGGTAGAAATAATCATCCATGTGCACACCGTCAATGTCATACCGTTTTACAATATCCATAATCACATCATTGGTGTGATCCTGTACGGCTTTCATGGCAGGATCCATCCACCAGTAACCATCTTTCAGGAAAACCACCCAGTCGGGGTGTTTTTTCACCACACTTTCATCACTGATATCTTTTCCTTCTTTATGATGGGCGCGATAAGGGTTCAGCCATACATGCAGTTCGATGCCCCGGGCGTGTGCTTCTTTCACCCAGAATTCAAGCGGATCATAATAAGGACTGGGCGCCTGTCCCTGTTTGCCGGTGAGGAAATAACTCCAGGGTTCCAGATCGCTTTTATATAAAGCGTCGGCCTGCGGGCGTACCTGCAAAATGGCGGTATTGAAATTATGTGCAGCGAGAAAATCAAGTTGCTGGATCGCTTCCTGCTGCTGTTGCTCAGATGATAATCCGGGTTTGGAAGGCCAGTTGATATTAGCTACCGTGGCTATCCATGCGGCACGGAATTCAGACATGGCTTTAGGAAGGCTGTCAACAGCGTTTAGTTTGTTATTGCTTTGCTGAGTTTGTTTGGAAGATGTACAGGCTGAGATGAGGAACAGGCATGCAGCAGCTGCCAACCGGAAACCTTTCATAAGCGTGATTTTATTAAAGGTAGATAAAAAAACACGGGTTATGATTCGCTTCAACAGCGAAAACATAACCCGTGCAAACTGTTCATCAGCGGTTAGCACGTTTATTGCTCTTCCACTTTTTTACCAGTTGTATCAATCAAAAACCATTTTCCATCCTTCATCACTTTAGCCTGTCCGTTAGAAAATGAACCGGCAAAATTGTATTTGAAGGGCAGAACGTCTTTGCCGTTTTTATCTACATAACCCCACAGCCCGTTTTTATTTACGGCAGCGAATCCTTCAGAAAAACTGCTTGCGTTTTCATAGAGGAAGGGGATGACCACTTTCCCGGTCATGTCAATAAAACCGAAATTATCTCCTTTAAGTACAACGGCTAAACCTTCGGTGAATGAATTGGCATCGCTGTAAATATGCGGTACCACTTCTTTACCGGTAGAATCAATATATCCCCATTTGCCGTCTTTCTTTACAGCGGCCATGCCTTCCTGGTAGTGAAGGGCATCATCGTAAATCAAAGGCACAACGAGTTTACCTTCTTTGTCAACAAAACCGTGTTTATCATTTTTGGTAACGAGTGCCAATCCGCAGGTGCATTCGTCAACCATATCGTATTGTTTGGTCCATTGCTGCGCACTTCCGGCAAGTGAAAGGGAAGCAGCCAGGAAAAGAAGCAGGTATTTCATAACCAACGCTTTTAAGGTGAGCAATCTGATTAGATATACAAAAGGTAGTGAAAGAAACAGCCGAAATGGGTGACTTGGAGCATGTAGGGAGTTGATTTACAGAACGTTGATAATCAATTGGTAATGGAGAGTGGAGAATGGAGAATTGGGCGTGATAGTTTGTAAAGTCCTCATTGTTTGAAAAGTTTAAATTCTGATTGGCTTAATTTAACCACAAGGTGCACAAAGAATAACAAAGGGCACAAAGAGGTTTACTCTTTGTGCCCTTTGTGGTTAAATTACGCCTGTCTGTATTTAGACTATACAAACAAAATGGAATTTCCGAATCAACACGCCCAATTCTCCATTATCAATTCTCCATTTTCAATTATCAATTAATCCGTATCTGCCGGTTTCCTCCCCCCATATTCTGCTGCATTTCTTCCATCATCTTATTCACTTCTTTCTTGAATTCAGCAGGCGTATAATGTTTTTTCCCTGCAGGTTCTTTGATGGAAGCAACATCTGCTTTTTCAGAAATAGCAGTGGCCATATACGTTTGCCGGCCATTGGCTACATCCATCTGCAGGATCAGTCCGGGTAACTGGCCCTGGTATTCTGCCGGTCCGGCTGAAACAGGAATGTCGGTGGCAAACCATGCAGTGATGCTGGAAGTATCGCTGACTTCTTTTCTTTCCATTTTACCATCATTCAAGGTCATGGAAGTGCGCTGGGAAATATTGGTGGCCGTTGCTTTCATACAGGGGTGACCGAGTATCACCTGTGTTTCACCAGTCATTTTCCATTTAAGGGCCTTGATGCTGTCGTCTACAATAAATGTTTTATCCATAAACTCACGGCGTTCGGTTTTCTTGCCGGTTTCCAGGTTAGTGTACAGAACATCATTGCCACCGGCTATAACCATATGCATACGGAAACCACCCCCGCCATCACCGGCATTCTGCTGGATATCATCGTCGGGATTTTCACCGGCTTTCCATAATGTTTGTGTAGGTGTGAAATTCAGTTCAAAATTCTCTTTGCGCGTTTGCGGCATTTCGTTTTCTACGCCATTAATATTAATCCTGGCTGTCATTTTTGAAACGCGCTCATAAGTCACTTTGCCTTCTTTCTGCTGGGCATTAACGGTAAATACTGCCAGCAGCAGGCCAAGTGCTATCCCTGTTTTTTTCATACTGTTTAATTTAGGGCCAAAGCTATTTATTGCCCGGCGAGCGGCAAGTTAAGCCACCTTTCATTAAGGTTAATAAAGGTTAAAAACGCTGGTATCCAGCCCGGGATTGGATTAGCTTTGTTGGGATATTATGAAAAAACTCCGCTGGCTCCTACTTCTGATGGGCATCACGCTTGCCGCCATTACAGGCTTCCAGGTTTTCTGGTTAGGGGAGAATTATACCCGGGAGAAAAGAACACTCCATATCAAAACCCAGATGGCATTCGGTGAAGCCATGCGTGATTTACAGGTTAAAAAATTCAGGCTGGGCGGGTTTTCAAATGATTCAGGGAAAGGCGAAGTAAAAGTTTTCATCCGGAGTGATAATACCGGCCCTGCTAACAGGATTCCCGGAAAAGCAGAAGTTGTTTCAACAATTAATATCATCCGTGATAAACTACTCGATTCGCTGAAGAAAGCACTTCCACCCCGTGCGGGTATGGTGATTTCGATGGAAAAAACGGATATGCATATCGGGCATGATTCTTTCCGTATCCGGCACAACCTTCCGCCAGGACGCCCGGGCGAAGACCAGTTCATTGATTTGCTGTACGGCGTGGATTCCCTCCAGGATTCCATTAAAATAACAGATATCAGCAAGGCGTATGCAAAAAACCTGCAGGAGCAGAAAATCAATATCCCGTTTAATATTATCCGGCTCGACAGCAATGTGCAGGAGTCATCGCCTTCTCCCACCACCATAACCATCGGCTTTGCACACCCGGTTACCTATAGCCTGAAACTGGGCAATTCGTTTCCTTACCTGCTGAAAAGAATCAGCCTGCCGATTATCTTTTCTGTTTTATTATTAGGCATTACCATTTTATCATTTGTGATGTTGTACCGGAACCTGCTCAAACAACGCAGGCTGGCAGAACTGAAAAACGAATTCATCAGCAATATCACACATGAACTGAAAACACCCATCGCGACTGTTGGCGTGGCCATTGAAGCCCTGAAGAATTTCAACGCGATGAATGACCCGGCTAAAACCAGGGAATACCTCGATATTTCAGCCAATGAACTGCAGCGACTGAGCTTATTAGTGGATAAAGTACTTAAGCTCTCCATGTTTGAGAAAAAGAAATGGACCTGCGTTTTGAACCTGTGCAGCTGGATCTGGTGGCGAAAGAAGTTATTGCTTCCATGCGGCTGCAGACTGAAAAACACAAAGCAACCATTGACCTGGTTGTGGAAGGCGATACCATTGTTTCCGGCGACAAGCTGCATTTGCTCAGCGTGATCTTTAACCTGCTTGACAACGCGCTCAAATACAGCAAAGGGGAGCCGAAAATCAGCATGCGTATTAAAGGGGATAACGACACCGTGGAAATGAGCATCCGCGATAACGGAATCGGTATACCTGCTGAATACCGCGAGAAAATATTTGATAAGTTTTTCCGTGTACCACACGGGGATACCCATAATGCCAAAGGCTACGGACTCGGGCTCAGCTATGCCGCACAGGTAATCCGCAAACACGGCGGAACTATCCGGATTGAGCCCGGCGAAGAATCAGGAACCTGTTTTATTTTTACCCTGCCAAAATACCAAGCATGAGTAACAGCAAGGTTTTATATGTGGAAGATGAACTTTTCCTGGGGAAAATCGTCAGGGAAAGCCTGCAAACCCGCGGATACGAAGTGATCATGGAAGATGATGGCGCCAAGGTGCTGGCCTTGTTCAAAAAAACAAAACCGGATATCTGTGTGCTTGATATCATGCTGCCCAATAAAGATGGTTTTACCATTGCCGATGAAATCAGGGCGGTGGATGCTGAAGTGCCAATCATATTCCTTACCGCCAAAGTGCAAACCGAAGATGTGGTAAAAGGATTCAAAACCGGCGGGAATGATTACATCCGCAAACCCTTCAGCATGGAAGAACTGATTGTGCGGATTGAAAACCTGCTGAAAAAGAAATCAGAATCCGGCGCCGCCAAATCAACCGGCAGTACGCATACCATTGGCCAGTACCAGTTCCAGACGAACAGGCAGGTATTGACCCATGGCAAAGACGAAAAAAAACTTTCTTTCCGGGAATCAGAACTGCTAAGGCTGCTTTGTGAAAACAGGGAGCAGATCATCGACAGAAGGGAAATACTGAATTTACTGTGGGGGAATGATTCTTTCTTTAACAGCAGGAACCTGGATGTGTATATAACCAAACTGCGGTCTTATATAAAAGAAGATCCTACTCTGGAAATAATAACGATAAAAGGGGTGGGGTATAGATTTGTGGGGTAAATACATTTTACCACTAAGTACACAAAGAAATACACTAAGCTCACAAGGGTAAACTCTTTGTGAACTTAGTGTATTTCTTTGTGCACCTTGTGGTTAAAAAAAATTACTTTTTAAGACTATACACAACCGCACTATTATTGTTCTTAAGAAGAATGATTCTATCCCCCACCGCCACCATTTTCCGCACTTCCCCCCGCTCATTCAACCCTGACATAAAATCTGCTTTAAATTTCCCCGTTCCATCCCCTTTCAGCAGCATCACTGCCATTGCATCATAATCCCCGGTCCCGATTTCAGGATCTTTGGAATTCCCTGCAGCGATAATGTCCAGGTGGCCATCTTTGTCAAAATCACCGGTATAAAAATCACTGATATTTGAAAACTGGCCCTCATCCGGGAAAGCTTCAAAATGGTAATGGTTGTTGCCGTCATTGATAAACACACCGGATTCAAAACAATTTGCAGAATATGTATCCATGCCTTTTTGCTGTTCAGGTGTGAAGAGTTTATCCATGGTGGTGCCTGCGTATAAGCGATAGCGGTAAAATTTCTTGCGCATCATCGGCATCTGGTCAATCAGCTGGTCGCGGTGATACATGGGATAAGGTTTGCCTTCAATATAAAACCCAAGTACCGCATCATAGCTGCCGTTGCCGTCAAAATCTTTGGCATACACCAAACAGGGCTCATTCAATTTTGCACAGATGCGTGAGTTGGTACCGCGGTTTCCGGCAATGATATCCGGGTTTGCCATCGCCATTTACATCAGCCACGCGCAGGCTGTACCACCAGCCTTTGATAGCACTGAGTTTCATGGTAGCATTACCGCCGTTGTTTTTTACCGTAACGTCCGCATCGGTTAATGTGAGTTTGCCATCCTGCATTTTATAAATCATCAGCGGCATCCACTCACCGGCCAGTAACAGTTCGGGTTTTTGATCGCCATCCACATCGGACCACGCTGCATAGTTCACCAGCCCGGTTGATGTTAATTCAGGAGCCACGTCGTTTGTAACATCTGTAAAAATCCCTTTATTGTTTTGCAGGAGCATGTTGTTATCATGCCTGGGGAATTGCCCGGGTTTTACGCCGGCGCCTGAAAAAATATCCAGATCGCCGTCACCGTCATAGTCCAGTGCAAGCACATAAGTGTTGTTATTAAATTCTTTGGGCAATGCATTGGCGGATTTGGTGAAATTCCCTTTACCGTCATTGATGTAAAGGCGGTCCTGGTATTGCGGGCTGCCCGCAAGGAATTCAGCACCGCCGCTGGCAACATATAGATCCATGTCTTTATCACCATCGGCGTCAAAGAAAACGGCACCGCCATCTTCTAAAGCTTTGTCTTTAGTAAATGCCGGTGCTGGTTTAGCAGTAAAACTGCCATCTGCATTTTGTAAAATCAGTGAACCTTCATTGCCGGCAGCACCACCAATGAAAATATCCTCACGGCCATCGCCATTTACATCCCCCTTTGCATAGAAAGGTCCTTTGCGGCTGCATTTATAGGGGATCAGCGGCTCGCGTTTGAAATCAATAAAATCATTTTCGCGGTGCGTGTAGCTGATTTTTTTGGAGGCTGTGATATTAGTAAACAACGGCTGTGCCGGCGGTGGTGGCGGAGGCATGGCTACTGCATCAGATTCATAAATGGTCATCACCTGGTCGGCTTTCAGGTTTTCATAAACAATATGTTTACCTGAAGGGAAGATGATTTCCGCCTGGCTGATCAGTGAATCATTGCCCAGGCCAAAATGCAGGAAATGCTCCATCGTTGACATATATCCCCGTTGTGGCTGGTAATGCTGCAGCTGGATTTTTCCCTGTGCATTTGTCAGCAATACTTTGGCGCCATATAATTCCTGCTCACTGAATTTATTCCGCAGGAAACGGAAACGCATATAATGATGATGCAACAGTTCCCGTTCATTGTTCTTCAGGATAAAAGCTTCGTCACTTACGTTGCTTACAACAATATCAAGGTCGCCGTCATTGTCCAGGTCAGCCCAGGCCGCACTATTAGAGAAGGAAGGTTTGGCATCCGTCCAGGTTTTGGAGTAATCTTCAAATTCAAGACTGCCATTATTGTGGTAGAAATAATTCTGCACCCGCGTGGAAGGAATCAGTTTAAACCATTCCGCAATATCCACTTTATGGCCGCGGGCCATTTCATTTTTAATAGAATCGAGTACAAATTCCTTGTAATCCCAGTCGGTAATATCCCTGCGTAAACCATTAGTGATATAAAAATCCCGCCAGCCATCATTGTCAAAATCAGCAATCAGCGGGGCCCAGCTCCAGTCGGTTTCCGCAATACCGGCATGGTAGGCGATTTCAGAAAAATGGCCATTGCCATTATTTAACTGAAGCACGTTATGCGGGTACTGGGTATACAGATTGTATTCCAGCATCAGCTGGAATTTGTCATAATTCAGGTGAGGGATAAAAAGTTGTTTCTGCCTGACAGGTTCAGCTATAGCCATGTCCGCTACAAAGAGGTCTTCCAGTCCGTCGTTGTTGATGTCGCTGACGTCAGAGCCCATGGACGAGAGTGAAATATGATCGAAGTAAGAGCTGAGCTTTTCTGTAAAATGGCCTTTGTGGTCATTGATATATAAAAGATCAGGTTTTTTAAAATCATTAGCTACATAAATATCCGGCCAGCCATCATTATTAAAATCATGGATAGAGGCACTGAGACCGAATGCATAAGTGGAGATGCCGGCTTTTTTGCTGACTTCATAATAATGCCCCCCGCGGTTTTCAAAAGCTGGTGGCTTACGTAGGTCCTTGCCGTGTCATCAATGAGTTTCATCTTATTGTTTACCATCGTGGCGTTTACCTGCATGGATGTTACAAACTCATTGGGATGATTCAGGAAAAACACATCGAGGTCGCCGTCATTGTCATAATCAAAAAAATAAGACTGGGTGCTGAAGCTGGCATCATTCAGTCCGTATTTTTTGGCGCTTTCTGTAAAAGTGCCGTTCTGGTTATTGATATATAAAAGCTTTTCGCGGTACTGGGGTGTAAAAGGCCCCGACTTACAAACGAAAATATCCATCCAGCCATCATAGTTAAAGTCAACCATGGTGACGCCGGTTTTTACACCGAGCCCGCCATTCACGCCTGCCGGATCGGTAATATCCCGGAACTGCAGGTTCCCCATGTTCAGGTATAGTTTGCAATAGCCGGTCGTGGAGCTGAAGTAAATATCCTGGAGGCCGTCATTATTAATATCACCTACGGCCACGCCAGCGCCAATGTAGAGGTATTCCCAGCTGTAGTAATTGATCCGGTCGTCTTCGTACAGTTCGTTGTTGAAATGTATACCGGTTTGTTCACCGGGCAGGCTGCTGAAAAGTTTCGGCTGCTGTGCGTTGGAGTATAAAAAAATCTGGCAGGCTATGCATAGCACAGCCAGTCGCGGGTTCATGTTTCGCATACTATTTATTTATCCGTCGTCGCGGGAGGCAGGCAGGTATTCAATACATGGCTGCCAATTTGTTTTCCCTGGGTAATGCTGATCCTGCAGGTTTCCGGATAATGGATTCCCCCATACACACGGCTCCAGGATGTTTCTTCCGAAGCTTTCAGGAAAGAGCTGAATGTCCTGGGCTTAATACCAAAAGGAATTTCAGTATTATCTGTAAACTGGTAATTGTCCCCGAAAATATGTGTCAGTACAGTTGCGGCTGCATTAGATAAAACAGCGTGCCCGCTGCTGAATTCAGGGAATGGTGGTGTTTGGATCAGGGGTGTCCATTTTTGATCCACCTGCTGGTTGATGATGCTGATGGGTCTGATTAAATTGGTGGTATATTTTTCATACCAGCATGAAATGAATGCATCAAACATGGCAATGGAAGCCAGTGTATATGCCTGAGATGCTTTTGCTACAGAAACATTTTTTTCCAGGCATGCCTGGCGGGTAATCATGATCCAATGGCCTGCGGGTGAAATTTTATGGATGAAATACATCAGGTGGCCTTCTTCGACTGAAATATTCGGATTATCATCCCAGTACCAGGCGATAGCGGTCTTGTTACTGTCAAGGTTCTTGCGGATTTTATATACTTCCATCACGTTTTTGAAAAATTCGGAGCTGCGCGAAGGTGAGTAAACCAGTTTTTTGGCAGGTGAAAACTGGTCAGGTTTGCTCAGTGTCATTGGGCGGATCAGTTTCCAGTTGGGCTCTAAAGCCTGGGCATATTCCAATGGTGTGGGAATCCAGGTGCCGGGTTTATGGCTGAGCACAAAACGGCTCATGCCCCTTGTTTGTGCATAGTTGTCGCGTTTCACCCAGGCGATTATGGTATCAGCCACTGTTTTGCCATAATTAAAAGAGGCGTTGAAAAAATCAGTATCAGTAACATTCCGTGTTGAATCGGCAAAATGCGTCCGCCAGTTTTCAATTTTATATTCTGATCCGACAAGACTCTGGGCTACGTAAGTGAATGCAATTACTCCGGAGATAAAATGATCCACTGGTTCGTTTTCAAATGGGATTTCTGTTAACCCGTTTAGTTTTCCCTCCAGTGAGGGCAAAGAGGATGAATCCTGGCGGAGACATTCATAAAAAGCAATATTGGGATAGCAATAGATCCTGCTGGAAACGGGCGGCGTGAACAGGTCGTCCATCACGGTATTCACCACCAGTGAATTCATTTCGTGCAGGATTTGTTCTTTGGTCTGGGCCTGGATGCCACCGGCTAAAAGGAGAGCCAGAAAGCTTGCTGATACTATCTTATAAAAAGCAATTAAGGGAGATTTCATGGAGGGGGAACTTAGTTAGTTAAAATTACAAATAAAAAGAGCAGTATAGGCTGACTGCGGTTGAATTGTCCCCAGCACTTAACTTTAACCCCATGAACCATAAAAGCCAGAAAATCATATCCGCGGGGAGGATCTTTACGGGGGAACAATGGCTTAATGATCACTGTTTGGTTGTATCAGATGGCATCATAACAGATATTATTCCCCGCAGCGATATTCCTGCAGAATCCCTGACGCTTGATTACCCGGATGATATCCTTTGCCCGGCGTTTATTGACATACAACTGTATGGTGCTGCCGGCAGGTTACTGGCCGTGTACCCGGATACAAAGACACTGGAGGTGATCCGCGATTATTCCGGTGCAGGAGGTGCCTGGCTCAGCCTGCCAACGATTGCCACAAACACCCGGGCATGCATGGAAAAATGTATTGATGCGGTGAGGGATTACATGGCAACCGGCGGAGAAGGCATTGCCGGGATACATCTTGAGGGACCATGGATTAATCCTGTAAAAAGAGGGGCACATATAGAAGCCCTGATACATCAGCCATCGTTGAAAGAAGTGAAGGAAATACTAGACTATGGAAAAGATGTAATCCGGATGATCACCCTTGCGCCCGAGCAATGCAGCCGGGAAGTGGTAGATCTGATCCGTTCTTATGGTGTGATTTGTTCTGCGGGACACAGCAATGCAAGTTATGCGGAAGCCATGCAGGCCTTTGATCACGGATTTACAACAGTTACCCATCTGTATAATGCCATGAGTGCTTTGCAGCACCGGGCACCGGGTATGGTTGGTGCGGTGATGGATCATCCGTCAGTCATGGCCAGTATAATTCCGGATGGCCACCATGTGGATTATGCCGCGATACGTATTGCCAAAAAGATCATGGGTGAGCGGTTATTTGTAATTACCGATGCGGTAACGGAAAGCCATGAGGGGTATTACCCGCACCAGCCCGCGGGGGACAAATTTGAGTCGGGCGGGATATTGAGCGGATCGGCATTGACGATGCTGCAGGCGGCTCATAACCTGGTGGAAAAGGCTGGTTTAGAATGGGAAGAAGCCATCCGGATGTGCAGTGTTTACCCTGCAAGGGTATTGCAGATGGATCATTTATATGGGCGGATTGCTAAGGGTTGTCTTACAAAACTACTGGTGCTCAATAAAAATTACCAATTGAAAGATCTGATTGTTTAATTTACCGCACAAAACCAACGATTTTTCATGATTGCTGCCTCCCGGAGTTTTAGATGGATAGTTATATTATTGATTATCTCCCCCTGTTTTTTAAATGCCCAGGATAACCGTGTGCAGTATCCGCCCATTCTCCGCAATTCTTATTTCGGGGTGAATATTGGTTCCATCAATTATAAATTCTCTGCGATGCAATTGCAGCCGGGGAATAAAGTGGGCGCTGTAAATGTGCCCCATGCAGCAGTACGGATTATATTATATGGCCACCAGTTCAATAAATTTTTTGGCGCGCAAATCAGTTATATGCGGCCGGTGGGATGGGTGGAGTTTAACAGCATCAATGATGATAACCAGAAACACACCGTGTGGATGAACCTGGCAGGATTAACACTGACAGGGAATTTACCGATTAACAAAAACCTGAGCCTGAATCTGGAAGGCGGTCTGGTGCTGATGATGCGAAGGGGTTTTGAAGTGAATAACCAGTATGTGGTCAGGCATGCCACGTATTCAACCGGGGAGTTTGGTGCACAATTACGTTATCATGTAAATAAGAAATGGGATTTACAGGCGGGCTGGGTCCATTCACCATCCAACGACAGGGAACTCCAGCCGTCTACTAATTTTATCTCTGCCGGGTTTAATTATAACATGCGTGAATTACCGGCTGAAAAAGCAGCGAAAGCGCGTGCAGCCGGATATAATTTCCCGAAGCAAATCATTACCGCAGGCTTTGCCACCAGCAGCATGGGCTATGGCGTGAATAAATTTGTATCCCAGGGTGCTGTTCCCATTTTCTGGGGCGGTGAAGTGAAAGTGAAACATGGCTTTACACTGAATTACCAGCGCAATATTTTCCATGCGAAAAAAGTATTCGCGCTCGACTGGTCTGCCGGTTTTGGAGTCTGGAAAAGCCGCCGTGATAATACAACGACTGTTACGATATCCGCATTTCCCATCTTCCGTTTTACGATACTGCGTTCCCAGGCGCTTGATTTTTACGGGGAATATTCTGTGGCGGGACCTACCTTTATCTCAACAACAAAAGTGGACGGTAATCTGACCGGTGAAAACTTCACATTCCAGGATATCATGGGATTTGGTGTTTTTGCCGGGAAGAAAAAGAACCTGAACCTGTCGGCGCGGATAGCGCATTATTCGAATGGGAATTTATTCCCGCAGAATAATGGGTATATGATACCGGTGACATTTGGAGTGGGGTATGTTTTTAATTAAAAATGCAATCTACCACAGAGTTTTTCGTGATTTATTGAATATTCTTAGCGAATAGGACATTTCCTCTCTGCCATTACCCGAATGGGACACAGAGTAGCAGCTAAAGCTGCTTTACCCTAAAGATTGAAGCGTATGAATGGATTGAAGCGTCATCCAGAATTTTGACACTGTGTACTCTCCCGCAAAGGCGGGACAAGTTGTGCCGTACTCTGTGTCCTCTGTGGTTTTGCATTTATATTAACCACAAGGTTCACAAAGAAATACCCCCGCCTGCGCTGCGCTACGGCGGGCAAAGAAAGGCCACAAAGAGTTTAACCTTGTGAACTTTGTGTATTCCTTTGTGCACTTTGTGGTAAAATCCCGCCTAACTGGGTTATGAATTGACAGAAACATTTTTTACTTTCAGTCAAACAAAAACCATGCGCCTCTTATTTTATTTCCTCGCCGCAACCCTGATCAGTTGCGCCAGCACTAAAAAATCAACTTCAAAACCCAACCCTTTAAACGGTACCTGGATTCCTATCCAGCAGGAAATGGGCGGGAAGGCTTTCCCCAAAGCCATTTATGAAACGCAGAAACTGATTATCCTCGACAGCAATTATACTGTTATTGCTGAGAGCGTAGATAAGGGAGTGGTGGAATACAACGGACAAAAAATGGATATCTACGGAAGGGAAGGGGTTAATAAAGGAAAACACTTCACGGCGATATATAAAGTGGAGAACGGACAGCTGAGTGTTTGTTATAACCTGAAGGGAGATGGATATCCGGAAGGATTTGATACAAACGGAAAGCCGTTATATTTTTTATCGGTGTTTAAAAAAGAGTGACTTGTTTTTTTACCACGAAGTACACAAAGATTATACAAAGCACACAAAGGTGTTACCCTTGTGTGCTTTGTGTCTTTCTTAGTGCTCTTTGCCTGCCCGCCGTGCGCCTATGCTGAAGCTTCAGCGCAA